>CAVVRY010000015.1:0-42490 GCA_963750735.1 uncultured Bacteroidales bacterium | reverse complement strand
GTAAATCGTCAGCAAAAAGTAGACTGATTAGCATGCAAACTTAAGAGATGGCCTAATATCCTAAATCCAATTATTGAAGATTAAGATTTAGTTAAACTCTCTAAGGAGTTGTAGAATACTTTGTCTTTGTAAAGCATCTGTAATTAACTGATTATGAATTAGTCGTAAAAATCATCAACAGAACCGTCAACCTCCTAACAAAAAACCCCGGTAAGTCATTGACTTATTGGGGTTTGCAATTTGTCATGGTGGTGCCACCTGGTATTTGCCTTCCCTATCCTGATGAATTTAATCCCATTTTTCCTATCTTCGCATTCAGAGGTAAAGTTCAATATCCTTCCAAAATTCAGGAGATTTAATAAACTTGGATTACTAAAAAAACAGCATGAAAAACATCTTCCTTATTTTCCTTCTCATTGTATTTGCATTAACATCATGTGCACATACTAATGAAGAAATATCATTCACAGAGGAAATCAGATTCAATCAAATTGGCTATTATCCTGCCTCAGTTAAACAATTCCTGCTAGTAGATACAGAGGCAAGTTCCTTTAAGCTTCTAAATGCTGACGGAAAAGTAGTCTTCAGTGGGGAATTGATGGACAATGGTAGCTGGGATTCTTCAGGAGAAAAAGTAATGCTTGGTGACTTTAGTGTATTCAATGCTCCGGGAGAATATTCCATTTTGGTAGATGGGAAAATCCAATCTATGAAGTTTGTGATTAAGGAAGATTTATATGATGAGGCATTAAAGGCAGCAATTAAAAGTTTTTACTTTCAGAGAGCCTCTATGCCCATTGAAGAAAAATATGGTGGTATTTATAAAAGGGCAGCTGGCCATCCGGATGATAAATGTGTATATCACCCCTCTTCAGGGCATTCCGGGGGAACACTTAATTCTCCGGGCGGGTGGTACGATGCTGGTGATTATGGTAAATATATTGTAAATGCGTCTTTTTCAGTTGGCCAAATGCTACAGTTTATTGAGCTATATCCTGATGCTGTTGCTGATGGTTCACTTAATATTCCCGAAAGTGGAAATGAGATCAATGACCTGATGGATGAGTTAAAATACGAATTGGACTGGATTTTAACTATGCAGGATAAAGATGGTGGCGTATATCATAAGTTAACCGCAAAAACCTTTAGTGGTTTCATTATGCCTGAAGATTACGATCTTGAAAGAATGATCATTGGAAAAGGTACTGCTGCAACTTTGGATTATGCTGCTGTTTTAGCCCAAGCCTCACGCTTATTTGAAAAGTATGATCCCAGATTGGGCAACTTTGGCATTAAATGCTGCTGAAAAGGCCTGGAAATGGGCAGTATTGAATGATAATGTTGTATATAGAATCCCGAAGATGTTGTGACCGGTGAATATGGAGACGATGAGTTCACGGACGATTTCTATTGGGCAGCTGCAGAATTATACATCACAACAAAAAATGAAGAATATTTAAATAATCTCAAAAAATACAATCAGGAGTACAATCATAAACTAACAAATAGCTGGAAGTTCTTTGTTAAAAACAATGCTTTTCACTCTTTGTTAAATAATCTGGAATCATTGGATGACAGAACTTGCATCTGGCTTAAAAGAGGGGCATCTGGCCCTGGCTGATGAAATTCTGGCTAAAATAGATAATAATCCATACCGGATTGCTTTAGATCGTTATGAATGGGGCTCAAACAGTGATATCCTGAATCAGGCGATGATTTTGTGCATGGCTCATAGTTTAAACAACGAGGAAAAGTATCTGGTGGGTGCAGAACAGATTAACGATTATATTTTCGGGAAAAATGCCACCGGTTATTGCTTTTTAACCGGCTTTGGATCAAAAAGGGGAATGTTTCCACACCACCGCCCAAGTGGAGCTGACGGCATTGAAGAACCTGTTCCTGGTTTTATTCTGGGGGGGCCGAATCACCATAAGCAAGATGCAAATACTGTTGAATACCATTCAGATTTTCCAGCTAAATCTTTTGAGGATGTACAGGATAGTTTTGCTTCAAATGAGGTATGCATCAATTGGAATGCTCCCGCTGTTTTTGTACTTGGATATTTGGAGCAGGTGAGATAGTTTTGAATTTTAAATTCATAGGCAATTATTCTATATTGATTCACGAATAAAGAAAGGGAAATATTATGTTGCGAGTTGTTCTAATCTTTGCGGCTATTGCATTTGGTATCTGCACCCATGCGTCTGATTTTGATGGAAAATGGGGAGGGAAAATGCAGGGCCCTGAAGGAGAGATGCAGCTGGTATTTAATTTTAAAGTAGTAAATGGGGATTCATTGACTGGAACTTCCCTTGGCCCTGCAGGAGACCTGGAAATTTTAAATGGCAAGGTAGATGGCGATAATTTCTCTTTTGATGTGGATATTTATGGCATGACCATCCATCATGATTGTAAAGTTGTGAATGAGACAATTGAAATGGTAGTGCCAGGAATGGATGGAGAAGATGTAAAAATAATACTTACACGCCTGGAAGAAGAGGAAGAATAGGAATTGAGAATAAATCACTTTAAAATATATGGCATGAATACATTGAAATTTAAAAATGGAGATAAAATGCCGGCACTTGGATTGGGAACCTGGAAATCTGAGCCGGGCAAGGTATATGAGGCTGTAAAGACGGCTATAGAATTGGGATACAGGCATATCGATTGTGCTCCCATTTATGGAAATGAAGCAGAAATTGGTCAGGCTATATCCGAAGCTATCGCTGAAGGGCTTGTTAATAGAAATGAGCTATGGATTACATCCAAACTATGGAATGATTCCCATGCCAGGGAAGATGTGATACCGGCTCTTAAAAAGACCCTGAAAGACTTACAAATTGAGTATCTCGATTTATTTCTAATTCACTGGCCGGTTGCTATCAGAAAAGGTGTATTTCTGGCCTCTTCGGGAAATGATCTGGTTTCGCTTGAAGAATTACCTCTAACCGAAACCTGGGAAGCTATGGAGTCTGCAGTATCTATGGGTCTTGCCAGGCATATTGGAGTTAGTAATTTCGGCGTAAAGAACCTATCACTTCTTTTAGATAAGTCAAGCATTAAACCTGAAATGAACCAGGTTGAATTACACCCTTATTTGCAACAGGACAATCTTTATCAATTTTGCAAGGAAAATGAAATTCTATTGACAGCTTATTCCCCTCTCGGTTCATCTGATAGGCCCATTTTAATGAAGGCAAGAAATGAGCCTAGTTTGTTGCAAAATGAAACCATTGTTTCTATTGCTGAAACAAAAGGAATTACTCCCGCCCAGGTATTATTGAGTTGGGTGCTTATGAGAGATATTTCAGTAATACCAAAATCGGTTAACCCTGAAAGGATGGCTCAGAATCTGTCCGCAGACAACATCACCCTAACTGCTGATGAGATGGCACAAATCTCAGAATTGGAAAAAGGATACCGATATATTACCGGGCAGTTCTGGGTGAAGAAAGATGGACCATATACGCTGGAATCTGTCTGGCAGTAATAAGCTTATGAGTTTTATAAAAAACTATTTATTTGTTTTTGGTAATAATTACCTTTGCATCATGCAATTCGAAAGATTTTTGGTCTTATGGATTGGGAATTATAGAAATCGTGAATTTATCGGATGCAAAGTACAAGTAACATTAAGCATCAGTATTTCTTGAAGTATTCATACTTTTATTTTTCCAGTAATCATAAAGAGCATAAATGTCCAGATTCATTCAAAATCCCAGATTTAGCATGATTTATTTTGAACTTCCTATTGCCATCCTTTTAAGGATATGTGTTTTTATATCTGGGTGTAATATAAGATCAGATGAAACGGATAAAGAATGGGAGGATATAACAGGGTATTGGAAGGAATACTGTATTGAACGATGGAATTAAAGAATGAAACAGCTCTTACGAAAGATTGTTATTAATTCTAAAGGAAAGCTTGAACAATCCATTGTTTACGAATTGGGTCCACAATGCAGGGTTTGGCTTAACGATGATGATATATCCTTTGAAAATGGGTTGCTTGAGTTCTGGGGTAATGACTTTGAGGGGCGTATCAGTGCTGATAAAAATTCTATTCCTTTGAATTATAAGAATATGGACTCTCCATTCCTCCTAGAACGATTAGAGGATAAAGATACTATCCGACTTCTTGATAGTCTTGAAAATTGCCAGAATAATGAATTTATATATGAAATTCCTGAACAGAAGGATGATCAATGGCTTTGTGCTGACCTTGAATCGGAAGGCATGGATAAAAATAAACTATCAGATCTAATAAATCAAATTAAAAAGGGCAAATATGATGACATTCACAGCCTGTTGATTGTAAGAAATGGGAAGATTCTACTTGAAGAATATTTTTGGGCCAATGGCAAAATAAGTGGTCCTTTTGTTAATAAAGTCTTCAGGGAAAGACTACAAAATCAGGCTTCCGTTACCAAGAGTGTTAATTCTGCTTTAGTTGGTCTGGCCATTAAGCAGGGCTTTATTCAGGATACAAAATTTCCGGTAAAAGAGTTTTTTCCTGAACATACTGATATATTTACCGGGGGGAAGGAAAGAATTCAGCTTTACGATTTATTAACCATGTCTGCTGGCCTACAGTGGAATGAGCTGGAAATTTCCTATAATAATCCTGGTAATGATGTCAACAAAATGGAACGAAGTGATGATTTAATTAAATATTGCCTAAACAAGCCTTTAGAAAGCAAACCAGGACTGGAATTTAGTTACAACAGCGGCGTATCATTAATACTGGGTGAAATTGTTAATAGAGCTACCGGAATTGAGACTGATAAATTTGCAGAAATGAATCTTTTTAACCGGTTAGAAATTTCAGATTATAGTTGGGCCAGTAGAAAGAATAAGCTATTGGCTACCGGTGGAGGTTTGGCTCTTCGTGCAAGAGACATGGCCAAATTCGGATTGCTGTATTTGAACAATGGGAATTGGAATGGGGAACAAATACTTTCTGAAAATTTTATCCAAAGATCAACTCAACCACAAATTAAAACCAGATCAGGCTGGTATGGATTTCAATGGTGGATTAGGAGTTTCAACATCAGAAATCGTGAAATTTTAGCATATTATGCAAATGGAAGAGCAGGTCAGTTCATATTTGTTTTTCCTGAGATGAAAATGATTGTTGTTTCAACAGCACAGAATTATAAGGGTGGATATCATAAGAAATTTTATAAAATGCTGCAAAAAGAAATCCTTCCTGCTGTAAAATATTAAAATTAAAATATGGTTTATTAATTGTATAAAAAATAAAATAAATTTAATATGAAAAGATTGTTCCTTTTTTTGAGTAATACCCTCTTAATTACTTTTTTTATTTCAGCACAAACTGGCAAAGTGTACGATGATCTATCCATGACAAGTAAAATCCTGAAAAGTGAAAGGAAATATGCCATCTACCTCCCACCCGATTATGAATCCTCTGAAAGAAGTTATCCGGTTTTGTATTTACTGCATGGTGCTGGTGATGATCAAACCGGTTGGGTGCAGTTTGGGGAAGTATTGCGTATAGCGGATCAAAGTGTTAGAGATGGCAGTGCTACCCCAATGATAATTGTTATGCCTGATGCCAATACAGGTCAAAGGGGATATTTTAACAGCATTAATGGGGATTGGAATTATGAAGATTTCTTTTTTGAAGAACTAATGCCCTATGTAGAAAAAACCTATCGCATTAAAGGAGAAAAGCGTTATCGTGCTGTTGCAGGCCTATCCATGGGTGGCGGTGGTTCCTTTATGTATGCGCTTCATCATCCTGAGCTCTTTTCCTCAGCCTGTCCGTTAAGTGCTTATGTAGGGCCTCTGACTATTGATGATTTTAAGAAGAGGAATATGCGTAACAATGAAAATTATTCAGAAGACCTTGTAAAGGAGTACTTCGAAAACCACAATGCAGTTGAATTAATAAAAAACAAATCGAAAAAAGAAATTGAATCTGTTCGCTGGTTTATTGATTGTGGAGACGATGATTTTCTTTACGAAGGGAACAGCCTGGTGCATATTGAAATGCGGAAAAAGGAGATTCCTCATGAATTTCGCATACGCGATGGGGCCCACAATTGGACCTACTGGCGGGAATCCCTTCCGGTTGTACTGGAGTTTGTATCAGCAGCCTTTCATCAGCATTAATAGTCTGGTAAAGGTGTATTTTAGGTTCATGTCACTACCAATTAAAATTCATAAAATGAAGATAGGATCAATTGCTTTCTTTTTAATATTTGGATTGATAAATATCGCCGCCTTTGGTCAGGAAGAGGGAAAATGGAAGCAGTATACTTCAAAAGATGGAGAGATTCATGTTTCCAGTAAAATTTCCAATGGTATTGATAAGGATGGCAATAAATTACAAATAGTTGAATATAAGTCATATACTACTACTAATTTAGTAAGTCTTTCCAGCTGTTCGAAATTGCTCTCTAATATCTCAATGCATAAAGAAATTTTTCAAAATACTGAGCAAAGTGAGACCATTAAAGTTATATCGGAGGATGAGTGGCTTATTTACTATTTTTTCAATCCGCCCTGGCCGGTTCCCAAATCAGATTGTATTACAACATTTAAAAGGTTTATAAGTGAGGATCAAAAAACTATAAGCTTTCAGGGTGTTGCAACACCTGACCTTTATGAGGACAAAGAAGTAAAACGGATGATTTTAAGTGATGTTGAATATGAATTTCAGGAGATAGAAACGGGTGAGATTAAGATTAGTATACATTCAAAATTTTCACCAGTAGTTTCTGCTCCAAAATTTTTGGTTAATGCCTGGTTTCCCAATGGTCCAATAAAAGTTATGGAGAATATACTTGAGGCTGCAAAAAAAACGGATTAAATTATTTGAGTAAACTAATATTTAAGCACATGAATTCCCAGCCAGCCAGCCGGTAGAATAGGCTATCTGTAAATTATAACCTCCTGTGTCAGCATCTAAATCAATTACTTCCCCTGCAAAATACAGTCCTTTCACTATTTTCGATTCCATAGTTTTTGATGATATTTCCCGGGTAGGAATACCACCGGCTGTTATTATGGCCTCTTTAAATGAACGATAATTCGATATCTTGAATCGGAAATTTTTCAAAAGATTCCTAATCTTTTTCCGCTCTTTTGATGAGATCTGGTGTCCCTCTTTTTCAGGATCAAGTTCCAATGTATTCAGAAAAACAGGAATCATTTTGGATGGCAGCCATGATCGGAATATATTACCAATCTTTTTCTTCCCCTGTTCATCCAGATCTCGTATCAGGCGATTATCAAGCTTTTGTTCATCAAGGGCAGGTTTTAGATCAATCGAGACTTCTATTTTGCTTTTCTTGCTCAATTCCATGACTATATTCCTGCTCATTGTCAGTATTATAGGTCCTGATAACCCAAAATGAGTAAAGAGCATTTCTCCAAATTGCTCATCGGTTTTTTTATCATTTACCCAAACCGTTGCTTTTACATTTTTAAGATTTAAACCCTGTAATTCCTGAGCTGTTGTCCCCTCTGTTTCCAGTGGTACAAGGGAAGGTTTTGCAGGCACGATAGAATGCCCTGCTTTTTTGGCCAGCTCATAGCCCTCGCCATTGGATCCAGTTGCAGGATAGGATTTTCCACCCGTAGCAAGAATAATATTTTTTGAATTGAATGTCTGGCCATTGGCAATTAAGCCCTTAATGATATTATTTTCCACAATTAATTTTTCCACCCTGTACCCACAGCGAATTTCAACTTTGTAATCGCTTGCCCATTTTAACAGGGCCTGTTGTACATCTGCAGCTTTATTGCTAACCGGAAAGTAGCGTCCACCACGCTCGAGGGTAGTTTTTACCCCATGATTATTTAATAGGCTTATTATTTCAGTTGAAAAAAACTGAGAAAATGCATAACGCAAAAAACGACCATTGGGGTGCACATGTGTAATGAATTCATCGACAGGAGAATTATTGCAAATATTACAGCGTCCCTTTACCGGTAATCAATAGCTTTCTTCCAGGCTGTTTCATTTTCTCAAGAACAAGTACCTTTGCTCCCAATTCTCCAGCCCTGCCAGCTGCCAACAGACCGGCAGGACCACCTCCTATCACAATTACATCATACTCATTCATATGTTGCAAAGGTATCCTTTTGTTTAATAGCAAAGAAGATTATATTTACAATAAAAATAAAGTGTAATCAAATATTGGAATTATTATACAATACATAGCTATATAGGATTTATTCGGTACTTTTAGCTTGTAATAGTTCATATATAAACAAGTTGTGGCCAATAAAAACAGACCGAACATGCAGAGAATTTTGATAATATTAATCATGATGACTTTAGGATTAACTGGGTTTTCTCAGATTGAGAATGAAATCAGCATAGATTCTCTTTCGGTTGACGAAGAAATGATAACATTCATTGAGACTCCTCCTAAATTTCACGGAGGAGAAGATTCTTTATGGTGTTTCATTGAAAATAATCTTGATTTTAAGATTCTGAATTACAGTAACCATCAAGGAAAAGTTTTTGTTTTTTTCGTAATTGACACGACAGGAAAAGTAATTAATATCCAGACAAATCCAGAATATATCCAACGACTGGAATGGTTGGTAAATGACAGCTTGATTGAAAATGAAATTAAAAGAGTGATTAAACTCTTGCCTGACTGGGAACCAGGATTACAAAGAGATAAACCAATTCGAGTAAGATATACCTTGCCAATTAAGATTCCTTACACCGATTATAAATGCGAAACGATTGACAATCCGACCACGGCTTATTGGAAAGTTGATAAATACGCACAATTTCGATACGAAGGAGAAAAGGAGACAAAGAAAAGTATTGAGAAATTTATTGGAGAAAATGGAATTTGGCCAAGTCAAGACGATTGCATTGGAAAAGTATATGTGAGAGTGATAATAAATGAACAAGGCGAATTATCGGACTTTGTAATTTTGCGAGGACTTGATGGTTGCAGAGGATTTAATGAAGAAGCATTAAGAATTATTGAATTAATGCCGAAATGGAAACCAGCAGAGATTAAAGGAAAACCAGTAGAATCATATACTGTGATTCCGATTAGTTTCATGTTGAGATAAATAATTACTGGCCACAACATTTTGTATATTGTATAGCGGTTGTTTGTAGGTTTTTTGGGGGGGGTATTCTCGCACAACCTTCGGCATCGGCCAACAAAGAAGCTCACCGTAAACCTCTACACAACATACAATTTACCGTTATGGCCAATTGCGAATGATCTACTATTATTATAATAGAACTAGCATAAATGAAAACAAAACTTGATGAACAGATTCTCGAAGCAATGAGAAAAGATTCTGGAAACTGGAGGGGTCCATTCTATTTTAACCGAAAAGACCCAAGATTGATGGTTCCAAAGCTTTATTCAAATATGGGAATGACTTTTAATTTTGCAAGTCCGTATCCCTACATAACAATAATTGCTATCGTTCTACTTTTAGTTGCCTCTAGGTACTTTCTCTAAAAATCAAAGAGAAATACAACAGGCCATAACACTCTTCTAAGGGAAAAACAAATATTTCACATTGATTTTTAAGCTGCGAACATTGTCAGATCCACATATGGAGTTTGCCTTTTTACAACAGCAAAAACTCTAAATAGCAACTTGTTTCTAATAATATTAAGTGTACTCATTTTGTTTTTACCTTCCTCTGTTCTTCTTTCATAATATGTTTTATACTCTCCTTTTAACCTAACAGCTCCCATAGCAGCTATATTGAGTAATGATTTTAGCTGTTTATTAGCACATGGGTGAAGCCTGGTTCTTCCTTTTATGGAAGTACCGGAGGAGTACTCAAAAGGTGCAATACCAGCATAACAGGCAAATTTCTTCGGATCAGTGAAGCGAGTGAAGTTCTCTGTGTAGATTATAATATACCTGCTTACAACAGGACCAATTCCCTTTACTGTTTGCATCAACCTGTAATTTCGCTCCCACTCCGGCATCGATTTGATGATACTATCTATCTGGCCTTCTACATTATCTATTTCACCATTTATGTTCTTAATTAGCCTCTCTTGAGTAACTCTAATAAACTCAGTCTCCCCTTCCATGAAACAGTCCTGCAGGTCCTTGATACTGTTCTTATACGCTGTACGGTGTCTGAGCAACTTATTACGCAGAGACAATAGCTGTCTTAGTTCTGCAACCTCTGGAGAGTGGAGTTCTGTTGGTATGAGCTCATCGCGTTTCCTATATGCATACTGGGCAATCATTTGGGCATCTTTCTTATCTGATTTGCCCCTGGTCATACCCCTTGACTGCTTGATATCCATGGCCGGCACCTTGGTATATACTATTGAACTCTCACTCAGGAAAATACTCAACAGCCAACTATATCTGCCAGTATGTTCAAAACAGAAAAAGAGTTGATCCTTTTTACAACCCAATTTTAAACAACAAGTCTCAAGAAGTTTGGCATATCCCGCTGGCTTATTCTCAACTGTAAAGTGATAACTCAGTCCCAGGATAAAGACATCAAGTACATTTTTTGAGACATCAATACCGATTAATTCTTTGTTTTTCATAACTTTATGTTTGATTAATAATAAGTTGCCTGAACTATTAACTTTAAAAGGCCCTCACGCCTGAGATTCTAAATGGTTACTTGCAACTTGTTAAAGGAATGGGGACTATTAATGTTGATAGGGACTTGTCCTCTGCGGTCATAAAGTTCACCCCATTCCTTATTTTAATCAACAAGTTAGTAACATTATTATAATTATGAAAGTTAATTATATACACCTTTTTAGACAACTATTGTTAATTAACGATGTAAATATAAAGTGCGGTCATATTTAATGCCGCTACTAATTGCAAGTAAGTAAGTAAGTAACTGATGATTGAAAAGAAAAGAACAATATAACTTAATAAAGACACTGGAAAGCGGCACTAATCATACCGCTGACCGTAGCCTTCATTAAAACAGACAAAAAAACTATTTTTATAACTCAAAAAAATATGTTCTATATTTAATATTAAAAGCAGCTTAAAAACAACAATCATGAAGAACACTTTTACAATTTGGATTCTACTCCTATCGGTATCAGGCTCTGTGTTATTTCAATCATATACCACTGCTGTCACAGAAACTGAATCGGCAAAAATTGAAAAATTGATGCAGTACAGTTATGAAAATGGTATTTTTAATGGTGTAATATTAGTAAGTCAAAACAGTAAACCAATTTATAAAAGTGCTTTCGGTTTTGCCGATAAAAATAATAACCGAATGCTAAATGAATCCTCTGTTTTTTATTTGGCTTCGGTATCAAAGCAGTTTACTGCTATGGCTATTATGATTTTAGCTGAGGAAAATAAACTATCTTATAATGATAATTTGTCTTTCTATTTCCCTGAGTTTCCGGAGTATGCCGATTCCATTACAATAAAACAACTGTTGACACATACATCAGGAATAGCAAATCACTACCGTTTTGGTATTTATAAAAAAGGGCTTACAAATAAGGATGTAAAGGAACTGCTTGTAAAACAAGAGCAATTAGATTTTAGTCCTGGAGATAAATATAGTTATAGTAACGGTGGGTATGTACTTCTTGCACTTATTGTTGAAAAAGTTTCAGGTATGCCCTTTCATAAATTTATGGAAGCCAACATTTTTAAGCCACTGGAAATGAACAATACACTTGTGTATGATGAATCTGCTCCAAAAATTGAAAACAGGGCTGTTGGGTATAATCAATCAGGAGAGTTAGATGATTATGAAATTTTTACTACCGGAGCAGGTGGTATATTTTCAACAATTGATGATTTATTCCTTTGGGACCAGGCATTGTATTCTGAAAAGTTAATACGGGAATCTACCCTTGAAGAAGCATTTACTCGTGCAAAACTAAATAATGGGGAATCAATTAATTATGGTTATGGTTGGGGAGTATCTGGAAAAGACAGGCGGAAAGTAGTACAGCATTCAGGTGGGCTAAATGGTTACAGAACTTTCATCAAACGAAATCTATATAATAAGAGTGGTTATATCATACTTACCAATCATGGTGATGCTTCTGAAAATCGAGCTATTATGGATGCTTTGGATGATATTTTAGAAGGAAAATCATATACTTTGCCAACAATACCTGTTTCAAATAAAATGGCAAAAATGCTCAAATCCGGTGATGTTAAATCTGTAATGAATAGCATTAGGAAAATGTTGGATGCTGAACCTGATAAATTCAAAGTAGATGAAACCGGTATAAATACCCTGGGATATTTCTTCTTAGGAAAACAAGATATTGAAAAGGCTTTAGCAGTTTTCAAATTCAATGTTGATTATAATCCTTCATCATCAAATGTATACGATAGCTATGGCGAAGCTCTGTTGGCAGGGGGAGACACCCTTCAATCGGTTAATAACTATAAAAAATCCATAGAGCTAAACGGAAACAACACAAGCGCTCTGGAACTATTAAAAGGTCTCAATGTAAATACCGATAGTTTGGTTAAAAACCTAATAGTTCCTGAAGAATTATTGCAGCAATATGTGGGAAAGTATCAATTAACACAAGACCTTATATTATCAATAATCAGGGAAGATAAGCGTTTGTTTATTCATCCTACAGGGCAATCGAAGAGTGAAGTATTTGCTTCATCCCAAAACCGGTTTTATAGTAAGATAGTTGATGCACAAATTACATTTAACAAAGATGAAAATGGTAAAATTAAAAGCTTAACCTTACATCAAAATGGCAATCAAGAGGCTAAAAAATTTGAATAACTTTAGAACAATTTTCAATTAAAAACAGATATTAACGAAAGGCTAACAAAAGCAAAATGTAATGCATGATTCAGCGGGTAATTCAACTGCAGTTCCTCATTGTGTACAATTAAGAATAGCAAAGAGATTTTGATTGTAGTATGAATGAAAAATATTATAAAAACACACCCAATAATATCATAAGTAATGATTTAACAATTTCTATACTTCAAAAGCATGACGCTACTGAATTTCATACCTCACTGCCTATATATAAACCGACACCATTAATCCAATTGTCCAATCTTTCTAAAAAATATAATGTTGGAAATATATACATGAAAGATGAGTCCCACAGATTTGGTTTAAATGCCTTTAAAGTTTTAGGGGCATCTTATGCAATTCACCAGACATTAGAAAAGGATCCTACTATCGAAACGTTTGTCACTGCTACTGATGGTAATCATGGACGAGCAGTAGCCTGGGCAGCAAAGAAGTTTGGTAAAAAGTCCATTGTTTTGGTTCCGAAGGACACGACTACAGAACGAATTAAAGCCATAGAAAAAGAAGGCGCAAAAGTTGTTCAGATAAATGGTAATTATAGCGAGGCATGTCAATGTGCGGAAAATGAGGCCAAAGCTAACAATTGGACTTTAATTCAAGACACTGCATGGAAGGGTTATATAGAAATACCAGCTTTGATAATGTCTGGATATTTAACATTATTTAAAGAATTAGAAGAAAATCTTCATACAAGTTTAGAGCCAAATATAGACATTGTATTCCTGCAAGCTGGTGTTGGAAGTATGGCTGCAGCAGGCATTTACTATTATCTAAATAAATATGGTGCAAAAAGACCTAAAATAATAATTGTAGAGCCTGAAGAAGCAGATGGAATTCTTCTTTCATTTCAGAATAATAAGATATCAACTTCAGAAGGAAATAGTAACACAATTATGGCAGGTTTGAACTGTGAAACACCCTCCTTAAGTGCATGGAATTTATTAAAAAACGGAGTCGACTATTCTTTAAAAATCAGTGATAAATACGCAAAACGAGCTATTCGGGAATTGTATTTTCCAATTGGTTCAGACAAACGAATTATTTCGGGCGAATCAGGAGCTGGAGGTTTTGCCGGCTTTCTAGCCCTTTTGATTGAAGACGAATTTAAAGCAATTAAAGATGCTCTTGAAATAGACGAGAGCACTAATATTTTATTCATAAGCACCGAGGGAAATACTGATGTACAGGTATTTAATGAAATTGTAAATGATAATAACTACACACAACAAGCTATATAGCTAATTGTTATTGAATTCCTTAATTGGAATTCGGTAGCAATTCTCTATCTTTCGGCTGCGACTGTAAATCATAGCTGATTTTCCGCAACAAGCCATACATAAACCGTTCATTGTTGTTTCAACAGCACAAAATTATAAGGGTGGATATCATAAGAAATTTTATAAAATGCTGCAAAAAGAAATCCTTCCTGCTGTAAAATATTAAAATTAAAATATGGTTTATTAATTGTATAAAAAATAAAATAAATTTAATATGAAAAGATTGTTCCTTTTTTTGAGTAATACCCTCTTAATTACTTTTTTTATTTCAGCACAAACTGGCAAAGTGTACGATGATCTTTCCATGACAAGTAAAATCCTGAAAAGTGAAAGGAAATATGCCATCTACCTCCCACCCGATTACGAATCCTCTGAAAGAAGTTATCCTGTTTTGTACTTACTGCATGGTGCTGGTGATGATCAAACCGGTTGGGTTCAGTTTGGGGAAGTTTTGCGTATAGCCGATCAAAGTGTTAGAGATGGCAGTGCCACCCCAATGATAATTGTTATGCCTGATGCCAATACAGGTCAAAGAGGATATTTTAACAGCATTAAAGGTGACTGGAATTATGAAGACTTCTTCTTTGAAGAACTAATGCCCTATGTAGAAAAAACCTATCGCATTAAAGGAGAAAAGCGGTATCGTGCTGTTGCCGGCCTATCCATGGGTGGTGGTGGTTCCTTCATGTATGCGCTTCATCATCCTGAGCTCTTTTCTTCAGCTTGTCCCTTAAGTGCTTATATAGGGCCCCTGACTATTGATGATTTTAAGAACAGGAATATGCGGAACAATGAAAATTATTCAGAAGACCTTGTTAAGGAGTATTTTGAAAAGCATAATGCGGTTGAATTAATAAAAAACAAACCGAAAAAGGAGATTGAATCTGTTCGCTGGTTTATTGATTGTGGTGATGATGATTTTCTGTATGAGGGGAACAGCCTGGTGCATATTGAAATGCGCAAAAAGGAGATTCCTCATGAATTTCGCATACGCGATGGGGCCCACAATTGGACCTACTGGCGGGAATCCCTTCCGGTTGTACTGGAGTTTGTATCAGCAGCCTTTCATCAGCATTAATAGTAAGTAAAGGTGTATTTTAGGTTCATGTCACTGCCAATTAAAATTCATAAAATGAAGATAGGAGCAATTGCTTTCTTTTTAATATTTGGATTGATAAATATCGCTGCCTTTGGTCAGGAAGAGGGAAAATGGAAGCAGTATACTTCAAAGGATGGAGAGATTCATGTTTCCAGTAAAATTTCCAATGGTATTGATGAGGATGGCAATAAATTACAAATAGTTGAATATAAGTCATATACTACTACTAATTTAGTAAGTCTTTCCAGCTGTTCGAATTTGCTCTCTAATATCTCAATGCATAAAGAAATTTTTCAAAATACTGAGCAAAGTGAGACCATTAAAGTTATATCGGAGGATGAGTGGCTTATTTACTATTTTTTCAATCCGCCCTGGCCGGTTCCCAAATCAGATTGTATTACAACATTTAAAAGGTTTATAAGTGAGGATCAAAAAACTATAAGCTTTCAGGGTGTTGCAACACCTGACCTATTTGAGGACAAAGAAGTAAAACGGATGATTTTAAGTGATGTTGAATATGAATTTCAGGAGATAGAAACGGGTGAGATTAAGATTAGTATACATTCAAAATTTTCACCAGTAGTTTCTGCTCCAAAATTTTTGGTTAATGCCTGGTTTCCCAATGGTCCAATAAAAGTTATGGAGAATATACTTGAGGCTGCAAAAAAAACGGATTAAATTATTTGAGTAAACTAATATTTAAGCACATGAATTCCCAGCCAGCCAGCCGGTAGAATAGGCAATCTGTAAATTATAACCTCCTGTGTCAGCATCTAAATCAATTACTTCCCCGGCAAAAAACAGTCCTTTCACTATTTTCGATTCCATAGTTTTTGATGATATTTCCCGGGTAGGAATACCACCGGCTGTAATTATGGCCTCTTTAAATGAACGATAATTCGATATCTTGAATCGGAAATTTTTCAAAAGATTCCTAATCTTTTTCCGCTCTTTTGATGAGATCTGGTGTCCTTCTTTTTCAGGATCAAGTTCCAATGTATCCAGAAAAACAGGAATCATTTTGGATGGCAGCCATGATCGGAATATATTACCAATTTTTTTCTTCCCCTGATCATCCAAATCACGTATCAGGCGATTATCAAGCTTTTGTTCATCAAGGGCAGGTTTTAGATCAATAGAGACTTCTATTTTGCTGTTCTTGCTCAACTCCATGACTATATTCCTGCTCATTGTCAGTATTATAGGTCCTGATAATCCGAAATGAGTAAAGAGCATTTCTCCAAATTGCTCATCGGTTTTTTTATCATTTACCCAAACCGTTGCTTTTACATTTTTAAGATTTAAACCCTGTAAAGCCTGAGCTGTTGTCCCCTCTGTTTCCAGTGGTACAAGGGAAGGTTTTGCGGGCACGATAGAATGCCCTGCTTTTTTGGCCAGCTCATAGCCCTCGCCATTGGAACCGGTTGCAGGATAGGATTTTCCACCCGTAGCAAGAACAATATTTTTTGAATTGAATGACTGGCCATTGGCAATTAAGCCTTGAATGATACTATTTTCTGCAATTAACTTTTCCACCCTGTACCCACACCGAATTTCTACTTTGGAATCGCTTGCCCATTTTAACAAGGCCTGTTGCACATCTGCTGCTTTATTACTAACCGGAAAATACCGTCCACCTCGTTCGAGGGTAGTTTTTACCCCATGATTATTTAAAAGGCGAATTATTTCAGTTGAAAAAAATTGAGAGAAAGCATATCGCAAAAAACGACCATTGGGGTGAACATGTGTAATGAAATCTACAAGGGAAGAATCATTGGTGATGTTGCATCTACCTTTACCGGTAATCAGAAGCTTTCTCCCAGGCTGTCTCATTTTCTCAAGGACAAGTACCTTCGCTCCCAGTTCGCCAGCCCTGCCAGCTGCCAACAGGCCAGCAGGACCACCTCCTATCACAATTAAATCATACTCATTCATATGGTGCAAAGGTATCCTTTTGTTTAATATCAAAGAAGATTATATTTACAATAAAAATAAAGTGTAATCAAATATTGGAATTATTATAGAATACATACCAATAAGGGCTTTTTGGTTAACTTTATCTAGTAAAGTTGACGATATAAACAAGTTATGTGCAAACTTTAATTTTTAAAAGATGAAAAGACTAATTAAATCAAATCCAATTACAAGTTATTTAATAATAACCTTCATTATCACTTGGTCATTTTGGTTTACTCCAATGATTATAAGCTTACCAAAAGACATCAATCTTGGAATCATTTTAATTGGTGGATTTGGCCCAGCAATTTCTGCTTTTATACTTCTGCATATCTGCTCAGGAACTAGAATTAAAATCGAATTAAAATCTCTATTTTGGTTATTTTCATTTATAGCAATACTGATAATTGGTCTTGCAACTGTTTTTGTTAAAATTGGGAATAGTAGTACTTGGGATAGGAACTTATGGAATGGACTAAATGACCTTAGTATATTGGGTGTTCTTCTATTACTAGCAAGTTGCTTTTTTTGGGGACTGATGATGTCAAACTCAAAAAATATATATCTCAGGGAAAACTATCTTAAATCTTTTCTTTTTGATAAAACTAGGATTAAATGGTATGTGTTTGCAATTCTTTTTTTTCCAGCAAGTTACATGCTAAGTTATACGATGGGTAAATTACTTGATTTAGAAACTTCAAGACCTTTTTTTAATCCTGACGCCTATTTTTTTCTTGCTTTTTTATTGACATTTTTCTTTACCGGAGCCCCAGAGGAATTTGGTTGGAGGGGATTTCTACAAAAAGAATTACAGAAGAAATATAATCCATTGATAACGGCCCTTATTATCGGTTTAGTTTGGGGATTATGGCACCTACCTTTGCACTATAATGGATTATATCCTTCAGATTTTACTTTTTTATCACGTTTCGTGGGTCAATTTCAATGGGCATTTCTGTTTGTGTGGTTTTACAATAAATCCGGGTATTCTATTTTGACGGTTATGTTATTGCATGCATCCTCTAATAATATCTACAGAATATTTGGAGACTCTTTTATGCCTGGCTTGATTCTAGGTATTATACTAGTTATTATTGTCATTATTGAAAGTAGAATGTGGCAAAGGAAAAATTACCATATTAAATTCTATTCGACTGAATAGCTTATAAGAAATAGCATATAACAAGGTTTATAAGTAATAGCTTCCTATTGTCAGCTACTACTCATACACAGACCATTATGTTTCATGCTAATAGCCATATGCTAATGCACCTACTGTTCTTATAGTCATTGTGGGATTTCTACAACGAGAATTGAACAATAAGGAAGTGAAAGGAAAATTTCGAAATTAATTAATCAACTGTTCCATGAAAGAACTATTAATAACAACCTTTTTTTTAATTGCCGTGATCAGCAGTCATGCTCAGGATTACTACCTAACATCTCCAGATGGATTCTTGACAGCCAAGATCTCTATCAGTAGTAATGCCAGTGTGGAACTTTCAAAGCGGAACGAGAAATTGTTGAAACTGGATGAAATTGATTTGCTTGCAGCTGATGGTCAACTTGAAGGGATGAGAGTCAAGAAGTCCACCAATCAATCTGTTAATAAAACTGTTATTCCGGAAATCCGAGAAAAAAGTGCCAGCTATCCTGAGAACTATAACGAATTGACCATTGCTTTTAAGTCAGACAAGGGACTTGCTTTCAGGCTTTACAATGAAGGCATAGCCTACCGATTCTCAAGCTCAGTAAAAGATAGCCTGACTATCATCAAAGAAAACCTATTCATTCACTTCCATGAAAGTGATTCAACACGCTATCAGTCATCACATTCATTCAATTCAAGCTACGAAACGCCATATGAGCATGATCGCTTTGGCGAAATGAACCTGGGCAAACTATGTAATTTGCCTCTGCTCACAGAAAAAGTGAACGGATCACTGATAATGGTTACCGAGTCTGATCTTTATAATTTCCCAGGGTTGTGGCTAAAGAGCAGAGGAAATGCCACGTTGGAAGGGATTCATCCACCTTATCCAAAAACATATAATTATTCAGGCAATGTATACAATCATGGTCAAATATTGGAAACATATGATTTCATAGCTAAGGTAAAGGGAGTAAGAACCTATCCATGGAGGATCTTTGCTGTTGCAGATAATGAAGAAAAACTAATACAAAATAATTTGGTTTACCTTTTGGCAAGCCCATGCGAGTTGGAAGATATTTCATGGATCAGACCAGGTGTGGTAATGTTTGACTGGTGGGCAAAAAAGTACATTTATGGTGTAGATTTCAAATCGGGTATAAACACCGAAACCGCAAAGTATTTTATTGATTTTTGTGCGGCCCAGGGCTTCAGGTATTTTCTGTTTGATGATGGCTGGTGTCCCAAAGATGACCTGTTGTCGGTAAATCCTGAACTGGATATGAAAATAGTGACATCATATGCTGCTGAAAAGGGTGTGGATATAATGCTATGGGTTATATGGCATGCACTTGAGCGGCAATGGAACGATGCCTTTGACCAATTTGAAAAGTGGGGCATTAAAGGTATCAAGATGGATTTTATGAATAGGGATGATCAGAAGATGGTACAGTTTTATGAATCTGTTGCCAGAAAGGCCGCAGAAAAAAAGATGGTGATAAATTTTCATGGTGCCTACAAACCCAGTGGCCTGAGACGGAAGTACCCAAATGTACTTACAAGGGAAGCACTAATTGAATTTGAATATAATGGATGGACTGAATACGTAACTCCTGAGCACCATAATCTGCTGCCATACATTCGTATGTTTACAGGTCCAATGGACTACATTCCTGGGACCACGCGAAACTCAACCAAAAACAGCTTTCGGGAATCAGGCGACTATCCTATGGGGCAGGGAACTAGGGCCCATGCAATGGCTTTGTTTGTCATTCTAAATAGCCCTATGACCATGCTGCCAGACTCACCTTCCGATTATTACCGGGAGCAGGAATGTACCGACTTTCTGGCCAACATCCCTTTTGAATGGGATGAAACAAGGCTGTTGGAAGGGAATATCGGACAATACACGATCTTGGGGAGAAAGGCTGGTGACGAATGGTTTGTGGGTGCAATTACTGACTGGGAAGCCAGGTCCTTCACATTGAATACTCATTTTCTTAATACAGGTAAGTACCAAGTAGATATCATCAGTGATGGAATAAATGCGGATACCCGTGCCGAAGATTACAAACGATCAACTATTAGCATTCAAAAAGGAGATAATATTGAATTAAATATGGTTTCCGGGGGCGGATGGGTGGCAAGGTTTACTCCTGCAAAATAATGAAAAAGATCATGGTAATGGCAAATTGGTATTGTTCATTAAATTCACAATGTCAAATTGCACAATATGTGATTCCACAATCCAAATTTTTTCAAAGAGTATGCCTGTTGCAATGCACGGTCAGACAGGGAGAATATCGCACGAAAACACAACAATCTGTATATGTTAATGTCGGGCAAAAGCCTGCCACGACATATACACGAACCGTTCAATACCATTAGCTTTGCTGAGCTCGGACTGATAACAGTCCTTCGTTTCCACTAAACCTTCCAATTGGCAGGCAAGGTGGACTTTTGTATGTCCTCACACCATCAGATTATTTACAAATGATAATCTTAATTAACTCCAATCCCCGCGTTATTGATACATTTGATTCGCTTAGGAGCAAGATTTTTCTTAATATTAAAATCAAAAATAAACGCATTACAAAATGAAAATAAAAATTTACCAGATTGATGCCTTTACCGATAAAGTATTTAGCGGAAATCCTGCAGCTGTATGTGTTTTGGAAAATTGGATCGATGATGCCTTAATGCAAAATATTGCTGCTGAAAATAATCTTGCCGAAACTGCATTTGTTGTTAGGAAAAATGACATTTTTGAAATAAGATGGTTTACTCCTCAGGTTGAAGTTGACTTATGTGGTCATGCAACCCTGGCATCGGCCTATGTTTTATTTAACTTTTACAATATTGCCACAGATACGATCCATTTTCATTCGCCAAGAAGTGGGAAACTTTTGGTTGACAGACTACAAAATGGTGAATTAAGCATGGACTTTCCTGCTGATGAACTAACTGAAGTTGACCCACCTGAGTTGCTATTAAAAGCGTTTAATAAAATCCCTATAAAAACGTTTAAGGGTAAAACTGATTATCTATTGATATTTCAGGACCAGGAAGACATTGAAACCATGAAACCAGATTTATCGATTATTTCAAAAATAGATGCAAGGGGTATAATTATCTCCTCAAAAGGCAGGGATGTTGACTTTGTATCCCGATTCTTTGGCCCTCGTGTTGGTGTTGATGAAGATCCGGTGACTGGATCGGCTCATACCACCCTTATTCCTTACTGGTCGAATGTCCTTAAGAAAGAAACTCTTACGGCACATCAGTTATCCCAAAGAGGTGGTCGTTTGAATTGTAGATTTCTAGGGAACAGGGTTAAGATTGCCGGTAAGGCAGTTCCCTATTTGATAGGGGAAATAGATGTTAAAATATAAAGAATCGCACATTTTAAGTTTCATAGCTAATCCATAAAAACTATATTTACAGGAAATAAATTTAACTCAATAATGATCCTTTTAGTAGCAGATATTAATCCTGTTTTTTCAAAGATTGTCATACTTTCTATGATAATTATAGTGGCTGGATTTATATTTAGCCTGCTCAAGCAACCATCTATTATTTCCTATATTTTAGTTGGCATACTGGTAGGACCCCATGCTTTTGGTTTTATTACAGATGAGGCATTGATAACTGATTTTGGGTCGTTGGGCCTGGTGCTACTGCTTTTTTTCCTGGGAATGGAGCTATCCCTGGATTCTCTTATAAAAAACTGGCGATTGGCTGTTATTGGCACATTTCTTCAGATAATAATTAGTGTATTAGCCATAGCTGCCATAAGCTCCTTCTTTGACTTATCTTTTCAAAAAACAATCGTATTTGGTTTTCTAATCAGCCTGAGTAGTACAGCTGTTATTATTAAAGTATTAGAAACCAGGTCGGAACTAACTTCCCAAATAGGACAAAAGGTGATTGCGATCTTATTGGCACAAGATATAATCATAGTTCCTATGATTATCAGTATCAATTACATGGGTGGTGATAATCCGGCCACGGGCGATATTGTATTGCAAATAATTGGTGCATTAATAATATCTGGCATACTTGGTTGGGTCTTTTACAAAAAGCATATCAAATTACCATTTGAGAAATATATATTAAGGGATCATGAATTACAGGTGTTTATGGCCTTTATATTTTGTTTTGGCTTTGCTATGTTAACTGCTTTTTTCCATCTATCTGCTGCTCTTGGTGCTTTTGTAGCCGGTATTCTTGTATCTTCTGCAAAATCAACCAGGTGGATGCATGACAGCCTGCATGCCTTTCGGATTATGTTCGTGGCCATGTTCTTTGTTTCGATTGGTATGATGCTCGATTTAACTTTTCTAAAAGAGAATATTGGGGTTGTAGTATTCCTTGTTTTTCTGGTTTTACTCACAAACAATATTATTAATATGGGAGTATTTAGGCTCTTTAAGTCACCTACCTGTACCAGTATCTATGGAGGGGCTCTTTTGGCTCAAATAGGAGAATTTAGTTTCATAATTGGTGCCACAGCCCATATTAATGGAATTATTAATGATTCTGAATATCAGGTAATTATAAGTGCCATAACCCTTTCCTTGTTTGTAAGCCCTCTTTGGATTTCGTTGATTCATCGTATATTTAAGAAACAGCTGGATGCCTGTGAACTATAGGAATTTATGGACTGATTTTAATTAATTTCTTATTTAATGAGAAAAGTACTATTGCTCTTATCAGATGGTTTCGAGGTATATGAAGCCAGCGTTTTTATTGATGTTATGGGTTGGAATATGACCTATGGTTCTAAAGATATTGAATTGCTTAGCTGCGGAAGAACAAAAAACCTTAAAAGTACATTTGGATTAAAAATTGAAGTAGATTATACCATTGATGAAGTAGATCCAGATGATTTTGTAGCACTTGCAATACCCGGAGGGTTTGAAACTTATGGATTCTATGACGATGCCTACTCGAAAGAATTTCAACAACTCATTGTTGATTTCAACAGGCAGGATAAAATAATTGCGTCTATATGTGTGGGTGCATTGCCAATTGGTAAAAGCGGTATCCTGAAAGGTAAGGAAGCAACAACATACCATTTAAGTGGAGGTAAACGGCAAGATCAATTAAAAGAATTTGGTGTCTCTATTTCTAACCAGCCCATAGTTACCAATGGCAATATAATCACTTCATCCTCACCAGGAACTGCAATTGATGTGGCTTTTTCATTGCTCGAGAAATTAACCGACAAAGAGAATGCAGCTTTCATCAGGGAACAGATGGGCTTTGGAAATGAGAAATGACCCTTTTAGAAGGCTTAGCTTTGAATTAAAACAAGAACCATGATTAAATTACTTGGCATTCCATCCGACCACAATTCCTCTTTTCTAAAGGGTACCTCCCTTGCTCCTCCCCTTATCCGGCAAATGGATACGGATGGCTCAGCCAATTCTTTCAGTGAAAGTGGAATTGAAATTATCAGGGGTGAGAATTACATTGACCTTGGTGACCTGATATTTTTAAGTAATGATTCACCTTCGGTTTATTCAGAAATACGAAATAGAATTAAGGATGAACTGAATCCAGCTGATAAAATTCTATGTCTTGGTGGGGACCATTCCATCTCCTACCCCATTATTGAAGCCTATTCAGAAAGTTTCTCTGGTCTCAATGTCCTTCACCTGGATGCCCATGCTGACCTCTATGATAATTTTGATAACAATCCCTATTCGCATGCCTCTCCTTTTGCCAGGCTTATGGAAAAGGGAATATTGAAATCTTTAACCCAGGTAGGAATCCGAACCTTAAATACCCATCAAAAAGAACAATCTGAAAGGTTTGGAACCAGGCTGATTGAAATGAAAGATTTTAGTTTTGATTTTATTCAGGAATTGCAATCACCTCTTTATGTTTCACTTGACCTGGATGTATTGGATCCGGCTTTTGCACCGGGAATATCACATCATGAACCAGGAGGATTATCCACCCGTGAATTGATAACAATAATCCAATCAATACCGGTAAATATTGTTGGAGCAGATATAGTTGAATTAAATCCTGTGAGAGATGTACACAATATGACTGCAATGCTTGCTTACAAACTATTCAAAGAGCTGGCGGCGAAAATGATTTAATTTTATTATAACCTACCTGGACTTTTTTTCAGAAATACTTGTAATTCACTATCTTATTCCGTATATTCAGGATTGAAATAATAATCAAAACCTAAATATTAAGGAGGAACTTGTTATGAAACGATTCTTTGCAATTTTCTCATTTTTCGGAATTTTTTCACTTGCATTTTCACAAACAACTATCCCGGCTGGAGAAGTATATGGTAAATGGGACTCTGGTGGATCTCCCTATTTGATTATGGGGAATATCTTTATATCTGAAGACTCTACCCTTTCCATTGATCCGGGAGTTAATATTGAATTTCAGGGCCATTATGAACTTAAAGTTATGGGAAGTTTGTTGGCAGAGGGAACTGAAGCCGACTCAATTACATTTACTGTTAATGATACAACGGGTTTTTCAAATCTGCTAACCAGTCAGGGTGGTTGGTATGGGATCAGAATATATGATATCAACGAAGATAGTGACTCGACAAAGCTTTCCTACTGCATACTTGAATATGGAAAAGCCATTGGTCCTGGTTGGTTTTTAAATTCAGGAGGAGCATTGTGTATTATTCGTTTTGATAAAGTAGCAGTATCGAATTGTACTTTCCGCTTTAATCTATCGGGAGGACCTGAAGATAGCTTCCCTGCGGGTGGAGCAGTACACCTTGCCTGGTCCGATGTTAAATTTACAGACAACACCTTTGAAAATAACTTTGCCTATGCTGGAGGAGCTATTCAATTCCATGAATCTAACCCTGTTTTCGAAAATAACATTATTCAAAACAACCTTGCGTTTGGGATGGTGGAGGTATATCAAGCGGAGGTGGTTCGAATCCTGTTTTTTCAGGGGATATAGTCAGGCACAATACTTCACAACAATTGGGTGGTGGCATTGCTTTTTGGGAAGGCAATGATATTAACATAGATAAGGTTAAAGTTTATCAGAATACTGCCAATTGGGGTGGAGGCTTTGGTTTTATTGGCTGTGAGGCTGAAATTAAGGATTCTGAAATCTCACAGAATTATGTCACCTGGCTGGGAGGAGGAATGGCTGCTGATAATAGCATAATTTCTGTTAAAAATACAATATTTGAAAAAGATACTGCTATATCACATGCAGGTGCCATTCATACCTGGATAGGCACATTGATTGTAAAGAATTGCATGTTTAAAGAAAATGCCGGAGAGACTGGAGGGGCTATTCATGTAGACTTAAGCAATCTTGAAATAGACAGCAGTAGTTTTGTAAACAATTTTGCCCAGCATGGTGGGGCTGTGCATGTATACAATAGCAATTTTCAGGTAGATAGTTGTTTATTTGAAAGGAACGAAGCACAATTTGATGGAGGCGCAATAGATTATGGTGCCGATTCATTGATTTTCGATTCTACTTATGTAGTAAGCATTGTCAATTCAAGAATAATTAACAATAAAGCCAATGCCGCAGGGGGTCTTACAATTGAACAGTTTAATGCCGATACTTCACTGATTGACCTGGTGATTGATAATTGCGAGATAGCAAATAATAGGGCTCATCATGTAGGTGGATTCAGAATAATCAGGTGTATTAACAAGGTTAGATTCTCAAATTCCATAATTCATGATAATATTGCTGAAGCCTGGACTGGTGGTGGAAATATCACATCCGGTACAATGGGTGAAGTAATTAATTGCGTTTTTTACAATAATCAGTCTGCTACAGTAAATGCTGGTGCCTCTTCCGGGGGTCTTGCAGTTACCACAGGATCTTTTGTTAATATAATGAATAGCACCTTCGCCAATAACAGTGCCGGTGTGGGAGGCGGCTTAATGCTATACCGAGGTGGAGATGCAGTTGTGGCAAACAGTATTTTTTGGGGGAATAGCCCTGATCAAATAGGCATAAATGCAATCCTTGACTCATTGGCATGTACTGGAACATTTAACTACAATGACATCCAATATGGACTTGATTCCATCCAGGTGAACGACACCGTTTCCAAGGTTTTCTGGGGAGAAGGAAATATCAATTCAGATCCTTTATTTACAAATTTGCTTAGTGGCGATTACACCCTTCAGTCTCAAAGTCCTGCCATTGGAGTTGGTATTGACTCAATTCAAGTAGAAAGTGTTTGGTTTTATAGTCCCAGCCAAGATATTGAAGGAGAAATCGCGCCCTGCTCCATTTGGCTCTATGCCGGATATGGGAGCATATGAGGAGCAAAATAGTTGGCCACTAGCCATTTATAATGAACCAGATGAGAATCAAAACCATTTTAACTCAAAATATTACCCGAATCCTTTCTTTGCTAAAGCTACAATTGAATTTACCCTTTCAGAAAAAAGCCAGGTTAATATAAAAATTTTTAATTTGCTGGGTGTACAGATAAATACTATTTTGTCTACTGATTTGGAGCCTGGTATACACATTATTGATTGGATCCCGAAACAACTTACAAATGGATTCTACTTTTTTCAAATCCAATCAGAGACTGGGGACGGAAGTGTATACAGAGAGACTAAAAGGATGTTATATGTAGAAGAATACTAGAATAATCTAATATACTTATTAATTAGAACCCAAAATGGATATAAGCGTTTTTACTGACAAAGCAAAGGTTCCTGTGAACGATGATTTGATTTCCCCCCTGGGTAAAACATACAATTTGTGGATGGCTCTGCAAGATTACGTGTATGAAAAATACCCTGAGGCTAAGGAAGATTGGAACTATCCGGGGAAAAACTATGGCTGGAGTTTCCGAATTAAAGACAAAAAAAGAGCCATAATATATTTCCTGCCAAGGGAAAAGTATTTTAAAGTGGCCTTTGTTTTTGGAGGCAAGGCTATGGACTTCATAATGGACAGTGATATTGCTGAAGAAATCAAGAACGATCTTCAAAATGCAAAAGTTTATGCTGAAGGTCGGGGAGTTAGTATTGATGTAGAGGATGATTCCAATATTGCTGATATCAAGAAACTAGTGGAGATAAAGATCGCCCATTAAAGATACTCTTTTACATTTCACTCATTACATTAATTTTCATTGATCCGATGAATTTTTATGTACCTGGCATCCGACTGAATCAGGATATTTTTAATTAATTTAGCCTCTCATACTACCATAATAAAAAAACTATGAGCTATTATTTCAATAAGGTACTGTCCTCATGTAGTTTTGAGGAAGCCATTCAGCGTGTTTCAGATGAGTTACAGAAGGAAGGTTTCGCTGTGATTACTGAAGTTGATGTTACTAAAATATTTAAAGAGAAGATAAATGTTGATTTTAAAAAGTATAGAATATTGGGAGCATGTAATCCGCATTTTGCTCACGAAGCTTTATTAAGCGAGGATAAAATAGGACTCTTTCTCCCCTGCAATATAATTGTTGAAGAAAACGAAAAGGGTCAGATAGAAATAGCTGCGGTTGATCCGATTGCATCAATGATTTCTGTTAAAAATAATGACCTGGAGGAATTTGGACTAACAGTCAGGGAAAAAATGAAGAAAATAATCGATAATCTTGAATAATTGTTAAACCTGAATTCCTGGATACAAATGATAGGATGATAGAATCAAGTAACACCAAATCAGGTCTTATTAAAGAAAAAGCATTGTCTGAGGGCAGGATTGGCAATCTTGTACTCAGTAACCGTTTTATTAAAGCAGGTTGTTTTGAAGGCATGTCGCAGGGAGGAGGAGTTACCGAACAGCTTATTGAGCATCACCGGAGAATTGCAGAAGGACAGACAGCAATGACCACAGTGGCTTATTGCTCCGTAAGTTTTGATGGAAGAGCATTTGAGCATGAAATGTGGATGCGTGAAGAAATTGTTCCCGACTTGAAACGTATAACAACTTCCGTTCATGCTGAAGGAGCTGCTGTAAGCATTCAGCTGGGCCATTGCGGATATTTTGCCAATAAACAGGTTATTCAGAGTCGGCCCATGGGGGCTTCACCAAAATTCAATCTGTTCCGGTTGTCATACTGCAAAGAAATGACCGAAAAGGATATTTTGGAGAAAGTGGAAGATTTTGTAAGATCAGCCGAGCTGGCAAAAGAGGCCGGTTTTGATGCCATTGAGATCCATGCAGGTCATGGTTATCTGCTTAGTCAGTTTCTCTCACCATATACCAATCACCGTAAAGACAGCTATGGTGGATCGTTAGAAAATCGAGTACGGTTTCCTTCTATGGTTATAAAAAATATTAGGCAAAAGTTGGGACCAGACTTTCCCATACTAATAAAAATGAACCAGTTTGATGGTATCCGGGGTGGACTTCAATTGGAAGAATCCATTAAAATTGCACAAGTATTTGAAAAGTCTGGAGCTAGTGCAATTATCCCCAGTTGTGGCTTTACATCTAAAACTCCATTGTACATGTTGCGCGGAAATGTACCGACAATGGATATGATAAAAAATCAAAAAAAATGGATCTCAAAGATTGGACTATTTCTTTTTGGGAAGTTATTGGTTCAGCAATATCCATATGAAAGACTTTTCCTGTTGAATGGAGCAGAGAAGATACGGAAAGCTGTTTCCATACCAGTAATTTATGTAGGTGGGATCCTCGATTCAAGTGATATTAATAAGCTTTTCGAGATGGGATTTGATTTCATTCAGCTGGGTCGTTCCCTGATACATGAACCGGATTTTGTAAAAAATCTTAGTAAAGGAAATACTGATGACTCTAAATGTGATAGCTGCAATCGTTGTGTTGCTGCCATGGATGCCGGTGGTGTCTATTGCGTTTCGAAAGAAAAGGGATATCTGAATTAAACCTGATTAGGTTTCAATTCGCAAAAGAAAATTGAGATTCAGAATCCGTTCAATCATAATTAACTGAAAATCAATAAATAATTTATATCTTAGTGAGAATTCAACTTTAAAAGAATATGAAAGAAAAAAGCGATATGAAATTGGCAGTTCTTATTGATGCAGATAATATCCCCTATTCAAATATTAAGGGAATGCTTGGAGAGATTGCCAAATTGGGAACTCCTACCATAAAGAGAATATACGGGGATTGGACAAAACCAACAGTTTCCGGTTGGAAACCAGCATTGCTACAGCACGCAATTACTCCGATTCAGCAATATAGCTATACCACCGGTAAAAATGCAACCGATTCAGCTATGATAATTGATGCGATGGATATATTGCACAGTCAAAAAGTGGATGGCTTTTGCATAGTTTCAAGTGATAGCGATTTCACCAGGTTGGCAACCCGTTTAAGGGAATCAGGTATGCTTGTGATTGGTATTGGAGAAAAGAAAACACCAAGTCCCTTCATAGTTGCATGCGATAAGTTTATCTACATTGAAATAATCGGGCCAAAAGTTATACCCAGAACTAAAAAAGTTGCCACGTCAACTGGATCTGATAACTCAAAAATTGACTCCATTGACAATGAGTTCATTCAATTGTTAAAAACTACTGTTGAAGACCTTGGTGATGATGATGGATGGGCATCTCTTGCTGTTGTGGGTGCTTTAATCAATAAAAAGAAACCTGACTTTGATCCACGAAACTATGGTTTTACCAAACTAACACCACTAATAAAATCCTTAAAAGTACACTTCGATGTGGATGAAAGGGAAGCTGAGAAGTCACATATTAAACATATTTATGTAAGGATTAAAGAATAGTCATTGCAAGTAGTTTTCGGTTGAATGGTAACAGCAATTAACAAAAGAATAGCGATCATCTTCTTGTTTCTCCTCTGTCTTGCTTTTTCGAATGCTGGGATTTGCCAGCCAGGCAATGCATCTCAGGATCCTATAAATGAGGAAGTATATATTGCTACAGAAGATACTGAATTATTTGCTAATATTAGAGGGAAAGACAGTACAAGTCCAATTTTGTTATATCTGCATGGTGGGCCGGGAAGTCCCCTTGGAGTACCAATTTTAAAAGCCTATGCAGGTCCCCAATTGGAAAATCATTTTCTTGTTGTTTACCTGCATCAAAGGGGAATAATGAAATCCAAAAGAGTTTCTGACAGCAAACATAGGATCTCAAACTATGTTAAGGACGTACATTATGTTGTAAATTTCCTGAAAGAAAAATTTAATAATCGAGATATATATTTGATGGGACATTCCTGGGGAGGCTTGCTTTCTTATTTGTACCTCATTGAATACCAGGATGACATACAGAAGATAATTACAATCTGCACTCCACTCGACGTTGAATTAAGCATTAAAGAGAGAATCAATATGATGCTCATCTGGGCAAAAGATACAAATAATGCCGAAGCCATTGAAGAGCTGAGTGACCTTCAGGACAAATCACTCAGTGATATTGAAAAAAAATCAGAAATACTTGAAAAGTGGATGACCAGAGCCTATGGTGGATGGTCCAGAAATCTCTCAGTTCAAAGAATAGATGATGCAGTGGATTATGAAGACAGATTTCCATTGTGGTTAAAGGAACAAAAGCATATTGAGGAATTAATGATACAGGAATTATTGGGAGTAAATTTAATGAGTTCAATTCATTCCTTATCTACACCTTTGCTGAGTATTGCAGGAGCAGAGGATACCAGCACACCCTGGTACGTAGTAAAATATGGAGTTGACAAGTATAAGGGTGAAAAAACATTTGTACTCTTTGAGAACAGCCATCATATGGTTTTTATGGATGAAGAAGATCTCTTTGTTGAAATTGTACTCAAATTTCTGATCAATAAATAAAAAGCAGTTATTTGTTTTCTAAAAATAAAACCTGATGGAGCCAACCAGGTGAAATCCATAGCCATCTATTCCTGAGCCATGCATCCGGTATGCTTCATTGAGAATGTTGTTTAGAGCAAGCTTTACTCCTATCCTCTTCCATTCATAACCTCCTTTAATATTTAAAACGAACCACCCCGGTGTTCCACTTTCAGGAATCCTGTAATCATCAATATCTCCACTTGAAAGTCTATCCTGCTTTCCAGCAGCCAATGCCTGGAGAATCACAAAATACCTGTTTTTATGGTAGCGTATAGAAAGATCACCAAAAAGTGGAGGAATACGTCTAAATGGTTCGTCTTTAGTAATATTTTGACCATAGGCATAGGTGATATTCCAAATGACTGAAAGATGATTTGTGGCTTTGACTTCAAATTCAGTCTCAATACCTGTCACAAATGCCTCTCCAACATTTGCTTTTGTATACACCTGGCTTCCATCTATCAAAGAGTCACCATTGTATGTTGAAGGGACCCGGTCAATCAGGTCTTTTATTTTAGTGTAATAGGCGGATACATTGAAATTTATTCTCTTTTCTGCAAGTTTATATCCCAGTTCATAGCTAATTGATCTTTCTGGTTTTAAGCCTGTTGAAGGAACTTCAATTCCATAATCAAAGTCTCCCAAAGAGCTGATGTCATTTATATTCGGGGCCCTGAAGGCAGTATTGACGGCACCAAAAATCCTGGAATTCTTAAATTTATAATTAACACTTCCATTCCATACCACTGATGATGTTTCCAGATCAAGGTCGTTGAATAATTCATCTTCAGCCTTGTTCAATGTATAATTGTAACGCCACCCAAACTGAAATGTCCAATGATTTACAGAATATAGATAGGTATTATAAATTGCACCACTAAAAGAAGTGGATCCATCGGGATATAGTCCCCTGGGATAATTTATTAACTCACCTGTTAAAGTATTTTCTTCCATTTTTGAACTTCCGATCCAGTCATTATAAAGATCCAGACCAACATTTGTTTCAATTCTTTTTAGAATCATAGCATTTAATTGTGCATTCAGGCCAAATGTTGATACATCATCCCGTTCATTTTTGCTTAGATCCGAACTATTTTTTTTTGTATCCCTTTCTTCATTTGATTGTTGGTATGATGCTGTAACTTGTAAACTATTAAGAGGTGAATTGAACCAGTCGTATTCATACCTTATATAAGCCAACTGCCTTTGTTGTAAAGTAAAAAAATAGTACTCATAATCATCCTGTGCCACTTTATCATAACGTGGTACATTATCCTGTCGTAACCATTGATAATTCAAGCTAATATTTTGATTGTCATTCAGTTTCCATACTCCTTTAAAGAGAAGATCTTTCTCCGAATAAGCAGATGGTCTTTCATAACCAAGATCTTTTCCGGCCTTAATATCACCAAAATTGCGTATGCTCCCATTGATGATATATGCGAATTTCTTACCGTTTCCACCCAGTTCTAAATTGCCCGAATACTCCATTCCATGACTCATCACCTGTCCTCCCACACTTCCATATATCTTTCTATTCCTTGAAAAAGATGGGGAAATAGTATTGACTAAGATGGTCCCTCCGATGGCATCGGAACCATAAAGGGTGGATCCTGCTCCTCGCAATACTTCTACTGAATTCACTGAAAAAGGAGATATTGTATTGAAGTACTGATTGGGCCCGTATCTGAAAGTACTATTATTCAGCCGTATTCCGTCAACAAGTATCAGAGTATAATTTCCTGTAAGTCCACGAACAAATGGAGAACCTCCACCATGATTTGTTTTTTGCATCCAGACACCTGCTGTAGTTGTCATGGCCTCTGCCATTGACCTGGAAACATTTTCTTGTATCTGATTTTCTGACAGATAGGAAATGGAAGCTGATTGGCTAAAACTCTGCCTGTTATTCTTGGTAATACTTACTTGAATATCATTTATAAGAATGTCAACCTGTTCAAGGTATATTATAGTCTGAGAACCACTGAAATCAGGCAGGAAAATCCTGTCCTCATAGCCCACATGTGAAATTAAAAGAGTATCAGATTTGTTCAATTCAATTTCAAAATGACCATTTATGTTGGTAGAACAGCCAGTTTTGCCATCTTTAGTAATGATATTAACACCGGAAAGAGTTAATTGAGTGCTATTATCCAGCACAATTCCTTTAAAAGTTTGAGCGAAAATTTGAGAGTTAATTAGAAGTAGAAATAGAAGAATGTAACTATAACGCATTAATCTGTCGCTTATCAATATTATTTTAGTAATCAGGGTATTTATAGAAAAGCTTTTCAACAAAAAGATTACAAATATACAATTTGCAAAATTCTATTAATCTCAAAGGAATAAATAAATTTTCATTGTCTAAAATGGTTTATTCAGGCTCAAAAATTGGATAGGAAAGATTCAAATTTTACTAAAAAATATATACTAATTTTAAAGAGTAATTAAACCTAAAATGGCGAATGTAATAATTGGCATCCATGGACTGGGCAATAAGCCACCAAAACAATTGTTGAAAAAATGGTGGAAGCAGGCAATGCTGGAGGGCCTGGAGAACAATAAACATGAATCACTCTTGCCAAAATTCGAACTGGTATACTGGGCTGATATTCTATATAACAAACCTTTAAATCCATCTGAAAAGGATAAAAGCAGCCCCTATTTTCTTGATGAAGGATATGCAAAGGCCTCAAAAAACTATTCGAATGAAAATCATGAGACCAGGCAAAAAGTTGTCGATTACCTGAGTCATTCAACTAAACAAAGTTTTCCTGAATGATGATTTGAGCTTAAACTATACATATATTACTGATGCTATATGTTCACCGGTATTTCAGAGATTTGAGGCCTACTATGCTGAAGAACCGGTTTTGATGAAGTTGGTCACAGTACAAAAACGAGGCATCTGATCAGACAGAAGATTAATTACTGTTCTTGAAAAATACAGGGGTTTTGATATAATGCTTGTAAGTCACTCTATGGGCTCCATTATAGCCTACGATGTACTAAAATTTCATGCTTACTGATATCAAAATTAACACTTTTATTACTCATCGGGTCCCCTTTGGGATTACCTGTGATTGTTTCTAAAATAGCATCGGAACAAAAGCATCTTGAATTTGGAAGAATCGCAAGTGTCAACACCAGCTGCAGTATACCGGCAACTGGTTTAATTTTGCAGATATTTTGGATAAAGTTGCCTTCAATTTCAGGCTGGATGATGATTTCTTTGAAAATGATCACGGCATAAAGCCAATTGATTATCTGGTTGTAAATAACTATGAAATCAATAACATAAGAAATCCTCATAAATCATTTGGTTATCTCCGAACACCCGAATTCTCAAAAATATTATCTGAATTTATTCTTGAGAAACGACTTTCATTCTTTCAAAAGCTTATACGAAATGGTAAAGACTTTGTTATACAGACTTCTACATTCTATTCGTAGCGGAGAATAGTTGCCGGGTTGGTAACTGATGCCCTGTATGCCCGGTAAATGGTAATTAGTATGGCAATTAAAAGAGTGCCAGCCCCTGAAATAATGAATAACCATGCGTTCAATGTTATACTTTTTGTGAAATTCTCTAACCAATCATTGGCTACGATCGAAGCAACCGGCCAGGCCACAATGTTGGCAAAAATGATCAGCCAGATAAATTCTTTTGAAAGGAGTTTAATTATATCAATAATTTTAGCACCCATAGCTTTCCTTACGCCTATTTCCTTAGTTTTCCTTTCGGCCAGGTAGGCTAAGAGTCCAAAGAGGCCCAGGCAGGCTATAAATAAAGCCAGAATAGTTAACATCACAGAGAACCTGCCAAACTTATCTTCGTCCTTATAAAGGTTGTTTAGATCCTGATTCAAAAAACTATACTCAAAAGGCCTGTTTGGTGAAAGATAATTCCATTCCTTTTCAATTATGGCAAGTATTTTCTTCATATTCCCATTGTTCACCCGTATTGCAACATATCTGGTCATAATATTTGCCCCAATTGGATTTCTGACCATATCCAGAAGGAAGTTATTGATTGGTTTGTGGAGCGACAATATGTGAAAATCCTTAAATACGCCAATTACTCTTTCATCAGCATCAGAACGAATTAGTTTGCCAATGGCTTCCTTATTTGTCCAGCCAAGATTTTTAACCATGGTTTCATTGATCATAATGGCATTCGCTGTATCGGTTGAGATTTTACTTGAGAATCCACGTCCCTCCACCACTTCAATATCGAAGGTTTCAATGAAATCATGCCGAACAAGGAACATAGGATACCAAAATTGCTGTCCTGAACTTAATCCTTCAATTTCCACCCTTCTGGTGTTGTGGTTGGCTCCCAGAATATCCTCCATGCCCGTAACATATTTAATTTGCGGATATTTCAATAGGTTTTGCTTAAATGTAGAATAGTTGTGGGCAATCTGGTTAACAGTCGGCAATAGGATAATCTGTTCCTTTTCAAAGCCCAGATCAGTTTTACGAATAAATTTTAATTGAGAATAAACGACCAGTGTGCCTATTATAAGGGCTATGGAGATTGAAAACTGTACAACTACCAGTACCTTCCGAATAGGTCCACTCTTTGCTCCACTCCTCAGGGTACCCTGTAATACAGCTATTGGTTTAAATGATGAAAGAAAGAAGGCAGGATATGCCCCTGAAAAAACCCCAACAACTAAAGTTAAGAAAACAGCAAAAACCAGGAATTCGAAATTGAAAATAAAACTGCTTATAATTGTTTTCCCGGTAAAATTATTAAATGCAGGTAGCAATAGTTCCACCGCCACACTGGCAATAACAAAGGCTATAAAACTCAATACAATGGTTTCACCAATAAACTGCCATATTAAAGTTTTCCGGGAAGCTCCGAAAACTTTTTTTATTCCAATTTCCTTGGCACGGGAAGCTGAATTGGCAGTTGTTAGATTCATGAAATTGATACAGGCTATAACCAAAACAATTCCAGCTATTATTATCAATATTTGAACATAGAGAATATTGCTGTTGGGATGCATCTCGTAATCGTGGTGTGATTTAAGATGAATGTCGGTCAGAGGTTGAAAGGAGATGCTAACATCCTGGTTTGCCAGATCGGGATAGTGATTCTGGTAAAATTCCGGAAAATTATCTAACATAATTTCCGGAGTAAATCCATCTTTTAACAAAACATAAGTCCAACAGGGATTCCACACCCACGACTGAGGTAAAGTAGAGCCTCGAAGCATCTGCCTGTAGGTCGACATGGAGCCCATCATATCAATCTTAAAATGCGATTGAGATGGGAGGTCTTCAATTACTCCGGTTACCTCATACCTGAAATTCTCTTCAGCCAGCAAAACTTTTCCTATTGGGTCTTCCTCCCCAAAATACCTTTCTGCGGTTGATTCTGTCAGGACAATTGTATGAGGTCTGTTCAAGGCGGTTGCCGGGTCCCCTTTAATAAATGGAAAGGTGAAAATATCAAAGACGGTGGAATCAACAAGAAAAAACCTGCGCTCATTGAACTTAACAACATGTGAACTATCCTTCCTATACTCGAAGAAGTATTTGGGTGTTTGAAAATTAAAAAACCGACAAACTTCCTCCACAATTTCAGGGTAATCGACCTTTAAGGCAGGTCCGAACGGAAAGGAACAGGTAGCGGCATCTTCACGAACTTCATTTGAATTATAAAAACGATTTACCCGATATATTCTGGATGCATTCTCGTGGAACCTGTCATAACGAAGTTCATCATTAATATAGGTAACGATAAATAAAAAACTGGCCAAACCTATAGCCAATCCACCAATATTTATCAGTGAATAATTCAGGTTTCGCTTAAGGTTCCTGAAAGCTATTACAAAGTAATGTCGCAGCATCAGCTGGTGTTGGGGTAAAACACTTTATTCCTATTTTGCAATTATTATGCAAAAAATAATAACTTGCTAATAATGAATCATATAGTGAATATATAAGTTCCTTGTCTTAGAGTCAAGTGTTTCAATTTCGAACACTATTTGTTCATAAGTGGGCAACCTCGATTGACGCTCAATTGATTTTATAGATGAATTAAATAAGCTTTTTAAATTGGAATTACTATTTGATAAAATTGCCGTTGCGGTATTCGCTGAAGGCAGTTTTTAATTCTTCCTGTGAATTCATTACTATAGGGCCGTTCCAGGCAATTTCTTCATTTAAAGGAGTTCCTGAAATGAGAAGAGCCCTGACTGGATTTTTTCTCGCCTCTATTCTCACAGAATCCCCATCACCAAATACAACAGAAGTGAGTTCTTCCACTTCAACATTATCATCAAAATAGGCAGTACCCTTAAAAATATATGCTGAAACATTTTGATTTTGATTCAGGCTATATTTAAAGCTGCTGTCGGGGGGTATATTCACATCAAATAGTGTTGGTTGGGCAGCAATACCTTCTACCGGCCCCCGGATACCATTTATCTCTCCACAAATGACTTTTACAATTACATTGTCAGGTATCTCCACCGCCGGAATTTCTTCTTTTTTTATTTCCTGATATCTTGGGGCATTCATTTTGTTCTTTGCCGAAAGATTTACCCAAAGTTGGAAGCCTTCTATTCCATTCGCACTATTTTCAGGCATCTCCTCATGAATTATCCCGCTACCGGCGGTCATCCACTGAACATCGCCTGATTCAATTATACCCTTGTTTCCCAGGCTATCACCATGCCTGACCTTGCCTTCCAGTATATAGGTAACTGTTTCTATTCCCCTGTGCGGATGCCAGGGAAATCCAGCCATAAAATCATCCGGGTTTTCTGATTTGAAATGATCCAATAGTAAAAACGGATCAAAAATTGGGACTTCATAATACCCGAATACTCTATTCAGCTTTACTCCTGCCCCCTCAAGAACCTTTTTGCTGGCGACAATCCTTTCTACCCTCCTGGAATTATTCATATGTTTGTATTTAAAAAAAAATCAAAATTCTTTTTGAATATAACATATTCTGTCGATTTAAACTAAAAAGGTATATTTGTTTAAAATTATACAACTGAATTACCTGTGTCTCCCCTTTTTATAACTTTTATTGTAGTTTCTGGAGTTGGGCTTTTGTTGCTTCTTGTAATAAAGCTTAAGATAAGTGCCTTTATCAGTCTGTTAATTACTTCAATTTATGTTGGGATTCTCGCCGGGATGCCTTTGCATGATATCCTTATAAGCATTCAGAATGGGATGGGGAGCACTCTGGGTTTTGTTGCCGTTGTGGTAGGACTTGGAGCCATTTTTGGACAGATTCTCGAAAGTTCAGGAGGGGCTGAATCTCTTGCACATACACTGGTTCAAAAGTTTGGGAAAGATAAATCCTCATGGGCCATGATGATTGCCGGATTTATTATTGCCATTCCTGTTTTTTTAGATGTGGGATTTATAATATTGGTACCAATAGTTTATGCCCTGTCTCGAGATACGAACAGGTCTGTTTTGTACTATGGTATACCCCTGCTGGCCGGTCTTGCTGTTACACACAGTTTCATCCCTCCTACGCCCGGACCTGTGGCTGTTGCCAACATTATAGATGTTCAGTTGGGATGGGTCATCTTGTTTGGTTTTATTCTCGGTATTCCAACAGCGATCATTGCAGGTCCAATATTTGGAAAATACATTTCAAAAAAGATTGATGTAAAGGCTCCACCCGAGTTGGAAACAGATGTAAAGGAAAGTTCAGAACCCACTGATGGCCTCCCATCTTTTTCCCTTATAGCTTTAATTATTGGGATTCCATTATTCCTGATCCTTTTAAGTACTTTTTCCGGACTCCTGGTTGATAAAGAAGTTCTAAAACAATCTCTTTTTACCGATATAGTTGCTTTTTGTGGTCATCCGTTTACAGCCTTGATTGTCGCCACACTTAATTGCCATATATTTTTTGGGAATAAAACGTGGCATGGACAAGGAAAGAATTCTTCAATTGAGTAACCAGGCACTTGGACCTGCCGGAATCATTATCTTGATTACAGGTGCAGGGGGTGTTTTGAAGCAAATACTTGTGGACAGTGGATTGGGAGAAATGCTGGCTCAGTCAATTGCCGGCTCCTCCCTATCTCCTATCATTCTTGCCTGGTCACTGGCAGCAATTATCAGGGTAACTCAGGGATCTGCAACGGTTGCGATGATCACTGCTGCAGGTATTATTGCTCCTGTTATGGAGGTTTTTAACCTTGATGAACCACAACAGGGCATTGGTTGTAATTGCTATAGCCTCAGGTGCAACAATTTTATCCCATGTTAACGACAGTGGGTTCTGGCTGGTGGGAAAATATTTCGGACTTGATGTAAAGCAAACATTGCAATCGTGGACAGCTATGGAGACCATAATTGCCATTTCAGGACTGATTCTGACCTTGCTGGCCAGTTTGGTAATTTAAGTATTAAGAGGATCGATTTGACCACGATCTCCGAAGGCGCAAAACTGCCTCGATTCTATATATTGGCGATAAAATAAAGTCTGCTTTATGGGAACTGATGGAATGTTATCAGTCCGAGCTCAGCGAAGCTAATGTGCCTGACCGATAGCTGATGTTGTTGGTCGTAACATTTGTTATCTTTTCCTGGTAACCTCAAGAAAAAATTCAGCAGCACCTTTAGAGTATTTTTGGAATTCGTTTGGATATTTCCTTATGCCGCCATGAGGTGTTTGAGGCCACTTACTTTGAACTACGAATCCATTTACCTCCAAACTATTCACAAATTGCTTTGAGATGTCTAATCGTAAATCAAGAGTACCACACATAACTAGATATGGGATTTTATTTGCACTTTTCTTTGCATGCATGCTGGCCACCTTCGCCACTCGAGGTTCAAACATACCTCTTAACCGCTCCGGCACCATAGCTGCATTTGCTTCTGAGTTTAGAAACATTTCAGGATCCTTTATTTCCTCCATCGATTCAATAAGCAGTCGGCCGTCAGGGGTTGTCCAAGTGCCGGCTGAAAAAGGGGCACAAGCCTTTACCAATTCCGGATTCTGAAACGCAAATCGATGCGTGAACTGTCCTCCACGAGAGTAACCCGTCAAAAGTATTTTTTTATGAAACCGAAACTCACTGTGAACCTCTTCCATAACAATCTTGAGAAATGCACCCTCTCCAAGGGCAGGTAAACTACGGGTCCAAAATATATTTAATAAAACACTTTTCTCTTTTAAAATTTTCGTTCTGGCCTCCTGTTATGCCTGTCTGCCGACAGGTAAACTAACGGTCCAAAATATATTTAATAAAACACCTATCTTTTTTTAAAATCTACGTTCTGGTATCCAGTTATGTCTGTCTGCCCCTAGTAGGCCGGCCTGCCGGCAGGTAAACTACGGGTCCAAACTGGCGCAAAGATAAGAAAAATCTAATCAACCAAAATGGCAACTTAAAGAAAAATAAGGATTAAAAAAATCGAATTCCATCCTAATAATTTAGCTTCACTAAAGTGAATAATCAATAGCAGTTTACCGTCTCTCCTACATTCTCCATTTTACAATAAGAGAATAGCCCCTGTTGACTTATATTCAAAATTCCTTAATAAGTATAATAAGTCTTTTTTGTTCTTTTATTAATTATCGTTTATAGATCAAATATTCTCTATTATGCGAACTATCCGGAATAACTTCCTTACATTTGGCGCTTCGATAAAATAAAGCGGGTAAAAAGCACAGTTTCATCCCTGTTTTTTCAGAAAAGAAATAAATGTTAATATAATCGGAATTCCAAAGATAGTTTACTGTTGAAAGCTGGATTTTTATCGATGCGTATAACAGGTCGGAGGTTTCCTTCAAAAAAATTTAAATGAAAATTGTTATTGTAATTGATAGTTGGAATAAAGGGAACGGGTGCATTGTTTCAACTCATAGATTGGTAAATGAGTTGCAAAAGAGAGGACATGAGATTACTCTTGTTTCAACTTCAGGGGAAGAAGCATTAAAGTTTAATGGGCCTTTTTATGCTCTTCCAGGTTTTTACCTTCCCGGGGTAAAAGAGTCTATGAAAAACATGGGCTTCCTTTTTGCTAAAGGTGAGAAAAAGACTTTTAAAAAAGCCTTTGCCGGAGCGGACCTTGTTCAAATTCAATTTCCATATTTTGTAGCAAGAAATGCTGTTAAGGTGGCTAATAAAATGAACATCCCTGTTATTGGTGCCTGTCACATCCAATCTCAAAACATGACTGGTGCAATGGGAAAAGATAATAAAGCCATGGATTGGTTCTTTAATTCGTGGTTCAATTTTGAGCTTTTTAACAGAGTAAACGCAATACATTGTCCGTCAGAATTTGCTGCTGATTTAATAAAGACAAAAGGAAGTAAATCACATTTTAGAGTCATTTCAAATGGTATCCCTGAGAAGTTTGTCTCAATAGACAATCTTACAAGACCTGATCTTTTTGGAGACAAGTTTGTTCTTATGAATGTTGGACGACATGCCATGGAAAAGAAACAGGAAATACTGATTGATGCAGTTCTACAATCGAAGTATAAAGACAACATCAAATTATTAATCTGTGGAAAAGGTGAAACAAGTGAAAGACTCGTACAACGTGGAAAGGAATTACCTGTAGAACCTCTTATTAGATACATTTCAGAAGAAGAAAAGTTGTTATTTCTTAATACTTCCGATATGTACGTGCACAGTTCAGCTGTGGAGCTGGAAAGTCTATCCATCCTGGAAGCAATTGGAACTGGTTTGCCAAGCTTAATTGAAGACTCTCCTCTCAGCGCCACTTCTCAATTTGCCCCGGATGATCGTTTCTTATTTAAAACTGTTGAAGAACTAAGTGCTAAAATTGATTATTGGTACGAAAACAAAGAATCCCTGAAAAAGATAAAAGAACAAATTCTTTTGAATGCAGGAAAATACAGAATCGAAAATTCCATAAATGCCATGGAAGAGCTCTATGATGATGCAATCAAAACCCACAATGGAGCCATTGGCCTTCTTCCAAAAGGAGAAAAGATTATTCCTGGTGACAAAGTAATTAAACTAGAGACAGTTGTTTCTAAAGAAATCAATCTTAAGGAATCTTCAAATACAAGTGAATCTGTTCTGGGAAAATTGGGGAGTTAAATTTATCCCGAAGATGCCATAATTGGGTAACTATCCTTAGGAATTTTGATAGAGGTTGTACGAAAAATAAAATTAGGATCTTACTCTTAAGATATATTACTTAAGTAACTAAAATTTGAGCTTAGACATACTTCCTATAATAAAAGTCAGGCAAATAACTTCTCTTAACAGAATTACCTCACTTTAAAGACTAACAATAAAATTTAATAAGAGATTTATTTACCAGCGAAAGTAAATCCCCCAACAGCAAATATCAAAACGCTAAAGGGTAACTTTAGGGTAATTTTGAGCAAGAAAATGCAGATTATTTATTATCAGGTTCTTTTAATCCGGGTTCACCTCTGACAACCAGGT
>CAVVRY010000014.1:0-214056 GCA_963750735.1 uncultured Bacteroidales bacterium | reverse complement strand
ATTTCTTAGTGATTGAGGCTATGTCGTTAGACATGGTAGCAGAGAAAAGCAAGGTTTGCTTTTCCTTAGGAGTGCTCTCTAATATAGCATCCAGTTCCTCTTTAAAACCCATGGTTAGCATTTCATCTGCTTCATCGAGTATTACTCGTTCAACATTGCCGAGTAATAATTTCCTACGTTGGATTAAATCTTTTGCCCTGCCAGGTGTGGCCACAACTATTTGGGCATCTTTTTTTAGGGCTCTTACCTGTGTATCAATGCTGGCTCCACCATAAACTGCAACAACTCCAAATCCTTTTACAAATTTTGAATAGTTGGCCAGATCCTTGGTTATTTGCATACAAAGTTCCCTGGTTGGACATAAAATTAAAGTTTGTGTCCTTTTATCATCATAATTTGTTAACTGAATTGAGGGCAAACCGAAAGCAGCTGTTTTACCGGTTCCAGTTTGCGCAAATGCCATCAAATCTTTCTTGGATGTTAATAAATGTGGGATTGTTTTGGCCTGAATTGGTGTTGGAGTTTCGAAGCCGAGCTCCTGGACTGCATTCAATAATTCATCGTGCAATCCAATTTCTGAGAAAGAATTCATAAAGTATATTTCAAATAATCGACAAAGGTCGTGTTTTTAATTGATTATCAGGCATTATTGTTGGTTTATTTACAGAAAAGGACTAAAATAATCTGTAAGTCCTGATAGGTTTGAGATGCCCAAAATTATTTCCAAAAGTTTGTACTCAGGTGAGAATTTTATTTAGCTTACTTTTTCAAATTCCATTAATTCAACAGGAGTTCCATTGTGTTCAATCATGGCCACTCTTAACCCATCAGATGGGTAATTTGGCTCAGTTATTACATTAAAATTTCGGTGTGCCAGTTCAAAGTCCAGATCTTCAACAACAAAAGCTAAATGTGGAACTTTTTGTATCAGTGGATGTATTGTCGAGTCCTTGCTAAATCTCATCCATTCAATGCCAAAAGGGCTTTTCTGGAAACCTGATACATATAACTTAAACTGAGACAGGTATTTTTCATTTGGCATTTTCTGATCAGTTGGAATTCCCACATGATGGTATTTCCAACCCCACTCACTAATGGCTTCTGGGAGCTCGTGATCTCGGCGTTCTTTTTGCATATAAGGAGTTTATTTTTTGGCAAAAATTATTTGAACCAGTGAATTATCGAAAGTTATAGTGTCTTTTATAATAAATCTCTTCATATCAGTTCTACCTGAAAATAAAGCTAAACCGTCAGTTAGTGCAACGGGTATAATTGAAAGAATTATTTCATCAATCAGGTTGGCATTTAACAATATTGAATTTATCTGACCTCCACCTATCAACCATATATCTTTGCCGTTTTCCTGCATTAACTTTGAAACGAATTCTGCTGGATCAGCCCGAATAAAATCTACTGGATTATCTTCATTTTTTTCGTGCTGTTTGCTGAAAATGTAATTCCTTTTGTCAGGGTATGGAAAGGGAACCTTAAAATCGAGTATTTTCTTATAGGTATTGTATCCCATAAGTGTTGTGTCAATTGAGTTATAAAAATCGAGGTAACCGTATTTATTAGGATTACTGTCAGCATTATCAGGATCAGTAAGCCAGTCAACGTCTCCACTGCGCGTTGCAATAAATCCATCAAGGCTACTGGCAGTATATAATTTTAGTTTTTTCATAATTCTACTATTACTAAACTTAGCTTTTCAAAGAATAAATTTATTTTTTACCAATGCTTACTGATCTGGTTTCTCCCGGAAGAACTTCCAGAATCAAATATGTATTCAATCCATCAAAAACAGGAGCTTCCTTACTGAGTTCCCCATCCAAATATAAGTTGGACAATTCCCCGTTAAAGCCAGCCTTCCACTGTATTTTTCTTACAGATAAATTGGTGAAACTTGATTTGATATTTCCCTCATGTCTCACATTGATTGCCCCCGAAAGTATAGGCAGATTAGTTATCTCAGCCCATTTCAACCCTGAAGGTAATCGTGAAATAGTTGCAACCTCATTTTCAGGGGCATAGGCTTCAATTCCCATCAAACCTCTCACAATGCTTTCAATTGCTGTAAATGAGTTTTCAGGATATGACCTTCTTTTATTGTTTTCACTGCAAAGGCCTATTATCATGTTTGTGGCTATCTCAGAATCTCCGTTTTCATAGAATAAAACAGGAAGATATGACTTGAGTTCAACTATTAAGCTCTCATGATTATCAACATATTTCGACATGATGCCCCGAATCCTGGATTTGTTGTCTAAGGCGTTGAAATAGAGCAAATAATGTGTAAAGGCCTGGTTGTCTCCAACCATAAAATAATCAAATGAATGATCATCATACAATATTGATTTATATTCATTTTTTTCTTTGTCCCACCAGAATTTATCCAGGAATTTTTTCTCAAGATTTGCCCTATTCTTATATATAATCGCTTTGTCTTTTTTTCCTTTCAATTGTAATATTTTGGCATAGGCTTCATAGGCAGCAATGAGTGATGCTGTCATATCCAGCCCAAGCAGGGTTTCCCCTTTTCCTCCTTCATTGTAGGTAGGAATACCTCTTTTTGAATGAAAAAAACTTTTGGATGGATCTTCAGGATTTTTCAGGTTTATCATTCTGTTTCGGGCAGTTACTTTATCATAACTCAAATCCCACTTTTCAACATATTCATTTAAAGACTTTTCATAAAAGTTAATGAAATCGGGTTGGTTTAAATAAATTGAATCACCCGTCCACAAGTACTGCCGGTAACAATTGTATATCACATCAAAATTGGCAGGTAAATTATACCAGAAATCATCATCGTTTTTATAATCAACAGGGGCTGGTTTATTGAACTTGTTTATTTCCCAGTAAGAACAATAATCCCTTGACTCAGAAATATTTATTGCGAATTTTTGGAACATATTTATGTTGTGATCGGTAAGCCCGAGCATTGCAGCTCCAAGACTTTGATGCGAAACATCTCTCATACAAAATGCATCGCGCCCGGGCAATGCAGCTTCATACCATTCACCAACCGGATCGTTGCTTTGAGCATAGGAAAGGGCCTCTTTTTTTGCCCATTGAAAGGCTTCATTTAATGCAGGTTTGTTGCTTTTAAAATTCACTTCCCAGTGTTTGTGCAAAAGTGTCTGGTATGGTTTGAGAAAAAACGATACATAAAATACCTAAAAGCAATTTTTTCATGAAGTGTTTGTTTTTTGGACTTACTGAGCCGGTAAGCGAAGATATAAAAATACCAGCTTAGTCTAAAACAATAATTTAGTAGGAGTGTATTCAAGATTGACCTGACCACCTGGAAAGAAAAAACCCGGGCATCATCAACGTAAAGATGCTCTTATTTGCGACAATCTTTAATTTGGAGGAGGACTAATAAACTTAAATCAGAATTGGGAAAATCAGAAATCGTGGAGGATCAATAAAAACTAGTTTTTATATTTATCCAGTTCTGACTTTAATTTATTCATTTCATCATGAAGCTCCCTTACAATTTTAGCCTCACGATCAACAGTTCGTCTTCTAAAAGACTCAAACTCATCTTTGGTTTCGTTAAGGGTTTTCTTGGTTTGAGAGGTAACACTGTTGCTTCTTTTGAACAGAAAAACAAAAACTGCTAGAGCAACAAATAATCCAAGAATGATGGTCCACATCAGGCTGTTGTAGCTTTTCTTAGTCATAGCAGCTCCAAAAAACTTAACGCTGTCTTTTTCCTCTATTGACATGGATAATTTCTCATTTGTATTATCCAATTCAGTTTTGAGGGTTTTTATCTCGCTTCTGTTTGCAGATTCAAGTGTTTGAGTTTCCTGAAGTTCCTGTTTGATAACTTTTAGCGTATCTAAAACATGTGATTTTAAGCTTCTTAACCACACATCTTTCACAACCTTATACTCTTCATATCTGTTTGATTTGGTTATTACATAATTGAACTGATCTTCAATTGTTCCATCATCAAGTGAAGGCTTATTTTCAGATTCCTGTGCAATTAAGTTAAAACCGTTTAACATAAGAGTTATCAGGATGAAAGCTATAAGTTGAATGGATCGTTTCATAATACTTGATACGTTTAGCGCTTTATATTCATTTCATATTTGATGAAAGAAACGTGAGCGTTTATAAAAAATTGTTTTTAAATTATATTCAGTAATAAAGAAAATAAAAAATGAACCTTGCCAATTGTAAATTATTGGGCTCTTGCTTGTTCTGTGTAATTAATTAATTTGCAAAGAAATAAATTTCTATCCATAGATCAAACTATTTCTTATACTATTTAATATATCCTTTTGTTACAAGAATTTAGAAGAAAACATATCAGATCTGAATACCAAAATAGGAACATTGATATTGGAGAGAAAAATTTTAACAATTGATTTGAAATTTAATGTAAAATCTAAAACTATTTTGAGTGTTCAATTAATACCTTAATTTTGTTTTTATAAAACCAGATTTAAAGATGAGAAAAGGTTTAACAGGACTGCTAATAATACTCATATTTGAGTTAGTTTATGCAGAAAACATATTTTCTCAGATTGTAACTGATGAGATAAATTTGCAAACAATTTATCCAGGATTAATAATTACTCTGGAGAATGATACAATAAGTGGTTATATCATGTTAACCAACCTGATGAAAAACCAAAAGAAAGTCGAGTTTTACAACTCTCCTGATGACCCTGAACCGGCAATGAAATACAAACCTAAAGAGATAAAAGCCTATATGGTTGGAGCTAGGTTTTACGAATCATTTAAATTCCAGCCCCAGGGGGAGACTGAGGCATATTACTTTTTTCACAGAGTAAAGGATGGTCCCATTAAAGATTTCAAAAAAGGAAGCTGGGTATACTTATGATTACATTGAGAGTATTATTGAAGAGTTTAATTACTGGTATTTAACAGATTTTAAGTAGTATTTGAAAGTTGCTCAAAACAATTTTTCGGTTTTGATTACTTAGCTTAATTAAAATGAAAAAAAGCTTAATTATTCTCCCGGTTTTACTTCTTATAATTCTTGGAATTGGGATTTTCAGGGATTATAGTAGTTCAGATAGTAATGTTGAAAATCCAGCTTATCAGGAATACATTACCAAATATTCTCAACAATTAAAGCAATCTGCCAAAAGGAACCTGGAAAAATCAATATCGGATACCAAAAGCATTCATTTCAAGGGGGAAGGTACAACAGGAAACTTCGAGGGGCCGCAGGTTCATATATCTTACTTGAAATTTCAGGACAAGCATTTTAACAATGATGAAAGCAGAGAAATGCTGTTTTTTGATGGTAACACATTGAACTTTGATCCTGATCATTCTCATTATGGACTTCCAAATGTTTTGGTGAAAGCAAGCCCCGTCAACTTATTTTATCCTGAGAAAAAGGGTCTTCAGTCCTTGTTGCAAATGGGCAACAGCGAGAATCCCAAACCATATAAAACCTATAGGAAAAATATAATTCCAGCGGATTCAAATATCTGGATTCGCGAGTTGGAAATGCAATTGTGGCTAACTGAATTTAAAGTTACCGTTGATATCCTTCCTGACCGTAAACCACCGGTTATTCCTTTAACAGAAAATGAAAAGACAAACATCAAATATCCAGGGTATTGGTATGGAAGTACTCAAAACCAGGTTAGCCTTCGGGATCTTCGTGAGGAGTGGAAAAACAACAGATATGGGGATCTTTCAGTGATTTTAAAAATCATACCTGATAATGCTCCCTGGTATTATAAGAATGAACAGGGAATGAATGTGACACCTGCTATTGGTATTGGTGCAGTCTATTGTTCTCAATTAAATATTGTTAATGAAACTGATGAAAGAAGAGTTTCGCCTAATATTCAGAAAGGAAGTGTAGTCTATTTGCACCCTGATTACAATCCTGGTCAGGCCAACATCAGGGAAGATGAAATGCCTGCAAATATCGAACAAATTGCCAATGAGGTTCTTGCTACTCAGTCTGGTCCTGGGGAAGATAAGGGTGAAGAATTTTGGAATCAACCTTATTATATTCGGCTATTCTTCAACAACATAGGTTCCTGGCGGGAAGGTTTTCTCGGAAACAGGAAATTCGATGACCAGGTAACTTTCACTTTTTTAATGCCTGTTTTTGTATTGGGTAGCTGGGACATAATTCCTCCAAGTGAAATAATTCCTGAATGGGATCCTCCGGAACCATATTTTAAAGAATTTAAATTTAAGAATTTGCTCCCTAAATGGGGGATGGGCACATTTGGAAGGATTCTTTCAACAATTGGACTTCTGGTGATTATCGGTTTTTTATTGCCAATTATTTTTCCTGCCTTTTCAAAAATCCTAAAAGTATTCCGGAAAGCATAATTAATGCATTTCACCCGAAATTAGGATTCTTGTCCACTTCTCTGATTCTTAATATAATTCATATCATATTCCGATTTACATTAATTTTTTAATGCCCTGTAATACAGGGTGTAGTAACTATTCCTTTTTCTTTCTGCCTACTTAATTTTCGTTGATAAATGAGTCTTTATTACCTCCAAATGCATCATCCTTTCAGAACCAAAAGAAATGTAAGCTAAGTTCCATATTGCCAATTTATTAAGCATTAATTATTAGCTGAGAGTTATAATTTTTTTAACCTTTTCTCATTTTTCCGTATGAAAATATAATTACAACAATGACCTACTGAATAAAGAATGAAACTTCTGGCAGTTTTTTAGTCAAAATGGAAATTTAATTAAAGAATTACGAAGATATTTTCAAAATCATATGCCATCAAGAATTAAGTTCTTTTTACTAATAAGTTTGATTCTGATAATTTCAGGAAATTTCAAAGCCTCTTTTAGTCAAACCACCTACACTTCCATTCAATCAGGAAACTGGACTTCTGGGTCAACCTGGGACCTGGGATCTTCCCCAGGGATAAATGATCATGCAATTATTGCAAATGGAACAACAGTAACCAATAATGTGAACGGTGCACAGGGTGCCAGAATACAAAATCTGACGATCGATGCAGGTGGTATTTTAAATGGTGACAATCGAATCACGAGAGTATCTGGAAATCTTACAGTTAACGGAACATATACTTCAAAAGTTGCTGCTGGTAGTGATTTAATACTCACCGGAGGCGTATTGGATGGGCTTGGAAACATTATTATTAACGGAACTGGAGCTTACTTTCGAATAAATTCCAATCTGAGCGTGAGTAGTTCAGCTGATTTGTTTATCTCTGGCCCAGTAAATATTGGCTCAGCGGTAACTGTCACAAACAATGGAGCGGTTGAGATTAGTGGAGATATGGTTGGTACAAATGCCACTACTTCAATTTGGACCAACTCCAATGATTCTTATCTTACAATAAATGGAGTACTTCTCTTAAATGGTATTTTAAGCGCTTCTTCAACTGGCAATACTGTATCATATAACAATACTGGGCTACAAACTGTAAAAAGCCCCTCATCCAATACCTATTACAACCTTAATATTAGTGGATCCGGCAATAAGAATATGGGCTCAGATTTGATCTTGGCTGGAAATATGGAAATTAACAATTCCCCCACGCTAGTTAGTAATAACTACAATATAAATGTGGCTGGAAATTGGACGAATGAATCCCTTTTTGATGAAGGTACTGGAGATGTTATCTTTTCAGGAGCTTCCGACCAAACAATAACAAATTCGACAATAGAAACTTTTTATAGATTAATCGTCAATAAATCTGGCGGAAATTTAGTCCTTGCAAACGATGTAGTCGCATCAAACACACTTCAGCTATCAGGTGGGAATGTACAAACTGGATCGAACAAACTAACACTGGGAACCAGCACAGTTTCAGTTGGCACATTAAATCCTATATCTGGTTATATAAATGGAAAATTTGAAAGATGGATAAACTCTACCGGTACTGTTATTTTCCCTGTAGGTTCCTCCAGTCAGAAAACGATATATTTTACTTTAAATGGCCTGAATTCAGGCGGAAGTGTTATCTCAGAGTTCATTGAAAATGATCCTGGAAATAATGGATTACCCCTGGTTGACGGTACAATAACCATACACAATACGTTTGTTGAGGGTTACTGGACTTTAAGCGAATTAAATGGATTTAACCTTGGAGGTGCAAATACTTTCGATCTATCCCTGGATGGAAATGGATTGACCTCTTTCCCAATTAACGCTGCTACGAGAATATTATCAAGGCCAAACTCAGGGAGTTCATGGGTTACCGATGGTACCCATTTAGATGCTACTGGTTCCCTGGTCAATCGGGTTGGATTAGGTACTTTACCAGCTGAATTTGCTCTGGGAGATTCCACAAACTGCTCACGACCAATAGCCTCTGCAATTACTGGAGCCATTGAAGTGGATATCAGTCAGACAGGAGTTAGTTATTCAGTTATAAATAATCCTCCAAACACATATTCCTGGACTATATTTGGTGGAAGCCAGGCATCAGGAACCAATACAAACAGTATTACTGTAAACTGGGGAGCCACAGGTATGGACAATGCTTATGTCCAGGTAGTAGAATCCAATACTTGTACAAACAGTGCACCTGTACTTCTTCCTGTAACCATTCATTCAGTAGCACCGATTTCAATAACTGGTAGATCCTCAATTTCTGAAAATACCAACGGCGTGACTTACTCTGTGCCATTACAGTCGGGATATTTATATTACTGGACCATTACAGGTGGAAGTCAGGCTTCGGGTGGAAACACGAATAGCATAACAATTGATTGGGGAAGCGCCGGTTTGGGTACAGTTAGTGTAGTTGCCCAAAAACCTGGTTATACAGCAGCTCCTGCTGAGAACCTAAATGTAAATAAATATGTAATAATTGAAAGTATTAATTCCGGATCATGGAGCAGTACTGGCACCTGGGATTGTGGTTGCATTCCTTTACCAACTGAAAATGTCAGGATAAATGGTGGGCATTCAGTGACCCTTCCAAATGGTCAGCCCCGAGAAATTAACAACCTAATTATTGAGATTAATGGTGACCTAGATTCAAGGAATAGGAATTTTTATATCTATGGAGATTTTACAAATAACGGAACTTATTGGGGTAATGGTTCTAATACCCTATATCTTGATGGAGTTGATAAAATAATTGATGGAATTGGAACAATAAGCGAGGATGTTGATATTACCTCTGGGGATAAAACTATTGCTCCTACTGCTGTTCTTTCACTGACGACTAGTAACCTGACCCTGGGATCATCAGTAACAATCGTAAATGAAGGAAGCATTTCTATTGGAGGTAATCTGCTGGATGCTGATGCTACTTCGAAATGGATAAATTCCACCAATTCTAACCTTGAGGTAAGCGGAACATTAATGACATCCAATGGTGTATTAGATGCAACAGCTACCGGGAATACAGTTGTATATAATGGCGCTGCCGCACAGAATATAAAAGATCCTCTTTCTTCAACATATTACAATATTTCTTTTGACCAGGCAGGCACCAAAACAATGGTCTCCAACCTTACTGTTTTAGGTAACCTCACAATATTAAATGGTAGCCTGGATGTTTCAGCAGCCAACAACTATTCTATTAACCTGGGCGGTGATTTTTCGTTGCTGGGTGGATCTTTCTTACAACAGTCAGGAACTGTAACATTTGATGGAACTGCGGACCAAACTACCACAGGGATACTTAGTTTTAATAACCTCACAGCTAATAAACTTTCAGGAAGTATCCTGTTAAATTCTAATGTAAATATTGGATCCACAGGGACTTTAACAATGAATAGTGGTAACATATTTACTCAGGGGAACATCCTACAGATAGGTACAGCCGCCGGGGCCGGAACTGAAGGAACATTGGTGCATTCCGCAGGAACTGTGATCGGACAGATCCAGAGGTGGGCAGGTAGTACAGGAACTGATTATTTATTTCCAATAGGTACTGCTAGTTCTTATAGACCTGCAATTGTGAATTTTACAAACTTAAATGGTGGTGCGTTGATTGCAGAATTTATAGCCGCCGATCCTGGATCGGCTGGTTTACCACTTGTGGATGTTGCTACAACAGTCACCAACCAATTTACTGACGGTTACTGGGATTTTTCTGTAGCAGGTGGATTGACTACAACGGACTATAATCTTGAGCTGCTAGCTCAGGATTTTACCAGTAGGCAGGTTAATATAAATACAAGAATTTTAAAAAGAACCAATGCTGGTAATTGGACTTTTGATGGAACTCATGTTGATGCCAGCAATCCATCCGTTTACAGAAATAATTTAACGGGTGGAATTACTACTAGCACACAATTCGGACTTGGCTTTGTTTGTGCTCCATTTACTGTTTCTGAGTTTATAACCAATGTAACCTGCTTTGGTGGAAGCAATGGTGAGATCAATCTAACAGTTTCCGATGGTACTGCCCCTTATTCTTTTGTTTGGACAAATAGTGAAACAACGGAAGATATTAGTGGACTTACCGCAGGGGGATACGGTGTTACAGTAACCGATGCCAATGGCTGTATTACTAATGGGCTTTACTCAGTAACTCAACCAGCAGCTATATCAATTTCAGAGAGTGTTACTAATGTCACTTGTAATGGAGGTAATAATGGCGAAATTGATATTACTATATCGGGTGGAACAGCACCATTTAATATATTATGGAGTACAATTGATGGCAGTGGCGTGGTTACAACTGATGAAGATCAAACCGGACTGACTGCCGGAACATATACTGTTTTGATACAGGATGTTAATGGTTGTATTGGAACAAAAGATATTGTAGTTACTGAACCTTTGTCTCTTGCAGGAAGTATTAGTTCTCAGACCAATGTAGCCTGCTTCGGTGATGCTACAGGAACAGTGACGGTAGCCGGCTCAGATGGCACAGCACCATATGAATATAGTATTGATGGGGGTGCCACATACCAGGCCTCAGGAACATTTGGTACCCTTTCAGCGAATAATTATACAATCACTGTGCGCGATGCAGCATTGTGTACTTTTGATATTGCAGTGACCATAACTCAGCCTGCTACTGCTCTCTCAGGTGGAATAAGTTCTCAGATCAATGTTGCATGTTTTGGAGGAGCAAATGGCTCTGTAACTGTTGCCGGGTCCGATGGCACAGCCCCATATGAATACTCAATAGACGGAGGAACGACTTACCAGGCCTCAGGCACATTTGCAGGCTTATCAGCGAACAACTATACAGTCAGAGTAAGAGATGCAGGCCTATGTACCTTTGATGTTGCTGTTATCATTACAGAACCTGCTGTAGCTCTTTCAGGAAGTATTACTGCGCAAACGAATGTAGCCTGTTTCGGTGATGCGACTGGGTCAGTAACTGTAATCGGTACAGATGGAACTCCTCCATATCAATTTACCATAGATGGCGGAACAACTTATCAGGGCGCAGGTACATTTAACTCTTTATCTGCCAATAACTATACAGTAACCATTCGGGATGCTAATCTGTGTACTTTTGATGTTGCAGTTAACATAAGCCAACCTGGTTCCCCTCTTTCAGGAAGTATCGGTTCACAAACCAATGTTAGCTGTTTCGGAGATGCCTCAGGAAGTGTAACTATAAATGGATCAGGTGGAACTCCTGGATACTTATACAGTATAGATGGTGGGACTACTTACCAGGGATCAGGTACATTTGGTTCTCTATCTGCCAATAATTACACTGTTAGAATTCAAGATACCAATCTTTGTACATTCGATGTTGCATTAAACATTACACAGCCAGCAACTGCCCTTACCGGAAGTATATCTGCTCAAACCAATGTAGCTTGTTTTGGTGGTGCAGATGGGAGTGTTACAATTGCTGGTTCAGGTGGCACGGCACCTTACCAATACAGTATTAACGGAGGTTCTACATATCAGGTATCAGGAACCTTCACAGGATTATCAGCCAACAATTATACAGTACGAATTCGAGATAATAATTCATGTATATATGATGTTGCAGTTACTATTACTCAACCTGCAACTGCCCTGTCAGGGAACATAGATTCGCAAACCAATGTTGCTTGTTTTGGAGATGCCAGCGGTTCGGTTTCAGTATCGGGATTAGGTGGAACATCTCCATATACTTATAGTCTTGATGGAGCTCCATATCAGGCTTCTGGGACATACTCTGGTTTAACGGCTCAAAGTTACCTTGTAATTGTTCGTGATTTAAATGGATGTATATACAATGTGAATATTACCATTACACAACCTGCAGCCCCTCTAACAGGAAGCATATCATCACAGAGCAATGTAGCCTGCTTCGGCGATGCAACAGGAATAGTAACGGTAGCCGGCTCAGATGGCACAGCTCCATATGAATACTCAATTGATGGTGGTACGACCTACCAGGCTTCAGGCACATTTAGGTTCCCTGTCAGCGAACAATTATACAGTCAGAGTAAGAGATGCAGGCCTATGTACCTTTGATGTAGCAGTAACGATTACCCAACCGGTAGCAGCCCTAACAGGCATTATTGCTTCCCAGACCAATGTAGCCTGCTTCGGCGATGCAACAGGAACAGTAACGGTAGCCGGATCAGATGGCACAGCTCCATATGAATACTCAATAGACGGAGGAACAACTTACCAGGCATCAGGCACATTTGCAGGATTATCAGTCAATAATTATACAGTCAGAGTAAGAGATGCAGGCCTATGTACCTTTGATGTAGCGGTAACAATCACCCAACCAGCCGCAGCTCTTTCAGGAAGTATAACGGCGCAGACAGATGTAGCTTGCTTCGGAGATGCAACCGGAACAGTAACGGTAGCCGGCTCAGATGGAACTGCACCATATCAATATAGTCTGGACGGTGGATCATTCCAACTTTCGGGCACCTTCAGTAGTTTAAGTGCTAATAATTACATCGTTACTGTGCGTGATGCCAATTCCTGTACTTATGATGTTAATGTAACGATTACTCAGCCAGCCTCAGCTGTATCTGGTTCTATTTCTGCCCAAACGAATATAGCCTGCTTCGGCGATGCAACAGGATCAGTTACTGTGGCAGGAGCAGGAGGTGTTCCAACATACCAATACAGTTTAAATGGAGGAGCTTACCAGGCTTCTGGTACATTCAGTGGTCTAATTGCAAATAATTACATTGTTACGGTTCAGGATTTAAATGGTTGTACCTTTGATGTAGCGGTAACGATTACCCAACCGGCAGCAGCCCTAAGCGGAAGCATAACAGCACAGACAGATGTAGCCTGCTTTGGAGATGCAACAGGAACAATTACGGTAGCCGGTTCAGATGGGACCGCCCCATATGAATACTCAATAGACGGAGGAACAACCTACCAGGCATCAGGCACATTTGGTTCTCTGTCAGCGAATAATTATACAGTTAGAGTAAGAGATGCAGGCCTATGTACCTTTGATGTAGCGGTAACGATTACCCAACCAGCCGCAGCATTAGCGGAAGCATAACAGCACAAACCGATGTAGCCTGCTTTGGAGATGCAACCGGAACAGTAACGGTAGCCGGCTCAGATGGAACTGCACCATATCAATATAGTCTGGACGGTGGATCATTCCAACTTTCGGGCACCTTCAGTAGTTTAAGTGCTAATAATTACATCGTTACTGTGCGTGATGCCAATTCCTGTACTTATGATGTTAATGTAACGATTACTCAGCCAGCCTCAGCTGTATCTGGTTCTATTTCTGCCCAAACGAATATAGCCTGCTTCGGCGATGCAACAGGATCAGCTACTGTGGCAGGAGCAGGAGGTGTTCCAACATACCAATACAGTTTAAATGGAGGAGCTTACCAGGCTTCAGGTACATTCAGTGGTCTAATTGCAAATAATTACATTGTTACGGTTCAGGATTTAAATGGTTGTACCTTTGATGTAGCGGTAACGATTACCCAACCGGCAGCAGCCCTAAGCGGAAGCATAACAGCACAGACAGATGTAGCCTGCTTTGGAGATGCAACAGGAACAATAACGGTAGCCGGTTCAGATGGGACCGCCCCATATGAATACTCAATAGACGGAGGAACAACTTACCAGGCTTCAGGTACATTTGCGTTTATCAGCGAACAATTATACAGTCAGAGTAAGAGATGCAGGCCTATGTACCTTTGATGTAGCGGTAACGATCACCCAACCGGCAGCAGCACTTTAGGAAGCATAACAGCACAAACAGATGTAGCCTGCTTCGGAGATGCAACAGGAACAGTAACGGTAGCCGGATCAGATGGCACAGCTCCATATGAATACTCAATAGACGGAGGAACAACTTACCAGGCTTCAGGTACTTTTGCAGGATTATCAGCCAACAACTATACAGTTAGAGTAAGAGATGCAGGCCTATGTACCTTTGATGTAGCGGTAACGATTACCCAACCGGCAGCAGCCCTAAGCGGAAGCATAACAGCACAGACAGATGTAGCCTGCTTCGGAGATGCAACAGGAACAGTAACGGTAGCCGGCTCAGATGGGACCGCCCCATATGAATACTCAATAGACGGAGGAACAACTTACCAGGCTTCAGGCACATTTGGTTCACTGTCAGCGAACAACTATACAGTCAGAGTAAGAGATGCAGGCCTATGTACCTTTGATGTAGCGGTAACGATTACCCAACCAGCCGCAGCACTAAGCGGAAGCATAACAGCACAAACAGATGTAGCCTGCTTTGGAGATGCAACAGGAACAGTAACGGTAGCCGGATCAGATGGCACAGCTCCATATGAATACTCAATAGACGGAGGAACAACCTACCAGGCTTCAGGTACATTTGCAGGATTATCAGCCAACAACTATACAGTTAGAGTAAGAGATGCAGGCCTATGTACCTTTGATGTAGCGGTAACGATTACCCAACCGGCAGCAGCACTTTCAGGAAGCATAACAGCACAGACAGATGTAGCCTGCTTTGGAGATGCAACAGGAACAGTAACGGTAGCCGGATCAGATGGAACCGCCCCATATGAATACTCAATAGACGGAGGAACAACTTACCAGGCTTCAGGTACTTTTGCAGGATTATCAGCCAACAACTATACAGTTAGAGTAAGAGATGCAGGCCTATGTACCTTTGATGTAGCGGTAACGATTACCCAACCGGCAGCAGCACTAAGAGGAAGCATAACAGCACAAACAGATGTAGCCTGCTTTGGAGATGCAACAGGAACAGTAACGGTAGCCGGATCAGATGGGACAGCACCATATGAATACTCAATAGACGGAGGCACAACCTACCAGGCTTCAGGCACATTTGAGTTACTGTCAGCCAACAACTATACAGTCAGAGTAAGAGATGCAGGCCTATGTACCTTTGATGTAGCGGTAACGATTACCCAACCGGCAGCAGCACTTACAGGAAGCATAACAGCACAAACAGATGTAGCCTGCTTCGGCGATGCAACAGGAACAGTAACGGTAGCCGGATCAGATGGAACCGCCCCATATGAATACTCAATAGACGGAGGAACAACTTACCAGGCTTCAGGCACATTTGGTTCACTGTCAGCCAACAACTATACTGTCAGAGTAAGAGATGCAGGCCTATGTACCTTTGATGTAGCGGTAACGATCACCCAACCGGCGGCAGCCCTAAGCGGAAGCATAACAGCACAGACAGATGTAGCCTGCTTCGGCGATGCAACAGGAACAGTAACGGTAGCCGGATCAGATGGGACCGCACCATATGAATACTCAATAGACGGAGGAACAACTTACCAGGCTTCAGGTACTTTTGCAGGATTATCAGCCAACAACTATACAGTCAGAGTAAGAGATGCAGGCCTATGTACCTTTGATGTAGCGGTAACGATTACCCAACCGGCAGCAGCACTTTCAGGCAGCATAACAGCACAAACAGATGTAGCCTGCTTTGGAGATGCAACAGGAACAGTAACGGTAGCCGGTTCAGATGGCACAGCCCCATATGAATACTCAATAGACGGAGGAACAACTTACCAGGCTTCAGGCACATTTGGTTCACTGTCAGCGAACAATTATACAGTCAGAGTAAGAGATGCAGGCCTATGTATCTTTGATGTAGCGGTAACGATTACCCAACCGGGAGCTACTCTTTCAGTTACTGGTGTAATTACAAATGTTAGTGTAGCAGGAGGGAATGATGGAGCTATAGCTTTAACTGTAATTGGAGGAACGAGCCCTTATACTTTTGCATGGAGCACATTGGATGGAAGTGGATTAGTAGTAGGAGATGAGGATCAAACCGGATTAACTGCAGGAACATATACAGTACTTGTAACCGATATAAATGGATGTACAGAAAGTGGTATCTATACAGTCACAGAACCTGGTTCATTAACCTTGACAGGTGTAGTAACAGATGTTGATTGCAATGGAACAAATAGTGGCTCAATAAGTATAACAGTAGGAGGAGGAATAAGTCCATACAGTTATGCATGGAGTACATTAGATGGAAGTGGATTAGTGGTTGGAGATGAGGATCAAACAGGATTAACAGCAGGAACCTATACAGTAATTGTTACAGATGCTAATTCAGCAACTATTAGTGATAATTATGTTGTAGCTGAACCAGCAGCCATAACAATAGACTCAGAAACATCGACAGATATCACATGCAACGGAGCAAATGATGGAACAGTAACAGTATCAGCCAGTGGCGGAACAGGAGCCTTGATCTATACATTGAACCCCGGAGCTATAAGCAATGGAACCGGATCATTTACGAACCTGTCAGCCAATACTTATACAGTAAGTGTAACTGATGCCAATGGATGTGGACCGGAAGTAAGTTCAAGCTTAGTAGTAACAGAACCAGCAGCGATAAGCATAGACACAGAAGCATCAACAGATATTACATGCAACGGAGCAAATGATGGAACAGTAACAGTATCAGCCAGTGGCGGAACCGGAGCTTTGATCTATACATTGAACCCGGGAGCGATCAGCAATGGAACCGGAACCTTTACCAACCTGTCAGCCAATACTTATACAGTAAGTGTAACCGACGCCAATGGATGCGGACCAGAAGTAAGTTCAAGCTTAGTCATAGCCGAACCGGCTGCCATAACGATAGACTCAGAAGCATCAACAGATATTACCTGCAACGGAGCGAATGATGGAACAGTAACAGTAACAGCAAGCGGCGGCACCGGAGCCCTGATCTATACCTTGAACCCTGGAGCGATCAGCAATGGAACCGGATCATTCACAAACCTGTCAGCAAATACTTATACAGTAAGTGTAACCGACGCCAATGGATGTGGACCAGAAGTAAGTTCAAGCTTAGTCATAGCAGAACCAGCAGCGATAAGCATAGACACAGAAGCATCAACAGATATTACCTGCAACGGAGCAAATGATGGAACAGTAACTGTAACAGCAAGTGGCGGAACCGGAGCCCTGATCTATACATTGAACCCTGGAGCAATCAGCAATGGAACCGGATACATTTACGAACCTGTCAGCCAATAGCTATACAGTAAGTGTAACCGATGCCAATGGATGTGGACCAGTTGTCAGCACAACCTGAGTCATAGCCGAACCAGCAGCGATAAGCATAGACTCAGAAGCATCAACAGATATTACCTGCAACGGAGCAAATGATGGAACAGTAACGGTAACTGCAAGCGGCGGAACCGGAGCCCTGATCTATACATTGAACCCCGGAGCAATCAGCAATGGAACCGGATCATTTACGAACCTGTCAGCCAATAACTATACAGTAAGTGTAACCGATGCCAATGGATGTGGACCAGTTGCCAGCAGCAACCTGATCATAGCTGAACCAGCAGTCATAAGCATCGACTCAGAAGCATCGACAGATATTACATGCAACGGAGCAAACGATGGAACAGTAACGGTAACCGCAAGTGGTGGAACCGGAGCTTTGATCTATACATTGAACCCTGGAGCTATAAGCAATGGAACCGGAACCTTTACGAACCTGTCAGCCAATAGCTATACAGTAAGTGTAACCGATGCCAATGGATGTGGACCAGTTGCCAGCAGCAACCTGATCATAGCAGAACCAGCAGCGATAACATAGACTCAGAAGCATCAACAGATATTACATGCAACGGAGCAAATGATGGAACAGTAACAGTATCAGCCAGCGGCGGAACCGGAGCCTTGATCTATACATTGAACCCGGGAGCGATCAGCAATGGAACCGGATCATTTACCAACCTGTCAGCCAATAGCTATACAGTAAGTGTAACCGATGCCAATGGATGTGGACCAGAAGTAAGTTGCAAGCTGATCATAGCAGAACCAGCAGCGATAAGCATAGACTCAGAAGCATCGACAGATATTACATGCAACGGAGCAAATGATGGAACAGTAACGGTAACAGCAAGCGGTGGAACCGGAGCCCTGATCTATACATTGAACCCCGGAGCAATCAGCAATGGAACCGGATCATTTACGAACCTGTCAGCCAATAGCTATACAGTAAGTGTAACCGATGCCAATGGATGTGGACCAGTTGCAAGCAGCAACCTGATCATAGCCGAACCAGCAGCGATAAGCATAGACTCAGAAGCATCGACAGATATTACATGCAACGGAGCAAATGATGGAACAGTAACGGTAACAGCAAGCGGCGGAACCGGAGCCCTGATCTATACCTTGAACCCTGGAGCTATAAGCAATGGAACCGGAACATTTACGAACCTGTCAGCCAATAGCTATACAGTAAGTGTAACCGATGCCAATGGATGTGGACCAGAAGTAAGTATCAAGCTTAGTCATAGCAGAACCAGCAGCGATAAGCATAGACTCAGAAGCATCAACAGATATTACATGCAACGGAGCAAACGATGGAACAGTAACAGTAACAGCAAGCGGCGGAACCGGAGCTTTGATCTATACATTGAACCCTGGAGCAATCAGCAATGGAACCGGATCATTTACGAACCTGTCAGCCAATAGCTATACAGTAAGTGTAACCGACGCCAATGGATGTGGACCAGTAGTAAGCAGCAACCTGATCATAGCCGAACCAGCAGCGATAAGCATCGACTCAGAAGCATCAACAGATATTACATGCAACGGAGCAAATGATGGAACAGTAACGGTATCAGCCAGTGGCGGAACCGGAGCCCTGATCTATACATTGAACCCTGGAGCTATAAGCAATGGAACCGGATCATTCACGAACCTGTCAGCCAATAGCTATACAGTAAGTGTAACCGATGCCAATGGATGTGGACCAGAAGTAAGTTCAAACTTAGTCATAGCAGAACCAGCAGCGATAAGTATAGACTCAGAAGCATCAACAGATATTACCTGCAATGGAGCAAATGATGGAACAGTAACAGTAACAGCCAGCGGCGGAACCGGAGCCTTGATCTATACATTGAACCCGGGAGCTATAAGCAATGGAACCGGATCATTCACGAACCTGTCAGCCAATAGCTATACAGTAAGTGTAACCGATGCCAATGGATGTGGACCAGTTGTAAGCAGCAACCTGATCATAGCAGAACCAGCAGCGATAAGCATAGACTCAGAAACATCGACAGATATTACCTGCAACGGAGCAAATGATGGAACAGTAACTGTAACTGCAAGCGGCGGAACCGGAGCCTTGATCTATACCTTGAACCCAGGAGCTATCAGCAATGGAACCGGATCATTTACGAACCTGTCAGCCAATAGCTATACAGTAAGTGTAACCGATGCCAACGGATGTGGACCAGAAGTAAGTTCAAGCTTAGTCATAGCAGAACCAGCAGCGATAAGCATAGACTCAGAAGCATCAACAGATATCACATGCAACGGAGCAAACGATGGAACAGTAACAGTAACCGCAAGCGGCGGCACCGGAGCCCTGATCTATACCTTGAACCCTGGAGCAATAAGCAATGGAACCGGATCATTCACGAACCTGTCAGCCAATAGCTATACAGTAAGTGTAACAGATGCCAATGGATGTGGACCAGTTGTAAGCAGCAACCTGATCATAGCCGAACCAGCAGCGATAAGCATCGACTCAGAAGCATCAACAGATATTACATGCAACGGAGCAAATGATGGAACAGTAACGGTAACAGCAAGTGGCGGAACCGGAGCCTTGATCTATACATTGAACCCTGGAGCTATAAGCAATGGAACCGGATCATTTACCAACCTGTCAGCCAATAGCTATACAGTAAGTGTAACCGATGCCAATGGATGTGGACCAGAAGTAAGTTCAAACTTAGTCATAGCAGAACCAGCAGCGATAACTATAGACTCAGAAGCATCAACAGATATTACCTGCAATGGAGCAAATGATGGAACAGTAACGGTATCAGCCAGTGGCGGAACAGGAGCCTTGATCTATACATTGAACCCTGGAGCTATAAGCAATGGAACCGGATCATTCACCAACCTGTCAGCCAATAGCTATACAGTAAGTGTAACCGATGCCAACGGATGTGGACCAGAAGTAAGTACAACCTGATCATAGCAGAACCAGCAGCGATAAGCATAGACTCAGAAGCATCGACAGATATTACCTGTAACGGAGCAAATGATGGAACAGTAACGGTAACAGCAAGCGGCGGAACAGGAGCTTTGATCTATACCTTGAACCCTGGAGCGATCAGCAATGGAACCGGATCATTTACAAACCTGTCAGCCAATAGCTATACAGTAAGTGTAACCGATGCCAACGGATGTGGACCAGAAGTAAGTTCAAGCTTAGTCATAGCAGAACCAGCAGCGATAAGCATAGACTCAGAAGCATCAACAGATATCACATGCAACGGAGCAAATGATGGAACAGTAACAGTAACCGCAAGCGGCGGAACCGGAGCCTTGATCTATACCTTGAACCCTGGAGCAATCAGCAATGGAACCGGAACATTTACCAACCTGTCAGCCAATAGCTATACAGTAAGTGTAACCGATGCCAATGGATGTGGACCAGAAGTAAGTTCAACCTGATCATAGCAGAACCAGCAGCCATAAGCATCGACTCAGAAGCATCAACAGATATTACATGCAACGGAGCAAATGATGGAACAGTAACGGTAACAGCAAGTGGCGGAACCGGAGCCTTGATCTATACATTGAACCCTGGAGCTATAAGCAATGGAACCGGAACATTTACGAACCTGTCAGCCAATAGCTATACAGTAAGTGTAACCGATGCCAATGGATGTGGACCAGTTGTCAGTTCAGCAACCTGATCATAGCAGAACCAGCAGCGATAAGCATAGACTCAGAAGCATCAACAGATATTACCTGCAATGGAGCGAATGATGGAACAGTAACGGTATCAGCCAGTGGCGGAACCGGAGCCCTGATCTATACATTGAACCCGGGAGCGATCAGCAATGGAACCGGATCATTCACCAACCTGTCAGCCAATAGCTATACAGTAAGTGTAACCGATGCCAATGGATGTGGACCAGAAGTAAGTTCAAGCTTAGTCATAGCAGAACCAGCAGCGATAAGCATAGACTCAGAAGCATCAACAGATATTACCTGTAATGGAGCAAATGATGGAACAGTAACGGTAACAGCAAGCGGCGGAACCGGAGCCTTGATCTATACATTGAACCCTGGAGCTATAAGCAATGGAACCGGATCATTCACCAACCTGTCAGCCAATAGCTATACAGTAAGTGTAACCGATGCCAATGGATGTGGACCAGAAGTAAGTAGCAACCTGATCATAGCAGAACCAGCAGCCATAAGCATAGACTCAGAAGCATCAACAGATATTACATGCAACGGAGCAAATGATGGAACAGTAACGGTAACCGCAAGTGGTGGAACCGGAGCCTTGATCTATACATTGAACCCTGGAGCTATAAGCAATGGAACCGGATCATTTACGAACCTGTCAGCCAATAGCTATACAGTAAGTGTAACCGATGCCAATGGATGTGGACCAGAAGTAAGTAGCAACCTGATCATAGCAGAACCAGCAGCCATAACATAGACTCAGAAGCATCAACAGATATTACATGCAACGGAGCAAATGATGGAACAGTAACGGTATCAGCAAGTGGTGGAACCGGAGCCTTGATCTATACCTTGAACCCTGGAGCAATCAGCAATGGAACCGGATCATTTACGAACCTGTCAGCCAATAGCTTATACAGTAAGTGTAACCGATGCCAATGGATGTGGACCAGTTACGAGCTCAGCAGCAACCTGATCATAGCAGAACCAGCAGCGATAAGCAATAGACTCAGAAGCATCAACAGATATTACCTGCAACGGAGCAAATGATGGAACAGTAACGGTAACAGCCAGTGGCGGAACCGGAGCTTTGATCTATACATTGAACCCGGGAGCGATCAGCAATGGAACCGGATCATTTACGAACCTGTCAGCCAATAGCTATACAGTAAGTGTAACCGATGCCAATGGATGTGGACCAGAAGTAAGTTCAAACTTAGTCATAGCAGAACCAGCAGCGATAAGCATAGACTCAGAAGCATCAACAGATATTACCTGTAATGGAGCAAATGATGGAACAGTAACAGTATCAGCCAGTGGCGGAACCGGAGCCTTGATCTATACATTGAACCCTGGAGCTATAAGCAATGGAACCGGATCATTCACCAACCTGTCAGCCAATAGCTATACAGTAAGTGTAACCGATGCCAATGGATGTGGACCAGAAGTAAGTTCAAGCTTAGTCATAGCAGAACCAGCAGCGATAAGCATAGACTCAGAAGCATCAACAGATATTACCTGTAACGGAGCAAATGATGGAACAGTAACGGTAACTGCAAGCGGCGGAACAGGAGCCTGATCTATACATTGAACCCTGGAGCGATCAGCAATGGAACCGGATCATTTACAAACCTTTCAGCCAATAGCTATACAGTAAGTGTAACCGATGCCAATGGATGTGGACCAGAAGTAAGTTCAAGCTTAGTCATAGCAGAACCAGCAGCGATAAGCATAGACTCAGAAGCATCAACAGATATTACATGCAACGGAGCAAATGATGGAACAGTAACAGTAACCGCAAGCGGCGGAACCGGAGCCCTGATCTATACATTGAACCCTGGAGCTATCAGCAATGGAACCGGATCATTTACGAACCTGTCAGCCAATAGCTATACAGTAAGTGTAACCGATGCCAATGGATGTGGACCAGTTGCAAGTACAACCTGATCATAGCAGAACCAGCAGCGATAAGCATAGACTCAGAAGCATCGACAGATATTACATGCAACGGAGCAAATGATGGAACAGTAACGGTAACAGCAAGTGGCGGAACCGGAGCCTTGATCTATACATTGAACCCTGGAGCGATCAGCAATGGAACCGGAACCTTTACGAACCTGTCAGCCAATAGCTATACAGTAAGTGTAACCGATGCCAATGGATGTGGACCAGTTGCAAGTAGCAACCTGATCATAGCAGAACCAGCAGCGATAACATAGACTCAGAAGCATCAACAGATATTACCTGCAATGGAGCGAATGATGGAACAGTAACGGTAACAGCAAGTGGCGGAACCGGAGCCCTGATCTATACATTGAACCCGGGAGCGATCAGCAATGGAACCGGAACCTTTACGAACCTGTCAGCCAATAGCTATACAGTAAGTGTAACCGATGCCAATGGATGTGGACCAGTTGCCAGCAGCAACCTGATCATAGCAGAACCAGCAGCGATAAGCATCGACTCAGAAGCATCAACAGATATTACTTGCAATGGAGCAAATGATGGAACAGTAACGGTAACAGCAAGCGGTGGAACCGGAGCCTTGATCTATACATTGAACCCTGGAGCGATCAGCAATGGAACCGGATCATTTACGAACCTGTCAGCCAATAGCTATACAGTAAGTGTAACCGATGCCAATGGATGTGGACCAGTTGCAAGCAGCAACCTGATCATAGCCGAACCAGCAGCCATAACAATAGACTCAGAAGCATCGACAGATATTACATGCAACGGAGCAAATGATGGAACAGTAACAGTAACAGCAAGCGGTGGAACCGGAGCCCTGATCTATACATTGAACCCTGGAGCGATAAGCAATGGAACCGGAACCTTTACGAACCTGTCAGCCAATAGCTATACAGTAAGTGTAACCGATGCCAATGGATGTGGACCAGTTGTAAGTAGCAAGCTTATCATAGCAGAACCAGCAGCGATAACAATAGACTCAGAAGCATCGACAGATATTACATGCAACGGAGCAAATGATGGAACAGTAACAGTAACAGCAAGCGGTGGAACCGGAGCCTTGATCTATACATTGAACCCGGGAGCGATCAGCAATGGAACCGGAACCTTTACCAACCTGTCAGCCAATACTTATACAGTAAGTGTAACCGACGCCAATGGATGCGGACCAGAAGTAAGTTCAAGCTTAGTCATAGCCGAACCGGCTGCCATAACGATAGACTCAGAAGCATCGACAGATATTACCTGCAACGGAGCAAATGATGGAACAGTAACAGTATCAGCCAGTGGCGGAACCGGAGCCCTGATCTATACATTGAACCCTGGAGCGATCAGCAATGGAACCGGAACCTTTACCAACCTGTCAGCCAATACTTATACAGTAAGTGTAACCGACGCCAATGGATGCGGACCAGATGTAAGTTCAACCTTATCATAGCCGAACCAGCTGCCATAACGATAGACTCAGAAGCATCGACAGATATTACATGCAACGGAGCGAATGATGGAACAGTAACAGTATCAGCCAGTGGCGGAACCGGAGCCTTGATCTATACATTGAACCCAGGAGCGATAAGCAATGGAACCGGATCATTCACGAACCTGTCAGCCAATAGCTATACAGTAAGTGTAACTGATGCCAATGGATGTGGACCAGAAGTAAGTTCAAGCTTAGTCATAGCAGAACCAGCAGCGATAAGCATAGACTCAGAAGCATCAACAGATATTACATGCAACGGAGCAAATGATGGAACAGTAACAGTATCAGCCAGTGGCGGAACCGGAGCTTTGATCTATACATTGAACCCCGGAGCGATCAGCAATGGAACCGGATCATTTACAAACCTGTCAGCCAATACTTATACAGTAAGTGTAACCGATGCCAATGGATGCGGACCAGAAGTAAGTTCAAGCTTAGTCATAGCAGAACCAGCAGCGATAAGCATAGACTCAGAAGCATCAACAGATATTACCTGCAACGGAGCGAATGATGGAACAGTAACGGTAACAGCAAGCGGTGGAACCGGAGCCTTGATCTATACATTGAACCCTGGAGCGATCAGCAATGGAACCGGATCATTTACGAACCTGTCAGCCAATAGCTATACAGTAAGTGTAACCGATGCCAATGGATGTGGACCAGAAGTAAGTTCAACCTTATCATAGCAGAACCAGCAGCGATAAGCATAGACTCAGAAGCATCAACAGATATTACCTGCAACGGAGCAAATGATGGAACAGTAACGGTAACCGCAAGTGGCGGAACCGGAGCTTTGATCTATACATTGAACCCCGGAGCAATCAGCAATGGAACCGGATCATTTACAAACTTACCAGCAAATACTTATACAGTAAGTGTAACCGATGCCAATGGATGTGGACCAGTTGCAAGCAGCAACCTGATCATAGCAGAACCAGCAGCGATAAGCATAGACTCAGAAGCATCAACAGATATTACATGCAATGGAGCAAATGATGGAACAGTAACGGTAACAGCAAGCGGTGGAACCTCAGCCTTGATCTATACCTTGAACCCTGGAGCGATCAGCAATGGAACCGGAACATTTATAAACCTGTCAGCAAATAACTATACAGTAAGTGTAACAGATGTAAATGGATGTGGACCAGAAGTAACGTATCAACCTTAGTCATAGCAGAACCAGTAGCGATAAACATAGACTCAGAAGCATCGACAGATATTACATGCAACGGAGCAAATGATGGAACAGTAACGGTAACAGCCAGTGGCGGAACAGGAGCCTTGATCTATACATTGAACCCAGGAGCGATCAGCAATGGAACCGGATCATTTACGAACCTTTCAGCCAATAGCTATACAGTAAGTGTAACCGATGCCAATGGATGTGGACCAGTTGTAAGTAGCAACCTGATCATAGCAGAACCAGCAGCGATAAGCATAGACTCAGAAGCATCGACAGATATCACCTGCAACGGAGCAAATGATGGAACAGTAACGGTATCAGCCAGTGGTGGAACCGGAGCTTTGATCTATACATTGAACCCCGGAGCAATCAGCAATGGAACCGGATCATTTACAAGCTTACCAGCAAATACTTATACAGTAAGTGTAACAGATGCCAATGGATGTGGACCAGTTGCAAGCAGCAACCTGATCATAGCCGAACCAGCAGCCATAACAATAGACTCAGAAGCATCAACAGATATTACATGCAACGGAGCAAATGATGGAACAGTAACGGTCACCGCAAGCGGTGGAACATCAGCCGTATGAGTATTCCGTAGATGGTGGATTAAATTATGTAATCAAATGGTGGCAGTTTTATAGGCCTTAGTGCAGGAAATTACTGATATAGGAAGTGTAAGAGATGTAAATGGTTGTGAGGTCATTGCAGGCATCAACCTTAATCAGTAGACTGAGCCAGTCGCCATAACACATAGACTCCGAAGTTCAACAGACATTAGCTGTAATGGAGCGAATGATGGATCTATATCGATAGTAGTATCAGGTGGAACATCACCATATGAATACTCAGTAGACGGAGGATTAAACTATTTATCAAATGGAGGAAGCTTTACAGGACTTGCAGCAGGTAATTATGATATAGGTGTAAGAGATGTGAATGGATGCGAAATTTTCGGATCGACTTTAACCATAACAGATCCACTAGCGATTAGTATCGACAGTGAATCATCAACAGATTTAACTTGTAATGGAGCAAATGATGGAACTATATCGATAGTAGTTTCAGGCGGAACATCACCCTATGAATATTCCGTAGACGGAGGATTAAACTATGTATCCAATGGCGGCATCTTTACAGGACTTGGAGCAGGTAACTATGATATAGGAGTAAGGGATGTGAATGGTTGTGAGGTATTTGGATCAACAATTTCAATTTCTGAACCAGCCCAAATAGTACTTACTGCAGTTGTAACAGATGTAAGCTTAAATGGCGGAAATGATGGTGCAATTGATTTAAATGTAAATGGTGGTGTATTGCTTATACATACTCCTGGAGTACTTCAGATGGAAGTGGTCTGGTACCAGGTGATGAAGATCAAAGCGGCTTAACTGCAGGTACCTATGATGTTATTGTAACAGATGCGAACGGATGTGTTGAAAATGAAAGTTACATAGTCACTGAACCACTTGGAGTAACAGTAACTGGTATTACAACCGATCTATCCTGTAATTCTTCAGGCGATGGTACAATAATCTTAACTGTGGCAGGAGGAACAAGTCCATATACCTATAACTGGAGTACGACAAATGGCGGTGGAATTATACAGGGACAAAGAGATCAGAATACTTTGGGTGCAGGTGATTATGAGGTAATTGTGACAGATAATAATCTATTAACAGGAACTGGAAGCTTTACCTTGAATGAACCAGCAGCAATAGTAGTAAATGTAACTGTAACAGATGTAAGTTGCAACGGAGATTCAGATGGAGAGGCCACTGTATCAGCATCAGGAGGAAGTGGAACATTTAGTTATGAATGGTTTAATGGCCAGACTGTTTCAACAGTATCTAATCTTTCAGCAGGTAGCTATACAGTTACGGTCACTGATAGTGATGGATGTAGTCAGAATGGTTCCTTTGATGTTGGACAACCTGATGTATTGAGAATTAATCCTACTGTAACTCCGGCAAGTTGTCCTGGTGATGCAGATGGAGCTATTAACTTGAATATTTCAGGCGGAACTGAACCATACAGTATTACATGGGAAGATCTTTCATCATCTGAGGATAGAACTAATCTAGAGGGCGGTGCATATCATGTTGAAGTTATGGATGCAAACATGTGTGTTGTTGAAGATGATATTGATGTACCTTATGATGGCGATTGCCTCGAAATACCTAAGGTGTTTACACCGAATGGAGATGGATTCAACGATACATGGCAAATACGTGGAATTGAATTGTATCCGGATGCTAGAATGGAAATCTTTACAAGGTGGGGTAAGATGGTTTACAGTTCCTCAAATGGATATGATATTCCATGGGATGGTACCGATGGAGGAAAAGCATTGCCAATGGATTCGTACCAGTTTATATTGACTCTGGGTGATGGAAGTGATCCTATCACAGGAAATGTAACTATAATTTTATAATTCTTAAATTCTATAGTTGAATGATGAATTTTGTAAAAAAAGGATTAATGGTTCTGGGAGCAAGCCTTATTATTGGAACCACCTTTGGACAGCAATTACCGGTTTATAGCCAGTATATGATGAATATGTTTCTTATAAACCCGGCGATTGCAGGAGCTGATGGCTATACTTCCATAAACGTTACTGCCCGGGAGCAATGGTTGGGTTTACAGAATTCGCCCAGCACCCAGGCCGTAAGTTTTCAGACCAGACTATTGAAAAAGAGTTATATATCGAGATCCAGATCAGTTAAGAAAAAGATGCAAAAGCCCTCCAGAAGTGGCCGTGTAGGCTTGGGAAGTCACTTCTTTACGGATCGAAATGGGATGCTTCGCAGAACAGGTCTTCAATTTACTTATGCCTACCATATTCAATTGCGAAAGTCACAGTTATCTTTTGGATTAACTGCAGTAGGCTATCAATTGAGTATTAGTGGAGATGGATTTTTCGATGCTTATGATCCCGATGATCCGGTATTGTTAAATTATGATCGTTCGGTTTTTATACCGGATGTAAACTTTGGAGTATTTTACCGGACAAGAGACTATTATGTTGGATTTTCAGCGATAAACTTATTTCAGTCCATGTTTAAGATCGGACAGCAGGGAGATAATAATTATAAGATGCTACGGTATTATTATATAACAGGCGGATACGAATTTGTACTAAACGATAATTTTTCAATTATCCCATCGGCCTTAATGAAATCACCTGATAACCTAAGAACTTTCCAGATGGATATAAGTGGTAAGGTTGAGTATAAAGAATCTTATTGGGGAGGCTTATCCTATAGATCACCTGATGCAGTTGTTATTTTTGCAGGCATTAAGATTGAGAATTTCCACATTGGATATGCATTTGACTATGGCTTTAGCAGTATTTCAAAGTACACATATGGTTCACATGAATTCATGTTTGCAGTTAAGTTTGGAGACAATGCAAGGAGATATCGTTGGTTAAGCAGATATTAATGTGATATTTGGATAGAATTGCAATTAGATCCCTATATTCAATTAAAAAGTAAGTGTAAAAGTTGTTTCTTTTTCAGGAGTGGAGTGTGCATATATAGATCCTCCATGAAGTCTGAGAATTTCTCTTGATAAACTTAACCCTATCCCTGATCCCTTTGGTTTCGTTGTAAAGAATGGAATAAAGATCTTATCTAAGACATCCTGCAAAATACCATTCCCGTTGTCTATTACATGGATTGTAACCCTTTCACGTTTATTTTTATAAGCTTTCATTGTAATTATTGGATCTGGGACATTGTCAACGGCATGAATAGAGTTTTTCATCAGGTTAATTAATACCTGTTCAATTAATTTCTCATCAGCAAAAAGTTCAAGATTTGAAGGATATACCGGACTCTCAAATTTAATTCCTTTTGCATCCAGTTCCTCCGTCATCAATGATCTTATATGATCAAAGATATCTTTAACTTTTACCACTTTAAAGTTTGGTTTAGGAATACGGGTAAGGTTCCTGTAGGTATTTACAAAATGCAGTAGACCGGTACTTCTTTTACTGATTGTGTGTAAAGCTTCCTTAAATTCATCTACTGATGGCGGACTTATATGATAAGTGCTATATCGATCTTCTTTCTTCAGGTCTTTCAGCATCAATTCCAGGGTGTTGGTAATGGAAGCAATAGGGGTAATGGAATTCATGATCTCGTGAGTCAATACCCTGATAAGCTTCTGCCAGGCCTCTGTCTCCTGTTCATCAAGAACTGCCTGAATATTCTTGATAGTAGCAAGAACTATGAGCTTATTCCCAATTTTAACTTCACTGGAAGAAATTGCCAGTTGCAAAATATCATCCTGATCCTGCACTTTTAACAATGTAATTACGCCAGGTTTGAGATTGAGAAGAGTATTTACAAGATCTGAACTTAATGATTCCAGTGTTTGAATATTTTTTAAGGATGATACCTGGAATAATTTTTTTGCTGCGTTGTTTATTAAATCAACTGATCCATTTTTTTGAAATGCAATAATACTGATGTCAGTATTTTGAACAATGCTATGTAGATATTGGAAGTGTTCTTCTTTTTCTGATCGGATAGTTTGAAAATCCTTAATTACGTCATTGAAAGCTTTACTTAACTCATCAAAGGAGGAGCCCATTCCTTCTATTTCAAAACTTCTGGTAAACTCCGAAAACCTAATTGATTCAAGAAAACTGGCAAGGTCCCTATTTGTCCGGTCAATATAACGGAACATTGAAACAAGTTCAAAGATTATGATCAACCCAATAAAAACCGGAGTAAGAAAAAACTGTGATTCCAGTGTGTATACAAATAGGAATATTGATGCAGTAAGCAAGAATAACCTTATAAATATAATGAACCGAAATTTTTTATAAATCATGTTTTTCCATTCGTCTGTATAAAGATGTTCGGGTTAATCCAAGATCACTTGCTGCCTGAGTAACATTTCCGGCATTTTTCTTCATGGCTTTTTGAATTACCTGTTTTTCAATGGCATCAAGATCAAAGGTAGTAAACTCAGTATCTTCAATGGATTTTTGTCCGGAAGAAAGCATAAAATCATCTCTATCTAATTCATCTGAGTCAGTTAATATTACCGCTCTCTCCAAAGAATGTTGTAATTCTCGAACATTTCCTGGCCAGGTATATTGTTTGAGGCACTTCATTGCATCACTACTGATTTTCCTAATGTTTTTCCGGTATTTTTTAATATACATTTTAAGAAAATGATCAGAAAGGAGAGGAATATCAGAAATTCGATCGCGCAGGGGTGGAAGATGAATTTCAACAGTATTAATACGATAAAGCAAATCCTGTCTGAAGTTCTCTTTTGCCACCAAACTATGAATATTGTTGTTAGTAGCACAAATTAGCCTGACATTTACAGGAATAGATTTATTTGACCCAACCCGAGTGACTTCTCTTCTTTCAATAACTGTTAAAAGCTTCGTTTGCAAGGGCATAGAAAGGTTGCCGATCTCATCCAAAAACAATGTACCTCCTTTTGCAATTTCAAAGCGTCCGGCCTTTTCCTTAATAGCATCTGTGAAGGCTCCTTTTTCATGTCCAAATAATTCACTCTCAAATAGAGTTTCGCTTATAGAACCAAGATCGACACTAATAAAGATTTCATCTTTGCGAAGAGAGTTTTTGTGTAGAGCCCTGGCCACCAATTCTTTACCGGTTCCATTTTCTCCCAATATTAGAACATTCGCATCAGTAAGAGCAACTTTCTTAATGGTAGTAAAGACTTCCTTCATTTCATCCGATTCACCAATAAATTCTTCAAATGGCTGACTCAATACTGCACTTAACTCCTGGTGCTTGTTTCGGAGCTCTTTATTTTCTTTTTTGCTCCTTGCCAATTGAATTGAGGAGGAGATTGTGGCTAAGAGTTTTTCATTCTGCCATGGCTTTAGAATGAAATCAGAGGCTCCTGCTTTTATTGCTTTAACAGCTTTTTCTGCATCTCCGTATGCTGTAATAAATACAACAACAGCGGTAGGATAGGCATCATGAATTTTAGCAAGCCAATCAAAACCCTCCTGGCCACTGATCGCATCTTTTGTGAAATTCATGTCAAGTAAGATGACATCGTAGTCATTTTTGGATAAATATTCTAACGCGTTTTGTGGAGAGTTCAGAGTGTCAATTCTTTCTACATGCGGTTTCAACAAAAGCTTTAATGCAAAAAGGATATCTTCATTGTCATCAATTGCCAGTATTCTTCCTTCAGGTTCCTTCATTTTGAATTTTATTTTTATTATTGATGATCGGGGATTTTTTTCACATAATCCCTTATTATTACAAAAATATAATTTATTTTTAGATTGTTCGGATTCGTACTGTAATTGTTCTAATTTCGAACACAGGGGGCTAAATGCCATATATATCGATAAGGTTAACGATCTGCCTATTAGGACTTTGTAGCCTTTGGCACAATTCATGTTTATTTTGTGTAATTTGAGAGAATAATATGGATAGACCTATTGAAAAGAAAAACAAGATCACTAAAAAGCATGTATGGATAGCAGTTTCGGTGATTATAGTACTATTGGTGCTTTGGAATCTCATATTTGGGGATAAAAGCTCGAAGTACAACGTTGACATTGAAAAAATTTCAATAAGTGAAGTTACAGAAGGGTATTTCAAAAATTATATTTCAGTTACTGGAACTGTTGAACCGATAACGACGGTTTATCTTGATGCAATGGAAGGGGGACGCGTTGAGGAAATTGTCGCTGAGGAAGGAACAATGGTGGAAAAGGGTGACCTTCTTTTAAAGCTTAGCAATACCAGCCTTATCCTTGAGATCTCAAATTATGAAGCCTTGGTTTCAAGAACTTCTAATGAGTTGAGGCAGGCAAGGCTATTAATGGATCAGCAAACACTGAACTCCCGTAGTCAGATTCTGGGTGTAGAATATGATATTCTTCAGCAAAAGCGTGATTTCGAGAACAATATGATATTGTTGCAAGGCAATCATATTTCTCAGGAAGAATTTAATATCTCTAAAGAACAACTTGAGTTATCACAGAAAAGGCTGGAGTTATTGCTGGAGAACCTGAAAAAGGATTCAATTTTTAGAGGTGTCCAGGTGGGTGCTCTTGAAGTGTCTGTTCAACGCATGCAGGATAATCTTATTCTTGTAAATGAAAAACTTGAGAGTTTAAATTTTAAAGCTCCAGTTAGTGGTGAATTAGCTTCTCTTGATCTGGAGATAGGTCAGGTTCTTAATCGTGGGCAAAGGGTAGGTCAAATAAATATTCTTGATTCATATAAAATGCGAGTTGAAATAGATGAATATTATATTTCCAAAGTTTCAAGAGGATTGGCAGGCGAATGTGATTTTTCTGGTACATCCTACAAAGGGACGATTGCAAAGATATATCCGGAAGTGACTGCAGGGAATTTCTATTCAGATATGGTTTTTATTGATACAGTACCTCCTTCAATAAAAATTGGTCAAACTTCTAGGATTAAGCTCGAGTTAGGTGCTCCGAAAACGGCCATTCTAATCCCACGGGGTGGATTTTACCAGAGCACTGGAGGCCAGTGGGTATATATTTTAGATCCATCAGAAGAGTTTGCAACAAAAAGAAATATTAGTCTGGGTGCTCAGAACCCAAGATTTTATGAGGTACTTGAAGGCCTTGATCAAGGTGAAAAAGTTATTACCTCAAGCTATGACAATTTTGGAAATGTCGATAAACTAATCCTTAAAAGATAATTAATATCAACCATTAAAAATGTAAGCTATGATTCGCACAAAAAGTCTAACTAAAATCTTCAGGACAGAAGAGGTTGAAACAACAGCCCTTAATAATGTGGATTTGGAAGTAAAGAATGGAGAAATGGTGGCCGTTATGGGTCCTTCCGGTTGTGGAAAATCAACCCTTTTGAACATTATCGGATTATTGGATAATCCATCTAACGGAGAATTCTATTTTAATGATACCGAGGTATCAAAAATGTCAGAGAGAAACAGGACTAACCTGAGAAAGGGAAATATTGGTTTTGTTTTTCAAAGCTTTAATTTAATTGACGAACTTACAGTATATGAGAATGTTGAACTTCCTCTATTATACATGAAGGTATCTGCATCTGAAAGAAGGAAGAAAGTTGAAACTGTTTTGGAACGGATGAAGATAATTCATAGGAAGAAGCATTTTCCACAACAATTGTCAGGTGGTCAGCAGCAGAGAGTTGCTATTGCAAGAGCAGTTGTAGCAAATCCCAAATTAATATTAGCGGATGAGCCAACAGGTAACCTTGACTCTGCTAATGGCGAGGAAGTTATGAATTTGTTGACAGAACTTAATAAGGATGGAACAACCATAGTAATGGTTACACACTCACCAACAGATGCCGAATATGCCCATCGAATTATTCAATTGTTTGATGGACATATTGTTACAGAGAATATTAAGCATACTGTTTAGTATTCTATCGTAAGCTGAACTTTATTACCTCTGCTTTTTGTTGCGGTAATTAGTATCTGTAGGTATTATTTGAGAAGTCTTTATAGGATTTATTAATAAATATACAGTATTATGAAAGAACTATGTGTACCGATCTTGCATTTTGGAGAAAATGAAAATGCAGAGATATTGTTAAAAATTGGAGGGAAAGAGGTTCAGTATAATTTCAGAGTAGTTTCATTTGAGTGGGATGTTGAGGATGACTATTCAAGCGGAGCAGATGAATTATCAAAGTCTTTGGCCCGAATTACCCGATTGAAAAAGTCAATAAGAAATTATGATTCGGCCTGGGAATTAATTCAAATTTATACTCCACTCGATGACGCGAAGTTTATACAGGTTCTTTATAGAAAAAAAGGAGAATAAATAGAAATGCATATTTATAAGATTTTCAGAAGTTTTATCACCTGGAGCATATTTACATTTGTATTTTTTATGCCAACTTCCACATTTTCTCAGGAAGTTTGGTCGCTTGAGGATTGTATAAACTATGCAATGGAAAACAATCTTCAGCTTAAAAGAAGAAAATTTCAGGCAAATACCTCTGAGAACAATCTGCTTCAATCTAAATTGCAAATGCTTCCCAGTTTAAGTGGATTCGCACAGCATAGCTTTAGTGCCGGTAAAACAGTAAACTATGAAGATTATACATACGTTCAGCAACAATTTCAGGATGGGAACCTGGGAGCACAGGCATCGTTAAATTTATTTAACGGAATGCAACAAACAAACATCATTAAACGGAATAAGTTTAGTTTTTTAGTCAGTAATGCCAATGTTGATAAGGAGAAGAATGACCTTATGATTGATATAGTACTGGCTTATATGAAAATTTTATTTAACGAGGAATTACTTGAAATAGCAAAATCTCAGCTCGAAGCCATTAATCAGGAGGTTGAGCGAACCAGCCAGTTTGTAAAATTAGGAAAAACTTCACAGGGGCAGTTACTGGATATGAAATCTCAAGCTGCAGCAGAGCGATTAAATTTCACCACCGTAACAAATCAATTAAAAACAAACTATCTTGATCTAACACAACTTCTTGATTTGGATTCTGTAGGAAACTTTAGAGTTTTGAAACCAGAGGATACAGAAATTGGAGATGAGATTATAATTATTCCTTTTTCGGAGGTATTCCAAAATGCAGTAGCTAGTTTTCCAGAGATTAAAAGTGCGGAATACAATCTAAAGGCAGAAGAAAAGAACCTGTCTATCGCACGTGGAACCAGAAGTCCTAATATTTACCTAAGAGGATTGATTTACTCGCGTTACTCTCAGTTGGGGAGAAACCCTCTTGAACCCGATGCACCATACCCATACGGTGATCAGATTAAAGATAATCGTTATCAACAGGTTTCGATAAATTTGAGCATTCCAATTTTTCAGCAATGGGCCATTCAAAATACAATCAGCAATGCAAAAATTTCAATGTTGGATGCTGAGGTGAATCTCGATCAATCGAAGCAGATATTGTATAAAACTATTCAGCAGACCCACCTCGATGCGACTGCAGCTCTAGAAAAGTACAGAACCTCTACTGAAGTAGTGGATTCGCGGCAGGCAGCCTTTGATTATTCTCAGGAAAAGCTGGATGCTGGAACTGAAAATGCAGTGGATTATAATATAGCCAAGAACAACTTGATTAAAGCGCAGGCAGAGCTTTTACAAGCAAAATTTGAGTTTATTTTTACTACAAAAATTCTTGACTTCTACAATGGTGTACCCTTTAAGCTATAGTAGGAAGAGTTTCCTGTATAGTATCTTAACAATTATTTATTTACAAATACTTCTTCTCCCTGGATAAATGTTTTTTGGATCTTTAATTTGGGAATTTCCATAAGATCACATTCCATTATATTTTCATCCAGAACTATAAAATCGGCAAATTTACCTGGCTCGAGGCTGCCTATTCGGTCCTCTTCAAATCCTGATTTGGCAGCCCAAATAGTCATGGCTTTCAATGCCTCCTCCCGTGAAAGAGAATTTTCCATTTGAAATCCGTTTTCCGGGAATCCAGATTGGTCTTTTCTTGCTGTTAGTGAGAAGAAGCCGTAAAGTGGATTTATATCTTCAACCGGGAAATCACTACCGTTTGGAATCCAACCATTTTGTTCTAAGAGTTGACGATAAGCATATGCCCCTTTAATTCTTTCTGGTCCCAAACGGTCCTCGGCCCAGTACATATCAGAAGTAGCATGAGTAGATTGGACAGAAGGTATTATACTATATTCTCCGAAAAAGTGAAAATCATCCGGATGAATGATCTGCGCATGCTCAATTCTCCACCGTTTGTCATTTTTTCCTTTTAAAATATCTCTATATATATTCATCATAAGCCTGTTGGCAGAGTCTCCAATGCAATGAGTATTTATTTGATATCCATGCTCAAAAGCTTGCTGGCAGATATCAATTAAATCATCCGGATGTGAAACCAGCAGCCCTGTATTACCCGGGTCATCAGAGTATGGCCATAGCAATTTGGCACCTCTGGAACCAAGAGCTCCATCAGCAAATAATTTGATTGATCGAATGGTTAGCAGATCGGTTTGATAAACTCCTTCATATAAATATTCTTCAAAATTCTTCTTTGAAGGGCTTAACATGGCATTAATCCTCATCTTAAGTTTATCTTCTGCCTGAAGACTATCAATTATATGCAGTACGGAGTTTCCTAGACCTGCATCAAAAACTGTGGTTAAACCAACTTGAAAACAATTATCCTGGGCCTGTAATAAACCAGTAATTATATCTTTCTTGCTGTCTGACGGAATCACTCGTCCTACTATACCCATGGCATTGTCAATCAAAACACCGGTGAGTTCTCCGTTTTTCATAATTAAATCTCCACCATCAATTTTAGTGCTTATAGTAACCCCGGCTAATTCAAGCGCTTTCCCATTTGCAATAGCTCCATGTCCGTCAATTCTCCTAAGAAATATGGGAGTGTTAGGAAATAACTCATCAAGCTTTTGTCGGGTTGGAAATTCTTTTATCTCCCAATCATTCTGATCCCAGCCCCGTCCCAGAATCCAATCGGAGGGAAATTGTTCATGATGTTTTACAATTCTTTCAATAATTTCATCAAACGATGTGGTTCCTACCAGGTCAACATTCTTTAAATTCATGCCATAACCAACATAGTGACAATGTGCATCAATTAAACCCGGGTAGATGAATTTTTTATTCAAGTCAACAAACACTTCTCCCTGATATTTAGCTAATATCTCCTTATCAGATCCAACAGCAACAATTTTACCATTGTTGATAGCAATACATTCTTGGATTGAGAATTGCTTGTCAACAGTATAGATTGTTGCATTGTGAACAATCAGATCAATATTTTTTTTCGGGGAACTGCAACTACCTGCACCTATGAAAAGTATTGTTAGAAAGGATATTAAAACGTTTTTCATAATATTATAATGGTAAAAATTTTATCAAAGATAAGTTTTTTTAAAAGCAACAGATTCCGATTCCATTAGAATTTATAATGTTTTTAACTTTATACCGTTCTTGCTAAGTCAACATTTATCTATATTTAAAACCTTGTAATACAACCTGCAATTTGAATCTTAAATTAAATATATCAGCATTTTCGAATTCTACTTTTTTTGTAATTCTCTTTGTTGTTCTATTTGGAAGCTGCGAAAAGGAGCATTTTACAGATGATCCTTCAGTCAAACTTTTATTCTCGGTTGATACCTTGATGTTTGATACAGTTTTTACAAGTATTGGTACAGTTACCCTTGAATTTACTGTCCATAATCCGAATAAAGAGAGTGTTATGATTTCATCCATTTCGTTGGGTGAGGGAACAAGTTCCTTTTTTAGGATGAATGTTGATGGTAGAAAAGGACTGTTTGTTGAGGATGTCCCAATTGAAGGTGGGGATAGTCTGTATGTTTTTGTTGAAGCAACCATTGATCCTTTTAATTTGAATAACCCAATGGTGGTTCAGGATTCAATTGTGTTTATTACCAATAACAATATGCAGGATGTCGACCTTGTAGCCTGGGGGCAGGATGTTCACCTGATAAATGGAGAGGTAATTAGCAGTCAGACCTGGATAAACGATAAACCATATCTTATTTATAATTCATTTATGGTGGATACTTTAGAGGTCCTTACTATTTCTCCAGGTACACGACTGTATTTTCATAAGGGTTCTACCATGTATATCAGTGGGACTTTAAAAGTAAATGGAACTCTGGATGAGCCAGTTTTTTTCCAGGGAGACAGGCTTGATGAGATGTACAAAGATATACCTGGGCAATGGAGTGGAATTTATTTTATTAATGGCAGCGTTGGAAATGAAATTAATTATGCAAATATCCTCAATGGGATTACTGGTATTCATCTAGGAAATTTCTACTCAAATGATCCACCCCCGGATTTGAAGCTTTCAAATACAATCATTCAACATATGACTTATGCTGGGATATCATCTGTTGGGGCTAAAATTGAGGCAAATAATTGTTTGATTGCTGATTGTGCAGCTTTTACAACAGCTCTGACAACAGGAGGTTTGTATGAATTCATCCAGTGCACATTTGCAAATTATTGGGGTTGGTCACACAGGGCTACACCTACTTTTCTACTATCAAATTATTATAATTTAAATGATACTGCTTTGTTTACCGGAGATTTATTACAAGCAGAGTTTGGAAATTGTATCATTTATGGGAGTTTAGAAAATGAAGTATTTGTAGATGAATTAGAGACTGGTGGAGTATTCAATTATACTTTTGATCATTGTCTTGTAAAGGCTGATACTTCTGTTGATGTGGCAGGCTCAGCTAATTATAACAATGTTTGGGTTAACGAAGAACCAGGCTTCATTTCTCCTGGAGAATTTAATTTTCAGCTTGATACACTTGCTTTTGCAAAGGATTTGGGTTTATTGGAAATAGCCGAGCCATTTCCAATAGATTTGTTAGGAAACAGTCGATTGGATGATTCCGGGCCGGATCTTGGAGTTTTCGAGCGTATTGAAGAGGTTGCACCAACTAGGAATTCAAGGTAATGAAGAATATCTTTTTATTTTTCGGTTTGCGTAAACCTTTAATATTAATTCTCCTTTCATTTATTATTGGCTCTAACTTAATTGCTCAAAATAATGATAACTCTAATCATGTTGGACTATTATTTTACAATGTAGAGAACCTTTTTGATACCTGGGACGATACCTTAAAAGTCGATGAAGAATTTTTGCCATATGGTGAAAAACACTGGACCATTGATAGGTATAATTCAAAAATTAGCAAGCTTTATAAAGCAATTGTTGCTGCAGGAGGATGGGATCCACCAGCTATAATTGGACTTTGTGAGGTAGAAAATAGAAGAGTATTGAATGACTTAATTTACGATACTCCACTTTCTAAGTTTAAGTATAAATATAAACATTTTGAATCACCTGATAGCCGTGGAATAGATGTTGCTCTCCTCTACAATGAGGCAGTTTTTGAACCTACCCATGCAGAACCAATACCAGTTTACTTTAAGGAATCCACTTCTTATCTTACCAGAGATATACTTTATGTAAAAGGGGTTTTTATACACTCCTCAGATACTATTCATATTTTCGTTAACCACTGGCCTTCTCGCAGGGGTGGTCAGCTTGAATCTGAATCAAGGCGTATTCAGGCAGCTAAAACCCTAAAAACCAAAATTGAAAGCATTCGCTTAAATTCTCCGGGTGAGGGTGTTCTAATTATGGGGGATTTTAATGATGATCCGGATAATCAAAGCCTTAATATTGTTTTGGATGCGAAACTATCAATGGATGAGCCACTATCAGGACTCCTCTACAATCTGGATGGTATTACCGATAATAAATCTGGTTCTTATAAATACCGGAGCATGTGGAATAAATTTGATCAAATTATTGTCTCAGGAAATTTACTTAATAATGAGTTAAAGATTCAGGTTGATCTGGCTACTTTTGGGGTTTTCAAACCACCATTCCTAACGATTGAGGATGAAAGGAATCTAGGAATCAAGCCCTTTGCAACCTATTCCGGGTATAAATATTTAGGTGGATTCAGCGATCATTTTCCAGTGAAGGTCAATCTGCTTATTCCAAAACCCGGAGATTCTTCTAGGAATTAACTATTACATTCACTTGCCAAAATTATTTTCTAGTCAGACCAAGATCTTTCCCTTTTTGAAGCATAAACTCATATGCCTCTTCATAATTGTTACCAATAATACCATCCAATATGGCTTCTTTTATGGCTGTTTTGATTAAACCGACTTCCCTGGATGGATTGATGTTAAAGGTTTTAATAATATCATCCCCACTAATAGGCGGTTGGAAATTTTTTACAGCATCTTTTTCTTCAATCGTTTTTAACTTCTGTCTGACTTTCCTGAAGTTTTTAAGATATGTTTTTATCTTTTTCTCATTTTTCGAAGTAATATCAGCTTCGCTGAGTGTCATAAGATCCTCGATATCTTCTCCTGCGTCAAATAAAAGCCTGCGGATGGCAGAGTCAGAAACAACATCCTCAGCCAGGGCAATGGGTCTCAGATGAAGCAGGACAATTTTCTGCACATACTTCATACTGTCACTTAAGGGTAGTTTCATTCTTCTAAAAATACCTGGAACCATTTTTGATCCAATAAAGTCGTGCCCGTGAAATGTCCAACCGAGTTCAGGTATATATTTTTTTGTACTGGGCTTTCCAATATCATGCAATATGGCTGCCCATCTCAACCAAATATTATTGGTTTTTAGACTGATGTTGTCCAAAACCATCAAAGTATGGTAAAAATTATCTTTATGCTGTTTGCCATCAATTGAATCCACTCCCTTCATGCTTTGCAATTCAGGAAAAATAATTTCAAGAAGGTGTGTTTGTTCAAGTAAAATAAATCCTTTAGATGGTTTATCGGATAAAATGATTTTTTGAAGTTCAGTAATAATCCTTTCCTGTGATACAATTTTTATACGTTCATAATTTCTTTCAATTGCATTAAATGTCTCCTCTTCAATTGTAAAATTCAGCTGTGCAGCAAACCTGACTGCTCGGATCATTCGCAATGGATCATCAGAAAATGTCTGATCCGGATCAAGAGGTGTTCGGATAATCTTATTTTCTAAATCTGAAATACCATTAAATGGATCAATAAAAGATCCATATGAATCTTTATTTAAACTAATGGCCATTGCATTAATAGTAAAATCCCTGCGCTTCTGATCATCCTCAAGTGATCCATCTTCAACAAGAGGTTTTCGTGAAGATTTTCGATAAGATTCTTTCCGTGCTCCAACAAACTCAATTTCATTTGTTCCATACCTAAACATGGCCGTACCAAAATTTTTAAAAACCGATACTTTAGTTTTAGGTTTTGCAGCCTTTGCAACCTTCCTTGCCATTTCAATCCCATTGCCTACCACCACCACATCAATATCCTGCTCCTCTTTAGAACGATCCAAAAAAAGATCTCTAACATAACCACCAACAACGTATGCAGGAATTTCTTCCTGAGCAGAAATCTCTGAGATGATTTTAAAAATTGGATTGGTGAGTCCGCTCTTCACAACTATGGTTATTTTACAATAAGCTTCGAGAAACTAAATCGTGGTTTTTTAGTGTTCAAATTTAGCAACAATTTTTCAACAGGCATAAACATTACAGCAGCAAGACTCACTCCTTGTCAATTTTTGCCTTCATTGGTTTATTAGTTGCACCTATAGGATTTAATGTTTAATAATTTTAGGATTTAAGCTGCTATTGAGGACGAACATAGGCTTTTATAGTTCCGCATTTTTTGCCAAGGGATTTTCCGAATGGCCGAATTGTATATTTTTTTATGCTGGCTGGTAAAATGAATACCTCTGCATAGTGTATTACATATGGCTCAAAATTATTCTCTGGACATTCTACAATAATTTCTTCACCCTCCACTAAACAAATAACTTCTACTCCAAATTTGGTTTCGTGTTTTACTAATCCTGTGAACCAATGGCGACGCGTTTCAATAAACTCTAGCTCATGCAATCCGGTTCGTTCTTCAATCCAGTCTTTACCCTGATCAACAATTTCAAATCTGTTGATCAAATTTTCTTTTGTCCATTCTGTTGACCTGTCCCATTGAATTACCTGTTCTGCATGTTCAATATTGATAGGTCGTGGCTTTCCATCCATACCTAAGCGACCCCAGTCCCATAATTTAAAAGTAAATATGTAAGGAGTTGCACTTATTTCGAGCACCATGCAATTTTTCCCAGAACAATGGATTGTTCCGGCAGGAATAAGGAAATGATCATGCTTTTTTGCTGGCCATGTCTGAATATACTTACAGTCGTCAAAAACTTTTTGGCCTTTTCGAGCTTCTTTTAAATCTTGAATACAAGATTCTTGCTCCACATCTTCCTTTAGACCAAGATAAACACAGGCCCCATCTTTCGTATCGAGCATGTAATAACTTTCGTCTTGAGTATATCCCAAGCCAAATTTTGCCTGAATATATTCAGTTAATGGATGCACCTGAAGGCTTAAGTTTCCACCTCCCATAGTATCTAAAAAGTCGAAGCGGATTGGGAATTCATCACCAAATCGTTCGTATACAGAAATACCTAAAAGTTCTGTTGGGTGGCGGAATACCAGGTTAATGCTTGGTAATTCAATGAGCTCACCTCCAATTTTTAATAAAAGGCTATTTTCTTCAGGAACACAATTAAAACACCATGCATAGTTATCTTGATTCGGATCTAAATTGCAAACTTCTTTCAACCACTGACCACCCCAAGGTCCCGGATCGAAAAAAGGAACAACACTAAAAGGACGTTTCACAGCAGTTTTGTAACCACTGAGAACGGCATTATTTGGCACCAATTTGGGTTCTTCCCTGTTATTGGTATCTAAAACAAAGTCTATATTATCAAATAATTGCTTCTTTAATCGGTCGCAAATACGCCAATCAACAAAATAACCTTGTTTATAAAGTAGCATCCAATCTTTTGTATTTCGATTTTTTACACCCAGATTGTCTACTTCATGCCGCCTCATGCGCTGTTGGATCTCCCATCGTGCCATATCTGCATAGACCAATAAATCATAATCGGGGCAAATCAGACTGGCCCCTGGACCAATAACCAGAATTAGTCCTTTCCCGATTTTGTTGATTTCACTGCAAAATGCCTTAACCTTATTTTCATCAATGAAATCCTGCATGTTCAGATCAGTGAGATTGCCAAAAATTCGATCATCCGTAACATCAGGATATACCATTTTTTTTATTACCTCTTCCTCATACATGACCTCAGTTGATAGAAATGTTTCATTTGTATCCAGGTGATTAGACAACTGCTGTTCTATCTCTTCAATTACAACTCCCTGGTAACATTCAACCACTATTATTAATCGTGCCTTATTTATTTTATTGGCATGAGTTTTTAGTGCCTCAGCTATATTCACCCAACCTTTGTAAACGGCATATTTTCCTTTTACTTCAACAAAGGGAAGTTTATTGTATGTTGATGTATTCACATTTATATAAATGAGTCCAAAATTTTATTCAGATTATTATTTTAATATTTTTGAGGAAAGATAATACTAAAAACATCATCAATTATTGTCGGATCATTTATTTTGAGATAATTGACTGATTAAGAAACGATTATATGAATAAGGAAGAATTTAAACCAAATAAGGAAAGGCTACTTCAAAACCATGAGGCTCTTCTTAGGAGGCCAAACAGGATTTTGCAAAAATATGAGAATGGAATTTATGACAGGTATGAATATCCGGTATTAACTGATGAACATGTGCCATTGAATTGGAAATATGATTTTAATTTTGAAAGCAATCCTCATCTAATGCAGAGATTGGGAATTAATGTTGTATTGAATAGTGGTGCGATAGAATTCAATGGGAAAGTGGTATTGATGCCTCGGATTGAAGGTTGGGATAGAAAATCCTTTTTTGGGATAGCTGAAAGCCAGAATGGTATTGATAACTTTAGGTTTTGGAACTATCCGGTTCAGATACCAGATCTATATCCGAATGAGACAAATGTTTACGATATGCGTCTTGTAAAACACGAAGATGGATGGATTTATGGTACTTTTTGTTCTGAAAGCCACGACGATAGTCAACCCCACAATATTTCTGCTGCTCTGGCCGGTTGCGGAATTATTCGGTCAAAGGATTTAAAATCCTGGGAACGTCTACCAAACTTAAAAACTTCAAGTAGTCAACAAAGAAATTGTGTGTTACATCCAGAATTTGTTGATGGTAAATACGCGTTTTATACACGTCCTTTGAACGATTTTGCTGCCCTTGGATCCGGAGAAGGAATCGGATGGGGTTTATGTGAAAATATTGAAAATCCTAAGCTTGATAAGGAAATTATATTCGACGAGCGAGTTTACCATACTATTAAGGAAGGTAAAAATGGTCAGGGTCCTGCACCAATAAAAACCAGTGAAGGTTGGCTGCATTTAGCTCATGCTGTTAGAGGGACCGCCGCAGGAGCCAGATACGTATTGTATATGTTCATGACCAGCCTGGAAGATCCTACCCGGAAAATATTTGAGCCTGGTGGTCATTTTCTTTCCCCCATGGGTGAAGAACGTGTTGGCGATGTTTCAAATGTTGTGTTTGGAAATGGCTGGGTAAAAAGATCTAATGGAGAAGTGTTGATATATTATGGCGCTAGTGATACAAGGTTAAATGTGGCTACAAGTACCATAGACAAGCTGGTTGATTATGTTAAGAATACTCCCCCTGATGCTCTCCGGTCTATCGATTGTGTGAACCAGAGAATTGAATTAATAAAAAGAAATGATCAATTGTGATTTAAAATGCCCTTGAGGAATCCCTCATTGCTTTTAAGTTTAAAGGAGGAGTTAAAACGGTTATCTCACAACCGCCAGAAAGTATAAATCTTTTACCTAGCTCTTTTTTACAGAGTACTTTTACAGTTTCTGCTATCTTATTTTCATTCTGATTTTGAATTACAGTTACCGGATCAATATTTCCACATCTAACAATTTCAGGACCCAGTACATAGTATGCTTCATCCATATTTACCATGTGATCTATATCTACAATGTCAGGCCGCGTTTGCTTGAGATCTGCAAGCAGGTGTGAAATATTTCCACAAATATGTAGTTTTACTTTCGCACCCTGACCATGGATGTAATCGAATAATTCAGCGTGCTTGTCTTTAACAAATTCCTTATAACTTTCTTGAGAAATTTGACTACAAATGGCATCTCCAACACCAATTATGTCACAGCCTGCATCAATTTGAGCCTTTGCAAAATTCATAGCAGTTACAGTAGTTTTTTCTATTAATAATTTTACAAAATCAGGCTTAACCAGAAGGTTAAGCAGTACTTCATTAATTCCAGCCAGGTCACAGGCCTCAGCCAGTGGCCCTTCAACCCAACCGATAACCGGGACTTCGTTACCTACTTCTCGGTACAATAATTTTGCTGCATTAATACGATCCAATGTCCTTTGAGCCTTATAAACATCAGGATTTTTAAGCAATTTAACATCTTCAAGGGTTTTGATAATTAATTCCTCGCAGCGAGGAACAGCTTCATCAGGAAAGGTTATTTTTGCACCGAAAGCAGAAGTTTCGCGATAAGGATCAGAGATCAATCCAACTGCATCCAAGTCAAAATCTTCAAGACACCTGAGATTACTTTCTACTAAAGTCTTATAATCAGATGCAAATTCTTTATACGATTTACCAATATACCTGGCTGCAAAGTGCATTAGGATTGGCCTGAATAGAATTTCGTCATCAAGGGTTCCTTTACTGAAAAGCTGCTGAAACTTCTTTTTTTTGGTCATTTTCTAAGATTTTTCTTCAAAAATGTCAAATTTTATTCCTGGAAGTATTTCCCATAAAACTTCATGAAAGCAACTGACTGTTTTAATAGAAAAATTAATCATAGTTATTTATAGATCAAAGATGCTAAAAATGTATATAAATAATTATTGCCTAGTTCAATGTTTGTCATAATTTAACTGTCTGGTCTATATTTTCTTTAATTTTAAGTCTTTTAGGCGAATATGTCATATTATACTGCAAATATGACAGAACTACTAAAGCTAATTCTTTTGTTAGCTTTTTGGTCCATAAATTATTTGAACTAAAGACTAAAGAAGCTTTAGTAAACCCAGTCAGGTTATATGCAAAGTGCTGTTTGCTTGATGCTTATATAGAATTTAAGTGATTTGAAACTTTTCCCGTGATTACTATTCAAGATCATTTTGATACGTATTAAAAAATTATTGGTATGTTATTTGATTACTTTTGCTGACGTATAAGCAGATATTAGAAAGAACTATTTTATTAATTATAATTTATTGTAATGCTGGAACATTTAACTAAGGACACATTTAAGGAAAAGGTATTTAACTTTGAAGAAAACAAGGAATGGAAATTTGAAGGTGACAAGCCTTGTTTAATTGATTTTTACGCTGACTGGTGTCAACCTTGTAAAATTATCGCTCCCATTCTCGAAGAGCTTCATAATGAGTATAATGGAGATATAAACATTTATAAGGTTAATACTGAGCAAGAACAAGAGTTAGCAGGGATGTTTGGGATAAAAAGTATTCCAAGTTTACTTTTTGTACCTCAAGATGATCAACCACAAATGGCTATGGGAGCTTTACCAAAAGATACTCTTGAAAAAGCTATAAAGGATGTTTTAAAAGTTGAGAAAAACTAAAGCTAAATATTTAGTGATGAAAGCCGGTTAATACCGGCTTTTTTTGTTTTGGATTAATATTATTATTTGAGTTTCATGAGATTTTATTTGAGTTATAAAACCCATGCAGGAGCTTTTAAGAATAATCTCAAAAACAGGCATTTAATTTCATAAACCAAATAATTATTTACCTTTGTTTGTTATTGGGGGTGCCTTAATACATCAGGCTGAGATCACACCCTTTGAACCTGGTCCGGGTAATGCCGGTGTAGGGAAAAGAAAACTTCCCCCACGAATTTTATTTTAACATTATGAGAAGAATTACTTTAATTCTGTGGTTGTTGTTTCTATTTAGAATTATTTATGGGCAGGTAAGCGTTTCTGGCACTGTAACCGATGAAAATGGCAATATACTTATTGGTGCCAATGTAGTATTGAAAAATTCATATTATGGAGCATCTACAGATTTAAATGGAAGTTTCAAGTTTTCTAATATGCAAAAAGGGTCCTATATCCTTGAGGTTACTTACGTTGGTTTCGAAATGAGCTCAAATGATATCGAGATTCTGACTGAATCCATTGTTCTGAATATTAAAATGAAAGCTGCATCAGTTCTTGCAGAAGAAGTAATTGTCAGAGCTACTCGGGCAGATCAAAATGATCCGGTTACTCAATCTAATATTAAAAAGGAAGATATTGAAAAGCGGAATCTGGGTCAGGATATGCCATACTTGCTAAATTTGAGTCCCTCAATGGTTGTGAGTTCAGATGCTGGAGCTGGAGTGGGATATACTACTTACAGGATTAGAGGGACAGATCTGACAAGGATAAATATTACTGTAAATGGTATTCCTTTAAATGATCCGGAATCTCATGGGACATGGTGGGTTGATTTGCCTGACTTTGCAACTTCAGTTGACAATATTCAGATACAAAGAGGTGTTGGGACATCTACAAATGGAGCTAGTGCTTTCGGAGCATCGATAAATCTACAAACCTTTAAAAAGAAAAATAAACCTTATGCCGAAATAAATTCATCTTTCGGGTCTTTCAATACTTTTAAAAATAATATACTGCTTGGCTCTGGGTTGATTAATGACCGATTTACTTTTGATGCTCGATTCTCAAAGATAAATTCAGATGGATACATTGACAGAGCATCTTCAGATCTTTTATCATACAGTCTTTCAGGAGGTTTTTATGGAAAAAAGGATATCGTGAAGGTTGTTTATGTTTCAGGCAAAGAAAAAACATACCAGGCATGGAATGGAGTTCCAAGTTATATCATTGATACCAATAGAACCTACAACAGTGCAGGAGAGTATACCGATAAAGATGGAAATGTAAAATATTACGAAAATGAAACAGATAATTATTTGCAAAACCACCTGCAGGTTTTTTATTCAAGAGAATTGATAAAACAGTTGTATTTAAACCTTGCATTTCATTACACAAAAGGTAAAGGGAATTACGAACAGTATAAGGAGGACAGAAAATTTTCTAACTATGGTATGGATAATGTAATAGTTGGAATGGACACCATTTATAATTCAGATCTTATTACACAAAAATGGTTGGACAACGATTTTTACGGAATTACCTATTCTTTGACCTATAAAAAATTGAAATGGAACTTTATCCTTGGTGGAGCATGGAATAAATACTTTGGAAATCATTTTGGTAAGGTTATTTGGTCTCAGTTTGCTGAAAAAGGAGAATATGATTATGAATGGTATAGAAATAAAGGAGTAAAAACCGATTTTAACATTTACGCAAAAGCAAATTACCAGTTACTGTCATCCCTCAACCTTTTTGCTGATTTGCAGATTAGGAAAATATTGTATGAAATTGATGGTTTTGATGATGATTTAAGAAACATTTCTCAAAAGCATAATTACTTTTTCTTTAATCCGAAACTTGGATTGAACTATAAAATATCTGAAAAGCACAGCACATTTTTTTCTTTTTCTGTAGGGAATCGTGAACCCAATAGGGATAATCTAGTGGATGCTGATCTGACAGGGCAGGTTCCAACCTTATGAAACTCTTTACGATTACGAGCTAGGATATAAATATAGCAGCAGATCAACTAAGCTTGAACTGAATGTTTATTATATGGATTATAATAATCAACTTGTCCTAACTGGTCAAATAAACGATGTAGGTGCACCAGTAATGACAAATGTTAAAAGTAGCTATCGTACAGGCATTGAAATAGCTGCAGGTTTTCAAATTGTCTCAAAATTAGTTTGGGAAATAAATGCAACTTTTAGCCGGAATAAAATCCTGGGTTATACCGATTATATTGACGATTGGGATACATGGGGCCAACGTATTGAAAATCTTGGAACAACTAACTTGTCTTTTTCACCAAATATAATCGCAGGAAGCTCAATTACATATGAACCAATAAAAAATCTGGGCATAAGCTTCATTTCAAAATATGTGGGAAAGCAATATATAGATAATACATCAAATAAGGATAGGATATTAAATGCTTACTTTATTAATGATCTCAGCTTTAACTACGGAATAAAAACTAAAATAATAAAGAACATTTCCTTTAAGTTGTTAATTAATAATATTTTCAATGCAATGTACGAATCGAATGCCTGGATATACAAATATTATTACAATGATACCCAACAATTTTATAATGGCTATTTCCCGCAGGCTGGTACAAATTTTATGTTAGGAGTACAATTTAAGTTCTAGACGTAAATTCTTATTAATTAGACGAATAATATAGTCCTTATAATTTCATACAAAATTAATATCAAATTCTTTGGAAGACTTACATTAATTTCATATCTTTATACAACAAAAATCTTTTTGTTGCGTTAAACTAGATGTAGTTATATTGTAACTAATACCAATTTAATTGGTAGGTTTTTCGTAAAGTTTTAGGTTTAATTTTTAGGGTATGAAGCTTGAGACCAGAGAATTTTCTCTGGTCTCTTGTTTTTAGCACTAGTTAGATAAGCTATTTAATTAGGCTTTTTTATCTAATTTCTATCTTTTTTATTTAGTTTAAAAATAGTAGGTTTGTTGTTTATTCAAATGATATAAATTAAGAATTCACCTAAAAACTTATCATTGTTTATCCTAATCGAGCTATGAAAAACACATTGCTAATTCTTGTAATAGAGCAGGAAGAAAAGATCCGTTCAATTGTGAAGCAATGTGCAGATATTGATGGTTTTGCTACCGATTTTTTTTATAGTGATGAAAACAAGACAATAATAAATGAATTGCTTTCCAGAAGGCCGAATCTATTGCTGATTAATTATGAGAATCAAAGAGCCTGGAAAGGTATAATTGATTCTTTTAACAGGGATGGGTATTACCTACCAACTATCCTTTACTCTCAAAACATTAATTCTTTACCCGGCAAAGTGACTAGGATCGATGGAGTTTGGGATTTACTCTCACTCCGTGACCCAGGAAGTTTTAGAATTGTTCTAAGAAACTTTTGGAATTTTACTCAATCTGGACGAAATATTCCAAAGTATGGTAATTATTCTAATATTCGTGAATTATTTCCTGATCTTATTACTAAGAATGCTACTGAAGGGGTCCTGGTTGTCCAGGAGGGCTATTTAAGATATATGGATTTCCAAATAAGCAATTTTCTTGGATATAGTGACTCTCAGCTTAAATCCACGCCTTTCCTGGAATTTGTTCATCCTGATGATAGAGACTTAATCATTCAAAGCTATAAGAATAGGATTAAAGGCAAGAAAGTTGAAAAATATAGGTTCAGGGCAATTTCAAATGAAAATAAGGAGGTTTGGATTGAGACATCAGGACATAAAATTGATTGGGAAGGAAAACCTGCCTCTCTAAATTTAGTTACTGAAATTACAGATAGAGTGATTTTTGAAAAGACACTGAAAGAATCTGAAGCAAAGTATAGAGGAGTTGTCCTTTCATCTCCCAATGGAATTATAGTATTGAATCAGGAAGGAATAATAGTTGACCTCAATCCTGCCCTAGCAGAAATTACTGGTTATCCAAAAGACACATTTCTTGGTAAACGTATAGTAGACATTTCTGCTTTAGATGAGGATGCAAAAGAAAAGGGCGTTCAGGTTTTTAGAGAGATTGTTTCAGGAGAGCGAACAGAGCCTGAACCTTTTGAAATTAAATTTAAAAGCAAAGATGGTGAGCGGAGATATGTAAGGGTTAATGTCAGATTGATTCAGGATGATGAAGAAATTGAGGGCGTATTGGTAACCTGTATCGATATTACTGAGCAAAAGAAATCAACGGAAAACATTATTCGGTCTGAAAAAAGGTATCGAGACCTTCATGAAAGAATGTTGGAGGCTTTAGTGGGAGTTGATGTTGAAGGTGATATTGTTGAGTTTAATAATTCTTTTATTGAACTTACTGGATATTCTCAGGAGGATTTATCAAATATGAATGTCAATTCTCTAATTCCGGTCGAATGGGAAAGTTTGAAGCTTGAGTTGCTTGAGGATGCTAAGCTAAATTCTTCTACAACCCAGCCTTATGAAATGGATATTAAGAATTCACGAAATGAATTTATCCCGGTTGAGGTCCATTGTTACCTGAATGAAGATTCAGAGAAACCATTGGGGTATTGGTGCTTTCTAAAGGACATTAGGAGTAGAAAAAAATATGAGAATGAACTGATCGAACGGGATATTCAAACCAGGGCTACCCTTGAGTATTTGCCCTTACCTCTTTTACAGGAAGATTTGTCAGAGGTAAAATTTCGTATTCAGAAAATTGAAGATCAGGGGATTATGGATTTTGAGGAGTATTTTTGTGAAAATCCACTTGAATTAGAAGGTTGTTGCAAGAATATGAGAATTGTTGACTGCAACCAGGCAGCATTACATTTTTTTGGAGCTTCAGATATTCAGGAGCTTGAAGAAATGCAGATTTATATTCAGAATTCTGCTTTAATGAATACAAAGCTGAAGCTTTTATTGGCCTTTAAGGATCAGGAACGAAAATTTGAAGAGGAGGTAGTATTTGAATCAAAAAATGGTGTAAAACGGGAAGCTTTATTGAGATCTGTGATATTGCCGGGTAAAGAGGATTCATGGGATACTGTGTTAATTACCATTATTGATTTGAGTGAAAGAGTTAAACAAGAGAAAAGAATTAAGGTTCTCTCTCAGGCAATTAGACATTCACCTGCCAGTGTTGTAATAACAAATACTGAAGGGATTATTGAATATGTAAATCCCAAGTTCTCTGAAGTTACAGGTTATTCAGAGGATGAGGCTATTGGGAAAACACCAGCAATTCTTAAATCAGGAAAAATGTCTGCTGAGTTCTATGCGGAGCTATGGGCGACTTTAATTTCTGGCGGAGAATGGATTGGAGAAATCCAAAACAGGAAAAAAGATGGTGAATTATTTTGGGAATCAGCTACCATTTCAGCAGTAAAGAATGATCAGGGGGAGGTAACTCATTTTATTGCCATTAAAGAAGATATTACAGGAAAAAAGAAAAATGAATCGATTTTATTGGAAGCAAAAAGAAAAGCTGAAGAATCGGATGGGTTGAAAACTGCCTTCCTGGCTAATATGTCACACGAGATCAGGACTCCTATGAATGCCATTGTTGGTTTCTCTGAATTATTGAGGACAGGTGATGTTTCAGGGCCTGATAGGGATGAGTATTTTAGTATTATTAATTCAAGCTGCAAATCTTTATCAAATCTTATAGATGATATTATTGATCTGGCCAGAATTGAAGCAGGTCAAATTAAGATTGTTGAGGAAGCCTGCAATCCTGCAGCCATTATGAAGGAACTTAGCAGGTTTTTTGAAGAGGAGATTAGGAAATCTAAGAAATCTATTAGTCTTGAGTTAAACCTAAATATACCTGATGACCTTATTACAGAAACGGATGAATACAGACTCCGGCAGATTTTAACTAACATCCTCGGGAATGCATTTAAATTTACTCAGGAAGGAATGATTTCAGTAGGATGTTTTTTAAATGAAAACGATGAATTGGAATTTTCAATAAAGGATACTGGAATTGGAATAAAGAAGGAAGATATTTATTCAATTTTTGATCGTTTCCGACAGCTTGATGGATCATCTATTCGAAAATACGAAGGAACAGGCTTGGGTTTGTCGGTCTCCAAAAGCTTGGTAGAATTAATGGGAGGTAAAATTGGTGTGGAGTCAAAGCTAGATGAAGGATCAGAGTTTTATTTTACAATTCCTTATAAACCTATAGATTCCTTTCCAGGTAGTTCAGATTTGCATGAGGATACCTGGAAAAATGTTTTTAACTGGGAGGATAAAATAGTACTTGTTGTAGAAGACAATGAATCAAACTTTGAATTTATTAAAGCAGTTCTATCAAAAACAAATGCTCAATTGGTATGGGCAGATACCGGGACAAAAGCTATAGAAATATTTAAGAAGACTTCCGATATTGATCTTGTTTTAATGGATATTCAAATTCCGGAATTAGATGGCTATGAGGTTACTAAAATTATTAAGGAAATAAACATCAATACACCTGTAATTGCTCAGACAGCTTATGCCATGAGTCAGGATAGAGATAGAGCATTGTCAGCAGGTTGTGATGATTATATATCAAAACCAATTAAGCCATTAGATTTGCTAAACCTTATGGAGAAGTATATCTAAGCTCTAAATAAAAATTCCTTTTTATATTTTAAAATCAATAAACTATAAACCAACAATCTGTGATTGGAAAATTGGAGTCGACATTTTCAAAAAAATAAAAAATGAAAAGCAAAGAAGTATTTACATTTATTAAAGGAATTGATCTTTTTAGAGGAATGGACGATAGTGAGTTGAATTCTCTTACGGCTTCCATGGATGAAATTGCATACAAGTCAGGAGAAATGCTGTTTGAGGAAAATCAACCCAGAAAAGATATTTTTATTATTTCTCAGGGACAGGTTGAATTATTTAAACTAACCAGCATCGGGCAGGAAAAAAGATTGGCAATATTTACTCCAGGTGACTTTCTTGGTGAAGGGGCCTGGAATAAAACCTCTCTTCATTCAACCTCTGCAAGGGCGGTGAATCCCACCACTGTTTTCATTTTGAAGAAATCATATTTTATTGAAAACGGACCTCTCTCAGTTAAAATATTCTCAAATATAATTCGAGTTATTTCTCGAAGGATGAAGCATGCCAACTTCCGTTTATTAAATACTGCAGCTCAATATGAATCCGCACGGACAAGGACAGAGCATGATTTACTTGGAGAAAGAGAAGTGCCGTATGAGTATTATTATGGCATTCAGACGCTAAGGGCCATAGAAAATTTCGATATTTCAGGGGTAACCCTGAATTTTTACCCACGCCTGATTCAGGCCCTTGTTATGGTAAAAAAAGCTGCAGCAAAAGCAAACTTCGAATTGGGTATTCTTAACAAAGATATTTATTATGCTATATCTCAGGCATGTGATGAGATTATTTCAGGTAGATATCAATTTCATTTTGTTGTTGATATGATCCAAGGTGGGGCTGGTACCTCTACCAACATGAATACCAATGAGGTTATTGCAAACCGGGCTCTTGAAATTTTAGGCTATGATAAGGGACAATACGAATATTGTCATCCTAACAATCATGTAAATCTATCACAATCGACGAATGATGCCTATCCTACTGCGATAAAAATTGCCTTAATAAACAGCAATGATTATTTAATAACAGAAGTTGAAAAATTAATAGGAGCCTTCAGCAAAAAGGCAACTGAATTCTTTCATGTTATTAAAATGGGACGGACTCAATTACAAGATGCCGTTCCCATGACCTTGGGACAGTCATTTGAGGCCTACGCAGCCACATTGGACGAAGAGGTACAACGACTTGATGAGAATGCGAAACTCTTATTAGAGGTAAACATGGGGGGAACTGCCATTGGTACAGGTATAAATGCAGATCCTAGATATTCGGAGAAAGTTATAAAGCATTTACGTAAGATTTCTAAACTTCCGGTTGAAAATGCAAAAAATTTGGTAGAAGCTACACAAGATACAGGCTCTTTTGTTATGTATTCTTCAGCTATCAAAAGGTTAGCAATAAAATTGTCAAAAATTTCAAATGATTTACGCTTATTATCTTCTGGACCCCGAACTGGAATTAATGAAATAAATTTGCCTCCGGTCCAACCTGGATCATCAATTATGCCAGGAAAGGTTAATCCGGTTATTCCAGAAGTTGTAAATCAGATTGCATTTAAGGTTATTGGTAATGATTTAACTGTTAGTATGGCTGCTGAGGCAGGACAGCTTGAATTAAATGTGATGGAGCCTGTGATAGTTCAAAGTCTGTTTGAATCTATTGAAATGTTAATAAATGGCATGTCGACTTTACGGGATCGTTGTATAGTTGGAATCACCGCAAATGAGGAAAGATGTCGGATGCTTGTGGAAAACAGCATAGGTTTGATAACTGCATTGAATCCTTTGCTTGGATATGAAACCAGCTCAAAATTGGCTAGTGAAGCATTGGAAACGAATCGTGGGATTTATGATCTGGTTTTGGAAAAGAAGTTACTCACCAAAAAGGAGCTTGAACGTTTATTGGCACCAGAAAATATGATTAAACCAAACTACCCAGGGGTAAAAAAAGGAAAGTAAAAAGGATGTTATAAGCTAGGCCTCAACATCCATATCATTTAGGATTTTCTCTACTTCAGATTCTGTTGTGCGAAGTTTCCGGCGACATATTTTCATTAAATGTGATACCCTTTTTAAGGTGGAGGAAAGTTCATCAACATCTAGCTCTTCATGCTCAATTTTTGCTAGTATTGATTCCATTTCAGCAAGAGCTTCGGAGTAGGTTATTTCCTTTTTCTTGGTCATATTTAGTTTGGTTTAGTGTGACATTATTTTGGGAGACTGATAGTAAAAATACTGCCTTTACCTAATTGACTTTTCATATCAAGTTTTCCTTTGTTTAACTTAACAAAGTCATTTGCAATTATTAATCCAAGCCCTGTCCCTTGCTCATTTGAAGTGCCCCTAGTTGAAAAGTGGGTGTCAGTACGGAACAATTTTTTCTGATCTTCCAGACTTATACCAATACCTTTATCTGCAACTTCTATTATAGCCTTAGCTTTATTACAATGTGTAAGAATGTTAATTTCATTATTTTCAGAAGAGAATTTAATTGCATTCTGTAAAATATTTCCTAAAGCGGAAACAAGGAGATTTTTATCAACATAAACAACACAGGGTTCAGAAAGTGTAGTATTGATTAATATGCTTTTTGCTTCGGCATTTATAACCACAAGATCTAATACCTCCTTTACAACTAAATTCAAATCAATAAATTCCTTTTTTGTGATTATTTTTCCAGTTTGACTTCTGCTCCATTGCAGCAGGTTTTCAAGAAGGTGATGCAAGCTGCTGGCAGTCTTATGTATAACACTACTATATTGCTTAATTTCAGCTTTATTCAGATATTGAGATTCTTCATCTAGAAGTGAGGCAAAGCCCAAAAGGGCGTTGAATGGGTTTATAAGATCATGTGCCAGAATTGAAAAAATCTTATTTTTTGTGTCATTAATCTTTTTTAATTCTCTTTCGGATTTTAATAGGTTCTGATGAGTCTTTTCAAGCATCTTTCTCTTCTCAATCAGGATTGTTGCCATCCTTCTGTTGTAATAATAAAAAACCACAATTATGATGGCTATAATAGATAACAATATCACTCCAATAAGTGTAAATTTTTGTATGTTCTTTTGCTTATCTAATTGTTGAGTATTAATTTCATTGGCTTTGGTTAATAATCCTATCTCGTGATCTTTTCGGTCTGCATCATATTTCATGTTCAGGAATGATAAATATTTCTGCTGGTTAACGTTTCTAAGAGAATCTCTGAGTTCATTATATGTTTCTCTATAACGCAGAGCTTGCCTGTTTTTATTCTCCATTTCAGAAAGTTCAGATAGAGTCTTATTTATTTTTGCAGATATATCGAGGAAACCCTTATCATTACTTATGCCTAATGCCAGTAGTAGATGGCTGGATGCCAGGTTGTAATTTTTCTCATCCATAAAAACCTGTCCAACCTTATGAGCAATTTCTGCTTGTTCATATAGCAGATCATTTCGGGTGGCCAGGCCCAGGGCCCTGAAGTATAAGATTCTGGCAGAGAATGCATCACCTGATTTCCTCTTTAAATCTCCCAGAGCTGTTAAAACATGAATTAAACTCATGTATTCACTTGTATTTTCCAAATAAATTAAACTCAAGTTGTAAAATTTAAACGCATCGTTATCCTGTGAGGTAGCCAGATAAAGGTCAGCTGCATTTAAATATGCCTTGCCTGTCAACAATGAATCACCATATTGATCATTTAACTCAATGGCCTTGGTGATATAATTTAAACTGTTGTATGTATCCTCTAGCTTTAGGTAGGCTTTCCCGAGGTTTTCATATGCTCTAAGTATATAGGTAGTATCTAATAATTGCGTTGAAATTTTCTCACTTTTCAAATAATAATCAAGGGCTTCAGGAAACATTTCAGCTTGAAAATAGACCTGACCAATTCTTGTATAAGCATCTGAAATCCATATTTGATTGCTATTGTAATTAGCAACTTCCAATGATTGAATAGCATACTCAAGGCTTTTTTCTAATGAAACTGGCAAATATTCATCCACCAGTTCATCAAGGACAACTTTCTTAAGACTATCTGAAGCACCCTGAAATACATTTAGCAAGCTATCAACTTTCTCCTGGCTTTGAACAATAAAACCATTCAATGAAAATGCGAACAAGAAAATTATAATATTTAGTTTACCGTTTTTCATCCTTTTCGAGATTCAATTTGAACGGGTATTTTGGGAATAGTAAACTTAAATGTACTACCAGATTTCACTTTGCTTTTAACATGAATTGTTCCTCCAATTGCCTGAACAAATTCTTTGCAAAGGATTAAGCCTAATCCATTTCCTTCTTCACCAATAGTTCCTTTTGTAGTAAAGTTTCTGTCAAGCTGGAAAAGTTTATTTAAATCATCCTCTTTTATACCAATACCATTATCAGTTACGGAAACTTCAACCATTTTGCCAGTATCATTGGTTAGGACACTAATGGTTCCATCCTTATCAGTAAATTTTACAGCATTGTTTAGTAAGTTTCGCAAAATAGTTGACAGTATGTCAGCATCGGCATAAACCTTTAAGCTTCTTGAGACAGGAGTTAAAATGCGAATGTTTTTGTCATCTGCAGAGGGTTTAATTAATGCAACAGTCTCCTGTACAATTTTATTTAAATTAAGGTATTTTGGTGAATAATTCAATTTACCTGACTGTGACCTGGACCATTGTAAAAGGTTGTCAACAAGGTTGTAAATGTTTTTTGCTGAGGTAAATATCCAGCCTGAATACTTTTTTATATCCTTTTCATCCAGAGAGTTTGTATTGTCACGTAGTATTTCTGATAGAGAAATAAAAGAGGTAAACGGACTTATTAAATCATGTGCTATTATTGAAAAGAACCTGTCCTTTTCATGATTTAGTTTTGTTAGTTCTTGTTTGGATACTTCTAATTCTTGGTTTGAGTAATATAGCTGAACATTTTTCTCCTTTATCAGATCATTTGTTTTCTTCCTAGATTTAAAAAGAACATTAAACAAGAAAATGGTTGAAAAAGAAACGCCCATAAGGATTATCAGAAAAACACCTACTGACTTCTGTTTTTGAATTTCAACGTCCTGTAATTCATAGTCTTTCTTAAAAGCTTGAATTTCTTTCCGCTTATTTTCGCTATCTAGTTTTACTTGTTCCTCTAAAATGATATCATTTTGAAGTTGATTATAGATGCTGTCCTTATAGATTTCAAATAACTTGTGATGCTTTAATGCCTCAGTGTAGTTCCTTTTTTGTTTAAAATATTTAAAAATATTTTCATGAATTTCAACCAGCAGGTCTAAGTCTTGGAGGCTTTGCGCAATACTGAGGGCATCAGAAAGATAAAGGTAAGCTTCATTATAACGATTAAGTGTATATAATAACTCCGCGATATTTAGTTTGGCAGTAGCAATTCCTTTCCGGTCTTTATCCATTGTATATCTTTCAAGCGCTCTTTCAAGATATTCTCTGGCTTCACCAGGTTTATCGACTTTAGAGTATAAATTCCCCAGATTATTATAAGTATCTGCTATATCATCCTCTTTCCCGATACCTTCATAAATTATGAGAGCCTCCTGAGTATAGTCAATAGCAGTCTGATAATCATTCTTTTCCCAGTATATTGCAGCAAGATTATGCAAATTATCAGCAACATCAACTTCAAGACCTTCCTCAAGATTAATAGCCATAGAATTATTTATACATTCAATGGCCAGATTATAGTTATTATATTCCAGATAAACCATAGCTATATTGTTGTATGAAGCAGCCAGGTCCTCCTTTGTTCCAATGAGTTTTCTTTTATTAAGAGACCTTTTAAAATAGGTCAGTGATTTGGAGTATTCTGCCATATTATAATAGGCTATTCCCATTAAGTTTTCAGCATCTGCTTCACCCCATAACCACCTGTTTTTATTACTTAAAAGATATGCCTGATCCGCAAAACTTACGCTTTGATCAGGTATAGAGTCAAGGAAGTAATCTGATAGCTTACTATAGATCCTCACCTTTGTACTGTCATCAGAGTTGGTTAACATTGATTTGAGCGAATCAGAATAGCTAACCTGGCCTATGCCTTCTAATGAAAGAATAAAAACTAAAACTATATATGTCGTAATGGTTTTCAAACCTGTTATTCAGTTTTTAAATGCGGCTATTTTTCTTCTTTCTCCAATTTGCCTAAAATAACATTTTTAACTTTACTAAATACTTCTCCATCATAAAACTTTGTCTTGAGGAGGTCGTCTTTTTTTAAACCAGACACCCTGGTAACCAGCTTATTTTCAGAATATGATAAGCTATAACCTCGCTTAAGGATGTTTCCTGGATCAAGAAGTTTAAGGGATTGTTGGTGAATTTCAAGTTTGTTTTCATGATTCCTGTTAAACTGGTTTGCTGAAAGTTTAATGGAGCCAATTAATCCTTTAAGCTGATAGGACAATAGTCTGAAATTATCCTTCATTTTACGTTGAATTTCATAAGGCGTGGAATCCAAATTCCCCCTCTGAGTATTTAAGTAATTTTTCACTCCTGAGCTGGTTAAAACGCCAAGGTGATCAAGTCTCCGGGTCTTACTTCCTATTCTCTGATGAATATTAGGCGCAATTTTCTGAGCTATGGAGGTTAAATTATCTCTAAGTTGAGATATTGATGCTAATACAAGATCAATAATATTCTCCTGGATGTCATTTATTTTATTTTCAAAATCAAGGAAGGACTGAATAAGAAATTCTGCAACAGCTGTTGGGGTTTTAAGATTTATGGCTGCTACCATATCTGCAACTGATTCATCTTTTTCATGTCCAATTCCGGTTATTACTGGAATCGGGTACTGTGCTATATGACTGGAAAGAAAATAATTGTTAAAACAATTAAGATCAGTTTGAGAACCACCGCCTCTAATTATGACCACTACATCAAAAAAGTTTTCATATTGAAAAATTCTATCTAATGCCTGAATGATTGATACTTCAGCATCTTTTCCCTGAACCACGGATGGGAAAAGTTTTGTATTAAATATATATCCGGATGGATTGTTTTTTAACTGATGGACAAAGTCCTGATAACCTGCAGCTGTATGAGAGGATACAATTGCAATGTTTGCAGGAAGAAGTGGAATGTGCAACTCCATATTCATATAAAAGACACCTTCTTTCTTAAGTTTCTTTATGGTTTGCATTTTTTGCCTGGCAAGATCACCAACCGTATATGTTGGGTCAATATCATGTACATTCAGAGAGTAGCCAAATAATTCATGGAATTCAATCTTCACATTTAGAAGAACCTTTATGCCGCTTGAAAAGGATTGTCCAGTGGTGGTTTCAAAATAAGGTTTTAGGAGCCGGAATGTAAATGCCCATATCGTTGCTCGCGTTTTGGCAATAATCCGATCAGAGGTGGTATCTTTTTCAATAAGTTCAAGATAGCAATGTCCTGATTTATTTGTATTTATCTCATTTATTTCTGCAATTACCCATACCAGTTCTGGTAGGGTCTCATTTAAGATACCCTTAACTCTGTTGTTTAATTCATATAGTGATACTTTTTGAGTCAAGAAATGCCGATCAATTTTTATTAAATGAATACATCTATCAAATGTAATCTTATTTAGTTAATTGTTGGGAATGCATTTTGTTGCTTTACCTTAATAAAGGCTCCTATAGTTTAATTATTTTATTTGTAAACGTTTTTTCTCGAGTGAATACCTTCAGTAAATAAGTGCCGGAACTCAGGCTTGACAATCCTGTAATTGTTGCAAAAAAGATAACTTGATCAGTCGATTTGTACGATTCCTGTTTAACCATTTGACCTGTTGAGTTGTATAGTTTCATTTCAATTCCAGATGCAGGATCATTTGGTACTAATATTGTAAAGTAATCGTCTACTGGATTTGGAAATAGGATAACCTTTTGTTCTAATTCATTTGAATTAAGAACTTTTAAGTATTGATAGGCCAATAAGAAATTAGCTGTTCCATATCCAACTCCAGCATCTGGAGAATAATAGTTTCGAGCACTTCTTTGAATTGCATCTGCAATATCTGAACTTTTTGCCTCAGGAAATGACTGCCACAAGCAAGCTGATAGGCCAGCCACCACAGGAGAAGAAAAGGATGTTCCATTCCCTCTTACAATAAATCCGCTAGTTCCCTGAAAAGCATCTGCTTTTCCCATAGCTGTAACATCTGGTTTAATTCTGCCATCTGAACTTGGTCCAAAGGAACTGAATTCAGCTTTATTATTAAGGGAATCTACAGCACCAATAGAAAGAACACCAATGGCATCGGAGGGAGCTAGTATATAATGCCATGGATCATTTCCCTCATTTCCAGCACTTGCCACAACTAGTATCCCTTTTGACGATGCGATATTGGCACCTATGGATACTCTTGTAGATTTGCCATCCAAATCCTGGTAGGTATGATTCATTTCAGGATCATCAAATTCATAGTAACCAAGGGATGAATTTATAATATCCGCACCTATACTATCAGCAAACTCTGCTGCTGCAATCCAGTTATCTTCTTCTATGAGAAATTCACTTGAGGTATCTTCTGATCGTAGCAACCAGTATGATGATTCTGGCGCTGTCCCAACCAATTGACCTGGAATATTCCCACCCATAATAGAAAGTACATACATTCCGTGTGGATGAGATTCGAAAATATTTTGCTGATCATCAACAAAGTTACGGTAGCCAAGAATTCTGGATTTATCCCAAAGGCTATCAAATGCAGGATAATAATTTGCACCGTAAAATCCAGCATCAAGAACAGCTATTATTAATCCTTTGCCTTTGTAACCCATTTCATGGAGGAAATTCCCCTGAGAAAGAGAAATTTGTTCAAAGCCCATTCCATAATATGTGTTTCTTAATAGTTGTCCTTTGAATATATTGGAATTAAATTTTGATATCTTGGATTTTAAGTTGAGCTCAGAATATACTTTTTCATAATCAACAATAAAATCCAAAGCCTCTAATGTTTCAGGAAGCGAAACGTCCTCTGATTTAATAACTGCTGAATTAAACCACTTGGAGGTGTTAAGAATAGTAATGCCTCGGTTCATCAGGCTATCGAGGTATATTTTTGAAACAGGTAGGTCTTGTTCATTAATCTGGATGCCCTGTTTAGTCCTTCTTTCCAGGCTGCGTGGAGAAAGAAACTCTTCGGGTCTCTCAATACTATACTCATTATTGGATTTATCTTTGAATTTTACCCAATACTTGTCATTGGCCGATTGGGATAGACTTGAATTGATACCCAGTACCATGAAAAACATATATAACAAGTATTTATGCATAATACTTTCAAATATTAATTATAAAATGGCAAAGAAACAATTTACCTTTTAATGTTAAAATCGTTTAAATCAGGTTCTTTAATCTTATTTTTATTCTTTTCATACTCCTCCATTGATTCAAGAAACTTTTTATCTATTTCATCCTGATTTTCAGGTAATCCGTTAATATATTTGATTGTTCTAATCTCTTTTGTTTTTATATCAGTATATTCCCATGATCCGATCCTTATGTTGTCCTTATAAACACCCTGGATTTCAACAGTTCCATCTGGATAATAGGTTGTAAAACCGCCATTTAGTATCCCATTGATGTATTGTGTTTCCAGTTGCAGAGAAGCATCAGAGAACCAAATTTTCCAAATACCGTTCTTTACTCCATTTTGCCAGATAATTTCCTGTGAAATAGTGCCATTTTCATAATAATCACGGGAAGCACCATTCTTCTTACCGATTTTATAATGCTCTTCTTTTGACAAAAATCCTCCATAATAAGAATAATATTTCCAAACACTGTCTTTTTCAGTACCAATATACTTTCCAGTAGCGGCAAGTTCTCCATTATTATAATAAAATTCTACAGATGATGATTTCCCGTTTTCATCATATTTTAATATTGATTGAAGACCTTTCTTCTCATAGTATCGGCGGAATTCTCCAATTGGTTTGTTATTATTAAACTGACCGGTATATCTAATGTTTCCATTAGGATAAAACTTTTTCCAAAAACCTTGTTTTAAACCGGCGCCATCAATTGTATTAAAAATGGTATCACTTTTAATTTCTTTGCTTTGTGCAATTGAAATACCAAAAAAAGTGAAACCGATCAAAACAAAAAATATTCTCAACTTCATTAATCTCATTTATTCTTTAAACGATTATTATTTTAATATTAATATCTTATTACTGTAAAAATAAAAAAAAGCCCCGATATCGGGGCTTTCATATATATTTCTGTCCAATTATTTTACTTCCTCGAAATCAACATCTGTAACTTCATCGTCACCTTTCTTATCACCCTGATCTGGTTCAGGAGCGCCTGGTTGAGGGCCTTCTGGTTGGCCAGCTGAGGCTTGACTTGCTTTGTACATTTCTTCTGAGGCAGCCTGCCAAACTGTATTTAACTCAGCAGTAGCTTTCTCGATTCCATCCATATCTTTGTTCTTATGCACTTCCTTTAGATCCTCAAGTGCCTTCTTAATAGGACCTTTTTTATCTTCAGGAAGCTTGTCACCAAATTCTTTTAGTTGTTTTTCGGTCTGGAAAATCAAACTATCGGCAGCATTAAGCTTATCAACCTGTTCGCGAGCGTCTTTATCAGCTTGCTCGTTGGCCTTAGCTTCTTCTTTCATCCTGTTTATTTCATCATCTGAAAGTCCTGTTGAGGCCTCAATCCTAATATTCTGTTCCTTACCGGTTCCCTTATCTTTTGCAGTAACATTCAAAATACCATTGGCATCTATGTCAAAGGATACTTCTACCTGTGGAATACCGCGTGGGGAAGGAGGAATACCATCAAGGTGAAATCTTCCAATTGTTTTGTTTCCATTAGCCATCGGTCTCTCACCCTGTAGTACATGTATTTCAACAGAAGGCTGATTATCAGCAGCTGTGGTAAAAGATTCTGACTTTTTAGTAGGAATTGTTGTATTTGACTCAATTAGTTTGGTCATAACCCCACCAAGAGTCTCAATACCAAGAGATAAAGGAGTAACATCCAGCAATAAAACATCTTTAACCTCTCCGGTTAAAACACCACCCTGAATAGCTGCACCAACAGCAACAACCTCATCCGGGTTTACACCTTTTGAAGGTGCTTTTCCAAAAAATTCTTTTACGATTTCCTGGACCGCTGGAATTCTGGTTGAGCCACCTACCAATAGAACTTCATCAATTTCTGAGGAACTCAGACCAGCATCTTTCAATGCTTCCTTGCATGGCTGTTTTACGGCTTGGATTAATTTGTCGGCAAGTTTCTCGAAATGAGCTCTGGTCAATGTTTTTACAAGATGCTTGGGAATCCCATCAACCGGCATTATATAAGGAAGATTAATTTCTGTACTCGTACTGCTTGAAAGTTCAATTTTAGCCTTCTCAGCAGCTTCCTTAAGCCTCTGCAGTGCCATTGGATCTTTTCTTAGATCAATGTTCTCTTCTTTTTTAAACTCATCAGCCAACCAGTCAATTATTACCTGGTCAAAGTCATCACCTCCCAGGTGAGTATTTCCATTGGTTGACTTAACCTCAAAAACTCCATCACCTAACTCAAGGATAGAAATGTCGAAAGTTCCACCACCAAGGTCAAATACGGCAACCTTCATGTCTTTTCCCTTTTTGTCAAGACCATAAGCCAATGAGGCTGCAGTTGGTTCATTTATAATTCTTTTCACTGTAAGTCCGGCAATTTCACCAGCTTCCTTGGTGGCCTGACGCTGTGAATCGTTAAAATATGCTGGACATGTAATAACAGCTTCAGTAACTTCTTGTCCTAGGTAATCTTCAGCAGTTTTCTTCATTTTCTGAAGAACCATAGCAGAGATCTCTTGAGGTGAATACAACCTGTCATCTATTTTAACTCGGGGAGAATTGTTTTCCCCTTTTACTACCTTATAGGGAACTCTGCTTATCTCCTTTTCAAGATTTCCACAGGTTTCACCCATAAATCTTTTTATTGATGCAACGGTTTTGGTAGGATTGGTAATTGCCTGCCTTTTAGCAGGATCACCTACTTTCCTTTCACCATTTTCCACAAATGCTACCATAGATGGTGTAGTTCTTTTACCTTCGCTGTTAGGTATAACAACAGGTTCATTACCCTCCATTACAGCAACGCAAGAATTGGTTGTCCCTAAATCTATTCCAATTATTTTACCCATATTATTTTGTTTTATTGATATCGTATTAATTATTCTGTTTCGATCTCAATAATCAATCATTATGCCACTCTGGTTTTATGTCAATTAAATGTTATATTGTCACTAAGAGTGATTATCTAATGATTCTATAAAATTCTTTCAATGACAAAAAGGCAGTATTATGAAAGGAGGGAATTAAAAAATAGTAGTAATAATTGATGAGGTAAAGAATCAAATTTGTAGCTTTGTTTTACAATTCAATTTGTAACATAAAAATTATATTATGTCATTACACAAACAAGTTAGGAAAGTTACCACTCATGTTTTAAATGAGATGAAGCTTAAAGGTGAGAAAATTACCATGCTAACTGCCTATGACTTTACTACCGCCAAAATTCTAGATAAAACTAAAATTGATGCTATATTGGTAGGTGACTCAGCCTCAAATGTAATGGCAGGTTATGAAACAACAATTCCCATTACCCTTGATGAAATGATCTATCATGCAAGCTCTGTTGTAAGGGGAGTAAAGCGAGCCCTGGTTGTTGTTGACCTCCCTTTTGGAACTTATCAGGGAAATTCTACATTGGCTTTATCATCTGCTATCAGAATAATGAAAGAAACAGGTGCTCATGCTGTTAAGCTTGAAGGGGGAAAAGAAGTTCTGGAATCAATTGACAGAATCTTATCAGCAGGAATACCTGTCATGGGACATTTAGGGTTGATGCCCCAGGCAATACATAAATTTGGCACTTATGTAGTAAGAGCCAGAGACAAAGATGAGGCAGACAAGCTAATTGAAGATGCACATTTGCTAGAAAAAGCCGGATGTTTTGCCATTGTAGTAGAAAAAATACCTGCAAAACTCGCAAAAAAAGTAGCCGAAGAAATTAAAATTCCAATAATAGGAATTGGTGCTGGAGGGGATGTTGATGGACAGATCCTGGTCGTACATGATATGCTTGGTTTAACACAAGAGTTTTCCCCACGTTTTCTAAGAAGGTATCATAACCTGAATCAGGAAATTCTTGGAGCAGTTCAATCATACATTGAAGATGTTCGGGAAGGTCATTTCCCAAATGAAAATGAACAGTATTGATATTCTCTATTGTATTTATCTAGTGCACTAAGCTCCTAAATCCTGCTGCACCATCAATTTTTATTTTCAATATGGACCCGGATATTTTATTTGAAGACAACCATATTATTGTTGTAAATAAAAAATCTTCCGAGCTGGTACAATCTGATCAGACTGGAGATGAATCATTAGATGTAAGGATAAAACAATTTCTTAAGATTAAGTACAATAAACCTGGAAACATTTTTTTGGGTGTTGTCCACCGAATTGATCGTCCGGTAAGTGGTATTGTGGTTTTTGCAAAGACCAGTAAAGCCCTGACTCGAATGAATAATTTATTTAAGGAAAGAGATTTGAGGAAGGTATATTGGGCCATTATCCAGTCTTGCCCTACAGAGGAATCAGCTACACTTAATCATTTTTTAATTAGAAATCGAAGGCAAAACAAGTCATATGCATATGATCACGAGAAACCTGGAGCGAAAAAAGCCAGTTTGAGTTATGAATTGAAAGGTAATTCCAACAGGTATTATTTTGTTCAGGTTGAATTACACACTGGTCGCCATCACCAGATAAGAAGCCAGTTGTCTAAAATTGGATGCCCAGTTAAAGGTGATTTAAAGTATGGCTCAAAACGATCGAACCCCGATGGTAGTATCTGTCTGCATGCAAGGCAGTTAGAGTTTGTGCATCCCGTTAAACAAACAAACATCAAAATTATTGCAAATCCACCAGGAGGTGTGTTATGGGATGAATTTAAAGCAGTTTTGAAGGATTAAACTTTATTTATTCTGCAGGAAAAGGGATTTATCAAAACTGAGAGGCAATAGTTGTGCAATATTTGATAATACCAGGATTTTATCTTCCCCAACCAGTACAAGTTTTATTGGTTCTTCAAATCGCTCTTCACTTTCTATCATAACTTGTCGACACGATCCACAGGGAGAAACAGGTTCACTTGTAAAGCCATTTTTTCCTTTTGCAGCAATGGCTATAATTTTAACCTTCTGATCAGGAAACCTGGAATTAGCATAAAAAAGAGCAACACGTTCAGCACATAAGCCGGAGGGATATGCTGCGTTTTCCTGATTATTGCCGGAGATTATTTCACCATTTTCGAGGTAAACGGCTGATCCAACCTGAAATTTCGAATAAGGAGAATATGAATTAATGGCTGATTCTTTGGCTTTTCTAATTACTTCTTGATCAAGCTCAGATAATTCAAAAAGATTTGAGTATTCATATACTATTGTTTCTACCTTTATCGTTTTCATTTTTAACGTTTTTTCAAAATTACGATTTAGTTTTCATATTTGTACCCTCGTTCAGATTGAACTGAGAATAATTCATTTTTGTTGAGTATGCCACTGCGAATTAGCCTGATATTTTTTTTTGTTAGTTTATTATTGATCTCTGCCTGTAAAAGTTCAAAAAAAGCTAGTTCTAAAAAGTATGTACCTAAAACATCTACATCAAGATCTAAGTCAACTGCTCCTTCAACCCGGCAGGATTACATTAATAAATACAGTGATATTGCAATAAGGGAGATGAATCGATCAGGGATTCCTGCGAGTATAACTTTGGCTCAGGCTGTTCTTGAATCAGGAAATGGTAATAGTACACTGGCCAGAAGTTCAAATAATCATTTTGGAATAAAATGTCATAGTGATTGGAAAGGGAAAACATTTACCTGGGATGATGATAGAAAAAATGAATGCTTTAGAAAATACAATTCAGTTGAAGAATCATATCGCGATCACTCAGATTTCCTGAGAAATAAAGCTCGATATTCATTTCTTTTTGAACTGGACCAGATTGATTACAAAGGATGGTCAAAGGGATTAAAGAAAGCAGGTTATGCAACAAACCCGAAATACGCACAGTTATTAATAGATATAATTGAAACCAATGATTTAACTATTTATGATACTGGTAAGGCGCCAAAGAAAAAAGAAAAGACTATAGTGCCAGTGCAATCTACAGTTTTACCAACTTTTTCAGAAGCAACTCCGCCTTCAAGTTCCTCAACAGCCGAGGATCCAGATAATAAAACACAGACTGAGTCGACCTTTTACGCTGAAAGCGAGGGAGAATTCGTAGTTCATACAGGGACTGGGGCAAGGCAAATAAAGAAAATAAACAAAGTAGACTATATTATTACCCGATCGGGTGATACTTTTGAAAGCCTGGCTGAAGAGTATCAGTTATTGAAAGTGGAAATAATTAAATATAATGAACTTAGTGAGGATACAAACTTGCACCCAGGTATGGTTATTTATCTTCAACCTAAGCGGAATCAGGCTGAAAAGGGTATTATGTTTCATATGGCAGGAGATAATGAAACCATGAGGGATATTGGTCAAAAATATGCTGTTCGGACCAGGAAGTTGTATGAAATGAATGAAATGAAGGCAGGCCAGAATCCGAGTTCCGGACAAAAAATCAGGTTGAGAGTTGAATAAGTATTGAAAGCCCTATAATAATTTCCATCCCTCGATGGAATTTCCTCTTAGGAATTCTTGAATTTTCATTTTCTTTTTTCCCGGAACCTGAAGTTCAAGAATATTTAATATACCTCCAGGAACTTTCACCGAAAATCTTAAATTTGAGTCATTTAGGATAATAGGCTCTAATATATCATTTGACTTCCTGCTATATTCTGCTGAAAATATTTTTAAAATAAAATTTTTATCATTTTCTGTTTGAATCATAGTCCATGCACCTGGATATGGTGATAATCCCCTGATTTTGTTATATATTGCTTTAACATCATCTTTCCAGTCTATCTCACAAGCTTGAGGATAGATTTTGGGTGCTAGCTTATATCTGATATCTTTTTCCTGAGGAACTGATTTTATTTTTTGTGAAATTACTTTTTCAATGGTTTCTACTAGCAAACTTGCACCTTTTCTCATTAAGCTGTCATGCAATTCACCGGCATTCATATTTTCTGGTATATCTACTTCTTCCTGCAACAAAATATTCCCGGTATCAATTTCCTTTTCAATAAAGAAAGTAGTGATACCAGTTTTTTTCTCCCCATTCATAATTACCCAATTTATGGGTGCAGCGCCGCGATAATCGGGTAGGAGTGATGCATGGAGATTTATTGTTCCTTTTTGTGGCATTGACCAAACAACTTCAGGAAGCATCCGAAATGCAACCACAGCTATTAAATCTGCGTTTAATTTTATTCAGGAACTAAGAAAATCAGGATCTTTAAGGTTACTTGGTTGTAAAACTGGTAAATCATTTTCCAGAGCGAATTTTTTCACAGCCGATTGCTGAAGCTTTCTCCCCCTGCCAGATGGTTTATCTGGCGCGGTTACTACGGCTACAACATTAAATCCTACTTCCACAATCATCTTGAGTGATTCCTTAGCAAACTCAGGAGTACCCATAAACACTATACGGAAATTTTCTTTATTCATCTCAGAAAGCGTGATTTGGTCCTGGTGAGATTTTTTATTTCTTAAATTGTAAAGGTTTCACCAATTCAAGGACATGGCCCATTTTTTCTTTTTTCGTCTGAAGGTAAAATTCATTGAAAGGATTTGGCTCTGACTCAAGATGAACATTTTCTATAATCTTTAATCCATATCCTTCAAGGCCTGCTCTTTTTACAGGATTATTTGTCATAAGCCTGATTTCACCAAGGTTGAGTTCTCTGAGGATATTGGCTCCAACTCCATAATCTCTTTCATCAGCTTGAAATCCAAGTTCAACATTTGCCTGGATGGTATCTCTACCTTCTTCTTGCAGTTTATAAGCCTTCATTTTATTGAATAAACCAATTCCTCTTCCTTCCTGATTCATATAAAGTAAAACACCTTTCCCTTCATCTTCAATCATTTTCATTGCCTCATGTAATTGAATTCCACAATCACAACGCATTGAGCCAAAAATATCACCTGTAATACATGAAGAATGGACCCGAACCAGAACAGCCTCATCTTTGTTCCACGAACCTTTTGTTAGTGCAATATGCTCCTGTCCATTTGATAGCTGGAGAAAAGGGATTAAGGTAAAGTCACCATATTTTGTGGGCAGTTTCACTTCGACACCTTTTTCAACAATACTTTCATTTAGCAGCCGATAGGAAATCAGATCACGTATAGAGATTATCTTTAGATCGAACTTTTTAGCTGTTTTAATTAGCTCAGGGACTCGAGCCATACTACCATCATCATTCATTATCTCAACAAGTGCACCTCCTGGTCTTAAGCCTGCCAACCTTGTTAAATCAACAGCAGCCTCAGTATGGCCAGCTCTTCTCAATACACCCTTTGATTTTGCTTTTAACGGAAAGATATGACCTGGCCTGCCAAGATTTTCAGCCTTGGTTTTTTTATCAACGAGTGATTTTATTGTTTTAGCCCGGTCACTGGCAGAAATGCCGGTAGATAAATCATCACTTAAAAGGTCAACTGAAATTGTGAATTGAGTTTCATGATAGGAAGTGTTTTTACCTACCATCAAATCTAACTCAAGCTTTTCGCACCTTTCTTCAGGAAGAGCAACACATATGAGGCCCTTTCCATATGTTGCCATAAAATTGACCATTTCAGTTGTGATCAACTCTGCTGCAACAATGAAGTCACCCTCATTTTCCCGGTTTGCATCATCTACAACAATTACTGCTTTGCCTTTTTTTATATCTTCAATAGCATCTTCAATTCTATCAAGACCTGGACCAGGGTAATTATCTGGGAGTTTATTGTGATTGATTTCTTCTTGTGGGTTTCCAAACATTTGTTTTTATTCCTTTCATATACCATAAAAAACCAGTTAATATGGCAAGGTTCATACTGTAAAAATGTGTAATGAACCGCAAAATTACGATATGTATTTTAATATTCCTTAATATAATATCGATAAATGGGATGATAAGTAAAACTATCTGAGTATAAAGGCTGAAAGTATAAAATTGTTTATCCAGCAAAAAGAAGTTACTAAATAATGCACTTAGAATAAATAGAGGACCTAACCATCGAAGAACTTTATGTGATAAAAAGGAAAAACTTATTGGTTTAAAGGGATTTAATAAAAGATGGCCAAATTTGACAAGGTTCTGAAAATTACCAGCAGAAATGCGGACCTTTCGCCTAAATTCCTCAGAAAGATCATTTGAGACATCTTCCATTATTACTGCTTCTCGATCACTTATAGCACTTTTCCCATCTTCTAAAACCTTCATTGAAATATAAAAGTCATCAACAAGGAAATTTGGAGGTACAGGGTGATAATTTACTTTTCTTAGGGCGTAAAACCCGCCAGATGGACCCATTAAAGTGCCCCAAAGTACTCCTTCCATATGTTTAATTCTTGCCTCTCTTGAAATGTATGATTTTTCCTGTATTGAAATACCGCCTTTATCTATACCACTACTGATTGTTATTGAATCAACGAGGCCAATTTTGTTGTTTTTAAAATTGCGGACTAAGTTAAAAAGACTCTCAGGAGGATGTAAAATATTAGCGTCGGTAATAACAAGTAATTCACCTTTTGCGATTGTAACTAAATGATTAATTATAGCAGCTTTACCCTTCCTTACATCAAATCGTAAAAAATTAAAATGATGGTATTTTCTTATAAACTCATTTACAATTATATCAGTTTTATCTTCTGACGCATCGGAGCCAATTATCACCTCCAGTTTTTCAATAGGATAATCCAGAGATGCCAGGCTTTCCAGCTTCTTCTGGATAACAATTTCTTCGTCAAGTACAGATAATAAGATGGATACCTTCGGTAATTCATCCTGTCTTACAAATAAAACATCATTGGTTCTTTTGCCATGTGACAAAATCCTAAGAAGGGTGGGGAATAATATATATGTATGGAATATTGCAAAAACAGAAATCCAGAATACTAATGTAAAAATCATTCTACCAGGCTATTGAAAAAGTTGATTAACTTTTTGGATAGAGCAAAATTATTAAAATTTTGTTTAACAAATTCCTGCCCTTTTAAACCAATATTTCTAATAATTTCTGGTTTCGACAAAGAAGTTATAATATGACTAGTAAACTCATGAACTGAATTTGCCTCAAGGAGTTGCTCTCCAGGGTAGGCAGGTATTCCTTCAAGGCCTTGATGGGTTGTGATTATAAGTTTGCCAGCTTGAAGCCCTTCAATTATTTTAACTCGCATTCCGCTTCCTGAAAATAAAGGAACGATTAATATCATACCTTTATTCATTAAATCAGATATATTGTCAATTTCCCCATAAAATATAATTCCATCGACCTGAACTATTTTCCTGACCTCATCAGATGGATTTCTTCCTGCCACATGTAATTTTAATTCTGGGAATTCAGAATGTATAGTAGGCCAAACTTCCTTAACAAACCACTTTAGTCCGTCAAGGTTGGGAGCCCAATCTAATGCTCCTATATAAATTAAATCGTTTGGAATATCTACATTCTTGATCTCTGTAAAATCTCCAGATTCCACTCCAAATGGAATTGTTTCAGAAGGTTTTTCAAATCCAACAAAGCGATACCATTTTTCATCTATCAATGAGATTGGTAGAAGTGCATCGTAGTTTTTTAGCTGATCTATTTCAAATTTTCGAATCCTTTTGGTAAGGTTTTTAAAGTATAATTTGGTTAATGGAGATTTTTCCTCCTCAGCCAATCCATTCCAAATAATGTGCTCTACATTATGCGCTCTCATTACAACCTTTGCTTCAGAATATTCTCTTATTGCTGGTATGTACCAAACCATAGGTAATCCTTCCAGTAGAACTATATCTGGCTTAAATGTTTCCAAAACTCTATTCAAACTAGCAGAAAACTTTTCAGATTTAAACCGAATTAGATTATAAGGATCTGAGCCAAAAAGAAAATTGGCGAATAAATCTGTGTATTTGATCCTGGTATCAATGTCAACTGCTTCAATTTGTATTTTTTCCTTGTATTTTTCTGGTACCTGGAAATCCGATATGGGATGTTTTGAGGTATTCAATGCAAGAATATACAATTCAATACCCTGTTGGACCATCCCTTTTGATAAGTTCCAAATGGCCAAAGCTCCTCCATCTTTAGGAGGAAAGGGAACCTTGTTACATAGTTGGAGAATTTTCATGCCTGTCCTAGTTTAGTTACAGCTTGAGTTTTATTGATTTTTGAAACCAGCTTAGAGATAATTTTCTTAGGAATCTTAAGATAAGTTTCAGTATTCATAATGGCCGAATCATTTGTGGCCTTATATGTAAGGAAAACGCCTATTGGAAACAAAATTAAAGAAGAAATCCACATACCTGTAAAAGGATCCAGAATTTCTTGTCGAACTGCTTTTTCCCCGGTAAGGGAGATAATATACCATATTACAAAAAACAATACAGATATCGTAACTGGTAATCCTAATCCTCCTTTACGAATTATTGCGCCTAATGGAGCACCTATGAAAAAGAAAATAAAACAAGCAAATGACAAAGTAAACTTCCGGTGCCACTCAATCTCATGCCTCTTTATTATTTTTTTTCTTGATGTTACTGAATTTTTAGATGTAGTGACAAAATTTTTTGAAGATCTCGCCATCATCAGGCTTTTTTCTATTACTGTTTCCTGCTCAGATTGACTTATTTTCGCAAGAAATTCTCTAGGTGCAAACGGAAGAGAATCAATATTTTCAAAATCTATTTCTTCCTCTCTGTGGTAACGTTTTATAAGTTTTGAACTGGAAAAGAGCTGGTTATTGTTCATTGTATTCATGAAGAGTTCTTTTCTTTTGTCAAGCAGCTGGTACATTGAATCGGTATTGTAGGTTAGCTGCTTCATATTAAGCATGGCATAATGATTCTTAAACAATCCTTCTTCAGTCCGATTCAAACCAAAACCTGTTAAGGATAAAACAACTGTTTCCTGGTTAAATTTATCTCTCCTCTGTGGATATGACTTATCTTTAGTTTTTCGTCTTCTTTTTGAGCCCTCACGTAATTCATTATATGAATATCCATTGTAGAGTATTAGTATTATGCTTTGTTCATCGGGGGTGATTTTCATATAGCCTGAATCAGCATATGTAACCGAAGTATTGCCACTTTGATTGGTATGGTCATAAATTAAGATACGCTTCAACAAATTGGTATTGTAATCCTTTTCAGCAATTTTAAGACTATAGCCTTCAATACCATTATAAAACTGCCCTGGCGTTATATTAAACTCCGGTCTTTGCCTCTGAATATCATATAGTAATGATCGGGATTTTAGATTAGTTACTGGAAGAATATTATTTGAAAAGTAAAAAGCTGCGATACTAATAAGAACAATCAGTATTACAAGTGGAAACATAAATTTCTGCAATGAAACTCCTGCAGATTTAATGGCCGCAAGTTCAAAATTTTCTCCAAGGTTACCGAAAGTCATTAGTGATGCTAATAGTATTCCCAATGGCAGTGCCATGGGTACAAAACTTAGGGAAAAATAAAACAGGAGCTCTCCAATTGTTCTGAATTCAAGTCCTTTCCCAACGAGATCATCGACATATTTCCACAAAAACTGCATTACCATAACAAACAGAACCACAATAAAAGTGAGAACCAATGGACCTACATAAGATCGTATCAGGTATTGATGCAATTTTTTCATACTGCAAAATAAACGGAATTTGGAGGCGGCTTATTATCTGGAAATAAACAAGCTTTTCGAATTAAAGACCAAGAATATGCTTCAAATTTGATATTTGCTTATTCCATAGTTCTTTTGAATCTTCAACATCATCTTCATCAGCAAAATCAGTAATGAGTAAAGCAACATCACCGGTTAGTTCATCAGTATGCAATCTGAATTCAAAATATGCTTTTGGGTCTTCGTCATCAAGCCAGTGAAATCTGGCGAATTTTGAATCTTTCTTAAGCAAGAGCTCTGCTTCCTGCTCGGATCCATTCCAAATAAAGGTAAAAATCTTGCCATTTATATGAACATCATCAGCAAACCATTCTGATAGACCTCCTGCAGTGCTGAAACGTGGATATAATACTTTGGGTGATGTATTAAAAGTGTATTCGAGTTCAAATTTAGTTTTCATAGACTTATAAAATCAAATATAATTCTTATACCTTTTGCAATATAATCAAAAAACATATAAGAACTGATCGAAATTGCAAAAAGATATTTTAAGTGCAAAATTTAAACCTTAATCAGACAGGCAGGACATGGGTAAAGAGTCTGTATAACAGGAGTTTGTGGCATTGGCTCTGTTCGAGATTGCATAAAACCAGACTAAAAATATTCTAGAATGATTCAATTGATAATTGAAAAGAAAATTTTATCTTTGCCTCCTCAAAATTTTTGATGGCGAGATAGCTCAGTTGGCTCCGAACAAACAAGAAATCTTTGATTTCATAGTTTTTCGAGAGTCCTCGCAAATCAGATCAAATCAGAGATTTGATGATTTTCGGGATTAGAGTGCATTAGGATTAAAAGAATATTGAAATTTAAATGGCGAGATAGCTCAGTTGGCTCCGAACAAACAAGAAATCTTTGATTTCATAGTTTTTCGAGAGTCCTCGCAAATCAGATCAAATCAGAGATTTGATGATTTTCGGGATTAGAGTGCATTAGGATTAAAAGAATATTGAAATTTAAATGGCGAGATAGCTCAGTTGGTTAGAGCGCATGATTCATAATCATGAGGTCCCGAGTTCAAATCTCGGTCTCGCTACAAAGGTAAGCCTGATGCAAATGTGTCAGGCTTTTTTTTTAGATTCACTTTCCTAATTCACGCTACTACTCAAGCATCATAAATTTGAGCATAACCCAAATTCACTTCAGAATTTCATTTGTTACCATATAGTAATAAACATTTATTTACCTTTACTTTTTTAATATAGCAAACTGACAATGAAAAGTAAGTATATGAATCCATATTTGGCCGGCACACTCCTTGGATTGGTGCTTCTTGTAGCCATGTACCTTTCTGGTAGAGGACTAGGGGCCAGTGGTGGAATTAAATACTGTGTCGTTTCTCTTGTTGGAAGCATTGATTCTGAACATGTAGCAAAATCTGATTATTATGTTAAATACTTTGAGGGTGGAAAAAAACCACTTCTTAATTGGCTTCCATTTGAGGTGTTGGGCGTCCTGGTCGGAGGATTTATTTCGGGAGTTTTTGCCAAACGATTAAAATTTAAGGTTGAAAAATCCCCTTCCATTTCTGTTCGCCGAAGATTGCTTATGGCATTCCTGGGAGGGGTTTTATTTGTTTATGGTGCACAATTGGCCAGAGGCTGCACAAGTGGTGCTGCGTTGTCTGGCATGGCAGTTCTTTCTGTTGGAGGTTTTGTTACCATGATATCGATTTTTGGTTCAGCCTATCTATTTGCATGGTTCTTTAGAAAAAACTGGATTTAACAAGTATTTATTATGGATCCTATTACCACTAATCCTAATTTCCCTGAATGGTTAAGCCTTCTTATTGCTTTTTTGATTGGCATTGGGTTTGGATTTGCTCTTGAAAGGGCAGGATTCTCTTCCAGTAGAAAATTAGCTGGCATGTTTTACGGATATGATGCAACTGTTATTAAGGTTTTCTTCACTGCTGCTATAGTTGCTCTTGTTGGCTCGCAATTAATGAGTTATCTTGGATTACTTGATCTGAGTAAGGTATACGTGAATGAGTTTTATACTGGTGCCTCAATCATTGGAGGCATTATAATGGGTGCAGGTTTTGTAATGGGAGGATTTTGTCCCGGAACTGGATTAAGTGCAGTTTCAATTGGTAAAATTGATGCGATGTTTTTCCTAGGTGGAGGTTTTCTGGGCGCATTCTTATATGCTGAATCCTGGCCGCTAATCAATGGATTGGCAAATTCTGGAAACAAAGGCCCAATGAGAATAAACGAAATAATGGGGATATCTCCAGCTATATTTACATTGTTGCTTATTGTAGTTGCAGTGGGAATGTTTTGGCTTTCAGAATTAGCTGAAAAAAGATTTGCAAGACCTGATATTACAAGTGATCTATAAACCGCAAAATATGCAGGTACGTCCTAAAATTTCAATTTTATTGGTAGCCATGGGGCTAATATTGGTTCTACTACCCGGTTCAGGGACTTATTCTTTTATTGAAGATTCAGGTGTATTGTCTACGTCCGTTTTTGAGGATGATTCTTATTTTTCAGTGGACCAGGTAGCCAGGCTTGTAATTAATGAAGACAGTACCTTTCAATTAATTGACTTGAGGACCAGAGCAGAATATAGCAAATTTAATATACCTGGTGCCATTAATATACCATTTGACGAATTTTTTAATCAAAGACCGGAGACCTGGCTTTATAATAAATCAATACGGTATATTTTCTACTCCAATGGAGAACTTAATTCCAGTTATGCTCTTGTAATTTCCAGAGGTTTAGGATATAGCAATTGTTTTGCAATGATTGGCGGATTGAATGAGTGGTTTGAAAAAGTAATGAACAGTAAATTTTCGGGAGAAAGAATTAGTCCTAGAGAAAACGCCTTATTTGAAACACGAACTAAAGCGAAGCGTTTTTTTACAGATATAAATAGCTTACCAGATAGTCTGAAAATGAAGTATGCTGAATCGAGACGGCAAGCAGAAAGGGAACTTGATGGTGGTTGTGAATGATATACATAAGAATGATGCTTAAAGCTTTATTTGAAACATATAAGTGGGTTTTTCTGATTTTTGCCTTTGTGCTATTATTATTAGGAATTCGTTTTTTTGCTGGAGATCAATTCAAACCGGGGGCAGAGAAAAATGCAATTCCTGCACTTTCCGGAACCAATATAGTTGATGTATCTCAAATTGAGCAAATGAGCCAAAAAGTCATGCTTGTGTATCTCGATGATGAGAAAAGTCTTGAGCCAGTTGCAGATTTTGAGGTTTCAGTATTTAATACTGAGGATTTAGTAAATGGGGAAATGGTTGAAGAGCTTAAGAAGTTTAAAAGCCCTAAAATCCTTGTTTCAGAGGATCCCTCTGTTGCAGCAAGAGCCTGGATGATACTGGCCCAAAAAGGAATTGAAAACCTATTTATATTTGGAAAACTAGGAGATCTAGAAAACTTCAATCATTCATTTAAGCCTGAAATATCTACATTTAAAGATATTTCAGCATTTTAATAGAACCAGGAGGTGTTATTTAACCACCTTGTAATCATTTACATCTGATTTAGTAAAAGGTAGCCATGAAAGTGTAGATCGATCCTCAACCATTCGATCATACATAAAGCCATTGTTTCCATACTTCAAGGTACGGGCATCATAACCGAATAATCTAAGATACGCGGTTACAAAACCTGAGTTATGACCTGTCCCACAATATATTACCACAGTTTTATCAGATGGGATAGTTGCCATTTCCTCAACTATGCTTAATGTAGCACCAGGTTTATAACGAATAGCTCCAGGAATATGACCACTTTCATATTTATCACGACGATCATAATTGATTATGTAATAATTTTGTGGAATTAGAAAAACATCTGAAGCATTTACCATAACATTGTCGAGTCCTTCAGAAAAAAGCTGTTTGAAACGCACCTGGCCTATTTGTTCACCAGTAGATTTACCTGTATCTAAAACAGGCATTCCGCTACTAGTTGGTTTATCATTTATTTCTTCTTCAAGTTGATTTTGAAAATCAGAGCTGCAAGCTGCAAACCATCCTTTCTCTGCATAAATATTATTCCATCCACTCATTCCCCATCTCATTGAATAAACATTCCCATATCCCATTAAACGAAGTAAGGAGGTGGTATAACTGGAAACCTGTCCATCAGTACTAATAAGAATAATTCTGTCAAATTCAAATGGTTTGATCCCTAATTCAAAGTATCCAGGGAGATCTATGAAGTCTTTATTTACAGCTCCTTGAATATGACCTTCAGAATACTCCTGAGCAGACCTTATATCAATAATGTGGATATTCTTTCCTAAAAGGTCATGAACAGCTGAAGCTTTAATTAAGGAAGGAAACTCTCGTCCATTCACATAATCACCATTTTCAGCTAGATCTTTAAGTAGGAGCGTAGTTTCTTTACTAATATTTAAAGGTTCTACCTGCGGGACATTTTTAGCAACTACTGCGGTTTTGTTTTTGCCTTTTTCTGAATTTTCATTGGAACAACCTACGGCAAATAGAAATAATGCTATAACAGGAATCAAAAATAACTTGAATAAGAATCTCATAATTATACTATTCACTTACTACAGCAACTCTATCCTTATCAAATCTTAATGTTTCAATCCGGTTGCCTTTTTCATCATATTTGTATTCTATAATAGCAACTCCATTATTGGGGTTGTTTATAAGATTCCTATCTATGTCCAAACTTTTTGTTTCAATCAATGCACCATGCTCATCATAAGTGCTTTGTGTAACAGGAACATTTTTCCCTGAAAGATATTCATCGTCCTGGTCGAACATAGCAGTTTCAATATTATATCCATTTGCATCTACTTTATTGATGCGTTTTGCCCATCCCCAATAAAGATTTGAAAGTTGTCCTACAGTATTGTGTACCGAAAAACTTAAAAGATCGCCATGATCATTATTTTTAAATTCAAAATAGGAAACTCCTATATCTCCGCAGTTCTCAGCCGTACAGTTATATAGAGTATCAGCCTCGTAGTTCATCATTCTTGTTACATATCCTTTGCTATCATATTCGAACCTTAATTCATAGAAAGGACAAAATGGATTCATAATTATCTCCTCATTTGCAAGATTATATCTTAATTCTTTAATATATCCATTTTCAAGCTGGTTCCAGGTATAGCGATTGATGTTATTGCGGTTTTCTACAGGATTTCCATCCTTATCTAAAAACTCAAGCCCTGTCCTAAAGCCATTTGAATCAATGGTATAAACTGCAGAGTAAACTCCTGCTGATTCAATTTGCTCATTTGCTTCATTGAAGAAATGTTTTATCTGTTTGTTATCCTCATATGTGTATTTAATTGTGGCGGCACCACGCATGGAACCATAGGAAAGTATTTCATCGCCTCTGCAATATTCAATTGAGGACAACCGACCCTTTTCATCGTAGGTGAATTTATAATTGTTTATTGTCTGGGCCTCTTTTTCAGTTAAGGAATGGGTTCCTTTTTCAGTATCAAAAGGAGTTTCACTAAACTGGATAAATCGAAAGTGCTCAACTTTAGCTTCACTTGTATTATCTGAAGCTTTTGGGTTACACGAAAGTAAAATTGAACTCAATATTAGAGCGGTAACCGAGAAAAATAGGATCTTCTTTAAATTCATAACAACATTTATTTATTTATTAATTCTAATTTATAAAGTATTTTTAAAAATAACATTAAAACTCCTTTTCAAAAATGTTGAGAAAGGAATATTTTTTTTTAAGTTTTGGTAAAATACAATATCTTTTTCAATCTTTTTATAAAATCTTGTTTAACTATTCTAATAATCAGGTATTCAGGATGTTATGATTAGTAGGAAATATTGATTGTTAGAGTAATTTTGGATAAATGATGGAAGCCAGGAAATGATATGATATTTTTAATCTTTAAATTTCCCCGACCTGAAAGGTGGGTCTAATTTAGACTTAATTTAGAATGAGGCTTTATGATCAAAGAAATATTCATCCTTTAAAACATGAAGAATCTGCAGTATAGAAATTATTTTAAAATAGTTCTGGCCCCAAATATTGGTCCCCCTCTACTGCCTACGTGAGGCTGGAATCTAACCTTTATCTTATCTCGGTCATAAGTTATTTCCTCCGGTATAGAGTATTCTATATCAATAAATTCTCCATCTTTTTTTCCTGAAATATTTTCAGTTGCTATTTTTTGCCCATTTATCAGGATGTCAAAGGTTTTAGAACCTGTAAATCCTCCCCAGTAATGAATAACTAAAGCTGCTTTTTTACCTGGATTCACATTCAGTTCAAAGGAAAACCAACCGCCCCTGTCTGCTACCCTCGCTTTTTGGTGTCTGAAATCCATTACCCTTATTTTTTCTCCCTCAAAATTATGATTGCGCTCTTCCTGCATTTCTCCGGGCTGGAAAAAATCAATTGTTTTTGCTTCGAGTTCTTTTATACGTTTTAATTCTGCCTGGTACTCTAGTTGATGCTGATTCCATCTCTCCTCATTAAAAAGATCCCAGTATACGGAATACCTTCTATCATGTGTTTTATAAAATGGTTTTAGCTCGAAGGATCGAGGACGAGCAACTTCAGAGGAAACTGTAAAATAATTGTGGTTATCCTCAATGGGGCTTAACCAATTGGCAGGATTTTTTTCTTCAGTTAAGAGGATGGGAACATAATCAGGATTATTGGCATCGGGATCATCCACTGGACCCAAATCTCCAGCAAGAACCAGTGGCCCATATAATATGGCAACTCTGTTTTCATCATCAGGCATAGGTTCTAATCTAAGGGAAAATGGAATGCTAATCTCTATTTCATCGCCCGATTTCCAAACTCTACGTAAAGCAATAAAACTTCCTGGTTTTTCTTTAGTTTTATGTTTCTTCTTATTGATGAAAACATCTATTCCTTTTTCTGCCCAAAAAGGATAACGAATGTAGAGTGTAAATTTCTGAGGATCGGCACATTCAATTTTAATTTTAGTCCCCTGTTCTTCAGGGTAATTGGTAATTTGAGTTATTATTACACTATTTTCCTTCCAGTTCGCACGAGCTGCAATAAACTGACTCACATATAATTCATCCTCATTTTTAAAGAAAATGTTCCTTCCATATTTTGAATGAGATTCCATTCCAGTCCCAACACAACAGGTAAACCATTCTGGATCCTCATATCTTTTATGCCCGCCCATTTCAAGTGAAAGATTATAGATTACTCGGCCATCAGCAGGATGTTGTGAGGATAAAATATGATTGAAGAGAGCTCTTTCATAATAATCGGCAATTTCGGCATCAGGGTTCCATTGAAAGAGATGATTAGACAATTTCAACATGTTATATACATTGCATGTTTCCGTTGTTTCATCACTTAACCTGTTGCGCAATTTATCAGGCTCTCCAAAATATTCATGATTCCCGTGACCTCCAGTTGTATAGGAATGATCATTTACCACCGTTTTCCAAAAAAACTCAGCAGCTTTTTTATCATTTGGATCTCCTGTTGCTTCATAACTACTGGCCAGCCCTATTAATTTTGGGATTTGAGTATTACCATGTTTACCAGGCAGTATATCAACTTCTGCAACCAGTGAATCAAGAATGACTTCATGGTAAAAAACCCTGGAAAGACTCAGATATTCCTCATTATCAGTATCTACATAAAGATCAACCAATGCTTCATTAATCCCACCATGTTCACAATTTAGCATTTCCTGAATCTGTTCATGATTTAGGTTTTTTGTAATTGTTTGTAACCAATCGGCAAATTTTTTTTCAATTTCCAATGCTTTTAAATTATCACACAAACGATAAGCATCTCTTAATCCAGCCATGACTTTGTGTAATGTGTAATAGGGAGCCCATAGGCCATTAAGATCAAAACCCTGAGACCGAATGTCTCCTTTTGCTACTTCTTCCTCCAGAATTTTTTTCCCATTGGGTATGGCTCCAACGTATCCATCTCCATTCGCTAACTGACATTCTTCAAGTTCATCAACTATGTAATTTACACGTTCAAGGAAACGTTTGTCATTTTTAGACTGATACATAAGAGCACACCCACTTAAATAATGTCCGAGGCTATGTCCGGCAATTGTTTCTGCCTCCCATCCTTCGTAAGGCGGTGCTTTTGGTTGCAATCCAGCTTCACTTCTAAATTTTGATAAAAGTCTGTCAGGACTATAAGATAATAATGAAATTACATTTAGTTCGGTAGCATGTTTAAATGGTCCATCCAGCAAGGTTACATCCGAGATTTCAAAAGGATAGACAGGTTTTGCAGAACCCTCATTTATACTTACATTTTCATTGTTGCAGGATGAAATTAGAATTGAGAATAGGAGAATTATGAAGGTGTAAATTTTGTGATTCATTTCGAATGAAAATTTAAGGATTAAAATTAAATTAACGAAAGAACTATAACCCATTTTAAAACCGCCAGTTTAATATGGGCAGTCTTTTTAGCCATACCATTTTCGTGTACGTCCCTCAAGGCCATTCAACACATCAATAGTAGTATTAACATCTTTAACAACCTGGAAGTCAAACATACCTACACAAATAAAGTCGGCTCCTTTTTTGAAAGCCCAATTGAATCCATCCTCAGGCTTTATAGCTCCGGCTGCGAGTACCTTGAAACCCATTACAGGTACCTTAGCCCGCTCAACAAATTCAACAGTTCGATCGGGAAATAAGCAAAAAATATTGTTGTGAAATTTATTGTGATCGGGATAATTCTTACCATCGACTTCGAATGGAACTCTATTTTCAATTGGATGAGCTGACCAGTATTGATCATGGTGCATGGTTTTCATATAATAATCCGGAATAATGCCCTGTTCCTCACATGCAATTAAAGAATCAACTGTATGGGATGCCAATCCTGCAGTATATCCCTGGCTCCTGATTTTATCCATCATTTTTTCCACTACATCAATTCTGTTATCTCGCACCAACCAGTCACACCAGTTTCCCTGCACCTGAACGATATCAACCCCAAAATCTATAGCTTTATTAATATTTACAAAATAGTCGTTGTTTTCCATATCAGGTGCTACCTGTGAGATTACCTTAATTTTACTTCCGGTAATTTTCTTGTATTTCTGTATGACACCATTTGTTGGGAAACCTATATTTATGGTATTAATCCCTGCCTTTTCACCCAGCATTAAGGTTTCAAATATTTTTCTTTCAGTATTATAAGCCCGAAAAAGGGAAGGTACATAAATAAGGTCACGTGAGTGAGCCCATCCACCAATCAGGTTGCCTCCCATAATAATCCGACTTATAGTATGTTCACCAATTTTACCGGTTGGTAATTCTCCTTTTAATTCACTGATATCTGCAGCACCAATAGTGATTGTAGCTCCTGATAATGCATCAAATCCAAATTTGTTATGATCACGTATGGCACCCCAGCCTAAAAATCCAAGAACCGGAATTGTAGCTAGATTTTTAAGTGCTTCCCTTCGGGAATTTGATTTTTTATTTTCAATTTCTCCACCTGCCAGCTTCTTCTTTTTCGCAGAAAAAATGTTAAAAGCATACAGACCAAACCCTTTTTCTTTTATGAAAAGGAGTGCAACCAAGGCAAATGCCTCAACAAAGTTTTTATTTACTATGTATAAATTGCCTTCAACGGAACCAAATAATGAACCACCAAAAGGTGGATAAGCAAAGTAATACAAGGAAAGTAGGACGATTCCCCCAATGGCTGAATATCGGATTGCAAGGCCCAGAAATAATCCCAGTCCAATTAATATTAATCCATACATATTTAACGGATCAATAACTTTCATTATAGCTTCTGAGGAACCAAGCCAGTGGTAAAAACCCGAAAAAGGTCCGGTAGCATTTGATAAAAAACTTACGGCTGTCCAGCTTTCAGCAGCTAATTTTGAAAATCCCTCATATATAAAATGCCAGCCAATGGAACACCGAAGCAAGGTTATAATTAGTTTTTTCCAATTCATTTTTTTTGGTTCTGGATTTTTTTTAAAAACAATAACTCCCTTGAATATTAAAAGTTTACATGTCTAAAAATAAATTACCTACTTATAAATGAAAAGAATACAGGTGGAAAATGACTTTTAATGGATTAATTTAGAATTATTCTTTACGAATATTCCCATTCACCTGGCATATAATTAACACATTGAGAATAGTGATAAATGAAATTGGATAATTAGGTGCTTAAGTGGAAATTCGATGGAATTCTCTTTAGATTGGTAATCTAAAAGAATATATCATACTATGGAAGGAGCTTTTTAGCGGTTCCTTTATTATCTAATGCATTCCGACTGACGCAGTTGATCATTAAATCGGTTTCATTAGCACTTCCATCGGAATATATTATCCTTAAACTTAATTTGTTATTCCCCAGTTCTAAATTGAGCATTTCTCCAAAAAGACCATCTTTAGACCACTCTATTTTCTTGTCATTTAGAAGAACTGATTGTATATTTTCAATATCTTGAAGTTTGCCTATGAAATTAATCACTTCATATTCGCTTATATAAACAAGATCGGTGTTGAATTTTGGATATATTATTGTGAAGTTTGCAATTCCGCTTGTATCAATCGTACTTTTCGTTTCTAAATTATTGGAAAAACTTATGTAAGACTCCTTGCTTGAAATTGTAGTCTCTTGAGCGTGCCCATTGTAACCTAAATTAAGTATCAGGATACAAAAGAAGAGTAAATCTACTAATCTATATTTTTTCATATTAAAACTTTTGTTTGAAGGCTAAAACCGGAGCTGTAATCTCAGGTGTATAAATCAGATCAATATATATTTTCCTATTTTTTGAAGTCAAACCAGGGATCTCAACTTTCCGTATTGAGGTAAAAGTCCAGATTAAATTAGTTGCCCATATTACACCTGTTGAAATTGCTGCAATATTTGCGTACTTTTTATATTCCTGGTATTGTTCATTGTACTCATCACGATTATCTATGTCAGGATAGAGTTTGGTTTGCTTAATAAACTCTGCTCTATTATTGAAATGAATTGTAGTTGCCAATCCGGCATATCCTAATACGCCCATAATCCAGTATGGTTTTCCTTTGTGTAGCATTGATAATCCACTTCCAGGAAAGGCAATTGAAGACAAAATATATTTTGTCTTACTTAGGTTTGGTTGTTGAATACTTAGTTGGGCAGGGGTTCCATTTACAGCGATAAATAATCCATTGTTTGAATTTATAAACCCTGGCGAAAGAACCCAATTAATTATTTTTTCGTTGCCGCAAAGAATATTATCTCCTATATCACCATCGGTTTGCCCAGGTTCAATTTTATTACCATCCGCATCACTGGCTTCAATCCAGATTTCAAAAGAATCATCTTCCTTACAATTATTAATATCATATTCGATTCTTAATGTGTCATATCTAATTGAAAGCTTTGGACGTGTTATAGATACTGATTCCTGAGAATAAGAAGATGATACAACCATAGTTATAAATAATATGGTGGACCCTAGTTTTGCAAGGATTTTCATAATTCTATAATACATGCAAACTCTAATTTTCTACTAAATCCAATTTATTCATTATATTGGTGTACGTTAAATGTCTGGAAACGTTATATTTCAAGCCAGAAAATCACCTAAAAGCATTTTTTTCATGTAATTACCAAAATATCTCAATTTTTGTACCAAATATCCACAATGGATATTATTTTTGACTAATGCGGTTCTGTTTTACATATCATCATTAATGAATTTATTTGATAAATAAATGATTAAGAATTATTTGGTAGTAACCTTCAGGAACTTATTCAAAAACAGGGTGTTTGCTTTGATAAATATCCTTGGTTTAGGATTGGCTCTCGCCATTTGTATAGTGGCCTATTTTAACCATATGTTTGCGTTTGAATTTGATCGTAGCCATGAAAATTTCGAAAAAATATATCGTGTTAATAGCTATCGTGATATGCAGGGAAGAGACCAGGAATATGGCCTTACACCTGCCACTATGGGTATGGAAATTAAGAAGGATATACCTGGGATTGAGAAAGTAGCGAGGTTATTGCGTTCAGGATCTCCTGTAAAGGCTGATTTGGAGACTTTTAATATGAATATTTCATATGTCGATCCCGAATTCCTCGATATGTTCACCGTTAACCTGCTTTCAGGTTCAAATAAATCTATTGAGAATAAAGGAAATATTTTGATTTGTAAGGAGCTCTCTGGAATTCTTTTTGGCGATGAAAATCCAATTGGTAAATCCGTATCGATTTTCAATGATCAAAATAATGAATTTGTGTATTCAGTAGCCGGGGTTTTTGAGGATTTACCTCAGAATTCAAGTTTTAGGATCGATGTACTCACACATTTTGACAATTTCCTTAAGATGTGGGAAACCAATGATACTGATTGGAAATTGTGGTCAAGAGTCTTATTTATTCAGGTCAATGATCCATCAAATTTAGAAGGTATTAAACAGGCACTTAACAAGTATATTCCAATTCAAAATAAAGCCAGAGAAGATTTTATTATTACTGGATTCAGTCTGGTTCCCCTCAAAGACGTTGGGGATAATTCACGGGAAATATGGTCAAGTAATTTGTATCCCGGGATGCACCCTGCAGCTGTTGTTTCGCCCCCAATAATGGCGATATTGATTTTATTGATAGCCTGCTTCAATTTTGCAAATACTGCTATTGCTGCAGCCGATCGTCGGTTGAAGGAGATTGGTCTCAGAAAAGTCGTCGGAGGACATAAAAAGCAACTGGTTATTCAGTTTATGCTTGAAAATATGTTAATAACCTTACTTGGTTTATTTGTTGCAATTGGCATTGCTAAATTTCTAGTACCTGCATACAGTAGTATGTGGGAGTATATGACAATACAGCTGAGTTTTACTGAATACCTTAACTTTTGGTTATTTCTCTTTTTATTGTTGCTTTTCACTGGATTTTTGGCAGGTATTTATCCTGCTTTTTACATTAGTTCACTTAATCCGATAGTAATTTTTAGGGGTAAGACCAGTCTCGGTAGTGCGGGCACTTTATCAAAAATATTGCTGGTATTCCAATTTACTATTTCGGTTGTATCGCTTGGTTCCGGATTTATTTTTGCCAGGAATGCAACTTATCAGGAAACTTTAGACCTTGGATATGATAGAGATATGTTAATTGTTGTACCAGCTGGGCCGGATATTCATGATCGGTATAAGGAAGCAATATTAACAAATCCTAAAGTAATCTCCGCAGCAGGTACAGAGGAGCATATTGGTTGGGGGAATTACCGAAGGCCCCTGAAGGATGAAAATCAGCAAATTGAAGTGGATGTAATGGATATTGGGCCGGAATATGCTCAAACCATGGGCCTTAGGCTTATTGATGGAAGACTATTTGAAAAGGGGAGGGCTGAAGCTGATAGATTAGGTTCCATAATAGTAAATCAAAAACTTGTTGAAGCCTTTGGCTGGGATAATCCGATAGGGCATGTTGTTACAATTTATGATACAATCAGGCTGACAGTAATAGGTGTGGTGGCGGATTATTATGCAGCTGGAATGTGGCGAGAAATTGAACCAGGCATAATGAGATTAACCAAAGAGGATAGGTATTTTACGATTGCCGTTCGTGCTAATCCAGAAGATCTGCCTGATGTATTGGATTATTGTAGGGAGAAATGGACGGAATTGGCACCTAATTACCCTTTTATTGGTCGGTTCCAGGAAGATACCCTGGAGGAGGAAAAACTAATTAACCGTAGTATTAAGCAATTATTTGTTTTTCTTGCCATAGTAGCTACAATCCTCTCATTGATAGGCCTATACACACTGACCTCATTAAGTATAATTAGCAGAACAAAAGAAATTGGAGTAAGAAAGATACTTGGCGCGCCCGTTTTTAATATTATTGCACTGTTGAGCAAGAAGTTTTTATTATTACTGGCAATTTCTTCTTTCCTTGGGTGTATTGGAGCATATTATCTTTCAGATATGTTGTTGGATAGCATCTGGGATCATTTTCTTGATATGACTCCCGACATTTTTATTTGGTCGATAGCAATTATGTTTATTGTAGCTATAACAACAATTAGCAGCATGGTTTATAAGGCAGCTATGCAAAATCCTGCCACATCTCTTAGGTATGAGTAATTGATTATTAGATAGTTTTCGGGAATTTAGGGTCTATAGACAAGTGATTTAGTTTACTATATTTTTTGCGTAGAAGTTTCGGAAATCAATACTGATTTTATCTCTTACATTTCTGAATACTTTTAATATCTCATCTTCTGTTCCTGTTGCCTCTGCAGGATCATAAAATCCAATATGAATTCTGTTGGCTACATCACCCATAAATACCGGACAATTCTCTTTTGCATGGCCGCATACAGTTATTACGTAATCAAACTTTTCATTGATAAAATTATCCACATCCTTTGGGTGTTTTGTGCTTATATCAATACCAACTTCCTGCATTACTTTAACAGCTTTTGGATGAACTTCTGAAGATGGGCTTGTTCCTGCTGAAAAAACTATAAGTTCAGGGTCAAAAAATTGTAAAAATCCTTCTGCCATCTGACTTCGACAAGAATTCCCGGTACATAAAATCAGTATTTTCATATTTTTTAATTCTTGACTTTGAAAATTGATATTGTGTAAACATAGTACAATGAAATAATTAGAGCAAGAAACTGACAAAAATCTTCAAAATGCTATCAATATTTTGATTAATTTTGGGATCATTTTAATACTAATATCGACTTTAGAGTAAGTAGTTTAATATCTTTTAAAATTTATAAATTATGAAAATTAGAAATGTTTATGCGCAGGAGATTCTGGATTCACGTGGTAATCCAACTGTAGAGGTTGAAATCACGTTAGAAAATGGTGTTCGATCAAGTGCAATGGTTCCTTCTGGGGCCTCCACAGGAGAAAAAGAGGCAGTTGAACTAAGAGATGGTGACAAAAGTCGCTATAATGGAAAAGGGGTTTTAAAAGCAGTTGAAAATGTTAATAAACACATTGCTCCTGAACTAGTAGGAATGCAGGTGGATTTACAGAGGGAGATTGACAGGAAAATGATTGAAATGGATGGAACTTCAAATAAAGCCAAATTTGGAGCTAACGCTATTCTAGGAGTATCCCTTGCTGCAGCCAGAACAGCCGCCACAGCGCTAAACATTCCACTTTTCAGGTATCTGGGAGGAGTAAATGCTTCCTTAATGCCAGTTCCGGCCATGAATGTTATAAATGGGGGATCACACGCTACCAATAATGTAGATTATCAGGAATTTATGATTGCACCTCACAATGCACCTGATTTTGCAACATCAATCAGGATGGGTGCTGAAACATTTCATGCTCTTCAAAAAGTTCTAAAAAATAAAGGCTATAGCACAGGTGTTGGTGATGAAGGAGGATTTGCTCCTGATTTAAAATCAAATGAAGAAGCTATTGAAGTTATTTTGCAGGCTATTGAAGCAGCAGGCTACAGGCCAGGGGAAGATATTTCCATTTGCCTCGATCCGGCCACCAGTGAGATGTGGGAGAATGGGAAGTACAAATATTTCAAATCGGATCAATCGTTTAAAACTTCTGAAGAAATGGTTGGAATTTGGAAGGATTGGGTAAGCAAGTATCCAATTATTTCAATTGAAGACGGAATGGCTGAAAATGATTGGGATGGATGGAAAGTAATGACAGATGAACTAGGTGATAAGATTGAAATTGTTGGTGATGATCTTCTTTGTACCAATAAAAAAATCCTGCAGGAAAGTATTGATAAAGGTGTAGCAAATTCGATTTTAATAAAGCTTAACCAGATTGGCTCATTGACTGAAACTCTTGAAACCATTGAATTGGCAAAAGCAAATAACTATTTTTGTTTTGTTTCACACCGATCAGGTGAGACTGAAGATCCTTTTATAGCAGATCTAACAGTAGCAACTGGTACAGGCCACTTAAAAACTGGATCAGGATGCCGTAGTGAAAGAATTGCAAAGTTTAATCAGCTATTACGGATTGAAAGAATGCTAGGAAAAGATGCGAAATTTGCCGGACTTGGAGCATTTAAGAACGCCAGATAGAAGGTCTTTAGCAAATGGCATAAATTAATGAAGGGATGTCTCTTAGACATCCCTTTTTTTCTTACAACTGTCTAATGTGTCCGCTGTTGTTTAAGGTTTATGAGATTACCTGACAGGTATTTTTGAACAGCCTCCAAAACTACACTCTCGTCAGTCATGATTACTTCCAACCCGGCAGATTTGAAATTTTCATAAGCACCCATACCCATTCCCCCGGCAATTAGTATATCACAATCGGCAATTTCTTCTGCCATAGCTTTATGTTTTTGCTGTGAGTGCTTATCCAGGCCATGCCCATGATGTGACCCGTGATCCTGTTCATGATGAATGTGGGCAGAATTTGGGGCAAAATGCCCTGTTTTTCTTTCCCTTAGTTCTTCTGCTACTATTTCATTATCTTGAATTTCGAAGATTTTCAGGTAGGGTGATCTGCCAAAATGTTGACTGATGGCTTCCCCATTTAATGTAACTACTGCAATTTTCATTTTTTGATTGGTTGTGGTGAGTGAATAATTAAGAAAGTGAAATTATTAATTATTTATGAGAAGGGATCACAATCATATTTAAAAATCAATCATAGCTTTCATTACCCCATCCCTATAATCTGAAACAAGGTTAAATGCTTCTTCAGTCCTTGAAAAGGGGAACCTGTGCGTTATCATATCCATAACATGAATGGAGCCGCTTTCCATAAGGTCTAAAACAGTTTGAACATTTTCGTTTTGTCTCCTAACATTAATAATTGTGATTTCTTTGTGCCTTAGCTTGTCAACGCTAAACGACCATCTATCAAATTCTGGGATGCCAATAATCATTAGTTTCCCCCCTGGCTTTAGAATCTCAATGGCTTGATCAATGGCTTCTTGCTGCCCGCAGCATTCATATACAATATCAAGTAGTTGAGGTTCCATTTCTTCTATCTTTTTACAGATATCAGATGTTAACGGGTTGCCAGACCAATTGGAGCCATTAGAATTGGCAATATTTAGTCTTTCATTAATTTTATCCGTAACATAGATGGAACTATTTCCGGTATGTTGTGCTGATATAAAAACACTCATTCCGATTGGGCCATAACCCAGTATAGCAATTTTTGAATCTGGTTTAATCTGTGATTGTACAACAGCATAATGGCCTATTGAAAGCGGTTCAGAGAGTGTTGCGCCATCATAACCTATAGAATTTGAAATGGGGAACAGACTTTTCTCTGGCATCACAATATATTCGGATAGGCAGCCCTCGGCCTGGCCTGGATTTCCAAGAAATTTTAGGTTTCTACAAGTATGTGTTCGACCCAATTTGCATTGATCACAATCATAACAAGGCATTGCAGGATCAATAGCAACCATATCTCCGGGTTTTACTTTTGAGACTTTATCACCCGTACTTAAAACTTCACCAGCCCCTTCATGTCCAACAGTAAAAGGATATTTTACAACCTGATTCCCAATTCGACCGGTATTGTAATAATGTATATCTGAACCACAGACCCCGACAGTTTTCATCCGAATTAAAACGTCGGTATCAGAGCTGATCTTTGGATCCGGAACCCTAAGTAATTCCATTTTATTTATTCCGGTCAGCCTAAATGCTTTCATGCAATAGTTAATTTTAAATTGTAACTTTTCTTATAAATACACTATTTCAACTCATTATATTTTTGAGCATTCCCTTTTGATTTTTCAATTGGATATTTCTTATTGTTTTTTGAAATCTTGTCAAATATTATTTCAGGGATATTGAAATCATATTTTTCTGCAATAAGAAAGGCAAAAGAAAATATATCTGCCAGCTCTTCCTGAACTTTAAGCTGGTCAACTTTCTCAAGTTCATCCTCCCGTTTCCACAAAAATAGTTCATTTAGTTCGGCTGCTTCAATTGATAAAGCCAGGGAAAGATCCTTTACATTGTGAAATTGTGACCAATTTCGGGCATCCCTGAACTGTTTTAATGCATCTGTTATTTCTTTGATTTCTGACATATTACAAATTGTATTCAAGTTTGATCAAAGATAGCATGAATAGGAAAGAGGGGAACAATAATTTAAGTTTTTTTCAATTGGTTTCTCCCCAGTTTTTTCTTCCTTAATTTTGAGAAAAAAACAGAAGATGTCAATTTCAGGCAGTGATTGATATTCCTGAGAAAGTTGGAAAAGTTTTGAGGTGTTATTCTTCTTCTTCGATTAAAGTGAAAGGGATATTCACCATAGCACTAAAATCCTGGCCACATTCTTTCATATCCAAATCATCTTCTTCAAAATGCCACTTAACTTCTATTTGCTTATTCCTAAGTTGCACCTTTTCAAGAGTTTTAAAGATTCTAAGCAGAATTTTCGATGAACTTGTATTAAAATATTCCAGATTTATATCAAACTGTGTCTTATCTGGTGGGTTTGCTGTAAAATCATCCAACCAATCAAGAACAGGCTTAAAAAAAGTATTGTGATCTTCAGGGATTGATTTTCCACTAATCTCAAAATAATTCTCATCAGGAGAATAGACAATGCTTGGAGTTTTAACAGCTCCTTTAATCTCCAATGGTCTTAATTGAGATTTTGCTCCTTTTTTGTATTTTGAAGAATTAGTTTCCACTTTGGAATAGCAACTTTTTTTATTTAACGCTATTTTAAATCCAAAGTTTCAAAATATAAGGAATTAAATAGGGCATTAAATAATTTGAACCAACTCGAAAATATGTTATAAGTTCTAACTCTGGCAAAGAAAGTCGTAGGGGTCAAGATGAATTAGGAAAGAACTATAAATAAAAAAACCTTACCAGAATCGGTAAGGTTTTTTGAAACAATATTTTTAATATTAATCAGTTTTTGTAGCATTTTCAAGTGTTTTCATTATGCTAAAGATAAAAGCTGAAGAAAGGAATAACATAACCACAAGCAACAAAAAGAATTGCCACATTTCCCATTTTGCCCAGAATGGACCGATTAATCCAGCAAGGGCATTTCCAATTGCAGTTGAAGCAAGCCAACCTCCCTGCATAATCCCTGACAAACTTGGTGGGGCCACTTTTGATACAAAAGACAGGCCGATTGGGCTATAAAATAATTCTGAAACAGTTAAGCTGAAATAGGTAGCAATTAGCCAATAAGGTGTAACCCGCATTGAGTCAGCTAATGATCCAGCAACGAAATCTCTGGGAGCGACCAATCCTTTTGCGGCTATAATCATTATCACGAAGCTTAAACCAGCCAGGATAAGTCCAATTCCAATTTTTCTTGGAGAACTGGGTTCTAAACCTTTTTTGTTCATCATAGTAAAAATTCCAATAATCAAAGGCGTTAGAAACACAATGAATATTGGGTTAAACTGCTGGAAAATAATTGGACTTATTGGCATTTTTGGATCAAAACCACTAATCACAAAATAGGCAATAGCAGCAGATATTACAGATAGGCTAATTCCAATCAACTTTGTCAGCTTGCTGTTATTTTTGCCAAATAATAGCACCAGACCAATAATTGTGGTAATTATAGGCAAGAATGCCCTGAGGTCAAAAAATGCATAGGTGAAAGCTGTAACCTCAGTAAAGGTGTAGTCCCTGGCAAATATGGTCAATGTAAATCCATTTTGATGGAAAGCCATCCAGAAAAAAATATTTACAATAAATACAAGTCCTAATGCTACAAGTCTTTTTCTATATTGCTCCGGAGTAAGCTTTAGGATATTAGACGATTCATCCTTTACGGCATGCTTGTGCATTACATCAACATGCTTGTAAGTTTTCCTGAACCCAAGGAAAATCAAAAGGGAAAATGCAATACTTACGGCTGCAATACCAAATCCGTAACTATATGATTGGCTTAAGGTCTCAATGTAATGATTACTAAAGTCTGTAAGGTTGGTGAATGTATAAGAGGACCCTTCAATTATTGAGTTTTTTGCGAGCTCAGTTAATTCGGCTGTTTTTTCATAAGGAACCCCAGATTGAACAGAATTGAGGAAATCATGAGCCATGCTTGGAATATTGGCATTGTACATAAGATCTCCCTTTTTCAGGATCCAGTTGCTCATCGCCTGTGCGGCAGAGGGAGCAAAGAAAGCACCAATGTTAATACCCATATAGAAAATCCAAAATGCAGCATCACGATATTTATCAAATTTTGAATCATCGTAAAGCTTACCAACAAGAGCCTGAAGATTACCCTTGAAAAAACCGGTACCAAATGAAATAATGGTTAAAGCAATGTAGATTACAAATTTCCCTGACCCTGGTTGAGCCAGAAGGAAGTACCCCCCTATCATGAGGAAAATACCAGTGGTAATAGTCTTTCCAAATCCTAGCAGCTTATCTGCAATTACACCTCCAAGGAGAGGTATGAAATAAATTCCAAAAAGAAATGTGCCATAAACCCTTCCTGCCTCTTCCGCATTCATTCCAAATTTGGCCTGAATAAAAAGGATAAATATTGCAAGCATGGTATAATAACCAAATCGCTCACCCATATTTGCAAATAAAAAAACATATAATCCTTTGGGGTGTCCTTTTAACATGTTAATTGATTTTAAGGTGAATTATAAATTTTATAAAGTGACAAATATAGAAATCTTTTTTTGAGAAGACGAAATTGAAAACTCTACAATAACTAATTGCATAAAAAGTTTTTTTTCAGGGAGGAAGGATTTAAATTTGTGGATATGCCTGATGGTTTGAATATTTATGGTTATTTCTATTATTGTTAGATGGACTTTGATTTACTAAATAAGATTTTCAAGACAGATCAGATTAGAGAAATTGATTCATATACCATGGAGAATGAGCCAATTTCTTCAATTGATCTTATGGAAAGAGCAGCAAAATCAATATATAGCTGGTTGGTGGATAATTTTCACAAAGCAACACCTGTTAAAGTTTTCGTTGGAAATGGCAACAATGGTGGTGATGGCCTGGCTGTAGCCAGGATGCTCGCCGACAAGGGATTTACAGTTATTGTATACTTAATTAAGTTTTCAGAAAAGGTATCAGACAATTATAATATAAATTTGTCCAGGCTTGAGAATCAGAACAAAGTAGGTATAAAGGAAATTCGCAATGAAAAAGATTTTCCGGAATTGGAGAAGGTAGATTTGATTCTGGATGCTATTTTCGGGTCTGGACTTACCAGACCACTTTCAGGATTCTTATGCAAGAATTAATCGCACATTTAAACAATTCTTTTGCTCAAATAGTCTCAATCGATATTCCTTCTGGCTTAATGGGCGAAAGCAATTCAGGTAATATCCTGGAAAATATAATACAGGCTAATTTTACATTGCCGTTGCAGTTTCCTAAACTCTCCTTTCTTTTTGCTGAAAATGAGTCTTTTACAGGTGATTGGGAAGTATTGCCTATTGGACTTCATCCAGAAATAATTCAACAGAAGAACACACCTTATTTTTATGTTACGAAAGATTTTATAAAAGCAAATAAGAAGCATAGGAATAAGTTTAGCCACAAAGGTACATTTGGCCATGCACTCCTGATATCGGGTTGTTATGGCAAGATGGGGGCTGCAGTTCTTGCTTCACAGGCATGCCTTAGTTCGGGAGTTGGTTTATTAACTACTCATATACCTCGCATGGGCAATGATATAATGCAAATATCGGTTCCAGAGGCTATGATCAGTTTTGATCAGTCGGATATTTTATTTTCTCAGCCTCCTGATTTAAGCGAATACAATGCAATAGGTGTGGGACCTGCTCTGGGTTGTCGAAATAATTCTCAGGCTGGCTTACAAATGCTAATCGAAGAAACAAAGAAACCCATAGTAATTGATGCAGATGCCTTGAATATACTTGCACAAAACCAGGACTGGTTCAATAAACTGCCGGAAAACAGTATTTTAACTCCTCATCCGAAAGAATTTGAAAGATTAACTGAAAAAGCTGAGAGTGGTTATAATCGTCATTTGATGCAGATCGAGTTTTCAATTAAGCACAAAGTAATTGTAGTTTTAAAGGGAGCTTATACTTCAATAACATCGCCTGACGGAAGATGTTTTTTTAATTCAACCGGTAATCCTGGTATGGCAACTGCAGGAAGTGGGGATGTCCTCACCGGAATTGTATTATCCTTATTGAGCCAGGGGTATGAGCCTTTATTGGCAGCAATCATTGGAGTTTTTATTCACGGTACGGCAGGAGATCTTGCCAGGGATTATCTGGGGGAGGAGGCATTAACTGCATCAGATATAATTAATAATCTTGGCAATGCTTTTTTAAGTCTTAACGAGTAATCTGATATTCGTCTTAAAACAAAAAGGATTATTGTTTAATTTTACAACAAATAAAAATAGATAAAATGAAACTTACCAAAATACTCATTGTCCCAATTGTTTTAGTTTTATTATACTCCTGCCAGACAACTGAACCAACAGTAAGCAGAACAGTTGAACCATTGAATGGAGGAGTGCAGTCTGGCTCTAATCCAATTGTTTATGCACTTCCCCGTACAGTGCTGAATGTAGAAGTCACAGCTACTAAAGTGACAAAAAAAAGAGGACCTTATTACCGGTACGCAAAAAAATACCTGGGAATTGAGGAGGGTATTCAGGCGGATCAAATGGAATGGATACTTAACTCAGTTAATATAAATTCTTACGATGAGATTGACCCTGATCAATATTATGTAGTAAATTCTACAGGCAATGTTTACTCAAATTATCTGCATCTTACCAGGGAAGGTTTGGTTCTTACATCTAATCCTAATATCTATAGCGACAATCAAGTTATTCATGAGATTGAGAGTATAGCTGGTGATGAAATTTTCTTCACGGATAAAACAGTTAAAAGAAACTTGACTGAAAAACCAGATACAATATATAGGCTTATTGAGTCAGATACCGGATTTGTACGGGTCCCTCATGTTCAACTAAAATCGAATTTAAAAAGTGATGATTCAAAAGCTGAGGAAGCTGCAAACTTTATTATAAAAATACGGAAACGACGGTTCAAGTTACTTTCAGGTCAATATGATGTGTTTCCAGAAGGGATTGCTTTGGAGTATGCCATAAAGGAGCTAATCCAACTTGAAAACGAGTACCTCGCTCTTTTTGTTGGAAAAGTAATCCGGAAAGAGGAAAAGAAAATATTTGAAATCGTCCCCGATGTTGGAACGGAAGGGAATAGAATTGTGTTATTCAGGTTTTCTGCTGAAAATGGAGTCCTGCCAGAAAATGACTTAACTGGAAGGCCCATTCATATTAAAATTGAAGGTTTAAATGATTCAGGAAAATTTTCGAAGCTAGAAAATCAAAATGAAACAGTGAGAAGTTCAGATCTGGTATACAGGGTTCCAAATCCATGCAATATTGAAGTTATTGATGGTGAAAATCTATTAACCAAAAAGAGACTTCTTATATCCCAATTAGGGACAATTTTCCGTCTTCCAGAAAATCTTTATCTGCCACCTAAGTAAATTTAGGAAGTGCTTCTATCTTTAACCTAATCTTTGGGAAAATATTACTGTGCTTTTCCCTCAAAAGTCTTTAAGAAATCCTGGTAGCTTACTCCTTGTTTAAAACTATCCTTAGCAAAGAAACTCAATATAGGTTCAAGGTCTTTTGCTGTAAGATAACCTGGGACAACAGTTATAAGCTGTAAGTTTTCATCCATATATGCTGCAGATGGGTATGACATTTTTCCTTGAAGCATAGCTACGGCCAGCTGATGAGGATTTCTTGACCCGGTGCCTTCGTTGACAAAAGTTTTACCACCAAAATCAATCGGCTCTTTAGATTCAGCGTTAAACTTAACAGCATAAAATTCAGAATTTAAAAGCTCAACGATTACTGGATCAATAAAGGTTGTTTGGTCCAATTTTTTGCACCAACCGCACCAATCGGTATATAAATCAACAAAAATTTTCCTTGGATTTTCCTGATTCAATTTGGTAACCTCTTCAATGGAATACCATTTCACTTTTTCACTGTCCTGACCAAAAGATGTTACTCCTAATCCGCTGATCAAAATGACAAAAAACAATATCTTTTTCATTTTTAATAGTTTTAAATCTATATGTTATAAAACACTAATACAAAAAGTATACCAAGTACAGAATTATTAATATATGTACAAATATATATATGTTTGTCATGCATAATTGTCTGGTAACTGACGGAAAATCAGTAAATATCAAAATCCCCGCAAATTTATTTAACGTGTATTTATAAAATTAGTTATGGTTAGAGATCATTCATTCAACAAATGTAAGAGATAAAGGCAATGTCTACATAATTTTTATATTTTTGAAATCACATAATAAACTAATCAATAAAAAATGGAAGCAATACAGAAAACTCTTCGAGACAAGCCTGCCATGCGCTGGGCAATGTTGATACTTGTAAGCATGTTGATGTTCTCCACATACTGGTTTCAGGACTTTTTCTCGGGTCTTAAAGGCCTTATGGAATCTGAAATGGGTTTTACAAGTGAGGAATTTGGACGAATGATTGGGCTAACCACAATTGCTAATGTGTTTGGAATGATCATAGTAGGAGGGGTGATGTTGGATAAATGGGGAATTCGAATTGCCGGGATAGTATTTGGGGGATTGGCAACTCTTGGAGCAACAATTACTGCTTTGGCTTCCTATGGATTTTTTGGAGAAAGCCATTCCACACAACTTACTATGATGATAATTGGGAGGGTGATGTTTGGTTCTGGCCTTGAAGTAGTTTGTGTGGTTGCCACACGGACAATCGTTAAATGGTTTAAAGGATATGAGTTAGCACTTGCCATGGCAATTAACATGGGATTTGGTCGTCTGGGTTCTGCTATGGGTATCGCTCTATCGATTGACATTGGTGGGGGAAGTGTACCTCCAGCAGTTGCCTTTGCTGCCACATTAATTGGTTTGACACTTATAATTTTCCTTGTTTATACCGTGTTTGATATAAAGCTTGACCGTCAGATGGGTGAGGTTAAGCGTACAGCAGAAGATGATTTCAAGTTTGATGATCTTGTAAAATTGGTTACCAACAAATCTTTTCTTTTTATAGCACTTCTTTGTGTTTCTTTTTATGCTGCTGTTTTCCCGTTTATTCAATATGCACCAGACTTAATGGTGAATAAGTTTGGATTCTCTTATGACCTGCCCGAATCAGCTAACTATTTTAGTTTATTTGGAAGTGTTTCCCTGGGTAATGCACTCATTTTTATTGGATTATTTATTTTTGGAATTGGCTTCTCAATGGTTCCTGCTCAGATGAAAACTACAGGAGCTAAATTGATAACTATATTAATCATCCTTGCCCTGTTTATTGCATTTATTGGCTCATTATGGGGGACCATTTCACTTTGGTTAAAAAACGGACCAAAAACAGCCAGCCTGATTCCGATGGGAACAATTTTATTCACTCCGATTTTTGGATCTTATATTGATAGAAAGGGAAAAGCAGCCTCAGTAATGATCCTGGGGTCATTGTTATTAATATTTGCCCATATTTCACTTTCCTTATTCGATAGTGTAATTCTAGGTTATTTAGGACTATTGAGTCTTGGTATTGCTTTCTCTTTGGTACCTGCTGCAATGTGGCCTTCGGTTGCAAAAATTGTTGCCGAAAGTCGTTTGGGAACAGCTTATGCCACCATGTTTACAATTCAGAATATTGGCCTTTTAGCCTTTTTCTGGGGTATTGGTAAAGTACTTGATATGGTAAATCCTGATGTTATTGCAGCACTAGATTCTGCGAGGGAAAAGTTGGAAGCTCAGGGTTTGTCATCAGTTGAAATTAGCGAACAAATTAACCATATGAGGGCAGTTGGTGAAATTCCACCATACAATTATTTCTGGCCCATATTTATGCTTGTAATTCTTGGGATTATTTCAATATTCCTTTCGCTGCAGCTCAAGAAGGCTGACGCAAAACAGAAATATGGATTGGAATTGCCTTTTGGAAATATTAAAGAGTAAGGAAGGTTGAATCCATCATTCTTTTACATCAAATTTCAGATTAATTAATAAAATTAAAACAAAATTCAATGAGTACTCAAATTTTTGAACTTGACCCAAAGGTAATTTGGAGAAATTTTTATAGTCTTACCCAAATTCCACGCCCATCAAAGAAAGAAGAGCAGGTAATTGCTTTTATGAAGAAGTTTGGTGAAGATTTGGGCCTGGAAACAATTGTTGATGAAGTTGGTAATGTAATCATCAAAAAGCCAGCAACTGCCGGTATGGAAAATATGGTTGGAGTAGTACTGCAGGGGCACCTTGATATGGTTCCGCAGAAAAATAGCGATAAGGTCCATGATTTTGAAAAAGATCCGATCGAATCCTATATTGATGGTGAATGGGTTACAGCAAATAACACAACGCTTGGAGCAGATAATGGTATTGGCGTAGCTGCTGCCATGGCTGTTCTTGAATCAAATGATATAAAGCATGGTCCTATTGAGGCTCTCTTTACTATTGATGAAGAAACTGGTATGACAGGGGCTTTTGGTCTGAAACCGGGTATCTTAAGTGGTGACATATTAATCAATATGGATTCAGAGGATGAGGGAGAACTCTATGTAGGATGTGCTGGTGGAACAAATGCAAACATAACATTTAACTATCAGGAGAAACCCATCCCAGATGGCCACATAGCTCTTAAACTCGAAGTTAGTGGACTTAAAGGGGGGCACTCTGGTATTGATATTCCGCTGTTTAGAGGCAATTCAAACAAATTATTGAATCGTTTCCTCTGGTATGGAATTCGAAATCATAACATGTGTCTATCCAGCATTGATGGAGGAAGTTTAAGGAATGCCATTCCAAGAGAATCAATAGCTATTGTTACTATACCTGAAAGTGAAAAAAGCAATGTCCTGAATTGGGTGGAGGAAATGGAAAAAATTTATCAGAATGAATATACCGGAGTTGAGCCAGATCTAAGCTTTAAGGCATCTGAAACAGATCTTCCCACCAGCGTGATGGATGAGCAAACTCAAATTTCGCTGGTAAATGCAGTCTATGCGGCACCGAACAATGTAATTCGGATGAGCAATGATATGGAGGGACTAGTTGAAACATCTACTAATATGGCGGTTATTAAGTCAAATAATGGAGTCGTTGATATTCAGTGTCTTCTGCGTTCATCTGTTGATACCGCAATGGTAGATCTTAAAAACACATTTGTTTCAGTTTTCGAGCCTGCAGGGGCAAATATTGTTTTTGATGGAGAGTACCCGGGCTGGAAGCCCAATATGGACTCTAAAATACTGAAAACGATGCAGGAAGTGTATAATGATAAGTATGGTAAAATACCTGAAATTAAGGGAATTCATGCAGGTTTGGAATGTGGCTTACTTGGTGGCGTTTATCCAAATTGGGATATGATCTCTTTTGGTCCTACTATTCGTTTTCCTCATTCACCTGATGAAAAAGTTAATATTGAAACCGTAAAGAAGTTCTGGGACTTCCTCCTTGCTACCCTTGAGAATATTCCTGAGAAATAGAATGGTTTATTAAATTTAAAATAAAGGCTGTGCAAATTGTACAGCCTTTATTTTTTTAATTAAATCGATCTTACTGTTAAGAATTAGGTAAGTCTAATTGACTTCTAACTGGGATTTGTATTATTAAAAACACTATATTTGTTTCATGTATTCCTCTGATATACATATAAAAAAGTATAAAAAAGCTTTCTATCCTCGTCTTTTTGAATGCTGGATCTGGTGAACATGTGCCGGATAAATGGTTAATCAAAACCATTTCTGTACTCTCTTATAATTACTTATTATTTTCTTTTCCATTAATTTTTTAAACGTATGAAGGGTTTGGTCTTCGATATCAAACGATTTGCAATACATGACGGGCCTGGGGTTCGCGTAACTGTTTTCTTTAAAGGATGTCCCCTTGGCTGCTGGTGGTGCCATAATCCTGAAAGTAGGAGTTCAAAACCGGAAAAAATTATTCGTGATCAGAAAGTTAATGGACATGTATTTAAGGTAGAGGAAGATGTGGGTAGGTGGATGACTGTAGAAGAGATAATGCAGGAGATCGAAAAAGAAAGAGTGTTTTTTGAAGACTCTGATGGCGGTGTAACTTTTTCAGGAGGAGAACCATTGCAGCAATATGACTTCTTGAATCAGATTTTAAAGAAATGTAACCAAAGTTCAATTCATACTTCTTTAGATACTACCGGGTTTGCACCAAAAGAAGTTATTGCAAAAGTAATGGATAAGGTTGATTTATTCCTTTTTGATATTAAGCACCTTGACGATGAATTGCACAAGAGGTATACCGGAGTTTCAAATAAACTAATACTTGAGAATTTAAAGTTTCTTTACGAAAAAGATAAAAAAATAATTATCCGCTTCCCGGTAATTCCTGGAGTGAATAATAATGAAATACATATAAACGCATTGCAATCTTATTTAAAAAAAGATTTGCCAGGAATTAAGAAAGTAGATCTTTTACCATATCATAATATTGCAGATCATAAATATGAAAAATTTAAACTTCTCAATAGAATGAAAGAAATAGATACCACATCAGGTTTGAATATTGATGAAATTAAAAATTCATTTGAAGAGAAAGATTTCCAGGTGCAGATAGGAGGGTAGATATTATTTACAGTTTCTTTATTTTTAAATAAATTAAAAGAGATGAAAGAACGAGTTAAGAAATTAAGAGAATTAAGTCTGACTGCTGTCAATAAAATTTCAGCTGAAAGAGGTTTATTGGTGACTGAGTACTATAAAAGTGATGAGGCTGGTAAGGTAAGTATTCCTGTCCAACGGGCTCAAGCATTAAAATACATACTTGAAAATAAATACATATGTATTAATGATATGGAATTGATTGTTGGGGAGCGGGGTCCAGCGCCCAAAGCTACGCCCACTTATCCTGAAATTACATTGCATTCTCTGGAGGATCTGGAAATATTGAATTCCAGAAAAAAAGTATTTTTTAAAGTTGATGAACCAACCAGGAAAGCTTTTGAGGATGTAATCATACCCTTCTGGAAAGGCAAGACGAATAGAGACAGGATAATGAATTCGATGTCTTCTGATTGGCATAGTGCTTATCGGGCTGGGATTTTTACCGAATTCCAGGAACAGCGATCACCTGGCCATACAGTGCTTGGAGGCAAAGTATTTAAAAGAGGAATGTTGTCATTTATTGATGAGATAAATGAATCAATAGAAAAACTCGATTTTATTAATGATCTAAGAGCATACGATAAAAGAGAAGAGCTCAAAGCAATGAAAATTGCTGCTGAAGCCTTAATCTCTTATGCAAAACGGCATGCCAATAAATTAAAAGATTTAGCCGGAAAAGAAACCGATCCCGAACGGAAGATAGAACTTGAGAATATGTCTAATATTTGTTCAAGGGTTCCGGCTTATGCGCCTGAAACTTTTCATGAAGCATTGCAATATTACTGGTTTTTACATTTAGGGGTGATTACCGAATTGAATCCATGGGATTCGTTTAATCCTGGCAGACTTGATCAGCACCTGTTTCCATTTTTTGAAAAGGAAGTTAATGATGGTTCGTTAACAAAAGATTCAGCATACGAACTTCTTCAATGCTTCTGGGTGAAGTTTAACAATCATCCTGCGCCGCCTAAAATTGGAGTTACCGCTCTTGAAAGCAATACATATACAGATTTCTCACTTATAAATGTCGGTGGAGTTAAGGAAGATGGTTCTGATGCTTCAAATGAATTAAGTTTTATTATCCTCGACGTAATTGAAGAAATGAGATTACTCCAACCTTCTTCGATGTTGCAAATAAGCAAGAAGAATCCTGAGAAATTATTACAACGTGCTATTAAAGTTGTAAAAACAGGTTTTGGTCAACCCTCTATTTTTAATACCGATGCGATTATTCAGGAGTTGGTTAGGCAGGGTAAATCCATTGAGGACGCAAGAAATGGTGGTGCAAGTGGATGTGTTGAAAGTGGAGCATTTGGAACGGAGGCTTATTTTTTAACGGGATATTTTAACTTAACCAAAGTTCTTGAGATTACCCTAAATAATGGTTATGATCAACGCACAGGCAAGCAGATTGGTCTTCAAACAGGAAATCCTGCTGAATTCAAAAACTTTGATGACCTACTGATTGCTTACACTCAGCAATTGAATCATTTTATTGATATTAAAATTCAAGGAAATAATATTATTGAACGGATATATGCCAGTTATTTACCTGCTCCCTTCTTATCCGTGTTAATTGAAGATTGCATAAGCAATGGTATAGATTATAATGCTGGCGGTGCCAGATACAATACCAGCTATATACAGGGAGTAGGTCTTGGAAGTTTGACTGATAGTTTTACCTCTATAAAACACAATGTATATGATACTAAAAAAGTATCCATGCCAGAACTTCTCGAAGCCTTGAAAGATGATTTTAAAGGAAAGGAAAAAATGCAGCATTCGTTTATCTATCAAACTCCAAAGTTTGGCAATGATGATGACTATGCTGATGAACAAGCAGTTAAGGTATTTGAAATGTTCTATGACTCTGTAAATGGAAGGCCGACTGCCCGGGGAGGCACATTCAGAATTAATATGCTTCCAACCACTTCTCATGTATATTTTGGCAGTGTGATTGGTGCTACTCCTGATGGAAGGAATGCAAATCAGCCTTTATCAGAAGGAATATCTCCAGTACAGGGAAGCGATAGGAAAGGACCTACTTCAGTTATTCGTTCTGCAGCAAAAATTGATCAAATCAAAACGGGGGGAACATTGTTGAATCAGAAATTCGCCCCGCAATTTTTTGAGAATGATTCCAGTATCGCCAGGGTGGGAAATCTTGTCCGATCTTATTTCCGTTTGGATGGACATCATATTCAGTTTAATGTTGTAAATGCAGAAACTTTAAAAGATGCAAAGAAGAATCCTGAGAAATATCGTGACCTAATTGTGCGCGTAGCCGGATATAGTGATTATTTTAACGATCTGGGTGAGGATTTGCAGGATGAGATAATTCGCAGAACAGAGCACCAAGAGGTATAAATTCAAAAGGAAAATTGTGAATAGTGACTCGGAGTTATTGCACCATTATCCATCATGTTACGACTATTCATATTTAAGATGTTCGAATAGCAACTGCCAGATTAAAGGAATATGCTATGAAGAATTAAAAACGAGATTTTAGGAGTAACTAAATTAATTCTCAAGGAAGAGTGGAAAAGGGTAAAAAATCTTGATTAATTTACTCTAATCTCACCTAATTAAGCATATATGGAATGAAAAATTCTATCATTTTGATTAGTCTAATTTTTTTAACCTTTAAATCAATTGGACAGATTCATCCTATTAACAGTAAAAGAGATTAACCAGATTGCAACGGATATTTGTATAGAGTTTTTTAATTCCTGCGTCAAATATGTGATCATATGCAATGTTTTATACTGCACAAGCGCAAGAATGTTATATACCATTTGGGTTCAAGAATGGTATAAATTTTGTTATAATATATTTGCCCCAAATTCCTACTACTTATGGTGAATAAAATATTCAAACTTATTTTAGTTCTCCTTCTTATCATAACATGTATAGCATGTTCCGAAGAGCAGGATGATCCATGTGAAGGCATGGAATCTGGTAAATTGCCAATAATGACATTTGATGATGTTTTTTTAAGTGATTCAATAGATTGCTGGTTGAAAGAGGGAATAGGTGAATTAGACATCTATGGTAATTTATACTTCAGAATAGACAATCAAGTCCAATTTGATGCTTTGGTTGATTGTAATTGTGATTTGCCAAATTTGAATTTTGATGATTATACCCTTCTTATGGGTAAGAAACGAGTCAATGGAGATGGGACTTTAGAATTACAAACGGTTTATTTAAATTGTGAATTCCCTCAAATAGATTATACTCTAAATATTTTGGTAGATACTGTTGGGGCAGTTTTTTCTATTTTTCAATATCATGCTGCTATACCTAAATTACCAAATGGCATAGAAGTAGATTACTCTTTCTCAATCCACCCTAAATAGAATAAAATCCAAACACGCTTCATTTTTTAGTACCCATTTAAAACAAGTTGTAAAAAATACCTGTTTTTGTTTTTTTAAATATTTCCATCAAATAGTCAGACATACAAGTGTGGGGCAAGCATAATAACCTGTTCAGCGTTATTGCAATTAACGTTCTATAACATAAACAACTACCTTCAGAATTAGTAAAATGTATATTAAAGGTACTAGTTTTCAGCTCACAAGCAAACCCCGCATTGCATATGACCGCTTGAAAAACAAAGAATTAATCGGTATTGATGTCTCAAAAAATGTTCTTGATGTATTTATCTTGACTGCATCATATCACTTTACTGTTGAGAATAATCCAGTAGGTTTTGCAAAGCTACTTGAGACCTGTTGTAGAAAACTGGAATGCAACAGGGATCACCTTTTTTTCTGTTTTGAACACACAGGAAGATACAGTTGGCTGTTAAGTATTTTCATGAGTGAGAGCTCAATTGTCTTTGCCAAGGTACCGGCTATGGATATAAAGCAATCCAGGGGGCTTACCAGGGGCAAGTCTGATAAGAAGGATGCCAAAATGATTGCCAATTATGCTCATCGAAGGCGAGATGAACTCATTCCAACAAAACTCCATGCACCAGAGGTTGGTCAGTTACGTCAATTATTGTCTTTGCGTAATAAATTACTTAGACATCGTACAGCATATAAGAACAGTATTAAAGATCTACAGGACTGTTTTATAGAGGGTGAGAGTGAGTTTATTAGGACTACTCAAGAGAGATTAATTGAGCAGTTAAATGTTGAACTAGATATGTTACCACCAGTGCTTAGTATCGTTTAGTTAAAAGTTCAAATAGCTCTTCATTTATATAGTAATTCCCTGTTCCTAATTTTTCTTTCCTAAGCAATTTATCTTCAGATAATTTATTTAAATAATTAGCTGCTGTTAATCTGGAAACACCTAAATCATTGACTATAAATTCAATTTTTGTATAAGGATGTTTAAATAAATTATTTAATAAATCCTGACTATAAAATTTATAATTATCTCTAAGTCTATGTTTGAAATCAAGCATTAATTGTTTAATCTTAAAAGTCAGATTAATAGTTTCTCTTGATGTTTCTTCAACTCCTTTTATCATAAATAGAATCCAATCTTCCCATAAGTTCTCATCTCTCACTTTTTGAAGGAATCTGTAATATTCAGATTTGTGTTTAATGATATATTTACTTAAGTATAAAATTGGAAGTGTTTGCAGTTCCTCTATTATCAAATACAAAATATTAATTATTCTACCTGTACGACCATTACCATCATAAAAAGGATGAATACTTTCAAATTGAAAATGAATTATTGCCATTTTTATCAATGGGTCACAATCTTGCATATCCGAATTATTGATATACTTTTCAAGATTTCCCATTAAATTCAATATATCCTCGTAATCTTGAGGTGGTGTATAAATTGTTTCTCCAGAAGCAGCATTTTTCAAGGCTGTTCCTGGCAATTTTCTAAATCCTGCCTTATTGTCCTCAAGCACTTCCTGAATTTGTAGAATAGTCTTATTTGTTAACAGCTTAGTTTTGGTTATCAATTCAAATCCCTTCTTAAGTGCAGAAATATAATTCTGAACTTCCTTGGCATTGAGAGATCTAAATGAATCCAAGTTTAGCTCTGACTTATACAAATCATCATGTGTTGTTATAATATTCTCAATGGCAGAACTGTCTTTTGCTTCTTGTAATCCAAGAGTATTTATTAGGATACTTTGATTCGGAATAGTAGATCCAATCCCTTTCAATTCTGCCAAGGCAGCGTGTGCTGATGGCAAAGCTTTTAAAACCTTTTTAGTCTCTAAATCAATATTTAACGGCAGTTCAGCTAGTTTCCAATTTTTCATTATGTAAAGATTATTAAATTATCTATACAAAGATAAACTATTCTGTATAGAAATTGCAAAAAACTTTACATTTAAAATCTAAATTGTATAATAAACATTGAAAAACATACAGACAATCTGGTTTTCGGGCATTGGTGGTAACTTGTTTATATGTGTACCTTTTCATGTTAAAAGCACCGAACATATCAAAAATAGGTATATTATGTATTATTTGTTACAGTAAAAGTTATCATTCATATTATACAACAGATTGTAATTATTGTGGAACTATATATTTATTATTTAACTCGGAGTCCCATTATTAATATATCATCAACCTGGTCGTTATTTCCCATCCATTCATTTAATTCTCTTGCAATTATCTTTTTCTGCTGGTGCATTAATTTTCGATGAATTTTCAATAGAAGGTTTCTAAAACGAATTATCTTATATTTCTTATCCTCTGGTCCGCCAAATTGATCTGTGTAGCCATCAGTAAATAAGTAAATAGAGTCTTGAGATTTAAGCCTGATCTTATGATTTGTAAATGGGGTTTCTTTTTGATAATGAATTCCAATAGGCATTTTATCTCCATTGATTATCCTCAATTCACCATCCCGGATTATATAAAGTGGATTATATGCTCCTGCAAATTGCAACAAATAGGATTTTTTGTCAAAAATACACAAACTCATATCCATTCCATCTTTGGTCTCGTAATCCCTACCTGTTTGATGAAGGGCTACTTTTAGGTTTCTTCTTAACCTATTTAGAATTGTGCTGGCAGTGGTGATTTTATAGTTATTTCTAATTTCATCCAAAAGGGAATTCCCAAGAATACTCATAAATGCACCTGGTACTCCATGTCCGGTGCAATCTGCCACAGCAATGATAACTTTATTGTCTTTTTCACTTACCCAGTAAAAATCTCCACTTACAATATCCCTGGGCTTATAATAAATGAAGAATTCAGGCATAATTTCTCTCAAGGTATCCTTAGGAGGTAAAATAGCTGACTGAATTCTTTTGCCATAGGCAATACTATCAGTCATCTCCTGTTTTTGATGACTAATTTCATCCTTCTGTTTTTCTATTTCCCCTTTTTGTCGGGCAATTTCTTCAGTTCTTTCCAACACTTTTGATTCCAGGATTTTTTTGTCACTTAGAAGTTTTCTCTCTCTGAGAATGACAATTAAGTAAAGAAAACCTAGAATACCAAAAGCAATAAGAATGTAAAACCAAATAGAATCAGTAAAAGCAGGCTTTGGTTCTTTAATATAAAAATCAGTCACTACAGCTGAACTTATTTTACCAAGAACATTTCTTGCACGTATGTGAAGTTTATAATCACCTGGAGGAAGATAAGGGATCTCTATATATCTGTCATCTGTCCATGATCTCCAATCCTGATCAAAATTTTCGATATAATACTGATGATCAACTAGCTCAGGTCTTAGATAAAACGGTGTGAGAATGGATACCCTTAATGGAAGCTCCTCCTTTTCAAGGTTGAGATTATTCAATGATAGCCTCTCTCCATTTTTGTTTATAATATTTTCAATATAAACATTTGCACTTTCTTTTTGAGGAAGACTGTCAGTATATAATATTTGGCTTATGTGGTTAAGTCCATCAATTACCCAGAGATTTTTATTCTCATCAGACTTCAAGTATCTTATATTCTCAAACAACCTTAAATAAGTAACCTGCCTAGATTCAATCTCGTCTTTTTGATTTAAGGTAATCCATGTGCCTCGGTCGTTTACCCAGATACTTCCATCCCTGGGAAAAATGTAACGAATAAACTCCATGTTATTGAAAAGTGGAGAATTCATTCTTTCTATTTTGTCCTCTTCATCATTAAATCTGAAGATACCGGAAGATGTAAAAAAAGTTGATTCTCCAGCAATGTCTTTTACAAATACATTTTCGGAATAGAGAGAAGAAATTTCATATTCCTTTTGAACTGCAGGCTTAACTTTTGCAGGTATGGTTAATATTGCCTTTGTATCAGATCCAAGCCATAAACTGTTGTTGTTCTCAAGTATTGAATATACTGGTGACTCAAGAGGGAGGTAATTGTGGTTAACTATAACAGATTCGTCAATAAAATCAACAGTTTTCAGCCCGGTGTGGGTTCCAACATAAAGTCGATCAGGATATGAAATGGAAGGATATATTGAATTTATGTAAGCATTTCCAATTATAAATTCACTTTTGTAATTTACGATCTGGAAAAGTCCGATATTTGAAGCAACCAGTAGGCGACCTTTAAAGGATATAAGTTGTTTACATTTTGCATTTAGATTGGCAACCTTTGAAAATTTGTAAGAAATTGATTCCAATCTCCTTATACTTTTTCTGGTATATTTTTGCCTTGAAGGTGTTGGTGAATAAATTAAATTAGGCTCAATAATTTCTGGTTTTTCATTCGCCTTACTCTTGTCTTCTTCCTTAGAATTGTCTTTTTTGTTGAAGAGTCTGGCAAAAAATCCCTTTTTTTCCTTATTGTTGGCTGAACCATTTACTTGTTTGGTATGCCCATTTTTAACAAGGCCAGTCTCTGCATCGTTATTTGATTCAATTTTTATTTGATCCTGGGTTTTAATCTGGCTTTTTTCAACAGTAATCATTGTCTGGCTGTAGTTTCTTACTTTTTCAAGGTAAAATACACCTTCACTAGTAGAAACATATATTTTTCCCTTGAATTGGATTACCTCTGAAAGGTTGCCTTCGAGTCCAGGGAAAGAATTGTACTGTCTTACCGGAAGATTAAGATCAATTCTTGTGGCACCAAACTCATGTGTTAACCAAAGTCCATTTCCCTTATCGCTTGCAATTGCATATATTTCATCATCTGGTAAACCTGATTGATAATTAAGGATAAAATTTGTTTCATTTGATTTTGTATCAATTATTAAACAGCCGCCTGTAAGAGTAGCAAGGGCTATTCGATTATCAGAAATTCTAATTCCATCTGAAACTACTGCATTGAATATATAGTCTTCATCCTTAATTACATAATCTTTAAATTCATGACCATTGAAGAGGTACAGGAAACTGTTGCTGGTGGCAACAAGTGTTTCATTATCATTAAAAGGTAGGAAAAAAGAAATGGAGACATTATCAAGTAAACTTCCTTCTGATATTGGAAGCAGTGAGTTGTTTTTCTCAAGATATATGCCCTTTTGTTTAATATTTACATACAATTTTGATTTATGAACAAAAAAGCCAGCAAATACTTCCCCTTGTTTACTCTCAAGGCAAACTGCACTGCCAGGAGAATTTTTTTCGAGTTTTGCAATACAGGAGGCACTATAGAAGTAGATAGCTTCTTCGGTGAAGGCTATGTCAGTTATTTCACCATAATGCATATCCTTTTCAGCCAGGGAGGAATATTCAAAGTCTCCGAACTTATTTCTCTCAATAAATCCAAAATCACTATTGCTGCCCACATAAATTTTCCCTGTAAATGGGTCTTTGGCAATAGAATAAGGAATTATGTCTGGTTCCAGGTATTTCCATCCTTCGCTGTCGACACCATTAAAACTTATAATTCCTCTTCTGTTTGCAAATAACAATGCCCCGTTTTCCTCTTGTACCATACCCCAATTCTGCGAGCTAAACTCGCTAGGAATATTGAAATTGGTCATAAATGGTATACCTTCCTGGGCAAATATCTGTATGCTAATATTACATAGGAATGCCAGGAAGACAAATGAAGATATCCTCCGGATTTTGAAAATATAAAAAAACCTATCCTTCATATAAAAAGAATCAGGAAATAGAGTAAGGAGCAGACAATACTAGTAACGAATTTTCTGCTATTTTGTTTCGATCAGGGATTCTGATCTAATACTGCAGGATTCTACAATTATTGAAACAGCTTTCTTATTGCTTCAAGATTTTGATTATTAGTCACCTCTTTTGCAGGTGGAGTATATAAGAAATTAATTAGATCACCATATTTTTCTTCAATTTTGCCACGGACCATTTTCATAACCGAATTTAACAAATGATTTTCAGCTGTATATCCCTCTGAAAGTATCCCAATTGCTGCGGGCAACCAACGTTGTGGAAACATATCCTCGAACTCATTTCCTTTTCTGTACTTGTTGATTTCTGACCTTATCAGATTGGCAACAGCCTCAATTCCTTCATCGGAATCTGGGTTAAGGTTGTTTTCATCAAGCCAACGTTTTATTGCATCTTTATTGGGGTAAACCAAAGCTACAGTATATGGCATTTGATTATTGAAAAGTGTACATTGATCTATATACTTAGATTGATCGGTTAAAGCTTCCTCAATTCCTTCTGGGCTATATTTTTCCCCATCATCAGAAATCAACAGACTTTTAAACCTTCCAAGTACATATAGAAATCCATCCTCGTCCATATATCCCATATCACCTGTATGCAGCCAGCCATCTTTTATGGTTTCTTTTGTAGCAGTCTCATTATCCCAATATCCCAACATTACATTTTCTCCTCTGACGACTATTTCACCTTTTTCGCCCAAAGCAAGTTCTTTACCATCTTCATCACAAATTTTTAAGTCGAGATATTTAACGAGGTACCCGGAACTACCAAGCTTATGACGTGTAGCAGTATTTGAAGATATGGCCGGTGCGGCTTCTGTTAAGCCATACCCTTGATACATGGGGATTCCGAGTGCGTAAAAGAACCGCTGAAGTTCTATATCCAGTAATGCACCCCCTCCAATAAAATATTCCAGATCTCCTCCAAATCCCTCTCTGATTTTTTGGAAAATAATCTTGTCATAAAGTTTTAGCAAGGGTAGTTTTAATTTGCCAAAACCTTTGGCTTTATTAAAACCATCACGGTTGTATGAGTAGGAAAGTTTTAGGGCATGATTAAACAATTTTTCGATAAAAGGCCCCTTTTCCTGAATACCTTTTTCTATATTTTTTCTAAAATTTTTTGCATATGCAGGGACACTCATGAGCATATGAGGCTTAATTTCTTTAATGTTCCTGGGGATATTTTTCAATGTTTCCAATGGCGTGGAGCCTATTTCAACTGAAGCTATACTTGCTCCTTTGCCCATAAAGCCATATAGACCACATGTGTGGGCAAATGCATGATCCCATGGAAGCATTAAGAGAATTCTGAAATGTTCCGGGATTTCAATTAATGTGTAAATCTGTTTAGCATTTGTAACGTAATTTAAATGAGACAGGACTATCCCTTTTGGATCGGCAGTAGTACCAGACGTGTAGGTAACGTTAGCCATGTCGTCTTCCTGAACAGATTGCCATCTTTCTTCGAATTTGGCCTTATTGGTTTTAAGATACTCTTTGCCTAGCGCAAGAATATCATCATAATGAATTTGAGTATTATCCGATTTCTCATATGGATCAAGGTATATAATCTTGTTCAGGTTTTTCACTGAATCGATCATCCCTTTTACTTTTGGCACTTGTTGTTTTGAAACTATTACCATAGTAGCCCCAGAGTGTTCCAGCCTGAATTTAATTTCATCTGATGAAAGTCGAATTGACATTGGAACATCGGCTGCACCAGCATATAGAATGCCTAATTCACAAATAATCCAGGAGTTTCTTCCGTCAGCAGCCAACCCAATTCTTTCGCCCTTTTTTATTCCCAGACTCATTAGTCCTGCCCCAAAAAGTTGGACTTTTTTATGAATTTCTTTATAGGTGGCTCCTTTGTACTGTCCATCAGATTTTTCCCACATATAAATATTATCACCAAACTTTTTAACACTTTCTTCAAAAAAATTTATAATTGTTCTCATTAAATTGGGATTTTGGGATTTGTGCCGCAAGATATAAATTTTTTTCTGTTGTATTTTCCTCTTAATCCAGACAGGTTTATTAAATTAAAGACAGGATGTATTGAATCCTCAAATGATTTTTGTAAATTTGTACTAATCAAATATATAGAGACATGAAAAAAGTTGTTTTGTTATTCTCAATTGTGATATTCTTATTTCCGGCCTGTAACAAAGGAAAGCAAAATTCCGAACAGGAGGCATACCAACGAATGAGAGATAGTACCCGCATTGCAGACTCAATTAAAACGGTGCAAGCAATTGAACTTGAATTAGCGCTTGAACAGGCAAGATTGGACTCAATAGCAAGGGCAACTGCTGACTTTGAGATCATGGAGGGAAGTACAAAATACCACATTATAGTTGGTAGTTTCATAACTCCTGAATATGCCAGGGCTCATACTGAATACTATATTTCACAGGGTTATGATGCAAAGATATACACTGCTGATAATGGCTTCGATCTGGTATCGGCTATGGACCTTGAAAATCTATCTGAGGCTGTCCTTTTGTTAGAAAGATTTAAAGATACAGTTGATTTTGAAGCCTGGCTTTATATTTATCCTTTGAATTAATCAATAAGTTATTTTGAAATCTGCATGAACCAAAAGCTGATTATTTTATCAGCTTTTTAGTTTTCATTTGTTTAAAAATGGATTGAACAATTTCTTTTTTTGAAAATGATTTACAGTTGTATATTACATCAAACAATGAATTAGTCAATCCTTCTTTTGAGAAATGGCTAATGAATTTTTGCCTTTTTGAATCGTAATCCTGCACAAAATCAACTGCTTGCTTTCTGCCAATTTTGTAATATTCCATTACCTTTTCAATTCTCCAATCCAAAGGCGCCATAAGTCTTACATGCAATGCTTTATTAAAATCTTTGCAGATGGCTGCACCACCACGACCAACAATCACCACATTACCATTATTCCCGATTGAACTGATTGCTTTTTCCACTGCAGAATATATCTTCCGGTCACTTATATAAAACTTTGCAATTGTATTCAGAATACCATCAAACACACCCTGTTCATGATATTCAAAAAAGTATTTAATTTCACTTGGAGGTATACCCAAAGTCTTAGCTGATTCAGCAAGTATCTCCTTGCTTACACTTGTCCACTTCTGTTCCGAGGATTTATTTATTAGGGAAATCAGATCTTTGGTTATGATTTTAGCCGGGCAACCAAATTCTCTGGAGATTGTTACAATAACTCCTTTAGATCCCTTTGATTTTTCACGTTCCTTTTCTCTTTCACGAGCATATTTGGCTGGATGAATTATCATTTTACTGGCAATTTAATTTGATTTATTACATCATAATTAGTTACCCATAAGTTACAATAATTATTTCAAAAATCCAATTGAAAATGAAATGAGAGTAAAGCTACTTTTGCCAGTAAGAAAGGATTTTTTTGTAGAAAATAAGAGTCAGCTTTTTTTGAAGATGGTATTTTTCCGGTCTGGCCCTACTGAGATTATTACTATTGGTACTTTTACTTCTTGTTCAATATAATCGATGTAATTTCTTAACTCAACAGGCAAGTTCTCAAAACTGGTTATTCCGGAAATGTCTTCCTTCCATCCTGGGAACTCAGAATAAACAGGTTCAAGATCAGGATCAATTTCGAACGGAAAGGTATTTGTTTCATTCGTTTTGGTCTTGTATGAGGTGCAAATTTTAATTGTGTTGAAGCCAGACAAAACATCGGCTTTGGTCATTATTAATCGTGTAACTCCATTAAGCATTACAGCATACTTTAAAGCCACCAGGTCTAACCAGCCGCATCTTCTTGGCCGACCTGTGGTTGCGCCAAACTCCCTGCCATTGGTTCTGAGTTGTTCGCCTGTATTATCTTCAAGTTCAGTAGGAAAAGGGCCACTTCCCACCCTTGTACAATAAGCTTTGAAAATGCCAATTACTTCGCCAATTCTTCCTGGCGCTACTCCAAGACCAATACAAGCGCCGGCACAGACCGTATTCGATGAAGTAACATAAGGGTATGAACCAAAATCAATATCTAGTAAAGTTCCCTGAGCTCCTTCAGCTAAGATAGATTTGTTCTCAGCAATGTAATTATTTACCTGGTATTCTGAATCAATCTGTTCAAATTGTTTCAGGTACTCAATGCTTTCAAGCCAAAGTAATTCAGTCTTCTCAAGTTCTTCCTCAAAGGGAAATTCAAATTGAGATAGAAGTGAAAAGTGCTTATTCTTCAAAAAGTTATATTTTTCTTTGAAATTCTGTTTTGTTATATCACCCACGCGAAGGCCATTTCGACCAGTTTTATCCATATATGTTGGCCCAATCCCTTTAAGTGTTGAACCTATCTTGGTTATTCCTTTTGAAGCTTCAGATGCAGCATCAAGAAGTCTATGTGTAGGAAGAATTAGATGAGCTTTTCGTGAGATCAATAAATTTTTTGGCATTTCAATACCACCATTCATCAATTCAGCAATTTCTTCCTTAAAAATGATGGGGTCAATAACTACCCCATTTCCTATAATGTTCACCTTGTCAGTATGAAAAATACCGGATGGAATGGTATGCAAAACATGTTTTGTATTTTCAAACTCGAGAGAATGGCCAGCATTGGGTCCCCCCTGAAATCGTGCAATTATATCGTAATCAGGCGTTAAAACATCAACTACTTTTCCTTTTCCTTCATCGCCCCATTGTAGGCCTAAGAGAACATCCATTTTCATTTAATACCAAAATTTCATTTAACAAAAAACGGCTGCAAGTTACAAATCTTTTCAGTAAATTGGTGATGGCATTTTAACCAATTTACAAAAAAAAACCTCCCAATATGGGAGGAGAATGGGATATAATTTTTTACAAATTTATATAGGATCCTTATTTATTTTTCTCTTTTGAATTTGATTCGCCAACACCATAAATATAAAGAGAATGATATAAAGGTTTGAAATTATTTAATTCACATGCAGTTTTAATAATTTCATGAATCCTGGGATCGCAAAATTCTACTACTTTTCCTGATTCCATATCAATAAGGTGATCATGCTGGCTGCATTGATAGGCTCTTTCAAACTGGGCAATATTTTTTCCAAATTGATGCTTTATCACCAGATTGCAGTCAAGGAGCAATTCAATAGTGTTATATAAAGTTGCACGGCTTACCCTGTAATTTTTATTTTTCATAAAAATATAGAGCGATTCAATGTCAAAATGCCCGTCTCTGGAATAAATTTCATCCAGTATTGCATACCTTTCAGGTGTTTTCCTGTGACCTTTTTTCTCAAGATATTCAGTGAAAATCTGTTTTACAGTCTGTTTAGTATCTTCACTTATCATATACAATTCACATTAATTAAACATTTCTATCAATACCTGGTTAAACTCAAATTAACCGGGTTAAATTTAATTAATTTATTTAAAAATAAGGGCTTGTTTAGAATTAATTTAAATCAGGTGCCAATAATTTCTTCCCGTTTTACTTTATCGATACCTTTTATCTTGCTGAGGTTCATGATTAAATTGTTGAGGTCAGCTGTATTATGTACGTACAAGTCTATCAAACCTTCGAAGATACCATCGTGAACATCAAAGTTTACAGTCCGGATATTCACGCTTAACTCTTTGGAAATTATACTGGTAATATCATTTATCATGCCAATTTTATCAATTCCGACTACACTGATTTTGGCAAGATATGAAAGGATTTTGTGTGTTGTCCATTTGGCGGAAACGACCTTATTACCCTGACTGGACAAAAGCTTTACTGCCTGGGGACACTTAGATTTATGAATCAATAAGATTTCACTATCATCTCTGTAACCAATGGCATCATCCCCGGGAATTGGGTTGCAACATTCGGCAAGCTTGTAGGTAAAATCGTTATCATTGGTGTATTCTCTAATAACAAACGGACTTTTATAATCAAATTTTTTCGGGTTTTCATTATCTTTCTTCTCCTCTTTTTGCTTCCCAAATTGGGGAATCCAATATTGGATCCATTTATTCTTTGTTTTCTTTTTTAATACCTTCTTAAGATCATCCAATGAAATAATTGAGCTTCCGATTTTACTGTAAAGTTCATCCTTGTTCAGTACTTCATATGCAGGGAGAAGTTTCTTAAAAACCCTTGATGATGGATGAACATTGAGATTTTTTAATTCTTTTTCCAGTATTTTTTTTCCAACCTGAATTCGATTCTTTATTTCTGCTTTTAGCGTTTTGGTAATTCTCGATTTTGCCTTAGCTGTTATAACAAAATCCATCCATTCCATCTGGGGCTTCTGGGTGTCTGAAGAAATAATTTCTACCTGGTCTCCACTTTTTAATTGCGTATTAAGTGGCATTAATTTATGATTTACTTTGGCACCAATGGCTGTGTTGCCAATTTCTGAGTGAATTTCGTATGCAAAATCCAGTGCGGTAGCATTTTTAGGCAATGCTTTCATATGACCTTTTGGCGTAAATACCATTATCTCTGAAGAGAAAAGGTTGAGTTTAAACTCATCAATGAATTCAAGAGCATTGGAGTTGGAGTCTTCCAATAACTCTCTGATTTTTTTTATCCATAGGTCCAGCTCTGTTTCCTGTGTATGTTCTCCCTTATACTTCCAATGGGCTGCATATCCTCGCTCTGCAATTTCATTCATTCGTGATGATCGGATCTGGACTTCAGCCCACTTTCCCTGTGGACCCATTACAGTTGCATGCAGGGCTTCGTAACCATTGGCTTTTGGTTTGCTTACCCAATCACGTAATCGATCAGGCTTTGGGACATAAATATCGGTTATAATAGAATATATATTCCAGCATTGAGTTTTTTCAGGATAATTTTTTAGGGGCTCGAATACTATTCGAATAGCCAGAAGGTCATATACTTCCTCAAAAGATACTTTTTTTGTTTGCATCTTGTTCCATATGGAGTATATTGATTTTGGCCTTCCATTTATTTCGTATATTAAATTACTCTGATCTAATCTGTGGATTATCGGAAGGGAAAATTTACTTATTTCTGTTATTCTTTTTTTCTCATTCAACTCAATTTTTTTCTCAATCTCCTTGTAAATTTTCGGATACCTGTATTTGAGACTGAGGTCTTCAAGTTCTGTTTTAATTGCATATAGACCAAGTCGATGAGCAAGAGGAGCATATAAATAAGTTGTTTCACCAGATATCTTAACGCGTTTGTTGGGGGGCATAGGAGCCAGCGTTCTCATATTGTGAAGACGATCTGCCAGCTTTATCAGGATAACCCTTACATCATCAGATAGGGTGAGAAGCATTTTGCGGAAATTTTCAGCTTGCAGAGAAGAATCTGTGTCAAAAACTCCGGCTATCTTAGTTAAACCATCAATTATAGCTGCAATTTTCTTCCCAAACTGATTTTCAATGTCTTTGAGAGTATACTCAGTGTCCTCAACCACGTCATGCAACAATGCTGAACAAATTGAAATGGTACCAAGACCCATTTCTTCAGATACAATCCTGGCGACTGCAATCGGATGAAAGATATAAGGTTCCCCTGATTTTCTCTTCATGTTTTTATGTGCCTCATTGGCAAACTTGAAGGCTTTCCGAATCAATTCCTTGTCAGATTTACTGGTAACTCTGGGACAATTGTCACAAAGCTCATTAAACTGCTTCTTTATTAATTTCTTATCGAATTCTGAAAGGATAGACATTGAAATATTATAATCTGATCAACAACAAAATTAGTTATTTTTTATTCGGATTAAACCTGCTTTGCCTGAATTATTCATCCAGGTTCTGGAAAAAAGGATATTTTTTCAAATGAGGAAAAGGATTTCAGTTAAGTTTTAATTGGATGGATAGAGAACCATTACCTGGCCATTTTTTTCTATTACCTGATTATTTTGATCGATAACTTTTAGATAATAAACAAAAACTCCTTCATTTACAAAGGCACCTTTATAAGTGCCATCCCAGGGTGCATTCGGATCCTCGGTCTCAAATAAAATATTTCCCCAACGACTTCTGACAATGAAATAGTATTCTTTTGGCGTAAAAGTTAATATAGGTTTAAACTCATCGTTAATATCATCTCCGTTGGGTGTAAAAGCATTTGCCATATGAACTACTGGTTCAGGATACAGGCAAATAGTGTTTGACTGACTCAGGCCTTGCAAACCAATAGGGTTTCCTGCTCCCTCCTTTGCTGAAATGTAGTAACAAAATTCGGCCTGGTCGATATTGTAGATTATCTCGCTGATGTTATCAGTATAAATTGTATCAGTTGGGGCTATAGAATCAATAACTTCAAATTCACTGTTTCCGGCTTTTCTGTATATATAATATTTATCAACTCCGGCTGTCCATTCTTCATATTTATTCCAAGAAAGAATATTAAATAATCCATTACTTTTACCTTCCAAAAAAATAGTAGATGAAATATTTGAATTTTGAATAGCCTGTCCGCAACTATTCAAGCATAAAAGTTGATAGTAATAAGGTATTTCCTTATCTAATTCATCTTGAAATGCCATTACTCCCCCACCTGACTGATTTTTGAAGCTAACAGTGTCATTTATAATGTATTTAGATTCACCTCGAATTAAACAGTATTTATCAAACTCGGAACTTGGATCAATAATAAAAGAGATTTCAACTTGATTTAAACCATAATAAGTTGTTCCAATAGCATTTAAATAAGCTGGTGGATCCTTGATATGAACAACGATAGAGTTTGTATATGAGGTGGACTTTAATCCATTAATGTTATTTGCTTCTATATGATAAATATATGCGGAATCTGATTCAATATTGAAATCATTATAATGATTTATATTTCCTGGAACAGTGTCATATGGTAAATAATCTTTATATATAGTATAAGAGATTAAATTTTCATACCATCCTTTATATGGAGTCCATGTTATATCTACAGAATTTGTGCACTCATCAAGTGTTAAGGGAGGAGGAATCCACACAGGACTGCAAGGATCAGACCATTTACTTAGCCTGAAAGTATCTAGATCTGGGTCATAGTTAATGGCAGAAATAGAATAGATCTCTGGTCGCAATCGGCCATTTGTGGTTTTCCACAGCCATTCATTTATCTCTTTTCCCCAAATGGTATCAATAGGAAGGTAAGCTTGTTGAATATCGTAGAAAAAACCAATGAAATACCCATCAACATCAGATGTATCTGGTTGTGTCCATGAAAAGTTACTAAATCCTATTTCAGGAATTATACTAACATAAAAATTTTCAGGGCTATCCGGAACTTGCCCTGAAATATTAGTCAAAAAATAAGACGATAAAAATAATATAAGGAAATAATGCTTCAAATTATTTGCTGTTTCTTAATGCAATAAGTCAATGATCTAACTTAGGACTTTTCATCATGGTAACGGTTTGCAAGATTATTTAATTGTTCTAAATAAATCAAGTTTTGCTTCTCTAAACTCTTTATCCAGTTTCTTAAATATTTCATAGAACCGATAGCTCTTCATCGATTAATGAGGAAACCTGTCCGATTTCCAGTTCTCCTTCTTCCAGATTTCCTTCAAACATTCCCATTCGGGCTCTGCCTTTACCAAGAATTTCAATCAGTTCGGATTTTCCGGCGCCTTTTTCAATAGCATTCTTTACCATTTGATAAAATTCATTCTTCAATAATCTAACAGGGATTAACTGTTTCATTGTTAATTCAGTATCTCCTTCATTTGCTTCAATTATTTTCTTTTTAAAGTTTTTGTGTGCTGAAGATTCGGTAGAAGCAGCAAATAATGAACCAATCTGAACTCCTTCCGCACCAAGTGATAATGCAGCTAAGATGCCACTCCCTGTTCCAATGCCACCAGCAGCAATTAAGGGGATTGATATCTTTTTCCTAACAATAGGGATAAGGGCAAAGGTAGAAGTTTCCTCTCGACCATTGTGGCCCCCTGCTTCAAATCCTTCCGCAACCAAAGCATCCACACCAGCTGACTCACACTTCACCGCATTTTTGCTGTTTGCAACAACATGAGCCACTATAATCCCTTGTTCTTTCAATATGCTAGTCCACCTCATGGGATTCCCTGCGGATGTAAATACAATTTTTATCTTTTCTCTTATAATTACATCCATAATATCTTCGACAAAATCAGAGATAAGGGGTACATTCACTCCAAAAGGTAGTGAAGTGGCATGTTTTACTTTATAAATATGTTCTGATAGTATTTCCGGGTTCATTGATCCTGATCCAATCAAGCCTAAACCTCCTGCATTGCTGACAGCTGAAACCAATTCCCAACCCGAACACCAGACCATCCCACCCTGGATAATTGGGTATTTTATTCCAAATAATTCAGAAACTCTGGTTTTAATTGATTTCATAAGATTTAAGTTCTCCTTTTTTGACTTTATATTAATACATAAAAATAGGAAAATTTTAATGTTCATTTAAATCAGGGTATTATCTTTGTTGGCTATGCAAACAAAGAGGATTCTGCTAAGATTATATAAGTGGCGGATCAGGAACATGAATGATCAAAACTTTGTGATGATCCTCAGTGCCGTTATAGGATTTTTGTCGGGAGTAGCCGCAGTGGTAATTAAGAACCTCGTTCACCTGATAAGAAATTTGCTTGAAAGCAGGGTTGAAATAAGTGGCCATTTTTTTCTTTACCTGGTTTTACCAATTATTGGGCTGTTTTTAGTTGCCTTGTTTGTAAAATTTATTTTAAGACAAAATGTCGATCATGGTATACCGACAGTTTTATACTCCATTTCGAAGAGGAACGGAAGAATAAAAACTCATAATATTTTTTCCTCGATAATTGGCAGCTCGATTACAGTTGGATTTGGTGGGTCGGTTGGATTGGAGGGCCCGACTCTGGCAACAGGAGCAGCTATTGGATCCAATCTTTCCAGGTTGTTAAGGTTAAATTATCGGCAGGTAACTCTCATGTTGGGTTGTGCGGCAGCAGGAGCAATGGCAGCAATTTTTAAGGCTCCTATTGCAGCAATTGTATTTGCACTTGAGGTTATTATGATTAATCTTACTATGACCTCAGTAATACCACTGCTAATATCTTCTGTTACAGGAGCATTAACATCCTATTTTTTTCTTGGCCAGAATACTCTCTACTCTTTCCATATTGTTGACAAATTTAACCTATCGGAAATCCCATACTATATTGTCTTAGGAATTATTACCGGGCTTGCTTCACTTTATTTTACCAGGGTGTACATTTTCATTGCCGGGATATTTAAGAAAATTCATAACCGGATTATAAAAATTCTATTGGGAGGTGCAAGTTTAGGATTGCTTGTTTTTCTTTTTCCATCACTGTATGGTGAAGGATATGAGGTGATAAATAGTGCATTACAGGGAAATACCGATTATCTATTTGAAAATACTATTTACAATAATTTTGAACCTACCTTCCTTTTGATCTCCGGAATTCTTTTACTGGTGATTTTATTTAAGGTAGTTGCTACATCTGCAACTTTTGGAGGAGGAGGTATAGGAGGTGTTTTTGCTCCATCTCTTTTCGTAGGAGCAAATACAGGTCTTTTATTTGCAACGGTAATGAACTACTTCGGTGCAAATCTTCAGGAAAAGAACTTTGCTCTGGTGGCTATGGGTGGTCTTATTTCCGGGGTAATACACGCTCCTTTAACAGGAATTTTTCTAATTGCAGAAATAACAAGTGGCTATGCGCTTCTTATGCCTTTGATGATAACAGCGACCATTTCCTATGCTACTATTCGATTAAACCGTCAGACTTCAGTTTACACATACCAGCTGGCCAGACGCGGAGAGTTATTTACCCACGATCAGGATAAAACTGTTCTGTCTTTAATGGAGGTTTCTGATCTTATTGAAATGAATTTTCAACCCATAAGCCCTGATGCAACACTGGGAGACCTCGTCCAGGTAATTTCGAAATCTCAGAGGAATGTTTTTCCGGTTATTGATTCAGAAAAGAACCTCATGGGAGTAGTTTGGCTTAACGATATAAGGCACATGGTTTTCAAGCCTGAATTATATGACAATACATATGTAAGAGATTTTATGTTTATGCCTCAGCCTTCTGTAAGCCCGGGTGAGTCTATGGAGGAAGTGGCCCAGAAATTTCAAAAGTCAAATCATTATAACCTCCCGGTTTTAGATAATGGTATCTATGTTGGCTTTGTATCAAGAGCAAATGTTTTTTCAAAGTACAGGTCTCTTATTAAAGAATTTTCTGAGGACTAACTTATTTCCTGATAATCCCTGAAATATTCCTTACTTTTGCTGAATTATGAAGTTTTCGGGGATATATCATACCATTCATGTTTGGCGTATTAAGCATATTCCACCTCGCCAGTTTTTATTGATATTGAGTTTTGTAGTAGGTTTGCTTAGTGGTCTTGCTGCTGTGTTATTAAAAAATACAATTCATTTTATCGATAAGCTACTCACTGACTGGATTGATATTGGTTCGGGAAGTTTCTGGTATCTTGCTTTTCCCTTGTTTGGGATTATCTTAACGGCTTTGTTTGTCCGTTTTGTTTTGCGTGATGATATTTCACATGGGATAACTCGAATACTCTTTTCAATTTCGAAAAAGAATAGTATCTTAAAATTCCACAATAATTATTCATCTATGGTTGCCAGTGCCATTACAATTGGTTCTGGTGGATCTGTTGGTTCTGAGGCTCCAATTGTTTTAACTGGTGCTTCATTGGGATCTTCTCTTGGTAAGTGGCTCAGATTGAATTATAAAGATAGAACACTACTTCTGGGATGTGGAGCTGCAGGTGCTATTGCAGGTATTTTTCAGGCACCAATTGCCGGTGTTGTTTTTACCCTGGAGGTTCTTATGTTAAATCTCACTCTTTCATCTATCGTTCCTTTATTAATATCAGCAGTTACGGGAACTATGGTTACTTTCTTCCTAATGGGAAAAAGCGTCCTATTTTCATTTAATCTGACAGAAGCTTACACACTAAATGATATTCCCTATTTTATTCTTTTAGGAATTTTTACAGGACTAATTTCTTTCTATTTTACCAGAACAACTTTATTCGTAGAGTCAAAAATATCATCCATTAAAAGAACATCTATTAGGGTTATAACGGGAGGTTTAATACTTGGAGTATTAATATTTCTTTTCCCATCACTATATGGTGAGGGCTATGATTCTATTTCAGCTCTGTTAAATGGACAGGAATCTCAAGTTGTTGAGAAAAGCCTGTTTTATTCCATCATTGAGAATAGAAACTTATTCTTAGTGTACCTAGGCTTAATAATTCTTCTTAAAGTTGTAGCAATGGCTTCCACAACAGGGGCAGGTGGGGTAGGAGGTATTTTTGCACCCTCTCTGTTTACAGGGGGATTTGTTGGATATTTTTTCGCTAAATTATTAAACGGTTTGCCCTTTGTAAATCTTTCTGAAAGCAACTACACTCTGGTTGGAATGGCTGGCCTTATGGCTGGTGTTATGCATGCTCCTCTTACAGGAATTTTTCTTATTGCAGAAATAACAGGAGGGTATGGTCTTCTATTGCCACTTATTATCACATCCACCATTTCATACCTTACCATAATGTCTTTTGAACCCCATTCAATCTATACAAAGCGGCTAGCCAGGCGGGGGGAATTGATTACGCATAACAAAGATAAAGCAGTGCTGACCTTAATGGATTGGAAAAAGGAGATTGAAAGGGATTTTTCGCGGGTAAATCCTGATGAAAAATTAAAAAAACTGGTTAAGGTAGTCTCGAAATCAAAACGAAATATATTTCCGGTAGTAGATGCGGATCAGAATCTGGTGGGCGTTGTTACATTGGATAATATAAGGGAAATAATGTTTCAACATGAGATGTATGAAAATACATATATCCAGGATCTAATGATAATGCCACCTGTTCTTATTTCCATGGATGATAATATGGAAGTTATTCTTAGAAAATTCAAGGAAACTGTCGCCTGGAATTTGCCTGTAACAGATAATGGAAAATATATAGGATTTATTTCAAAATCGCGAATTTTTGCAGCCTATAGGAAAGTTTTAGTAGAAGTAACCTAGCAAAATACAAGGACCTATGTATTTTTTTTTCTTATTTGAATAATATACTTTTGAGGGAATAATACTGAACCAACTATGAAAAGAGATACACTAGCTTTTGATTTAATTGAAAAGGAATACAATCGGCAATTGCATGGGATAGAGTTAATTGCCTCAGAAAATTTCGTGAGCCCTCAGGTATTGGAAGCTATGGGCTCAGTACTTACAAACAAATATGCTGAAGGATATCCTGGTCACAGGTATTATGGCGGTTGTGAAATTGTAGATCAATCTGAGCAACTTGCAATTGATCGTTTAAAAGAGCTTTTTGATGCTGAATATGCAAATGTTCAACCACATTCAGGAGCGCAGGCCAATGCTGCTGTTTTCCTAGCTGTTATGCAGCCAGGTGATACCTTTTTAGGACTTGACCTTTCTCATGGCGGACATTTATCACATGGCTCTCCCGTGAATCTTTCTGGCATACTTTATAATCCTGTTGCTTATGGTGTGGATGAGGAAACAGGACTGGTTAACTATGATAAGATGGAGGAAATTGCTATTAAGGAAAAACCAAAGCTTATTGTTGGAGGAGCCTCTGCTTATTCAAGGGATTGGGATTATAAGCGTATGCGTGAAATTGCGGATAAAGTTGGTGCATTACTTATGATTGATATGGCACATCCAGCAGGTTTGATTGCAGCAGGATTATTGGATAACCCTCTAAAATACGCCCACATTGTTACCTCTACTACACATAAAACACTTCGTGGACCCAGAGGAGGTATAATTTTAATAGGAAAGGATTTCGACAATCCGTGGGGCAAAGCAACAAAGAAAGGTGTGGTAAGGAAAATGTCCTCCTTATTGAATTCCGGAGTATTTCCTGGTACTCAGGGAGGCCCATTGGAGCATGTTATTGTTTCAAAAGCTGTTGCATTTGGTGAAGCATTAGAGCCCGAGTTTAAGGATTATCAGGAGCAGGTTAGAAAAAATGCTCGAGCTATGAGTGAAGCATTTATCAAAAGAGGTTATAAAGTAATTTCTGGTGGAACTGATAATCACTCGATGCTAATCGATCTAAGAACCAAAGTCCCTGAAGTGACCGGAAAACTTGTTGAAAATACTCTTGTAAGAGCTGATATTACTATTAATAAAAATATGGTGCCTTTCGATAGCAGGTCACCTTTTCAGACATCTGGCATTCGAATTGGTACTCCGGCATTAACAACCAGAGGAGTGAAAGAAGATAAAATGGAACCGATTGTAAACTTGATCGATTCTGTTGTTTTGAATATTGAGAATCAAGATATTATTGATGAGGTTAGATTTAAGGTAAATGCTATGATGAGAGAATTCCCACTTTTCGGATATTAGTATTCACATTAATTTTTGTAAAAGGAATCTTTCCATAATTTTTTTAAATTGACTGTTTTTAATATATTTGCGGTCCTAATCGGAAATGGTGGAAGAAAAAAAACTCATATTTGTTATTGATGATGATCCGTTAATCCTGGCTCTAGTTAAAAAGAACCTTGAGGGTGAGTCAACAGATATAAAAACCTATCAGTCCGGGGAAGAATGCTTTGATGACTTGTCTGATAATCCCCACCTTATCATCCTTGATTATTTGTTTGTAAGTAAAGAAGGATCTAATAGAATGGATGGTAAAGAGATTCTTGAAAAAATATTGGCTTATAATAAAGATATTCCGGTTATTATGCTTTCTGGGCAGGAAGATGGCGATGTTGTGCTTGAACTTGCCAGAATGGGAATAGAGGATTATGTCATTAAGGATCAGACATTCATATCTAATTTAAAGGAGGTCATTAATGATATATTCAACCCGGAAGATTAGATTAATCCAGCCTGATTACAATTCCTTTTCTAGTAGTTTTCAACTTTCTTTATTTGATACAATATGGAGTGGTATATGTATGCTGCTATTGTTGGGGTAGGAATTTTTGCAGGATTCATTAATACCCTGGCAGGAAGTGGATCCTTATTAACCTTACCTCTTCTGATGTTTCTTGGTCTCCCTCCGAATGTTGCCAATGGAACCAATCGAATTGCCATTTTACTTCAAAATGTTGTTGGTGTTAGCAGCTTCAAACAGCAAAAAGTACTAAAAATAAAGGATGGTTTACAACTTGGTATCCCGGCTGTAATAGGCTCTCTTATTGGTGCCAGAATTGCAGTTCAGGTGAATGATGAGATTATGAAGTTCATAATTGGGCTAATATTGGTGGTTATGTTCTTTCTTATAATTGTCAAACCAGAGAGATGGATAAAAGATCAATCTGAACAGGTTATGCAAAAGGCCTCCTGGATACAAATTTTTATTTTCTTTCTTATTGGTATGTATGGCGGTTTTATCCAGGCAGGAGTAGGCTTCTTCCTATTGGCAGGATTGGTTTTAGGTGCTGGATTAGATCTGGTTAAAGCAAATGCAATTAAAGTTCTTATTGTTTTATTATACACTCCTTTCGCCCTTGGGATTTTTATGTATCACAAGCAGGTTGATTATTCATTGGGTCTTATCCTTGCTGTAGGAAACATGCTTGGGAGCTTTATAGGTGCCACGGGTAGCTGTTAGCTGGGGACCAAAATTTGTTAGGATTGTACTCTTGCTTGCTGTACTTGGTTCCTCCCTTGAACTTGCTGGGGTCTATCCTTGCTATAGGAAACATGCTTGGGCATATATAGGTGCACGGGTAGCTGTAAGTTGGGGCCCAAAATTTGTTAGGGTTATCCTCTTACTGGCAATTCTTGGTTCTTCTTTGAAATTGTTGGGGGTTTTTGACCTTTTCTTTTCCTGAAACTTTATTGCAACGTAAAGTGATAGGTAATAGTCCCTTTTTGAAAAGCCGGTGCATCCGGATTCTTGTCAAACTGTGCGGCCATAGCTGCTTTTCTTGCAGCACTCAATAAGTTTTCATCAAGTGTTGTTGAGCCTTTAACACCCGGGGTGGCTTTGGTTACTTTACCATTGCGGTCTACTGTAACTTCAACCACAACCTTCCCTTCTACCTGGTATTTGTAAGCTGGTTTTGGGAGTGACTGAGGTGTTCGCCCGGAGAGACTATAGGAAATTCCTTCATTACCTAAGCCCTTGCCTGCGTAGTTTTTAGATTCTGTAGATCCATCAACACCACCCTGATTTCCAGCCCCGGAAGTTACTCCTTCACTACTACTCTGATTAGATGCTGCATTTCTTCCTGAAGAGAATGCATTTTTAGTTCTATCTTCTATTTCTTTAATCTTTCTTTGTTCCTCCTCTATCCTTTTTCTTTCAATTTCCTCCTGCCTCTTTCTTTCAGCTTCTATTGCTTCCTGCCTTTTTCTTTCGGCTTCAATAGCCTCATTCCTTTTTCGCTCAGCCTCAATAGCTTCCTGCCTTTTTCGTTCAGCTTCAATTTTTTTTGGATCAGGCTTCTTTACCTCCTCTTTTTTACCTGATGGAACTGCAATGGCTTCCTCATTCTCCTGTGTCAAGATTTTTTCTGATTCAGGGTCTTCGGTTGAAGAAGAAAGGGCAGATTCAGGCGGTGTAGCTGCAGGTTCCGGTGTCACTACCTCTGGTGTTATTCCAGCAGAAGGTTCAATTAAGCCTGCACCCAGGTCATCAGTTCCAAAATTAATTAGAATACCTTCTTCTTCAGGTAAAGGTAGGGGAGTAATAAAGCCAAAAAAGATCAATATAACGGCCAGAACAAGATGAAATGATGATGTTCCTATTATACCTCTCTTATGTTTTATAAAATAGCTCAATTAGTCTGGACTGGTGGCCAGTATTACCTTATAATTGTTGTTTTTTGCAATATTCATAACCTTTACAAGATACTCGACCGGCACTTTTTTATCTACATGTAATGAAATATATGTTTCAGGATTATTGCCTAATTTTTGCTGCAAAAGGGGCTCTAAACTGCTGAATTCAATTGGCTGATCTTCAATAAAATACCTAATATCTCGAGTGATTGAGACGGTTGTAAATGGCTTTGCAGAAGTCTGGTGTTTGCTTTGCGGCAATAGCAACTTCAAAGCAGTTGGGTGAATTAGGGTAGAGGTAATCATAAAGAAAATGAGCAATAGGAAAACTATATCAGTCATCCCTGACATGCTGAACGCAACACTAACCTTATTTCTTGATTGAATGGCCATTTATATATTTAATATTTTTGTATTAATTTACCGGTTCGTTAAGCAGGTCTATAAATTCAGATGTTCTTGCTTCAAGCATAAAAACTACCTTCTCAACTTTAGCAACTAGTATATTATAAGCAAAATAGGCTATGATACCAACAATTAGACCAGCTACTGTGGTAACCATGGCAGTGTATATTCCGTTTGAGAGTAAGGCGACATTTATATTATTTCCTGCATTTGACATGTCATAGAATGCAATAATCATTCCCATTACTGTACCCAGAAATCCAATCATAGGGGCTCCCCCAGCCGCTGTTGCTAAAGTAGGAAGTCCTTTTTCTAGTTTATAAATCTCAAGTCTGCCAACATTTTCAAGTGCTGCGTTGACATCTCTAATTGGTCTTCCAATCATTTGGATTCCTTTTTCAAGCATTCTTGATACAGGGCTTTCCTGTGATTTACATAAAGCAAGAGCTGCATCTACTTTCCCATCGTGTATATAATCCTTTATTCTGTTCATTAAAAGATCATCCTCTTTTTGAGCCTGCCTGATAACAAAAAATCTTTCAAAGAAAATATACACTGCAATTATGGAAAGAAGTATGATCGGAATCATAACAGGCCCACCTTTAAAGGCCAGTTCCCAAAAGTGTAAAGTAATTTCTCCTTCCTGGTCTATTGCCTGTGCGGCAGTGTCTTCAAGTTGAATTTGGGTGATAAATAATAATAAATTCATTTTAGAATAGTTTTTGCGAAATTATAAAAAAAACGAGATATAGTTTCAATTATTATATCTCGTCTTTTAAAAAGGTTTAATTCATTTACATTCCAAACATTAAGTAATAGGTCCCAGCTCCTGCAAGGTAACCAATTAAAGCAAGAATACTGATTTTTTTCATGTACCAGATGAAATCAATTTTTTCAAGACCCATTGCTGCTACACCAGCTGCAGAACCAATAATTAGGATACTTCCACCTGTTCCGGCAGTGTAAGCCAGGAATTGCCAGAAAATACCATCATGAACAAAGTATTTTGCATATTCAAGAGCTTCCGGATTTGTAATAGCACTTAAAGAAATATCGGTATGGATGGGATACATACCCATAGCTCCTGCAACCAGTGGTACATTATCAACAATGGCTGAAAGCATTCCAATGGCCAGGTCAATTAAGAATACATTATGAAGGTGCTCATCAAGAAATTCAGCCAATTGCCTTAAATGCCCGGCTGATTCAAGTGATGCTACTGCCATAAGAATACCAAGGAAGAAGAATATTGTTGGAACCTCAACTTTTTTCAAAACACCAACAATCGTAAATTTCTTTTTAAATTCAATAGGTCTGTGCCTGTGCATAATGTCGGTAATCAACCACATGTTGCCTAAGCCAAGTAACATTCCCATATAGGGTGGGAGATGTGTTACAGTCTTAAATACTGGTACAAACAATAATGATCCAACTCCCAATAAGAACATGAATTTTTGTACCCATGGTTTTTCAATTTCTTCTCCACTATCACCATTATTTATTTCACTCAGATCTGGTTTTTGAACGTCACCTTTAATTGTAAATGTAAGTATAATCAATGGCACAAGCATAGTAACCATGCTTGGTAAGAAAACATCTACAATGATACGAACGGTAGAAACTTGCTCTCCAATCCAGAGCATAATGGTAGTAACATCACCAATGGGCGACCATGCCCCACCTGCATTTGCTGCCAAAACTACCATACTGGCAAAAAACCACCGATCTTTTTTATCAGCTATCAACTTTCGTAGAAGTGCAATAATAACAATGGTTGTTGTTAAGTTATCAAGAGCAGCTGACATGAAAAATGTAATAAAACTAAGGATCCAAAGAAGTTTTACCTTATTGGTAGTCTTAATTCTATCTGTAATCACTTTGAATCCCTGGTGTGTATCAACATTTTCAACAATTGTCATGGCACCAAGCAGGAAAAATAATATTTCAGAGGTTTTCCCCAGGTGATGAACCAGCTCGTGATCAACAATAAAATGTTGAACTTGTTTGATCAGGTTTAAATGACTCGCTTCAGGATCATTTCTTACATATTCTTTAAAGAGTTCAAGATTTGGAACAATTTCTGAGGCCCCAAAAATATATATAACCCAAATAAGGACACCCAATAACAATGCTGAGGCAGCCTTATCGATTTTGAGAGGATGTTCAAGGGCAATTGCAGTATACCCGAGAATAAAGAGAACAATCATTGCAATATACATAACAAAGAATCTTAATTAGTTTATAATGGGATAAAGTAGATTTAAGGTTTTTTACTAAGATTAGGTGCAAAGAAAAAGAATTTTCCGAAGAATAAGAATGTTTTTAAACCATAAATTATTGCCAAGATGGATTTTATTGAATTGAAGCTGCTTCAGCCTTCTTCTTTTGTTCTTTCTTGGCTTTTTCCTCTTTTGATTTAAATATTTTATTCCAGTACCCTTTAACCAATGATCCGAATGAATTAAACTCCTCCTTGAAAAATATTCCTACTCCAGATACATAAGGAGTTGAGCTTGAACCATAATACAAATTGTCGTGAGGCCTGGTAAATGCTTTAACTCTGAATTTGCCACGCTTGTCAATTTTTACTTCTACTGATACGTCGCCAACAACGTTGCTGGTTTGATTGGTATTGGTTTCTTCCTTTCTGCCAACATCTATGTTGCTGTTAATAAGCACTCTGTCATTTAAGATCTGCGTTGAAAGGGCTACTTCAATTTCTTCACTGGAGACCTCATCACCCGGACGATAATGAAAACCTATATCGAAGTCGTTGCTAATTTGGGAGATCCAATTACTCAATTGATTTGATAACATTTCAAATGTGGTTACTGAAAAAGCATCACCTGCTGCAAGCGGGTTATCAGCTTGAACGAAACTATTAATAATAAGCAAAGAAAGAAATTGCTTGTTCAGTTCTTCCTCTGTAGTAATTGAGTTTGCCAGTTTAGATTTGGTATCTTCATCTGCTGTGGGTAGGGTTATATTGAATTGAATAATTGGTGTTCCCAAATTTCCGGTTAATTTAATTTCGCAATCAACAGGAATCCTTCTTTGGTATTGATCATCATTAAATAAATTTTGAAGTGAAGTTCTGACCTGATACACAGCTGTAACATCTAACCTTGCATTGGAAGGATCCCCATTCCATATTATCTTACTTCCCTGTTTAACATCAAATCTTTTATTTATCAGGTTGCTCAATGTAAAATTGTAAATCCCCTCGTCAATAATGTATTCTCCTGACAGGTTCATTGTTTTTTCTCTGTTTATACCCATTCTTAACTCACCAGCACCATTTACAGCTAGAGATCCTCCACTTGCTGGTTCAAATTGCAAGGTTGCTTGGGCCTCAGGGGTTACTACAAGGTTTATATTAAAGAGTAGGTTTTTACCTTCATCAATTTCTATCCGACGAACAGGTCTTCTTAACCTGGTTTGATCCTCTTTCACTTCTTTTTTGATAAATGTAACATAACTCAGGTCTTCTAAAACCCTTCCCTTATCTAAAGGGATCTTAAAATCAGTGCCAGCTTCTGTTCTGGCATTTGCATCAATGGTAAGCTCTTTTGTAGGACCATAAATAGAAATAACTCCGGATGCAAATGCATCTCCATAAAAAAGGTCATTTTGGTCTTCAGTCAGATTCAGTACCATCAGATCAGTAGTCTCTAACTTTAAATTTACAGCAAGTTCCTTTAATTTATAAGCTGAAATTTTACCGTTTAATACAGCTTTATTCCCAAGGCTATCAAATGCTTCAAGGTTAGAGAATAAAAATTCATTATTACGCACCAAGATTCTATCCGCAAATGAATATCTGGTATTTGTATAATCCAACATCATACTGGTTTTCTGGAAATCCAAATTTCCATTTAAACCAAGGTCTCCTTGTTTCCCTTTTAAGGTTAAATTACCTGTTACCATGCCTCCCAGCTCACTACTAATAACGCTAATAAATGGTTGAAACATTGAAACTCTTAACTTTTCCAGATTTATATCGAGATCGATGAATTTGTTTTGTGGGACATAATTACCGATAGCATGAAGTTGTTCAACACTCCCTTTTTTAGTTGAGGCAAGCAATTGAATGGCATTTGACCCTGGGGCCCATTCAGTTATAAATATACCCTCACCAAGAGCTTCGTCGTTAATATATAAATCACTAAAATTCATGTGTGACAAAAACAAAAGTGTATCATATATTCCAGAAACCTTTGCATCCCCACTAACTATACCTTTTATTGATAATTTATCTTTAACCAGTCCTTTAGTATTTAAGATAAAGTTTTGCGCATTTAAAAAAAGTGTATCTGAGGCTGATTCACTAATAGTTCCATTCACCCCAAGGAAGATGTCATTACTTCTCAGCAGAATATCTTTAAAATGGAAGGAGGTTGAATCAACAATCACAGAACTTTTATTAATATTCCATGGGATATTGTTGTGAATAATATCAGAAGAAGGTATTTCAATTAAAGCCTTCAAATTATTTGTTGTTTTACTTCTACTGAATTTTGTCAGGATTTCCATGTCCCCAGCATATTCAACCGAATCTGTTTTTAACCAGCTAATACCAACAACAAGGGAGTCATTTCGTGCCTCAGAATGAAAATCAAAATCCTCGAAATTAAGATTGTCGTTTATAATTACATTTTCACTCGTGAGATTAAATGAAAGGTTGGTAAGTTCCTCGGAGGCGAGAATAAAAAATGGCTTCTCTAAAATATTTTGTCGAGCATAGAAGTAGTTGGCACTTCCTTCCAAAAGTAATTGTTTCTGAGATGGTTGAAACCAGCCGGTAATTTCTGCTCCCGGAGCAATCCAAATAGAGGGAGCAAAAAAATCGCTCAATTTATCGGCATTTTTTACTTTGGCCTCAAAGTAGAAATTATTTTTGTAGATACCTGCCGTATCAGGTGGTTCGCCTAAAGTTGCCGGCAAGAAACTTGCCTGAATAAATTTCAAGGATGGGATTATTTTATCAAATTGATATTTGCCTATTAAGCTGGCATCCAGGTATTCGGTGTTCAATACTATCCAACTTGAGTCAGAATGACTCCTCCCTATCAGACTAAAATCATATCCTTCAATTTCCTTGTTATGTAGCGTGTACTTGGCATTGAGTAACTTAATTGTCCCATTCATATTTTCAGGACTACTACCTGTAAAATTAGCGGTCATTAAAAGCGATAAATTTGAGGTAGTATCATTGGGGTTTATGTTCAGGTTATATAAATGTGCATAGGGAAGATTTAAAGTAAAGTCGAACTCGGGTTCTTCTGCAGTAAAATCAACCAACCCCAGGAAATCAAATTTTATGTTTGGATCATCAATGGAAATACTTCCATCAAATGACTTTTCAAGAAACATCCCATCCAGCTTAATATTTTGATAGTTGTACTTATTAATTTCCACGCTGGCAATATTTCCTTTTAACTCCCCACTTATTGATTTATCCTGAAATATCGTTCCATTTACTTCAACATTCATATTCATTTTCTGAATTAACCCATCGGTTGAGACAAACTTGCCAATATCAAATTCCTGGGCGTCTAATTTCCCTTTTAAACGAACAGATTTTTCTTCGTCAGGGACGATGGATATGTCAGTTGAAATATCCCCAAGGAGCGTTTCAAACTTTCCGTAACTAACAAAATCGTTATAGAAACCACTAAAAACTCCGAAAAAATGTATCTGATCAAGTTGAAGGATATTTTCAGGAATGCTAATATTCTTGCCTGCAATAGAGTTATATAAATAAGCAATATCCAGGGGGTAAATATTCAAATGGTCAAGATTTAAATACCAAAATGTTTCATCAATATGGGGAAGGCCTGAAATATCAAACTTGCCATTCAAGTTAGTTTCAGATCCATATTTAACATCTATGTTCCTACCATGAAGATTTGCAATTTTGCCTTGAATTTTACCAGAAAAACTTATAGAATGATCAAGAATATTTATCATTGGAATAAAATAGGCAAGGTCGGGAAGAAATATATTCGAGTTATTAATAGTGATATCAAGATTCACCCTATTACTGAAATTTTGGAATTCCGAATAGTTTTTAAAATTCAGACTAATTAGCTCTGAATTTATTCTTGTATCTTCCGTTTCTAGTCGAACATTACTAAAACTTAATTCATCATTGAATACTTTAACTTCGGCATCCATATCTTTCATGAAAAATCCGCTGGTTTCATAAAAACTTAAATTTCTAACTTGAAAAGTAACACCACCTTCCCTGGTCAAAAACCCTTTGGTTGCAAAATTCAAATTCTTAATGCGAAGATCTGTAAAATTTATTCCATTCAGTTTTTGTTTCTTTAAATGCTTTGAAAAGGTAAATACACCATCGATATAATCAATGTTGTGGATGACAATTTTCATCCTTTTCTTAGTAGTATCCGTTAATTCTTTTATTTGATTGGTAATGAATTTTAAATTTACAACTTGGGCGGAATCTGATTTTAGATTAAATTGAGCATTGGTTAAAGTCAGTCGACCAATTTCTGTAACTCTATCTTTGCCATTTATACGCCATATGTTTGCACTAATTTCAGGCGCAAACAATAGAGTGTCGCCCTGCTGATCTTCAACATAGGCATTACTTAATTGTATTTTATTAAAAAATCTATACTCTATTGATTCAATGGAAAACTTTGCATTCAGATTTTCAGAAATAATTACCGTCACACGATTTGCCAGCCATGTTTGTACTTTTGGACTTTTTAAGGTAAAGAATGCAGCAACTGGAATTGCTATAATTGCCAGCAGAAAAATATAGAATATTTTAAGTAATTTTTTTTTGATATTTTTGATCTTTATGCAATCAACTCTAAAAAATAATAATGATTAAGCCATCAAATTTACTACCAAAATCAGGCCATTTATAAAGAAAGGGAAATAATATAAGATTTATTGTACAAAAAAAATAAAAAAAGTTTAAAACTTAGTGATTTACAGGAACAAATAAGATGATTATTTTAGGTATTGAATCTTCATGTGATGATACTTCAGCTGCGGTTGTGAAGGATGGATATGTGCTATCGAATATTATGGCCTCCCAGGAGGTTCATGAGAAATTTGGTGGGGTTGTTCCGGAATTAGCATCCCGAGCTCACCAGCAGAACATTATCCCGGTGGTTGATCAGGCTTTACTTTCCGCCAAAGTAAAACTGAACGAGTTGGATGCAATTGCTTTTACAAGAGGACCTGGTTTGCTGGGATCTCTACTAGTTGGAACCTCATTTGCAAAAGGACTTGCTTTATCACTTAATATTCCATTAATTGAAGTCAATCATCTCCATGCCCATATTTTATCACATTTTATTAAAAACGAAGGAAGAGAAGATACATTACCTGTTTTTCCATTTTTATGTTTATTGGTATCAGGTGGACATACCCAACTGGTAGTTATGGATAATTTTCAAAAAATAAATGTTATTGGAAAGACCATTGACGATGCAGCGGGCGAAGCATTTGATAAATGTGCAAAAGTTATGGGGCTTACATATCCTGGTGGACCCGTAATTGATAAGCTCTCAAAGGAAGGCAATGAGGATGCGTTTCGTTTTTCAAAGCCAAAAATTTCCGGTTTTGATTATAGTTTTAGTGGCTTAAAAACTTCTTTTTTATATTTTGTACGAGATCAATTAAAAATTGATCCTGATTTTATTAATAAAAACAAGGCCGATCTAGCTGCATCAATACAAAAGACCATTATAGAGATTTTAATTAATAAACTTAAGAAAGCTGTGGAGTACACAGGAATAAAACATATTGGGATTGCTGGAGGTGTTGCAGCAAATTCCGGATTAAGAAATGCCATTGAGCGTGAAGCTAAAATGCACAATTGGAAGATTTATATACCAGAATTTAGATTTACTACTGACAATGCTGCTATGGTTGCGATTACAGGGTATTTTAAGGCATTGAATAAGGACTATGCTCCCCTTAGTACAACACCTGATGCAAGAATGAATATTTAAATTATATATTTATTTTATCATTCTAATGTGGATAAATATGTATAAAATATTAATTTTAAAGATCAACTTTTATTATTTTTACCCAAGTTGCTAAAATAACCAATATGAAAGATTTTTTTATTGAAGGAGCCGAAAAATCACCGCAGGTTAAGCTTAATTTAAATGGTTCCATTAAAATTGCAGGAAGATCAATTCATGAAGACCCTGATGATTTTTATCAGCCTGTGGTTACCTGGGTAGAAGAATATTGCAATAACCCTGCTCCGATAACAACAGTCGATGTAGAATTGGAATATGTAAACAGCGGATCAGCAATATTTATTCTTTCTATTATAAAACATCTAACAACAACATTGGAGCCTGATTATGAACTAGTGATAAACTGGTATTATGAAGATGGAGATGACGATATCCTTGAAAGAGGACAGTATTATTCTTCGCTTCTTCATAAGGATTTTGTATTTATTCGTGAAGGTTAATTTTGTTAACTATTAATCTTGTCTACTCCGTAGGATTCTCTCATTCTATTTTTTTATTTCATTATTAGTTTCTAGCCAATTTATAGTCTCCAGAAGACCTCTTTCCAGCGGAGTGATTTGGTAATCGAGCATTCTAATGGCCTTCTTACTTGAAAGGCTCCAGTGATGAAGATATTTTCTTACCCAACCAGGAGTAATTGGCGGTTTTATTTTAAAAATTATTGCCATTAACCAAAAAATACTTGATACAAACATCATAATAAAAACTGGTAAAGGCATAAGCCTCTGTTTTTTCTTACTTAAAATTCCGATTAGGTTAAAAAAGTCTTCGTAGTTAATATTAACTCCTCCCAAAATAAATCTTTCACCTGGTGTATTTTTCTCCATCGCATTAATGTGGCCATTTATTACATCTTTAATAAATACATAATTGCCTATCTTTTTACCATCCCCAGGTAATATATGCCACTTTCCCTGGATATATTTTTGGACTAGAACTGTGACGGAATTACTTTCATTCAATTCACCAGGACCATATAACCTTGTTGGAAGTAAAGTTGTAATATTTAATCCTTCCCTTACAAATCTTACGATTTCCTGCTCAGCAAGATATTTGGTGCGTTCGTATTCTGTAAAGAAGGTTTTTGATCGCTCACTGCTTTCATTTACCTGATGTTTATCAGAGGGGCCGAGCACTCCTGCAGTTGAGGTAACAATTACCTTTTTGATCTTAAGCTTTTTTGCACAGGATAATACATTCTTGGTACCTTCCACATTTACCATAAAAAATTTCGCTGGATCTTTTGCCCAGACTTTCGCATATGCAGCCAGGTGAAAAACTACATCACAACCATCCATAGGTCCTAGTAAGCTGGACATATCTAAAATATCCCCTTTAAAATAGCATAGATTAATGTTTTCAGGGAGATTCTTTCGCTCAGGATTTCTGAACATCGCATGTACGGTATGTCCTCTTGTAAGAAGCTCTTTAACAAGTTCAGAACCAATAAATCCGGTAGCTCCTGTTATGAATATTTTCATTTAACAAATCTGCAACTAGGATGAGATTTTATTGAAAAATAATCATTAAAGTTTATCCTGTTAACAATATTGAGAACCATGAAAATAATTAAAATTTAGAAAACCATAATAACGAGCTTATTTTGACCATTTGGCGAAAGAATCTTATACTCAACATAAGTATTGGTATTTTCTTTATTTTTGTAGAGTTATATCCATTAATAACAATTATGACAGCTGAAGAAATAAAGGAGTTAAATAGTGAGTTCTCAAAATCATCACCTGAGGAAACCCTGGAATTTTTTTTAAAAGAATTTAAGGGACGGATTGGGTTGGCTTCAAGTTTGGGTCTAGAAGACCAGGTATTGACTCACATGATATCTGAAATAGATCCTGCCACTAAGATATTCACCCTTGATACAGGCCGTTTGTTCCCGGAAACATATGAACTAATTAGTAAAACAGAAGAAAAGTATAATATCCACATCCAAATTTATTTTCCTGATGCTACAAAGGTTGAATCTATGGTGAATAAAAAAGGAGTAAACCTTTTCTATGAAAGTATTGAGAACCGAAAGTTATGCTGTCATATTCGAAAAATTGAGTCACTGGAAAGAGCTTTCTCTGATCTTGACCTTTGGATTTGCGGTTTGCGGAGTGAACAATCTGTAACCCGAATTAATACAACACTTCTTGAGTGGGATGAAGCAAATAAATTACTAAAATTGAATCCACTTGTAAATTGGAATTATAATGAGGTAGGGGATTATATCCGGAAATTTGATGTTCCTTATAATCCATTACATGATAAAGGCTTTTTGAGTATTGGTTGTCAGCCCTGTACACGTGCTGTTAAAGATGGTGAAGATGAAAGATCAGGTAGATGGTGGTGGGAAAAACCTGAAAGTAAGGAATGTGGCCTTCATAATCGACCTCAGAATTAAGTCAATAGGGTCAATAGAATTAAGATATATCCAGAAATTCTTCAGCCCCTGGATAGAGAAATTTCTTCTTAGCCAGGTTTAAAGGATATGTAAAATACTTTATTTCAGCTTCTGAACAAACTGCCCCTTTTGTATCAATCATTCTTGTTTCCAGGGTAATAATTCTTTTTTGTCGGTCCATTATTTTGCACCGAGTGGTTATCATACCATTGTTCAGGTATAGTGGTTTATTGTATTTTATGTTCATGGATGAGGTTACACCAGCAGTTTTTTCCTTAACAAAAATTGTCCAGCTGGCTATTTCATCCATTATCGTTGCTTGAATACCTCCATGCAAAATATTATGAAAACCCTGGAATTCTGGTTGTGGTTCCCAAATTGAAACCAGTTCATCACCGTCTTCATGAAACTCAAGCTGTAAACCATGAATATTGGATTTTGAGCATCCAAAACATGGATTCTTATCGGGAGGGAAAGGATTGTTAATTTTTTTCATTTTAATTTAAGAACTGGGTGTTATTGTTTAAAATTTGATTTCTTCTTCCTGGACTGTATGCTTGAAACCGAGAATAAAATAAACATCAGGCCTAAAAATACCAGAAATATTACTGCTACAATGTTGCTTATCTGAACACCATCCTCTGAATTATAGCTTGTATAAATCCCTCCAAATGAGGCAAGAATTATTAGCAAGCCAATTAATATACTAAAAACATCATAAAAAGTGAAAATAAGCTGAGAGGTTTTGTAAACCTTGGATTTTTTAAAATCGTCAAATTTCCTTTTTGCCTCCTGGGTAGCCCTGGCTCTTGCCCTGGCTCTTTCCTGTTGCACCCATTGTCTATAAATATCATCATGATTATGCTTCCTTTGATCAGGGGACTTATGGTAATTTTGTGGAGCAGATTTTAACCTAATTAAAAATTCATATGCCTCATTTACCAGAATAAACTTATTCTGTGCATCAGGACTTTTGTTTAAATCAGGATGGAATTTTTTGGCTAATCTTCTGTAGGCTGATTTAATCTCAGGGATTCCTGAATTTGAAGAAATCCCCAGAGTTTTATAATAAAGTTTTGACATTAATTAATAGAATTAATATCGATTGAAAATTAGCAGATAAATTTATATACTTGAACCAAATTAGGTATCAAGTTTTATTTGGAATGGTATTTAATCCAGGAGCTCAAACTTAATATTTTTCCATTTAACCTGCCTTCCGGCAGCTGGTGCACTATGCACTTGCAATGCAATAAAGCCCTCTGCATCCATTGAATCAATAAGTTCAGCAGTAGGAACTCCATTTATCCAGGTTTTCATTGATGGACCACTTGCCTCTATTTTATAATGGTTCCATTCTCCATTTTTAAACGCATTTCTTCCAGCTTCATTATTTTCAAGATCGGCCAGCCAACCTCTTCTTGCCTCATCATAGATTCCACCGCTCCATGACCGTGTAGATGGATCAATTTCAATCTGGTATCCATGTACCCTTCCATTGTTGAATTCAGTTAGGCTATGGCTACGTATTTGAACTCCAGAGTTCAGGTTGGTATCAACCTTTACATCAAATTCCAGGATGAAATCAGCATAGTCCTCAACTGTGCATAGAAAACTGTTTGGACTGTCAAGAACTGTCGTTCCAACAATTACTCCATCAATTACTTCATAGGAAGCAGTTCCGTTTTTCTGCTCCCAACCTGTAAGGTCCTTGCCATTAAATAATTGAACTGTGTTACTTTTTGAATCTTTTTTTGCCTCTTTAGGTTGTTGGGTGCATCCAATGAACACTATAAGCAAAATAGCAATTGCTGGAAAAAATAATTTTGATTTCATCTTCTTAGGTTTTGTTTGTTTTTTGAATGATATTTAAGTCAGGAATGTTTAGATTGACCACAAATTTATAAATTTACCAGGGTTTATCAATTATACTTTTTAAGAATGACCAAAATTATTAACGTCGGGCTGGCTTCCTTTGGTATGTCGGGGCTTGTTTTTCATGGCCCCCTGCTAAAAGCAAACCCCTCATACAAAGTTTCAAAAATATTTGAAAGATCTTCAAGCAATTCAGTAAATATGTTTCCAGAAGCAGAAATTGTAAGGGACTTTAAAGGCCTAATATCTGATCCTGCGATCGACCTGGTGGTGGTTAATACACCTGATGATTTGCATTATAGTATGACAAAATCGGCTCTTGAAGCAAGAAAACATGTTGTTGTTGAAAAACCATTTACACTTAATATTAGGGAGGGGGAAGAACTGATTGATTTATCACAAAAGTTTGATAGAATTTTAACTGTATTTCAGAATCGGCGCTGGGATAGCGATTTTCTTACCGTAAAATCAATAATAAATTCAGGAAGATTGGGTGATCTGAAAGAATTCGAACTTCATTTCGACAGATACAAAGATTTTATTCAGGAGAATTCCTGGAAAGAAGAATCGGTTATTGGTTCCAATGTTTTATACAATCTTGGATCCCATCTAATCGATCAGGCTCTTGTCCTTTTCGGTTTTCCAAATGCTGTTTTTTCCGATTTAAGCATTGTACGAAAAGGATCCGAAATCATCGATTACTTCCATATTCATCTGTATTATAAGGGCTTTAAAGCAATCCTTAAAAGCTCATACCAGGTATGTGAGCCAGGCCCAAAATTTATGGTTCATGGTTCATTGGGGTCATTTGTTAAGTATGGCATGGACCCTCAGGAAGATGAGCTGAAGCTTGGTAAAGTACCTGTTGGCCGAGATTGGGGAATGGAGCCCGAAAACATACATGGAAGATTTAATTCAAAGTTCCCAGGCAAGGAATTTAATGGAGTCTTTCCAAGTTTAAAAGGTGATTATCCTGCATTTTACAATAATCTATTTGAAAGTTTAACAGTGGGTAGAGAACTTTCAGTTAAACCAATTGAATCCTTAAATGTTATCCGGGTTATCAAAGCTGCTGAAGAAAGTAATAGACTTAGGGAAAACGGTTCAATTGTGACCAGATCATTCTTTAATCATAATTGATAAAAAAAATCACATCTAATAAAAAGTATTTTATTAAGATTATTTTTATGCCCATTCTAATTAGGGTGAAGATTCAGAGAAGATCTTCAACCAGATCTTAATGAATTGTATGAAAATTCTCAGAATCGAAATGATCAAGTTTATTTTAATCTTTGGGATTTTATTGTCAATTGTTTCTGGTGGATTTGGGCAGGAGAATAAGTCGGAGGATAAAAAGTCTGAAAAGGAATTAAAAAGAGAGACATGGAAAGAAAAAAGAGAGCAAAAAGTTGCGAGTGGAAAACCTATGATCTTTCCGATCCTAGCTCCTGGGTATACACCTGAATTGGGCTTTTTAGTTGTAGGAGGGGGGCTAATAAGTTTTAAAACTGATATTTCTGATACTTTGATTCAGAGATCTTCTTTTCCTGTTGCAGTTTCATATTCCACCCGTGGGTCATTAGTCTTTAATGCGTTTCTAAAATCTTTCTGGCTAGAAGATAAATTAAGAATTTTTGGTGATTTTTGGTATAAAGACATGCCCGATCACTATTGGGGCATTGGATATGAAAATGGTTTAAATACTCCAAAATCCGATAGCACAACTGCCTATAATAGGCAATGGTGGTGGATAAACCCTCAGGTCTATTGGCAGTTTAAGAAAAACTTATTCATTGGTGTTAACATTGATTTGAATTCCAACAGAGGATTTAATGCCAGTAAAGGGGTTGCAAATGATTCAATCTATCAGGTTTACAACGATCGTCCTTTTAATGCTGGTGTGGGAATAATATTCAGACTTGATTCCCGGGATGTCCCAGCTGATACCCATACCGGAATTCTAATTGATATACGAACAACTTTTTATGGTAGCTTTCTTGGTGGCCAAAATAACTTTCGAGTATATCAACTTGAATACAAGCAGTTTGTAAAGATCAAAAGGGATGGTCAGGTTTTGGGTTGGTATCTTAACAGTAGATTCTCATTTGGAGATGTTCCATATGGGGAAATGTCACAATTGGGATCACCATTTAACCTGAGGGGATATTATTGGGGGCGTTTCCGTGATAATAATATGCTTTTTTTATTATCTGAATACAGGCACAGGTTTTTAAATAAGAAGGGTAATTCTGCCTTTCATGGGCCAGTAATTTGGGGAGGTATTGGAACTATCTTCAGTAACACTTCCGATCCGGAGAACAATTTTAAATTATTGCCAAACATTGGAGTAGGTTACAGGTTTGAGCTACAGCCAAGAATGAATGTGAGGCTGGATTTTGGAATTGGTAAAAATACCACAGGATTTTATTTCAATTTTAACCAGGCGTTTTGAGTTCATATCTTAAAACTTGCGAGTTGTTAATTAGAATTCAATCACTTTAGATATACTATACAATTTTCAGTCTGATCTTTAAAGACTTTACAATTAAAACCTACCTTAGGGCCACCAGTAGACTACCTGTAATATAAGCCATCACCCATAAGAGATAAGCAATCCTGGAATAAATATGTAACCCCTTTTTTACTTTTGTTTCCGGGCCATTTATTATCCTAAACCGCCATAGAAGGACTGCATCTGTAAGCATTAGTGTCAGGGATGAGTAACCTAATATCCCATGTAATGAGAAAGGACTGTTTTCTGAAGCAATAATCATCATTGTGGTTGCAGAAATATCCAATATTACCCCCATGGATAAAAAAAACAGCACCCTATTAATTACAACTTTTTTTCTCTGTTCGGTTATTATTGCAATTGAATAGGAGATTAAGGCGAAAGTAACAACTGTTGCAGCAACAATAGAAAGTGTTTTCAAGATTTTTAATTATTAAGTTTTGATTTCATTAAATTAATTTAACAGATACATGATCTTTGCTTATATAAGTATAATCTAAGATGGAATTTTCTATTCAGGAGCTAAGCTAGTGTATTCAAAAGATGGATATCCCTTAACTCCTGATTTATCAAAATAGCTCTTAAACCTAAGTTTAAAAAGACCTGAATCAGTATCTTTAATAATATAGGTATAACCAGCTCTTACACTATATTCAGCGGTGTTACTTCCTTCATCAACTGAAACATCCTTCCAGTCGTGACCAATTGCATCTTGCTTTTGGGAAAAAATACTCATTGATCCATACGAATAATCGATTTCAATAAAATCAATTAGAGTATCTAATGCCGATTCAACAATATTTGGATTATGCAACACTCCTCTAACAAAATACGGAGTAGGAACTCCATCATCAGTAAATAGAAGAGTGGAATACTGTGTAAATAGTACATCCCACTCATTTTTAAGAGGTTCCAGGATCAATACTTCATTCCCTTCAAAGGAATATTGAACGGAATTGTAATCGTTATTTTTTGGAACTAGAACAGTATCAGCTTGATTTTCTCCAGGATCAGCAACCTTAAATTTATATAAAAATTCATCCACAAAAATAAACTGAACTTTTTTTACGGCTTCATATGTTATTCCGTCATATTTTCCTACAAGGTAGACTTCATTAGAATATTTTGGCAAACCTGATTCAAAACTTACCCACTCTCCAATAGCTGTTGAATCCGGATTGCCATCTGAACTGTCAAACCACCATTTTAAATCAGGGTTTTGATTGAATGTTGAGTCGAAATTCGTTGATCCTGAGGCAGCTACACCCCATAGATCAGATGAATTGATTCGGACATGCCAACCATCAGGTCCACATTCAAATGCAAATACCCAGGCTGAATTTTCATTTTCACTCACAATTTTACCAGAACTTAGATCAAAATAAGTTTGGTGGTCATATAGTGTATTTTCAATTGATACTGTTTCCACATTTTCAGGTGGGATGTAGGGTGAAACCGGCTGATCCTCCTTAAAACAGGAGATAGTTAAAATAGTTACGAGAACTAAAAAGCCTAATAATTTAACATTCATCTTTACTTAATAAATTTATTAAACTTAAAGCTAAGCTTTATGAAATAAGTACGTCCCCAATTGAGTAAACTACTACCACTCGCTCCTCCGGAATGAACTCCTCCACTTCCAGATGATGTAATAGAATTATTGTCAAATATATTTTTCACTCCTGTTGTCAATCGGAGCGAGTTTTGGAGAAATGGAATGCTTATAGTTGCATCCATGTTGTGATAAGAATCAATATAACTAAGTGTGACGTCTTGAATTTCTCCTGTTTCCATATCTATAGAGCCAACATATCTGCTTTTATTGTCAGTAAACTTATAAAATACAGAAACCTCAAAACCATACTTAACATTCTTATACTTAAAGTTAGAAGTAAAATCAGTACTACGAGTAAATTCATTCGTATTGACAATGCTAGATATGGCATTGTGGAATACTCCTGCATTGAGAGTAAGGCGGGGGTGTAGTTTATAAGTAAAGTTTGACGAAAATCCTTTCGAAATTACTGCACCTGCAGGAGCGTTGAAATAAATTGCAGCTGTCGGATCATCAGGGTCAAACATTAATTCAATCTTATTATAGATTTTATTATAATATAGATTTGTTGAAAATAAGAATTGGTTCTTTGAAGAATCATGATTCAAATCCAGCCAAAAATTAAAGTTGTTTCCAGTTTCAGCATCAAGGTCCGGATTCCCTTGAATGTTATGATTTATATCCTGAAAATTTAAGTATAGCTCTTTTATTGATGGCGCCCTGAATCCTTTTGCATATGAACCTCTCACCGAAAGTAAATTGAAAATATCCCATTTAAGGTTTATTGAATACACTAAGGGAGCTTTATATTTTATATTATAGATATACCTTATACCCGGTTGAATATTAAGTTTCTTAACAGGTAAAATATTCGTACTAAGGAAAACAGAAAAATCACCAATAGATTCTATTTGTTCTAATCTCTTACTATGGGCTGTCTCGTAGTTAATCTCATATCCTCCCTGGAAGGTAATTCGTTCATGATTTTCATTACTGTATGTTCCTCGACTAAATAAATTGTTAAATGTAGTAGTGTCATTAGCTGAAAGACTGGGGACAGGAGTTTTTTCTAGATTTACCAGATCATTCAAGTAAGTGATTTTAGATTTTTTATAGTTTGAATAGGCACCTGTGATATTCAGATTCTGTTTCCCTGTAAAAGTTTTTGTGAGTTCCAGTTTAGTATCCCACCTATTTGTAAAGTGATAGTAATCAAAAGCTCCTTCATAGTTCAGGTCAGGATTGAGGTTCCCTTTATCCCTTAGTTCTTCACTAAAATATGTCGACGACAATTTGAGTTTCCAATCTTTGAGTCGAAGTACATAATAACCTTCAAAATTATACTGAATTTTAGGGTCCCAATCTTTAGCCCTTGATGTGTCAACTTCAGAATATCCATCAAAAAAATACCTGCCAAAAAACAAACCAAAGGTATTTTTCCCCTTGTTCAATGAAAAACTGCCATCAAAATCATAAACCCCCACTGTCTCATAATATCCCTCAACGCTAGCAGTTAAACTTTTGCGTTTGTTCTCTTTTGTAAATATATTTATAACTCCAGCCATGGCATTACTTCCATACACAACGGACATGGGACCTTCAACAACTTCAATATGGTCAACTGATCCAACATTGATCTGAGAAAGGTCAAGAATTCCATTCTGCCTTCCAACCATAGGGACTCCATCGACAAGTATCTTAACATGTTCGCCTCCAAGACCCTGGATTAGAACAGTATTTCCAAGGGCAGCATCTCTGACTGGACTAAAATTTAATTCATTAGAAATGAGTTCAGTAAGGTTTGTTGCTCCTTTTTTCTCAACAACACTATTATCTATTACCCTTACCTTGTAAATGGATTCATCAACCTTTTTTGGTGAAAATTGTGCGGTTACTACAACTTCATCAACATCTGTATTTGAGGGCTGGATGTATAAATTCTTAGTCTGCCCCGGGGCAATTGTATCTCTAAGTGTAAGATACCCAACAAAGGAAACGATTACAACAGATTTCCTCTTAACACTATTAACAACCTTACCGTCTTCATCGGTTACTGCATAAGATATGTCAACCTTATCGAGGCTTTCAAAACAAATATGTGCAGAAGGAAGCGACTGTCCGGATTCTTTATCATATACCTTTAGCTTAGCCTGAGACCAACCCTCAAGGCAGGAAAAAAAAGAAAAAAATACCAGAGTGAAGAATGCTTCCTTCCACATACCAGAAGTGTATAAAAATCTAATCTATTATTGAACCTTTTCAATAGTAAAGACTGCTTTCCCAGAAGCACTTCCATCTGTTGAAACAAAAACAATTTTGTAAATTTCCTCATCCACTGTCTTTACAAAGTAGCAAAGGTCCTCAACAATTTTATATGAAAATGAGCCCATATCAAATTGTTTCCAGTCTGAGCCAATCTCCGAAATACTATTTGTAAATACCGCATTTGCTGGGTCTGCCAGATCAGGATCAATACCCCGAACTTCAGCAACTTGTATATCAATGTTTGAAAGCAGACCTGTTACTATGTAAGGTATAGATTCATCATGATACTTGGTAAATACCAAGTCCCAGGCTGTTGACTCTGGCTCGTTATCGATTACAGATCCAGAGCTTAGGGAGTAATAAACAAAGTTCTTTGATATGAAATTATTACATGCAATTTCTTTCGATTCGCCCATTGCATCAATATCTCCGTATTTGATTTGGAAAGTGTTAGTCATTGCAGCACGGTTTTCAATCATTAATTTTTTAAAAGAACCATCACTGGTTTGAATAATAAACAATGAGTCTCCCACAACGTCATGGCTTATGCTGTTATAAACACCCCAACCATAATCGGGATGATCGCCTGAGTTTCTGTCAAATGCGCCATACATCCATGATGTATCGGAATTAAACATGACAGGCCATTGTGACAAGCCGGTTGTATCAATATTGTCCCAGCCCTCCAATCCTGCATTTGGATATGCATATAGTTTTACACCGTAACCCTCATTAATTAATATAGTTGAACTCATAGGATCAATAGAAAATGCAATATCCCAGTTGGAACGTGGAGCAGTATTTACTATTCCATTTTTCAGGCTATAATAAACATCATTCGCATAACCTGCACCCATACTAATTGAATCAGTTTGAGTGAGATCTGGTTCAACATCACTGTTGTTATCAGTACATGAGCTAAATAAGATTGTAGCTACCAGTAGATATAAAAGATTTTTCATAATTACTTTAATTTTAGTTTTTGTAGTTTAAAATTTTGATTTTGGAGTTATTTCTTAAATACATAAATATTGTTTATTACCACTTATCTCAATAGTGCCATTCCTGCTGAAACAAGAACCACTAAAAAAGCAATACCATAATAGAAGGTAGCTGCTCGGTATTTTTTTTTATCAGATGATAATTGTTTAATAAATAGTTTCCCCAATTGGGCAAGTAATAATGCAAACAACATGAGTGAAACATGTTCAATTATCCAGAACCTCAGGGAGTCATGATTGGCAATTTCCTCAGCGCTAATTGAAACGGCTTGATTCTCCGGTTGAAGGAAAAAATAAAGTGAAATACCCGTTATCAATTGAATGTATAGAAAAAAGATAAAAACGAGTGAGAGTTTGTCGAATGACCTGGAATATTTTTTTTCTTTCCTCCAGCCTAAAAGTGCCCATGTGGTAACTATAATGGCAATAATAAAAACAACAGAGCTTATAAAATAATGAACTCTAATAACAACATCATGCATATTTAAGCAGATTATATAGTCTTTTGGAATTATGGCCGCACAATAGTAAATTGCAATTCTGTAGAAATTCTGTTTTTAATTATATTTTCTAACCAGCTTAAAGTTTATAATTCTCCTGGTAATAAAGGTGGGTATTTATGGAGCTGAATATCAACTACTCTTGAGTATATGTTGAGAACGGGAGCTGTTATTAAGATTTAATTTAAATAACTTAGCTATTTGACCAATAATCTAAAAACGTGCAGTTTGTTTTCAAAATTATAATTTATTCCAAAACCATATAATTCGCATATTTTCTTTATTAAGGATAAACCAAGCCCTAGATGAACCACTTTTCTTACTGACTATGGTATAGCGGTCAAAAATATTTTTATCTGATAAATCTAACTTTTCTCCTGTATTTGATATTTTTAATTCATTTCCGTTTATTTCGATGGTAATTTCCCCATTTTCGATGTTATGTGTGACAGAATTTTTAATTAAATTGACCACAAGCACATCCGCTAACATTGAATCCATTTCAATGGATATATCATTGCTTTTTATATATTTTAGAGATAGCCCTTTTACCTTAATTAATGAATTGAAGTTTTCCAGATGGTTCTTAATATTTTCATCTAAAGAAATCTTCTCAACTTGAGTAAACTGTTTATTCTCAATTTTTGTTAAAAGTACAAGTGTTGAGTTCAACTTTGATAATCGGGAGTTTGTTTTTTGAATATCCCGGATTAAAGCTGCCTGGCTTTTATTTAAGGATTTAGATTGTAAAAGCAACTCACATTTCATCCTTATAATGGATAAAGGTGTTTGGATTTCATGTGAAATATTGCCGGTAAATTCTTTTATATTTAAATAGTCTTTGTGAATTTCACCAATCATTCTATTTAGGGTCAAGTTAAGCAATTCGAATTCAGCAGTGTCGGAAGAATCAAATTGTACTTTGCTGCTATTATTTACATCAAAAGTCTTAAGTTTTTCAATAGTTTTAAAAAAATCAAACCATACCCTTTTAAAGAAAAACCGGTTTAGCAGATAAATAATAATTATAAATAGTATTACTATTATTGTAACGATGAGGGTAATTCTTTCAATTAGTTCATTCGACTCAATAAGAGACTTATATAATTTTATATGATATAGCTCTGAATTAATTTCACTAACAGTACTGAGGGTTTTATATTGTTTGTATGAATTGTCATACCCATCCACCAGAATAGTGTCTTTGAAATAGGGTGTATAACATTCCTCAGAATCTACTTTTTTAATTGTAACATAACCGGGAATGGATAGATTTGAATAAAGACCTGGACTCTCTTTTATTTTATAAACTATATTGTTTAACATGGAAGTAAGCTCTTTTTTATTCTCTTTATCGGTGGCTGATTTAAGAAATAGATAAAACAAAATGCTACCTATGAAAAGAATAAATAGCATAGTTGTAATTAAAATATAACTTGTTTTATTTAAAAGCCTCACTTTGAAATGAATTTATATCCAACTCCGTAAACAGTATTTATATAATCAATGCCTCCTTTATCAATAATTTTCTTCCTTAAATTTTTTATGTGGGTATAAACAAAATCAAATGATCCTACATTGTCAGCATAATCTCCCCACAGGTATTCACATATAGATTCTTTTGTCAATACCCGGTCTTTGTTAGATAGGAAATACAACATTAAATCATATTCTTTTTTTGTTAGGTCCAAATGAGAATTGTTTATATATATTACCCTTTCAGCAGGATTAACCTTGATTTCATTGAAAATAATCTGATCATCACCTTTAAAGTGGATTCTGCGCATCAGTGAAAAAATCCTGGCGTTTAACTCTGAAAGATGGAAAGGTTTTACAATGTAATCATCTGCCCCGTTTCTTAACCCGGTAATTCTATCGTCAAGTGTTTCACGTGCGGAAATTATTATGATACCTGTTGTTACATTTTTGCTTTTCGCGAGTTTAACCAGATCGAAACCACTACCATCAGGTAAATTTACATCAATGAGGAGACAATCATATTGATACAGACAAATCATTTCTTCGGCTGCCACATATGTGAAAGCTGACTCACAAAAATATCCTTCTACTTTTAAATACGATCTAATTGATTCCTGCAGGGCATTTTCGTCTTCAACAATTAGTATCTTCATGATTATGATTTGCTAATACAGAATTTTCGAAAGTATGAAATCTGAAATGATAAAAAAAGTATCTATTTAAAAGAGATCTTTAATCCTCATGAAATATATGTTATGATAAGTAACAATATGTGGTTTTACTTAAAGCTTATAGATTCTTTTTTTGATGAATAACTTACTTCAAATCTATTTATATTCGTCTCCTAATATTATTGATGATTTAACATCTAAATAGTCGGCAAATTTTGGCAATCATTGTCAAAATCGAATTATAAGAGAGGATTTTAATTTTCAGTCTAACTATTTGAGATTAGTTAAGGTGAATTGGTCAAAAATACTACTTTTTTACCACTTTGGGGGGGTATGTTATTAATCCTTTTTATATTAAGTTTGTAATGCCAATAACCATTATCAATGGTGTTTTTACTATGATTTTTAATAATAGGCCTGAGGCTTATTATTGTTGTGCCTTATAAATAGTAAATCTATCTATTTAGAATTGGTAGAATAATGTAAGTTCCTTACCTTTGTTAATAGGGATGAAACATGAGGAAACAGTCATTTCATAAGTGAATAGTTAAAACCTTAAAAATTAAAGAAATGGGAATTAAACAAAAGATATTTGAGCAGGCTGTAAATAATGTAGTTGCTTCAAAAACCCTAAGAGGAATTGCTGTAAAAAGGCTTGATAAAATGATATATAAAAATATCATTGCCAGTGATGGAATTCGTGCTCTTCCAAAGGAAAGAGAGCAGCGGTATGGATATATAACCGGCATCATGCACCAGGTAAGGAGAAATCTGGACAAAGGATATATCAAGCCTGAAGTAACAAGAAAAATGGTTAATGTATTTACTGGTGGTAGTTTAAAAACAGATAGAAACAGGAAACTGAATCCTGTGCAGGAAGCGTATAAAGAAAAGCATGGTGACTTTCCACCTTTATTTCCTGTTTTGTCGCCCACAAAAGCATGTAACCTAAAATGCGAAGGATGTTATGCAACTAGCGACCCGCATTCTTCCCCAAAGATGAAGTATGAAACTACAAGCAGAATTGTAAAGGAGACTCGTGATGTACTTGGAAGTAAGTTTATTACCATAAGCGGTGGAGAGCCTTTTATGTACAGAGACGGTGAGAAAACCATGTTCGATATTTTTGAAGAGTATAATGATATGTTCTTCCTTGTTTATACGAACGGAACATTAATTACTGAAAAGGTGGCTAAGCGGCTGGCTGAACTGGGGAATGTTACTCCATGTATTTCGATTGAGGGTTTTGAAGAGCATACAGACGCCAGACGCGGAAAAGGTGTTCATAAGAAGATCCTGGCTGCAATGGAGAACTTACGTAATGCAGGAGTTCCTTTTGGATCATCAATAACAGCCACCAGCAAAAATATTGATGTGTTGATGAAAGATGAGTTTTACGACTATTATTTCAATGAGCTAGGAGTTAGCTATGTTTTTCAATTTCAAATTATGCCTGTTGGAAGAGGTAAAGAAGTAATTGACTTAATGATTACTCCACAACAACGGGTTAATCTATATCATTTATGGACGAAGTTACTCATGGAAAAGCGCTATCCGCTTGCTGATTTCTGGAATTCAGGTTCCCTTACTGATGGTTGCCTGGCATATGGACGTTGGGCAGGGTATTTCTATATTAACTGGGACGGTAAAGTTATGCCATGCGTATTTGTACCATTTCACAAGGATAATATAAATGATTTATATGCTGAAGGCAAAGATCTGGGGGATGCATTACAATCAGATTTCTTTAAAAGAGGTAGAAAATGGCAAAAACATCATGGCTTTGGTGATCCGGAAAATAAGAAAAACGTTCTAATGCCATGTTCAATAAAAGATCATTTTGATAATTTCAAGGAAAACATACTAACAGATGATGCAATAGGTGAAAATCCTGATGCCAATGCTATGAGAAGTGATCCGGAGTTTGCAGAAGTTCTTAGGAAATATGATGAGGAACTTGAAAAACTGACCAGGGTTGTTTTCGAAGAGGAATATCTCGAGAAGCAAATAATGGAAGCAGAATAGATTGATTTTTGAGAGTACAATTCTCAAAAAAAAATAGAAATATCAGCTGGACTTAGCCTGAAATATTCATAAAGATTACTGAATTTTGTGAATGTTTTTGGGTAGGTCCTTTTTAAATTAACATTGCACAGGTGATTTATGTTTTGATAGCCTTGAGTTTGTTGTTTTTTGCTGTTGGATACATCCTCACTGAAAACAATGCGAAATATCTTCTTTCAGGATATAATACCATGTCGGAGGAGGAAAGAAAAAAAGTAGACATTTCTTCCTTTGTTCCTTACTTCAGGAAGTTTCACGTATTCTTAGGCATTTCATTCCTCATTGGAGGGTTAATCTAGCTAACTTTTTGATCAGTGAAATTGCCTGGTGGGATTTTTTTAGGCACTTATCCGATTCTTGCCTACATATATTTTATTTGGAATAGCAGAAAATTCTCAAGTGGATTAAATACCTCTTCCTATAAAGTTGGAATAATTGTGCTGGCCGCCACATTAATTCTTTGTCCTTGTACTATTTGGATATGGGTTCAAAGAAAACCAACTACTAGTTAACAATGATAGCATTGAATTTACAGGTCCCTATGGAGAAAAGATTGCAAATGAAGACATCCAATCAATAGAACTTGTAAATAGCTTGCCAAATATCAGGTTTAAAAGAAACGGATTTGCCCTGGGCTCCATAAACAAAGGTTATTTTAAAACAGATGATGGAGTAATTATCAAACTACTGCTAAATTCAAACTCGTATCCAATTATTCTTATAGGAAAGACATCAGGTGATAAAATCTACTATTCCGCAAAGAATATTGCCAACGACCAGATTTTTAATGATATTAGCAACATCCTTTAGGATAAATACTCCTCAATAAAAGGGATTTCTTGAATTCTCTGAAACAATCTGAAACAATTTGAAACAACCTTAAACCCTGGTTGAGCATTAACCTATTCGCTATTATTCCCTTTCCATTCTATCAGGTAGTATGCTGAAGTAATAAATGGCTCTCGCAATAATGGTATTCCTGAAATAAATGCTGGTAATTTTCGTGTTTTTGCCTTGAATTTATAATAATAAATAGGTGGGATAAAGTAAAACTGTTTTTTATTTATGATGTAATTTTCTTTTCTAAGAATTTTTTCAAAACGCTGAATGGAAATACGAGTATCTTTAACTTCCATAAGCATTTCATTCTGGCTGTCGTTCTTATTGAACCATTTAAGAATACCTTTATATGCAAAAGTGGGAAGAAGATGGAAATAGGGCAATTTTGAAAGAACCTTACTTTTACACATTTGCTGGTGCCCACCAAAAGCCATATACCAGGATGGAAATCCCAGAAAGATTTTCCCACCAGGTTTTAAAAAATCTTTAAGCCTGGCCATCAGTTTCTCCTGGTTTGGGATATGTTCCAGTACATCTTTTAGAAATATTAGGTCAAAGCCTTCTTCTGTAATACTTTTGGGATCGATTTCATAAATGTCCTGGTTTATGAAAATAACAAGTTCTTTATTAACCTCGTCTTTTAAAAATTTCTTTGCCAGCTCAGTCCGGCTTGAACTTAATTCTATACCTGTGCACTTGCAACCTGCCTCAGCAAAGGGTTTCAGATTCCCTCCCTCAGCAGATCCTATTTCTAGTACATTTGTTCCGGAATCCAAAGTAACTTGTTCTTCAAGAAAGGGAACAATTGAATTTTTTGAATTTTGATACTGTATTTTAAAATAGGTTTCTTTATCCTTATGGAATTCGTACATAAAAAAGTTCAATAAATTGGCTGCAAATATATCAATATCGCATGTAGTGACCAAAAGTCAGGATAATTGTTGTTTGGTACCATTCACAATTGTCCTTAACTTCGCACTCTTGTCTACTTAATTGATTAAATTAATATTTGATATAGGATGGAAAGAATAGCTATAAATAGGGTTGTAAGCGTTGCACTAGTCCTGTGTTTCACTTTTGCCATATCTTATGCCCAGTCATTAAATGATATTAGTACTCCGGAAAAGAAGAGAAATCATTCTTTGGGCATGCATGCAGGATCAACAACAGGTTATGGTGTTTCATATAGGTATTGGCCAGATAAACTAGGGTTACAGGTAACTTTATTCCCATTCATTTCTTCAGATAACTCTTATTTGAGTCTGGGCATCAGTGGATTAATGAAGGTGCATGAGCTAGAGAAACTGGATGTCTTTTTGTATCTTGGAAATCACTTTCGATATTCCCAGGATAAATATTATTATGATTTTAACCAGTATGAGTTTGACAACTATTTAAATTGGAGTATAGGTTTTGGCGGAGGGTTGAATATAAGAATAGCCAAAATCCTACGGTTAAGTGTAATGACAGGATTAGGAAATTATGATATATTAAATAATTACCAACTTACATTTGCCGGAGAGTTAGGCTTTTATTATACTTTTTAGAAGTTAGAAGAACCTTTTTAAACAATCCCGGTAAAGCCCATAAAAGCCATAGCTAGTAAACCAGCAACCACAAATGCAATTGGAACTCCTTTCATTGCAGAAGGTATATCCGCCATGTCCATTTGTTCACGAATGCTTGAGAAAATGATCAATGCTAGCCCAAAACCAAGGGCACTAGCAGCTGCAAAGACTACCCCTTCAATCAGATTATAATCATTTTGAATGGTAAGGATGGCCACACCCAATACTGCGCAATTGGTAGTAATTAGAGGAAGGAAAATCCCAAGTGCCTGAAATAAAGATGGACTGACTTTTTTAAGAATTATCTCAACCAATTGTACTAAGGAAGCTATAACCAAAATAAAAGTTATAGTTTGCATGAATGTAATTCCAAGAGGTTCCAGGATATATGTTTGAATAAGATAGGTTACAAGTGTAGCAAGAACCATTACAAACATTACAGCTCCAGACATTCCAATGGCTGTATCCACTTTATTTGAAACGCCAATAAAAGGGCATATTCCGAGGAACTTGGCTAAAACTATGTTGTTAACAAAAATAGCCGATATAATTATTACTATATATTCCATAACTTAAATTGTTAAGCCAGTTTTGATTTAATTTTTTGCATGAGCATGATTAAATAGCCAAGTGCTATAAAAGCTCCAGGGGCAAGTACAAACAAGAGCATACCATCACCCTCAATAAATTTAATTCCGAAAATAGAACCACTTCCAAGAATCTCGCGAACCCCACCCAACATAACCAGTGCCAATGTAAAGCCAAGTCCCATTCCAAATCCGTCAATTACAGAAGAAAGAAGGCTGTTTTTTGAAGCAAATGCTTCTGCTCTTCCTAAAACAATACAGTTTACAACAATCAGAGGTATAAACAAACCGAGTGCTTCGAATAATGAAGGCACAAATGCCTGCATTGTAAGTTCAACTATGGTTACAAATGAGGCTATAATTACTATAAAAGCAGGGATCCTAACTTTATCCGGGATAAAATTTTTAATAAGTGACACTACTATGTTGCTCATGGTTAGAACAAAAGTAGTTGCCAGGCCCATTCCCAGTCCGTTTATAGCACTGGTTGTTACACCCAGAACCGGACATAAACCCAGGAATAAAACAAATACCGGATTTTCTTTAATAAATCCCTTGGTGAAATTTTTCAGTTGGCTCATTTTTTACCTCCTTCTATATAAGCATTGTATGCTCGATTTACTGCGTCACAAAATGCCCTTGAGCTTATTGTAGAAGCAGTGATGGCATCAATATCCCCACCATCTTTTTTAACAGCGATATTGAATTCTTTCGGGTTTTTATTTTGAAATTGTGTACTCCAGTCAGACTTTTTTCTTTCCATTTTGTCACCCAATCCCGGAGTCTCCTTATGTTCAAGAACTGCAACATCATGTATAATGCCATCAGGAGTTAATCCGACCATGACTTTAATAACTGTGGTAAATCCCATGTTGGTGAATGTCTCTACAGCTGTTCCGACCAGCTCTCCATTATTCTTTGCAGGATAAAAATGAAGGGTATCACCATCAACAGCCATTTTGTATACCTCGGCATTTGGGTCATTGTCAAACGCTGGCACTACTTTTTGAATTGCATCTAGTTTTTTTGCAAGTTTTGCGGCAGCAATGGGTTCCTTGGTAACCTGGTAGACAAATCCCAACGCTGTTGAAGCTACCAAAGTGACCATTATAAGAGCTACCAGCATATTTATTAGGGTGGATTCTTTTTTAGCCATTTTTCACCTCCTCCCCAAATCTTTTTGGTTTCATATATGTATTTATCAATGGTACAAAAGCATTCATAATAAGAATAGCAAACTGAACCCCTTCGGGGTAAGCTCCAAATCTTCTAATAACAACAGTTAATATACCTATTCCAACTCCGTAGAGGATCATTCCTTTAGGCGTCATAGGAGATGTAACATAATCGGTGGCCATAAAAATGGCTCCAAGCATAACACCTCCGGTTAATAAATGGAAAATAGGTGTGGCATTTTGTTCAGGGCTCGCAAACCACATAATCCCTGTAAATAAAGCAATTGTGGCAAGTATGGTTACAGGAATATGCCACGTAATAATTTTCTTTACTAGCATATAAAAAAAACCAAGCAATAACGCAATTGCAGCAATTTCACCCATCGAACCGCCCATTTTGCCATAAAACAGTTCCATTGTGCTGGGGATATTTTGCATAATGGCATCCATGCTTTCAGAATTCCGTAATCCTTCTTTTATTACTCCCAATGGAGTGGCTCCTGTTACAGCATCTGTTAATGATGTCTGAAAACCTTGAGGCACAGGCCAGCTTGTCATTTGAACCGGAAATGAAATAAACAGGAATACCCTGCCAACCAATGCCGGGTTAAAAGGATTGTTCCCAAGTCCACCAAAAGACATTTTACCTACGCCTATGGCAACCAGACTACCAATAATGATTTGCCAAATGGGTATGTTTACAGGCAAACAGAATGCCAGCAATATACCGGTTACAATCGCTGAACCATCTGAAATTGATGATTCCTTCTTTAATAGGTACTTTTGAATCAGGTATTCAAATAGAACACATGAGATAACTGCAACAGCAGTAATAACGAGTGCACTCCAGCCAAACATCCAGACAGAAACAAAAAAGGCAGGTGCCAGGGCTATCAATACCCCTATCATCAGCTTATTGGTTGATTCTGAGCTATGAACGTGTGGAGAAGGAGATACAGTTATAAGATTATTCATATTACAATATTTTCAAAATCTATTTTCTGTTTCGAATAATTTGTCCCACCTTGAATTTACCCAGCCTGATATAATCCAACAAGGGCCTGTTGGCCGGACAGATGTAACTACAGGATCCACATTCAATACAATCTAACGCCTTTTCTGTTTCCACTCGATCCAGCATATCTTTTTCAGTTAAAGTCATTAGAAGGTAGGGTTCGAGTCCCATAGGGCATACGGAAATACATTTAGCACATCGAATGCAAGGTCCTATCAAACCTCTTTTGCTTTCATACTCCGGGAACAACAAGATGCCAGAGGTACCCTTCATAACCGGAACATCCAGAGAATTAAGCGCTTTTCCCATCATCGGACCTCCATTAACAACTTTTGCAGTTCCCCCAGGAAAACCACCGGTGGCTTCGACAAGTTGATTTACAGGAGTCCCAATTCTAACCATGAAATTTGAGGGATTTTTTATATCTTTTCCAGTAACTGTAACTACCCTTTCAATTAAAGGTTTATTTTTTTGAATAGCTTCATAAATGGCAAAAGCAGTACCCACATTATGTACGACTGTACCCACCTCAATTGGAAGTCCTCCTGATGGAACTTCTCTTCCTGTCAGAGCTTTTATAAGTTGTTTTTCACCGCCTTGAGGATATTTAACCTTTAAAGGGGCAACAGAAATACCAGGATAGTTCTCAACAATTTTCCTTAAGTGATCAATTGCATCCGGTTTGTTGTTCTCAATTCCTATTATACCTTTTTCCACGTTCAAGGCTTTCATTATAAGTTTTAAGCCTATTACAATCTCTTCCCCTTTTTCCATCATAAGTCTGTGGTCGGAGGTAAGGTAGGGTTCGCATTCTACCCCATTAAGTATTACCAGGTCTGCTTTTTTACCTCTTGGAACAGAGAGCTTTACGTGAGAAGGGAAGGTGGCTCCACCCATTCCAACAATACCAGCCTCTAGGGTTTTTTTAACGATTTCTTCAGCTGTTACCGTAATTTCCCTTTTCAGGTTACTGCTTTTGTCAATCTCAGGAAGCCATTGATCCCCATCTACTTCAATTGTAACAGAAATTCTTTTGTATCCTGAGCTGTCAAGGCTTTTATCAACTTTAGCAACTTTACCTGATACAGATGAATGAATATTGCTAGAAACAAAGCCTCTGCTTTTTCCTATTATTTCCCCTGTTTTAACAATATCTCCCCTGTTTACCATTACCTCAGCCGGGGCACCTATGTGCTGCGAAAGAGGAATATTTACTGAACTTGGTAAAGGCAGAGTTTTAATTTTTTCCTCAGCTGAAAGCTTATTTTCAGTAGGGTGTACTCCTCCTTTTGGAAATGTATGTAACACTATAAATTGATTGGTTATTAAATTATTCTTCTGATTTCTTTGTAGATATTTCTTCTTTTTTTCCTGACGAATCCTTTACTACTCCTTCGTCCACTGTATCTTTTGGCTCTTCTTTCACTCTTGGCGGAGGAAAGTTGATTTCATGGATTGCATTTGTAGGGCATTCTGCAACGCATTTTCTACACAATTTGCATTTTTCAGAATCAATAAATGCCAGATTTGTACCCATTGTGATGGCTTCAAACGGACAAATCTTGAAACATTTAGTACATCCTGTGCAGGCGACCGAACAGTATTTTTTTGCAATTCCACCTTTATCCTCATTTATGCATGAGACAAAAATCTTTCTATCCTTCTTATTTCTTTTTCTTAATTCGATAATATCTCTTGGACAGGCCTCAACGCATGCACCACAGGCCACACATTTTTCATCGATAATGACAGGCAAACCGGTTTTTTCATCCATGTACATTGCATCAAAATCACAAGCATCAACGCATTCACCTAAGCCAACGCAGCCGAAAGGACAGTCAGTATCACCTGTATATAAATTATGAACAATGGTACAATTTGATGCTCCATCATATAGGTTTGTTCTTGGCCTGCTTTCAAATGAGCCCGAGCATCTAACCACAGCTACTTTCGGGTCAGTTTCCACAGCTTCTTTACCGAGGATACCTGCTGCCTGAGCCATTACTTCGTTCCCACCAACAGGACAATATAAGTCATCAAATGAGTCGGCTTTTACGAGAGCTTCAGCAAAATTTCTACATCCTGGGAACCCACATCCACCGCAATTCGCACTGGGAAGAACATCTTCTACCTCATCAATGCGTGGATCTTCATATACTTTAAACTTTTGAGCAACAAAATAAAGGATTACTGCTGCGATTAATCCCATTGTGCTCAAAGTAATAATTGTAAATAAGAGAACAGAGTTCATATATTTTAATATTTATTCAACTTTTTTAATCGTGAACCTGAAATGTTTATTTATGGAATCCCTCTTGAGGTAAAGGATAACATAATAAATTGCAAGTGCTATAAGGGATATAAGCCCTGCTTTGGCTTCACTCCCAAGAATACTGGCAAAGACTATAAGAAATGTAAGTACCAAAATCAAAGGAAGAACATATCCCAGAAAAAGTGCTTTATAGCCTAAAGTCTGCTGAAGAATAATTTTTACTTGTTCACCCACTTTAACTGAAATATTTGGATTGTAGACTTCAACAACTTTTTCCTGAATTTCAGAAACTGAACAAACAGCTTTTGAATGACAGGACCCACAGGCAGAATGAGATATAAAATTAACCTTTACAAGGTCATCAGAAACTAATTCAACCCTTCCCAGGTGCTCTATTTCGCGAGATTTTGCCAAATGAAAAATTAAAAGGCAAATTTACAACTGTTTACTTTTTAATAATCTACTTTATCCATGCTTTTAAGCTTATTGCTGTAATTTATCCTGATTTTAAATAACATAACTATATGATTTAATCGGAATTGTTAAAGTTCTGTATGAAAGTCAACTAAATAAGGTGCATCTTATATATTCCGATCAAGGCAACGGGTTTTATTCATAAACTGCATGTCATAACAATTCACTATTTTTACGAAAACCATTAAGTAATTCGATTAATTTGGATGTTTTTCGATAATAACCATGAGTGAAAAAGATCAATCATTTCGACTATATTTACTTGCAAATGCTGCAAAATTTGAAGAGAGCTATAGAAATGCCGTGATCTCCTTTGATGAGGATGCTATTCATGATTACCGGGTGGCTTTAAAGAAACTCCGTACCCTGAATCTATTCCTTAGAAAGAGCGAACTGTCAAATAGTAATCTCTCAAATTCTCTTAAAGGATTCAAAAAGATTTTCAAAATTGGAGGTCTGATTCGTGACTACCAGGTTTTTAAAAACATTACCAGAGAACATGAAATTATACATTCTGTTGATTACTCTGCATTCCTGGATTTTCTCGATATTCAGATTTCAGCAATAAAGGGAACTTTCATTCAAAAATCGATTAAATCCTTATCTCAATTGGATACAGAAAGTTGGCGTAATTTAATAGGAGCAGATTTGAATATTGATAATTATCAAATTCATGAAGCATCACTTAAGTTTATTAAGGATATTATGAATGCGATAAAAGATATTCTGAGTGTTGAAAATCTGGATAATAACCAGCTTCATCAAACCAGGAAGCTTTTAAAGCAGATTCGATTTATATATGAGATGCGAATGGCTGAAGAGTGGAATAGTCCTGAGCACCATCTGCATCTGGAGTTACTAAAAAAACTTGAGGCAATTCTGGGTGTTTGGCACGATAAAGTTACTATGCTAGATACTCTTAGATTTTTCATAGATCAATTGGTTGGCTCTAATATTAGCAAGAAGTATTTTGGTCTTGAAAAAAAACTGGAGAAAGAAATTCATGAAGGGCTGAAACCCCTAAAGAATGATTTTGCTAAAGAATATGATTGGTTCATTGAATTGGTTTAAGCACGTACTAGTCCATTTATAGAAGAAAATGAGAATTTTAGCAAGGTAGGCAAACGGGTTTAGCTAATTACACTCCAGTTAACATTTGATTTTTGCAATAGTTTAAGTTGCTTGACCAGCACTTGATTTTCAGATTTCATAAGTAGAGGGTCCTCATCAAGAACTTCTTCTGCATTGTCACGGGCGTACTGTAAAATTTGACCATCTTGTCCAAGGTTGGCAATTTTGAGGTCAAAGGCTATACCACTCTGTTGCGTTCCTTCAATATCTCCAGGCCCTCTTAATTTTAAATCAGCTTCTGCAATTTCAAATCCATCATTTGTTCGCACCATAGTTTCAATTCGTTTGCGGGCATCTACCGATAATTTTCCGGAACTCATTAGAAGACAATAAGATTGTTCACTTCCACGTCCGACTCGTCCTCTTAACTGATGCAGTTGTGAAAGCCCGAATCTCTCAGCGCTTTCAACAATCATTACAGATGCATTTGGAATGTCAACACCAACCTCAATCACAGTTGTGGCTACCATTATTTGGGTTCGATGGGCAATAAAGTGCTGCATTGAGATTTCTTTTTCAGCCGCTTTCATTTTGCCATGCACTACACTTATAGAATACTTTGGTGAAGGGAAAGCCCTGGAGATACTTTCATATCCATCTTCCAGGTCCTTATAGTCCATTTTTTCGGACTCCTTAATCAAAGGGTAAACAATAAAGATTTGCTGTCCGGCTTCAATTTGCTTTCGCATGAAACCAAATACCTTTAATCTTTGACTGTCGTAGAAAAAGAGAGTTTTAATTGGCTTACGTCCAGGAGGTAACTCATCTATTACTGAAACATCGAGGTCTCCATATAAGGTCATCGCAAGGGTACGAGGGATAGGAGTAGCAGTCATCACCAAAATATGAGGAGGATTAATATTTTTTCCCCAGAGTTTCCCCCGCTGAGCAACTCCAAATCTGTGCTGTTCGTCGATAATTACCAAGCCAAGGTTCTTGAATTTTACAGTATCCTCAATTAAAGCATGTGTACCTATCAGAATTTTTAATTTTCCATTTTGAAGTCCTTCGTGTAGAGTATCCCGTTCTGATTTTTTTGTGGAACCTGTCAGTAATCCAATTTCCAAATCTAATCCGTCAAGAAAGCCTGAGATGGTTTTAAAGTGTTGATTTGCCAATATTTCAGTTGGTGCCATGAGGCAGGTCTGATATTCATTGTCAAGTGCAATCAGCATTACCATCAGAGCAACCAGAGTTTTACCACTTCCAACATCTCCCTGCAATAGTCTGTTCATCTGTTTCCCGGAACCCAGGTCGTTACGAATATCTTTAATTACACGTTTTTGAGCTCTGGTTAATTCAAAATGCAACTTCTGATGATAAAAGTTATTTAAGTTTTCACCAACTTTTGAAAAAACAAAACCTTTTGATTTAGCCCTTCTGGAAACTTTCTGATTTAAAAGATTTAACTGGATATAAAATAGTTCCTCGAATTTTAGTCTGAGAGTTGCTTTTGATAAAATATCCGGATTATCTGGAAAATGAATATTTATAAGGGCTTCTTTTCTTGAAATAAGGTTTAGCTTTTTTATGAGATAAGAAGGTAATGTTTCTGGTATGTTTCCCTTAATTTTGGTTAATAAACTATGTTGAAGTTTATGTATTACCTTGGAGTTAATATAATTCTTTTTTAATCTTTCAGAAGTATTATACAATGCTTGTAAAGAGGTTGAAATCTTTCCCTGGTGTTGTTCTTCCGACTCAATATCAGGATGAATAAGGTTTATTTTTCCTTTAAAAATGCTGGGTTTTCCGAAGACAATGTGTGTTTTTTCAGTATTAATGCTGTCCTTAACCCATTTTGCCCCATGAAACCACAGGAGTTGAATTATACCTTCATCATCATGAAAATCTGCAACCAATCGTTTGTTTCTGCCTCCACCTTCTGTACGGAAGTTCGTTATTTTCCCCTTTAACTGAATATAAGCCTGATCACTTCGGATTTCCCTGGTTGTATAAAATTTGCTTCTGTCTATATATTTATAGGGGAAGTAAGTAATTAGATCCCCCTGAGAATAGATATTGAGCTCCGAATTGAGCAACTCTGCTCGTTTAGGCCCAACTCCTGTAAGAAATTTTATATCTTGATGAAAAAGGTCTGACATATATTCGAAATTGACTTAAAAAGGGAATAAGCAAATTTAGATTATCTTTCCAAAGAATTAAATTCAGATCCAATAATTTTTGATTAACCAGGTTGATTACTGTAAACAAACTGTTTCCATTTCGCATTTTTTTTGCTTCTAATTGGTGTTAAAATGAGGTTTTGGGATTATTTTAAAAGGACAGTTCGAGGAGCTAAATATGTGTTTTTTGCAAGGCACAGACATGGTCATGGCATTCATTCGCCATTTGTGTTTGATTTTATTACCTCGGTTTTAGATGGCAAGGAAGCAGATGCGGTCTATCTGGAAATAAATGAAATAAGGTCTGATTTGCTATCCAGTAATGAATCTGTATCATACACCGACCCTGGAGCTGGTACAATGATGGGATCGGGAATGTCACGAAAAGTCTCTGATATTGCCAGATATTCTGCTACTTCTCATAAATATGGAAGAATCCTATACCGGATGGTTAAGAAGTACAAACCTTTAACGATAGTTGAATTAGGAACCTCACTTGGACTCGGTACTTTATATCTCTCAGCACCGACCAAAGATGGAATAATATATACTATGGAAGGAGCAGTGCCTCTTGCTCAGATTGCGGAAAGCTAACTTCAAAAACCTAAAAAGGAGAAACATAAAGTTAATAAAAGGACTTTTCGAAAACTCGCTTCCAAAGTTGTTGAATGAAATTAAGAGGATTGATTTTGTTTTTTTTGATGGCAATCACAGTTTTGATGCTACATGGAATTATTTTAACCTTTGTTTAAAAAAATCAAACGATGATTCAATTTTTATTTTTGATGATATTCATTGGTCAGATGAAATGGAACTTGTTTGGGAAGAAATTAAAAAGTCAACTGAAGTAAGGGTTACCATTGATCTTTTTCAAATGGGCATAGTCTTTTTTAAAAAGGAATTATCTAAACAAAATTTCACTATTAAATACTAATATGGAATAAGTTGCAATAAAGTTTTGTCTAATAATAAGGAACTTAATAAAATTTAACTTTTTATCTTTTTGTATTGTTCAAGAATAAATTAATTTCGTAAACTAATTTCAATCCATTCGGCACATGAATCAGATAATAAAAATTGAGAACATAATTAAAAACTATTATGTTGGAACAGTAGTTGTAAAAGCGTTGCGGTCAATATCTCTGAACATTGAAGAAAATGAGTATGTTGCAATTATGGGCCCTTCTGGCTCAGGGAAGTCTACTCTTATGAATCTTCTGGGATGTCTGGATACACCTACTGAGGGATCTTATATTCTGAATGGCAATGATGTAAGTAAGATGGAGGATAATGAGTTGGCTGAAATAAGAAACTCAGAAATTGGATTCATTTTCCAGACCTTTAACCTACTGCCTCGATACAATGCCCTTGAAAATGTAACATTACCGCTTATTTATGCAGGAAAATCTAAAAGCGAAAGGATTGAAAGAGCAAAAGAAGTACTTGCGAATGTTGGGTTGGCCGATAGGATGGACCACAAACCTAATGAGCTTTCAGGAGGACAAAGGCAGAGGGTAGCAGTTGCCAGGGCTCTTGTGAATAAACCTTCAATTATTCTTGCTGATGAACCAACCGGAAACCTTGATTCCAAAACTTCTAGAGATATAATGAATTTGCTGGATGATATTCATGATTTGGGAAATACTGTGATTCTGGTAACCCACGAAGAGGATATTGCACTCCGAGCCAAGCGAATAATTCGTTTGATGGATGGTGAGGTAGAAAGTGATGTATACAGGGAGGCCATAATGAATAAGTAATTCGCGAATAAATTCGTAATTAGAGATCCTATCAAAAATATTTTCCGCCATCAGAAATTGCTATATTGTTTTGACAGCTGGCAGATTTTACAATTGACCAATTCTTAATATTTTTTTATATCTTAGAATTTAATTCTGTTAGACTCCAATACATTTATTAATGAAAATATATACTAAAACCGGTGATAAGGGAACAACATCACTGGTAGGGGGAAAGAGAGTATTGAAGACTCATCCAAGAGTAGAAGCCTATGGTACACTTGATGAATTAACCTCCTATTTGGGGCTACTTCGTGATCTGGAGATTAATGTTTCAGATAGTGAAAAACTACTGGAAATCCAGGATCGTTTAATGGTTTGTGCTACAGTTTTAGCTAGTGATATAAATGATGAAGACCTTAATCTTCCAAAATTGAAACCTGAGGATACTATTTCCTTAGAAAAGGAAATAGATAAAATGGAAAAATCCCTTAAGCCACTTACTTCATTTATTTTGCCTGGTGGGCACATAGCAGTGTCTCATTGTCATATTGCGAGGAACGTTTGCAGGAGGGCTGAACGGGATATCCTGAAAATTCCTGACCCAAGTCTGGATATTGAGCCAATTAAAAAATATATTAATCGACTTTCAGATTATTTGTTTGTTCTTTCAAGGAAGATTGCTCACGATAAAGGCGTTGATGAAATTAGCTGGAATCCAATGACTTAGAGATTCTTCTGCTTTGATATTTTCTACAATTCTTCTGCTAAGGTTTTCGCAATTCCAATAATAGCTTTGAGCAAATTAATTATTATTTTCTACAAAAATAGATTCTTGTTTGATTTGAAATATAATTTTATATATTTGCAAAATTTTAAGGGTGATATATAATTATAGTATATCCAAAATTTTGAAAGTATGTATTGGACACTTGAACTAGCATCTAAACTTGAGGATGCACCCTGGCCAGCTACCAAAGAGGAACTAATTGATTATGCAATTAGGTCAGGTGCACCACTTGAGGTTATTGAGAACCTTCAAAGCATTGAGGATGAGGGAGATATATATGAAAGCATTGAAGATATCTGGCCTGATTATCCTAGTAAAGACGATTTCTTTTTTAACGAAGATGAATATTAAAAAAAAGGGCTCATATGAGCCCTTTTTTATTCCATTTAAAATCAACATCTCAAGAATAAACTCATTTAAAAATATCGGATACCTTTAAAGGCCTTTCATTTTCTTTCCATAGGAATCCTTCTAACCGTATGTTTTCATTAGTGATTTGATTTTTTGGCAACAGAAGCATATCAGGTTGATTAAGAAATTTAATTCTTTCAATCTGGTTTTCTTTTAAATACAACACAATGTCACTGCTTTCAGCATGATTAACCCCGACTATTTTTTCCTCTTCCTTCGCGAAGTAAATGCTTTGTCCATTTCCACTTACATCAATCTGGTACATCGCATTATCCCTAAAATATCCTACCATATTTTTCCCTTTTATCTGGTTAAAATATGCGGTATCCTCCTTTGAGATTATAAATGAAGATCCGAACATTTCAATCCTTTCAGGCTGACGATTTTTTGTAAAAAGCTGTGTAAACTCAGATGAAAGCTGGTTCTCATCAGACCAGATATAAGGAGTTCCGTAAAAGCGTATTACAGAGTCGGCAAACGAATATGCCAGAGAATCACACAAACCCTGTAAATTATTAGAAAATATTTTTACTTTGTAATATGCGCTAACAATTTTGTGCTGACCGGTACTATCCATTCTAGATCGTAAGGTGTCTGAATGCATAAATAAACTATCCCCTTCTTCTAATATCTGAATAAAAACAGTACTGTCTGTAAGCATTGTCTTTTCTGGTTCATCCTCAAAGAAGCCCAGGTGTCCTTTTAGAATTATTCTTTGAGTGGAATCAAAGAAACTTACATTGTTATAAGCTTCTCCGATACCATTTCCACTATCGTAAAACAGAGAGTCTCCCTCTATTGTTTGACTTTGATTTTTTAAAAAAGCATTACCTGAAAATCTCGACAAGTCATTTTCAGTATCATAATAACCATTTTCGCAATAAATATAACTGCTGTCACCAATAATCTCAGTAGGACCGAAGAATGTTGTAACCTTTGATACAGTATTATACTTCATGGTATCAGAATAGATTGTGTAATCGGGATTAACAACCACAACACTATCCTGGAAATGAAATACTTTACTCTTAGTATAATATAGACCTTTGTTGCTGGTAAGAATATTTTCCCCATTTATTATTTTTCCGAATTCCTGGTAATAGCCCAGGTTTTGATCCAGATTAAAATCAAGGCTGTTAGTAGTTAATTCTGACTCCTTATCAATAAGTTTTACATTATTTCTTAGCTGGGCCAGTTTTGTATTTGCAGAATAGTTCAGGTAATCTCCATACAGGTGAAGAGTATCGCCCTGTTTTATATATACATGGCCAAAGGCTTCAACAGAATCACGCTGAAATAAATAAGCACTATCACAGCTAAGAAATGCCCCATCATGCTCAAGGTCCACGGCTCCAATCAGCTTCTTGACATCATTCCCAAGGGAACGATCAAATTTCATTACATCAGCATTTAGGAGCTGAATTTCTTTGGTCTCCTGACCTAGAACTGGTTGATATAGAAAGACTTGGATTGCCGAAAAAAAAAGAAATATTAAAGGCCTTATCATGAGACGAAACCAAATGCGCGTATGGTTTAGGAATGATCCTTCACTAAATTGAGACTTTTTGGTCATAAACCATAAGATTTCGGGATTACAATTACTTCACCCAACCTTTACTTTTGAAGGAGCAACCTTTGTACGAATCATCAATTCTTATATACGTTATCTCCTGCTTTTCCTCTATCCAATTTAATAACTCCTGGTTCTGTTTGGACCTTTTTGTCATTTCCTGGAGAATAGTATAATCGTTTTTAAGATCAGCTTGGTGGGCAGGAATCCGATTTGTAACTTTAATTATTTTAAAAATTGGAGTACCTGTAAAGTCTTTAGACTCAAATGGCTCGGAAATATCATCCATTTTTAGATTACGTATTGCTTCTGCGGTTGCCTGTTCAAGCTGGTCAAGTTGGAATTTGGTATCCCCAGTTCTTGGGTTTACAACAATTCCTCCACTAAGCCTGGTATCTTCATCTTCAGAAAATATCCGAACAGCGACATTGAAAGGCAAAGAATCACCCCGAATTTTAACTAACAAGGAATCAAGAAAATCAAATGCTTTTTCTCTTTCCTCAATAGTAACTTCTGGCTTTAATAAAATATGTCTAACATTAACTTTTTCGTCTTTCCTTTCAATAAGTTGAATTATATGAAATCCAAACTTGGTTTCAACGATAGGAGAAACGGCATTTTTTTTAAGGGAAAATGCCACTTCAGCAAATTCAGGAACCAGCTCATTTCTTCCTTGAAATCCTAGTTCACCTCCTTTTCGGGCTGATCCAGGATCTTCAGAATATAATATTGCGAGAGTTGAGAAATCTTCACCTTCAAGTACACGTCTCCTTAGATCCAATAATTCAGTACGAATGGCAAGTTTTGCCTGGTCAGAATAGGGTGGATTTCTCACTAGTTGAATGTATTCAATTTGTGCCGGAATCATTGGTAAGCTGTCCTTAGGAATTTTCTTGTAGAAAGCCTTTATTTCAGATGGTGTTGCTGTTATTTCACTGGCAATGTTACTCTGCATAGTCTGAGTTAGTAATTGCTCTCGTATCAGTTCCCTGAAATCACTCTTGATTTCCAAAATTGATTTACTATAGTAGGCCTCAAGTCTTTCCTGCGATCCAATTTGCTCAATGAACATTTGGAGTCGATTATCTAATTCGCGTTCAACCTGTGCAGCAGTTATTTCAACACTATCTACTTTTGCCTGGTTTAACATCAATTTAGATACCAACAAATCTTCAAGTACTTCACATTTCATATCACCCTGGGATGACATTCCTTGTGCTTTCATTTGCAAATATGTGTTTTCAATATCTGATTGTAATATTACGCTTCCACCTACAACACCTGCCACCTGGTCAACTATTTTTATCTGAGCCAGGATAGCTGAGCTACTGAAGGTTATGATTAATAATATTGCTATAATTCTATGGACTTTTTCCATCTTCTTTAAAAAGTTAATAAATAACAAATTCATTGTTGGATCTGGCATTTTGATAAAGGCTGTTTTCTAACTCCTGAATGAATTTAATTTTTCTCTGATTGTAAATTATCCTCTCTATCTGGTCTTCAACATATTCTAATGGAGCAACGACAGAATTATATCTGTAGTCTCTAATATGAGCGAAATAATGATATAAAGAGTCACTAATTTCAATATCTCTGGTATATCTTAAATATCGATCAGGATTGGATGAAACAAAAGGCATTTTACTAAGTAATTCATCAAAGCTTATCCATTTTTCATCAAAATCATCATATTTTTTGGCATATTGGTAACCATAGTTTTCCAATTCATTCATATCGTCAACATCGTCTGATTTATACCATCTTCGTACCTTATCTATATTGGGTGATGTAACAGGAATCTTAAGGTATAATGCCTTAACTATGCCTTTTTTTAGTAAAAAGTTTTCTGAGTTCTGATCGTAAAAACTTTCTATCTCTGATTCAGTGATTGCTGAATTCATTCGCTGCTGAATCATCTCCTGTTCGTATTGATGTATAGTCAGAGAGGCTCTTGTGTCTTCAATCTGCTTATTTATTTGCTCTTGCTGATTTTGGGTTAAATTAATTTCTGCTCGTTTTAACAGCAGTTCTTTTTTAACCCAATTCTGGACATACTTTTCTGCAATTTTTAAACTATCCTCAGAACTTAAATTCTGAAACAGATCGGGAATATCTTTTTTTAGTAATACTTTATCACCAACCTGAGCAGCAACTTCCTCTTTTTTATACGTTTGTGCATTCTCACAGGAAACAATTAAGATTGCAATCAGTAAGATCCAAAAGGCCTTCATTTTTAGTTAATCGATTTTTTGTTTTAGTTCGTTTAGTTTACCTGAGTTTACTTTTGCAGGATATTTTTTTACGAGTTCCAGAAGCCATTCTGCCTCTAGGTAATTTTGATATTCTGACATAACCAGTCCCCGAACTTCATCCAGGTCTTTAGGTTGCGCTTCTATAACTTCATTAACTATTATTAACATGGTTTTATTACCCGATGTATATGTTTTTTTATATCCTTTCTTCCAGTTCATTGCATCAATTTGGAAATTGTCTCCCTTTTTATACTTTTTCAGACCAACTGTAACAGGAGCATCTTCTGAGTCAGAAGGTAAATAACCGGAATAGCACTTAAAAACATCGCTGCTGCGCTTACATTTTTTAAGCATTCTATTCACTTGCTTAAGTTCTGATGGATCACTAAGGGTAAACTGAATAACCTCAATTTGTTCTTTGCCGAGATGCTCATCAACCAGGGTTTTATAATATTTTTTGAGTCCGGTAGTATCCTCCACTGCTTTAGACCACACTTTTACATCTGAAATTTCAAAGAGGAGCATCCCCTCATAGTATTCCTTTAGTAGATTCTTATATTCGGGATACTTATTTTTTAATTGAGATTTTTCAAAATTAGTAAGCTCATTATTTTCATATATTTTAAGCAATCTATTTACATATAAACCCGGAGGTTCATTTTCAATAAGGCCTGGCTGTGTCTTTAAATATTTTGAAAAGTCAGCAACAGTAAAATTTTTCCCTGAAAATGAAAAAAGTGTATTGCGATCAAATCTTGATAATCGTTTCAGCCAATCTCCATTTTTAGATGTAGAAACAGTCAGGGCAGTATATAGGGGCCATATTTTTGATGAATCGTTTTTGAAATTGTATTTTTTCTTAAGGTTTTTAATAAAAGCTTCTTTGGCAATGTTGGCTCTAGGGCTTGCATAAATTTTTCTTTCTATTTCACCCTTCATCTCTTCAAATGTGCCAATTCCTTTTTTATCAATACGTTTAATTATATGCCATCCAAATCCCGTTTGAATTGGTTTAGAAACATTGCCATTTTTAGTTATAGAGAAGGCTGCTGATTCAAATTCTTTTACCATTCTTCCCGTTCCAAACCAGGGCAGTTCACCACCATTTTGAGCGGAATTATAATCATCTGAAAACTCCTTTGCAAGCAACTTAAAATCTTCACCTTCCTGAATCCTTTTATAGATTGAGTTAATTTTATTTTTTGCAGCTTCAGCGTCTTCGGGTGAGGATCCACGTGGAACTGCCACCATTATATGAGCAACCTTTATACTTCCTATCGCCTTTCTTTTATCATTTACCTGAATTATATGATACCCAAATCGTGTACGGACTGGAAAAACCATACGACCAACCCGGGTGTTATAAGCCTCTGACTCAAAAGGATAAACCATTTGGAAAACGGTGAAGTATCCAAGGCTTCCTCCATTTGATTTCACTGATGGATCATCAGATGTACCTCTGGCGATACTTTCAAACGATTCTCCTGTTGTGAAGCGCTCAGATATCTTCATTATTTTATCAAAGGCAATGAGTGTATCCTCTGGGCTGGCATCCAGGTTTGTTTTTATTAAAATATGACTTGCGTTTACGTCGTATTGCATTCTGTCATATGCTTCCTTTACAAGCAGGTCAATAGTTTTCTGGTCAGTAAGATAAGGAGTGGCCAATTGGTTTTCATATCCCTTAAATTCTCTTATAAATTCTGGCTTTTTTCCATAGCCTAATTCTTCAGCCTCGATTACTTTGCGTTTGAAATTTATGAATAGATCAAGATATTCATCCATAGATAATGATCCATTTTCAAGCTCTCCCAGTCCCCTGTTTTTAAGAAATATCCTTTCAAATTCATCCATTGAAACAGATTGACCTCCAATTGTCATAAGGGTCTCAGAACCTGACTCCTGAGCATTCAACCCAAAGGTAAGCAATAGGAAATATGCAATATGAATTAAGAAGTTTTTAATTATTGAATTCACAATTCTGATAATTTGTTTTATAACTACAAAATTACATCTTGAAAAGATGTATCTGTTTTATCTGCTATAGTTAGGAGCCTCTCTGGTAATCGTAATGTCATGTGGATGGCTCTCCACTATTCCGGCGTGAGTTATTTTAAGAAATTTAGCTTGTTTTAGTTCTTTTAAATTGGCTGCTCCACAATATCCCATCCCGGCACGAAGTCCACCAATCATTTGATATATTACCTCTGAGAGCATCCCCTTGTAAGGGACTCTGGCAGCAATTCCCTCGGGAACCAGCTTATTAAGGTCATCCTCAACATCTTGGAAATACCGATCTTTTGAACCTTTTTGCATGGCCTCGATCGAACCCATTCCACGGTATGATTTGAACTTCCGGCCATTATAAATGATAGTTTCCCCTGGTGATTCTTCCACTCCTGCAAACAGGGAACCAGTCATAACAGTATCAGCTCCTGCTGCAAGGGCCTTTACAATATCGCCGGAATATCTTATACCTCCATCTGCTATTATCGGAATTCCAAAATCTTTAAGTGCGTTTGCAACATCATAAATGGCAGTTAATTGAGGTACTCCAACACCGGCAATTATTCTTGTTGTACAAATTGAACCTGGTCCAATGCCTACTTTCACAGCATCCACTCCAATTTCAGCAAGTGCTAGGGCTGCCTCCGCAGTACCTATATTCCCAACAACAAGATCAACATCAGGAAAGGCCTTTTTTACCTTTTTTGCCATTTCAATTACCCCCGCTGAATGCCCGTGTGCAGTATCAATAACTATTGCATCGACCCCGGTCTTTACAAGAGCCTCTGCACGCTCAAGTGTATCAGCTGAAATGCCAATACCTGCGGCAACCCTGAGTCTTCCTTTACTGTCTTTACAGGAATTTGGACGGTCCTTGGTCTTAGTTATATCCTTATAAGTTATCAGACCAATTAACTTGTTGTCTTTATCTGTAATCGGTAGTTTCTCTATTTTATGGTTTTTTAGAATTTCAGAGGCCTTTTCAAGGTCGGTCCCCTCTGTAGTTGTAACAAGATTTTTTTTTGTCATTACATTTTGAATAGGCTTTGCCATATCCAATTCAAATCTTAAATCCCGGTTGGTTACAATTCCAATTAGTACATTGTCCTCATCAACCACAGGAATCCCACCAATTTTATATTCATTCATCAAATCAAGAGCATCCTGAACCTTTGAATCTTTGTCAATAGTTATTGGCTCAAAAATCATCACATTTTCTGCTCTCTTAACCTTTCTTACTTCAGCTACCTGGCTTTTGATTGACATGTTTTTATGAATTACCCCAATTCCTCCTTCTCTTGCAATAGCTATAGCCAGATTTGCTTCAGTTACTGTATCCATTGCAGCGGATACAATAGGTGAGTTCAAACGAATATTCCTACTAAAAAAAGTGCTGGTATTCACTTCTCGAGGTAGAACCTCTGAAAATGCAGGTGACAAAAGCACATCATCGAAGGTGATGCCTTCAGAAAGTATTTTATCTGATTCGAAAGACATTGTAATGATTTTTAATTAATTTAAGTGGCGCAAAATACAAAAAAAACGTGGATGCAGAATGGCTTTATGCAAATATTTATAAGGCAGATAATGGTATTAGAAAGCTTATATGTGTATTTTTACTTTTTAGCTTTCAGAAGCAAGTTTAAACTAAGTGTGGTGTAGTAAAATTTGAGATAGTTTTGAATTATTATCAGCAAATATTAACCAAATATTGGGGTTTTTCCAACTTCAGACCATTACAGGAAGATATTATCAAATCCGTAATGGGTGGAAATGATACACTTGGTCTTATGGCTACCGGTGGCGGGAAGTCGTTAACTTTCCAGGTTCCGGCGCTTGCTCAAGAAGGAATATGCCTTGTTATTACTCCTTTAATTTCTCTTATGAAGGATCAGGTTCTTAGACTGGAGGAAAAGGGAATAAAAGCTGCGTCTATCTATGCCGGAATGTCAGCTCCTGAAATTGGAATTGTACTTGACAACTGCATATATGGAGATTTTAAGTTTCTTTATATTTCACCTGAACGAATTGGCACTGAGCTGTTTCGGGCAAAAGCTGAAAAATTAAACGTTAATTTAATTACTGTTGATGAAGCTCATTGTATATCTCAGTGGGGATATGATTTTAGGCCCTCCTATCTTAAAATATCAGAAATAAGGGAATACTATCCAGACATACCTATTGTGGCATTGACTGCCACCGCCACAATGGATATACTTGACGATATCCAGGAGCAGCTAAAATTCAGAAAGAAGAACGTACTGAGAACCAGTTTTGAAAGAAAAAACTTGATTTATAATGTAGTTGAAGAAGAGGACAAATTAAACAGATTGGTTAAGATTGTTAAGAAAACTGAAGGATCGGGAATTATATATGTGAGGAGTAGGAAGCGAACCAGGGAGGTTGCCGAAGAACTACTAAGAAACAATGTAGCTGGTACATATTATCATGCAGGGCTTGATCATTTTTTGAGAGAACAAAGACAAAAAGATTGGACAACAGGAAAAAGTCGTGTGATAGTTGCAACAAATGCATTTGGGATGGGGATTGATAAGGCAGAGGTGAGATTTGTAATTCATTATGAAATCCCTGATTCAATTGAATCATATTTTCAGGAGTCAGGCCGTGCAGGCAGGGATGGAAAAAATGCAACAGCCACCCTTTTCTTCAACGGAACAGACAGGGTAAAAATGGACAGGCGAGTTCAGACAAACTTTCCTGAAATAAATGAAATAAGGAGAGTATATGAAGCCCTGGGAAACTATTTTCAGATTCCGGTTGGTGGTGGGAAAGGAGGTGTTTATGATTTCAATATTATGGACTTTTCTTCACGGTTTAAAATGAATATGATTATTGCTTATAATAGCCTTAAGGTGTTGGAGAGAGAGGGTTATGTTGTGCTTACTGAAGAGATTCAAAACCTTACAAAAATCTTATTCATTACTAACCGGGATGATTTGTATAAGTTCCAGGTAGCCAATTTGAAATTTGACGCATTTATAAAGTTATTATTAAGGTCCTATACAGGCTTATTTAATGAGTTTGTTAGTATAAGTGAACAATTCCTTGCAAAAAACGCGAATATTTCATTGGACGATGTTGTTCAATATCTTAAAAAATTAAGTGCTTTAAAAATTATTAATTATATCCCAAGGAAAAAAACACCTTTCGTGATATATACCGAGGAACGACTTGATCAGAGGAACCTCTTTATCTCTCAAGAGAATTATATTAAAAGAAAGGAAGGTTTTGTATTACGGCAGGACAATATCTGGCAATATGCTAACTCCCACGCAAAGTGCAGAAGTCAGTTTTTACTTTCTTATTTTGGAGAGAAGGATGCTCCTCGTTGCGGTAAGTGTGATGTATGCACTCGGCGGAATGAACTAGATTTAAGTCAGTATGAGTTTGATCTAATAATCGATAAATTAAAAGAACTTTTGCAGGGCAAAACATTACGTCTTGAGGATATTATTGATTTTATGGATTTTGAAGAGGAAAAAGTTGTAAAGGTTGTTCGTTTTTTGCTTGAAAACGGGAAGGTGCAATATTCTGGAAGTCAGTCTTTAAAATGGAGCAGGGCACTCTAATATGTATCTGAATATACCTTGAAAGAAATATTTTTTTGAATTTGCTGGAATAGAAACTATGGATGACAAAAAAAATACCTTCTTGTTTTCAGAGGAAGTGATTGATTTTGTAAAAATTGCAAATGAATTTTGCGAATTAGCTGAAAATAATCTTCCACATAGTAGAAAGGAACTTTTAGAAAAGCTGCAGATTATTCTTCCCCAGTTATATGTACAGTGTGTTAAGTTACCCCAGGTTGAATCAATTTTTGAAGAAGGCAACGAAAAGTTTGTTACAGAGGAAGAATATGAAATTGTTAAAAAGGGATTTGAATCAAAGCTGGGATACCTCGATGATTATCTTGAAATTGTCGAACCTGATCTCAGCGATGCAGATGGACCAGTAGTATGCAAGTTGTCAGAGGATTTTGCTGATATATTCCAGGATCTAAAGGACTTTTTAACACTTTTTAGAATTGGAAATAACGAAATGATGAATGATGCTATTTGGGAAACGAAACTGAATTTTGGAACATATTGGGGACAGAAATTAGTAAATTCTTTGCGTGTAATTCATAAGATATTGAATGCTGATGATCCTGTCATTGAAGATAACAAAGATAGTGAGGCTACGCAGGGGACAGCTGAACGGGACACATCCTCCTGGTTTGTTACAAAAAGACAGGAAGATTTCAGAGATTTTCCCTCAATCGACGATAAATAGTTTTCCAAAACTACATAAATTGAATTCTATATTCAGGCTTTTCTTATCTTCGTGGCTGAAAAATTATCTCTATGTTTTTGCCTTCCATTGGAAAAGATGAAATCAATATTCTTCCTGTTGCCCGGTTTGAAGGGGCAATTAACCTAATAAAAAGTGCAGACCAGGTTAATTCTGTTTTTGAAGAAATACAGAATAGTACTGTATTGGGTTTCGATACAGAAACTCGTCCCTCATTTAAAAAGGGTAGAAAAAACAAAGTTGCCTTACTTCAACTTGCAACTGATGAAAATGCTTGGCTATTCAGATTAGATATTGTTGGACTACCCACAAAGATCTTGAGGATATTGGAGAATCCGGATATTGTCAAAGTAGGAGTTGCCATTCGTGATGACCTGATTAAGATTAAGGAAATACAGAAATTCACCCCTGAAGGATTTATTGAGCTGGCAGATTTTGTCAAGAAATTTGATATTCAGGATAATGGATTAAGAAAGTTGGCAGCAAATATCCTGAAAATAAAAATTTCGAAATCACAACAATTATCGAATTGGCAAGCACAAGAATATTCTCCCTCCCAAATTCAATATGCAGCCACTGATGCCTGGGCTTGTTATGAAATTTATCAGCAGTTAAGAGTGTATGAGAATGAATAGCTTTAAAAAAATCATTTTAAAATCAGGTAAAGACCAGTCTTTACGCAGATATCATCCATGGGTTTTTTCAGGAGCTATAAAAAAGATGGATGAATATATTCAGGAAGGTGATCTGGTAAAAGTATATGATAATAAGGATGAGTTTCTAGCAATTGGACATTATCAGATTGGTACAATTGCGGTTCGTGTTATTTCTTTTGAAGATCAGGTGCCCGATGATGAATTTTGGGTTCAGAAACTTTCTGATTTATACAATTACCGTAAAAAGTCAGGATTGCTAGAATCTAAATCTACCAATGTATATCGTTTGGTGCATGCTGAAGGTGATGGAATGCCTGGTCTAATAGCTGATTATTACAATGGAGTTTTAGTGATGCAGTTTCATTCTGTTGGAATGTTTCTCATACAGGAGGAATTAATTTCCGCCTTCAGGAAAGTGATTGGTGATGAATTAGTAGCAATTTATAATAAAAGTAAAAAAACATTGCCCTTCAAAGCTAATATTAATTCAGAAGATGGATTGGTTTTTGGCGAATTGAAAGGATTACCTGTAAAGGAGAATGATAATCTTTTTAAAGTGGATTTTGAAAAGGGTCAGAAAACAGGCTTTTTTATTGATCAGCGAGAAAATCGAATGCTTGTCGAAAGATACTCGAATGAAAAAAATGTTTTAAATCTTTTTGGTTATTCAGGAGGTTTCTCCGTTTACGCACTCAGAGGTAATGCAGCTCTTGTCCATACTGTGGATAGTTCAGCTTCTGCAATTGACATGGCAAATGAAAATGTAAATCTTAATTTTCAGGATACTTCAAGGCATGAAGCAATTGTAGCTGATGCATTTAAATTTCTCGAAGCAGCAAAAGATAAATACGACCTTATCATCCTTGATCCACCTGCATTTGCAAAACATCACAACGTTCTTCATCAGGCTTTAAAAGGGTATAAAAGATTAAATGCCATGGCATTTGATTGCATACGACCTGGTGGTATAATATTTACATTTTCATGTTCTCAGGTTGTGAGTAAGGAGAATTTTAGGAAATCAGTTTTTGTCGCAGCAGCAAATTCAGGTCGTTCGGTACGAATACTGCATCAATTAACCCAGCCAATAGATCACCCTGTAAGCATATATCATCCTGAAGGGGAGTATCTTAAAGGATTGGTTTTATATGTTGAGTAAGATCAAATCACCCTTGCCGAGAATCATAGGAGGGTTGCTTTCTTTCACTTCATATTTCCACTGAATTACTGCCCATAACAAATTGGGTTGGAGCATTAATTTGTTTATTTTTGCAAACATTCATCTTAATTAGAAAATTGTGATAGATAAAATTCTTATCCTGGACTTTGGATCGCAGTATACCCAGTTGATTGCCAGAAGAGTGAGAGAACTAAATGTGTACTGCGAAATATATCCTTACAATAATTTTCCAGAACCTGATGAACATGTAAGAGGGGTTATTCTTTCGGGTAGCCCGTTTTCAGTTCGGGATAAAGATGCACCGGTTCCTGATATCAAAAATATTAAGGGCAAACAGCCTTTACTTGGGGTTTGTTATGGAGCGCAATATCTAGCCCATAACTATGGAGGAGAGGTTCTTCCATCAGAAACCCGGGAATATGGAAGAGCCAGGCTGAAATTTATTGATTCAGAAAGTAAATTGTTTAGTGGAATTAACCAGGATACACAGGTCTGGATGTCACATGGGGATACTATTGCCTCTATACCATCTGATTTTCAAATAATTGGAAGTACTGGTGATGTAAAGGTTGGAGCTTTTAAGATCCAGGGTGAAACTACTTACGGCATCCAATTTCATCCGGAAGTATATCATACAGTCCAGGGGATGGATATTTTGCGAAACTTTGTTGTAAATATATGTGGATGCAAACAGGACTGGACACCTGATTCATTTGTAGAATCTACCATTGAAGAACTTAAGAAGAAATTAAAGAATGATAAGGTAGTTCTAGGCCTGTCTGGCGGAGTAGATTCATCCGTTGCAGCAATGCTTCTTACCAGGGCAATTGGGGAAAACCTTACTTCTATTTTTGTAGATAATGGAGTTTTGCGGAAAGGTGAATTTGAAAGTGTGTTAAGCACCTATAAATCTTTGGGATTGAACGTAAAGGGGGTAGACGCTAGAGATAGGTTCTTGAATGCCCTTGACGGTGTATCAGAGCCAGAGCAGAAAAGAAAGATTATAGGAAAAGTTTTTATCGATGTATTTGATGAAGAAGCTCATAAAGTTCAGGATGTAAAGTGGCTTGCACAAGGAACGATTTATCCTGATGTTATTGAATCTGTGTCTGTTAATGGACCTTCAGCAACCATTAAATCGCACCATAATGTGGGGGGACTACCTGATTTCATGAAGCTTAAAATCGTTGAACCTCTTAATCTGCTATTTAAAGATGAAGTAAGAAGAGTCGGGAGAGCTATGAATATGGATAAGTTATTGATTGGACGACATCCTTTTCCGGGGCCTGGTCTGGCTATCCGTATTTTGGGCGAAATAACGCGGGAAAAAGTTAAGATGTTGCAAGATGCAGATGATATATTCATTCGCTCCCTGAAAAAGGAAGGACATTACGACCAGGTTTGGCAAGCAGCTGTTATTTTATTGCCTGTTCAATCGGTTGGAGTGATGGGGGATGAAAGGACCTATGAAAATGTAGTTGTGTTAAGAGCGGTTACTTCAACAGATGGAATGACAGCAGATTGGTCTCATCTACCATATGATTTCCTTGCATCGGTTTCGAATGAAATTATTAATAAGGTAAAAGGGATTAATCGGGTGGTGTATGATATAAGTTCCAAACCACCTGCAACCATTGAATGGGAATAATTTTTTTTGCTTTTAAATTTCACTGTCTTTTACAGAATTACCCGAAACAGTTTAGCTGAAATGCCAGTTGATTAAGTTTGGTATAGGCTTTGTTAAAGGCTAAGGGAGAAATTTCTATCTTTGTAAAAATTTTTATAAAAATGAACGGATATATAAATCAAATAAAAAAAGGTCTGATTTTGTTGGGAGTTATTATAGTTTTCACGAATCATGCATTCACTCAATACCTTTCTGAAGAAACAATAAAACTGGATAAAACCCTTAAGCTAATTAACTCTTACTATGTTGATACAGTCAACCAGGAAAGTATGGTTGAAAATGTAATTGTTGAATTACTAAAAGAGCTGGATCCTCATTCTACTTATATTACTAAAGATGAGGTGAAAGAAATGAATGAGCCTTTGCTGGGTAATTTCGATGGTATAGGCATACAGTTTAATATACTATTCGATACAATAATTGTCATTTCACCGATATCTGGAGGGCCATCTGAAAAGGTGGGGCTCAGAGCAGGGGATAGAATTGTTAAAATAAACGATGAAAATGTGGCTGGTGTTGGTATTGGCACTACTGGAGTAAGGGATCGATTGCTGGGGGAGAAGGGAACAAAAGTTTCCGTATCTGTAACCAGGAAAAATGTTGATAAATTATTGGATTTTACAATTATCAGAGATAAAATCCCAATCTATAGCTTAGATGCTGCTTACATGGTTGAGGATGGAATAGGCTATATGCGTTTTAACCGGTTTTCAGCTACCACTTTGAAGGAGTTTAATGAATCGTTTTTGGAATTGCAGGAGGAGGGGCTAAAAGACCTAATTCTTGATCTCAGGGGAAATGGAGGTGGAATGCTGGAAGCAGCAATAAGATTATCGGATGAATTCCTGAAAAGTGGTAAGATGATTGTTTATATGAAAGGATCTCATTTGCCACAACAGGACTTTGTTTCCACTTCAAACGGGAATTTCAAGTATGGGAAAATTGTTGTTTTGGTTGATGAAGGATCAGCTTCCGCAAGTGAGATTGTTGCTGGGGCATTACAGGATTGGGATAGAGGACTTGTGGTTGGAAGAAGGACTTTTGGTAAAGGGCTGGTACAAAAACCATTTTATCTTCCCGATGGCTCAATGATTCGTTTGACCATTGCCCGATATTATACTCCCAGCGGTCGTCTTATCCAAAAATCCTACGAAGATGGTGTAGATAATTACATTCAGGATTTAAATGACAGGTATGTAAAAGGTGAGCTTGTTTCAGTAGATAGTATCCAGTTTCCTGATTCCTTAAAATATCATACCCAGCTTTATAACAGGCCCGTTTATGGTGGTGGTGGAATAATGCCTGATATTTTTGTTCCAATTGATACCACTGCTAATTTTACCTATTATAATAAGCTTCTCAGATCGGGTGTTGTTACCAACTATGTGTTAAGTTATATCGATAAAAATCGAGATAGACTAAAAAGCAAGTATGTTTCTTTTGATGACTTTAAGGAAAACTTTATCATTACGGATAAAATGGTTTCAAAATTAGAGGAAATGGCTTCAGCGGAGGGGATAGAAGGAAAAGAGAGTGAAATGGAGATTGTTGATACGCATCTCCGCTTATTGCTAAAAGCTCTGGTAGCGAGAGATATATGGGATATGAGTGAGTACTATGAAATTGTAAATGAAAATAATGACGGATTCCTGAAGGCTGTTGAAGTTCTTAGGGATAAGGCTGGATATAACAAAAAGCTGGCAAACCGATAAAATTATCTGAAACTCCCAAGCTGTTTTGATACTTGACCTTTTTAACTGGGTTCGAGAAAACCCTTCTGAATTAATAGAAATATTAGGAGTCGCAGCTGCATTAGCGTATTTATATTTTAGCATTCGTCAGAAAATCTGGCTTTGGCCCCTCGGAATACTTACATCCTCATTCTACATTTATATTTTTTTTACGGGAAGACTATATGCTGATATGGGTCTTCAAATTTATTATCTTGTAATAAGTTTTTACGGTTGGTATTTTTGGTTGTTCGGAGGAAAGGATAAAAAACCGAATTCGCTTGAAGTGAGCAGGGTCAGCTCTAACCAGATTCTGTATCTGACCGTTAGTAGGTATTGCTATTTATGTTCTTTTGGTTCTGGCCTTGAAATCATTGCCTGCACTATTAGACATTCCTGCTTCTGATCTGTTATATTGGGATGCATTTACTACAGCAGCGAGTATTCTTGCCACCTGGATGCTTGCCCGCAAAATACTTGAGCAATGGCTAATATGGATAATGGTTGATTTCATCTCAATGGGGATGTATATTTACAAAGGATTATACCTTACGTCTGGATTATTTCTGGTTTATACATTGGTGGCAATATATGGATATTTTGAATGGAAGAAAAGTATCAAATAGAAAAGCATTATAAAATTGTTATTACAGGACCTGAGTCAACAGGAAAAACTGAGTTAACACAATTGTTGGCCGCTCATTATGGAGGAGTTGTTGTTCCGGAGTTCGCCCGTGAGTATGTAGAAAATCTCAATAGAAAATATACCTATAATGATGTTGTATCAATTGCAGAGGAACAATTGCGAAAACGGGAACTGGCAGCCGTTGAGCCGGCTGGCATGATTTTTTTTGATACGGAACTAATAATTACAAAAGTATGGTTTGAGGAGGTTTTTAATTCCTGTCCTGAATGGTTGACCCAAAAGGCAAAAGAACCTTTTGCTGACTTTTACCTGCTCTGCTCACCTGATATCCCATGGGAAGATGATCCTGTCCGTGAAAATGGAGGTGAAATGCGTGAATATCTCTTTAATAAGTATAGGGAAGAGCTTGAAGATAATTGTTTTCCATATTATATTGTTTCAGGGAACAATGAAGTTAGATTGCATAATGCGATAAATGGAATTAATAAGTTCTTAGATGAACAGGAGACTATATAAAATGAACCACAAAAAAATAGAAAAATGGACAGAAACCATTTTGAAATCCTTGTAAAAACTCTTTTTGGTCTGGAAGATATTCTGGCTGATGAAATCAGAAACCTGGGCGGGCAAGATATTAAGAAGGAAAACCGAGCTGTTCGATTTACAGGTAATAAAGAGCATATATACCGTATCAATTATCACGCAAGAACTGCCTTGAAAATTCTTGTTCCAATTACTGTTTTTCAAGCCAAAAATGAAGAAGAGCTATACCGAAATGCATTGAGGACCGATTGGAGCAATATTTTTTCAGCCAATCAGAATTTTGCAATTGATTCAGTAGTGTTTTCAGAGAAATTCAAACATTCGCATTATGTTGCATTGAAGGTTAAAGATGCAATTGTCGATCAGTTTAGAGATAAATATGGAAAGAGACCCTCTATTGAAACACGTAATCCCGATATTCAGATAAATGTTCATATTGCTGATACTCGTTGTACAATTTCATTTGATAGTACAGGACAATCACTTCACAAACGAGGGTATCGGAAAAGTCATGGACCAGCTTCATTAAATGAAGTGTTGGCAGCAGGAATGATATTGATGTCCGGTTGGGATGGAAGTACGAGCTTTTACGATCCAATGTGTGGATCAGGAACTTTATTAATAGAGGCTGCATTGATAGGGTATGGAATCCCTCCTGGAAGCTACAGGAGGAAATTTCTGTTTGAAAATTGGAAAGATTTTGATGCAAGTTTGTTTGAAAAGGTGAAAACTGAAGAATTTTCAACTAAAAAGAATGCTCCGGAGATAATTGGAATGGATAGCCTGGCATCTCAGATTAGAACAGCCAGAGAAAATCTCCAAAATGCAGGATTATCAGAAAAGATAAAACTAAAAATTCTTGATTTAGATGAAGCCAAACCCAATCATCAATCCGGGACAATTATTATGAACCCTCCTTATGGGGTAAGAGTAAAATCTCCTGACCTGATTAATTTATATAATGAGATAGGAAATAGCTTGAAACACAATTTTACCGGATTTGATGCATGGATTTTAAGTGGGAATATAAATGCCCTGAAATCCATAGGGTTACGTCCCTCAAAAAAAGTGACATTATTTAATGGCGATATAAAGTGCCTGTATCAGAAATATGATCTGTACGAAGGTTCAAAAAAAAGGAAAGAAAATTGGAACAAAAAATAATTTTTTTCGTAAATCAAAATAGAATATCAAAAGATTAAATTTTAACCTGATTTAAGTTTTGAAAATCCACAGAATTAGAATCCTTTTCCGTTGTGTAGATTTATTTTCTTATTATATTTGTTGGGATGATATTTTCAATGTATGCCTGTCATCAAAGCATAATAAATTTTAAAAAGATTGTATGAGTTTTAACATACAGGATTTATATGTTAAACTGGGTGAAGGTGATGTTTTACTTGCCTATAAGGGCAGTATTACATCTGATCTGATCAACAATGTATTGGATGCACTTGAAACTAAGCTAATCGATTTTAACGAACTATCGAAAACCAGGAAGAAAGTTTACAATGTTCTGGTTGAAAGTCTTCAAAATCTTTACCACCATATCGATGACCTGCCAAAGGTATACAAAGATCGTTTTGACCCAAGGTTCGGAATTCTTATAGTAACCAAGGAAGATCATGATTATAAAATATCTACCGGCAATTTTATTCACAATGATAAAATTGAGCCCTTGAAAGTTAAGATTGACCAGGTGAACGCCCTTTCACAAATCGATCTTAAGGAAATGTACAAGGATATTCTTAAGAATGAAAAATTAACGGCAAAAGGTGGTGGTGGCTTGGGGCTGGTTGACATTGCCCGAAAAACAGGTAATATCTTAAAGTATAATTTTGAAAAATTTGACGACGAGTACTATTTCTTTATATTAGATGTTTTAGTAAGTGAGTCAACTTCATCTTCTTAATTCTTGATTTATGAAACCAATTGAAATAAAAGGAACATCAAAAACTCCGACTGTAACTTTTAACGCTGATGCAGGAATAATTGAAATTAAAGGGAGGTCTATCCCTGAAAATTCAGTTGAATTCTACAAACCACTGGTTGATTGGTTGGAAGCCTATAAGTCAAACCCTCTGCCTCATACCAAGGTTAATATTCAACTTGAGTACTTCAATACCAGCTCATCAAAATGCATACTTGATGTGTTTAAAAAGCTTGAGGCTATAAATAAAGGCGATAAGGCTGTTGAAATAAATTGGTACTATGAAGAAGACGATGAGGATATGTTGGAGGCCGGAGAAGATTACGAATCAATTATACAGGTACCCTTTAATATGCTTGAAGTAACCGAATAAGTTTATCTCTTTTAAAGAGTATAGAGCTGTCAATTGACAGCTTTTTTTATGCCTGATACTTTCATTTGGGAATGGATACTACTTACCTGGATGAAGTAGTACTGGATGAAGTAGTAATTATTTAATTTCCTAGCAGGTTGTTATTGAAGCAGCTGCTAACTTTAAAAAAGGAATATTGTAATGAGTCAGAGTTTTTTACCTGGAGCTAGAAGGTGTAATCTTTTCACTCATGCCACCTGCTGTGTCCAGGAATCGCTTGAGAAGCCTGAAATATAATGTCATATAGAGAATGATGGTCATGATCCAGATGACAATAATGTTTACCCAGAATGTTGATTTATAATTTCCAAATACCATTTTTCGTGGAGCATAAAAATGAGCTTTTATAAAACGAAACTCTGGGTCGAGGAATATAGGATCTATTTTCTGGATCAGGGTATGATTATATTCAACAATCGGCTTATTCTTTTCGCTATCATTGAGTACGAACTTTTCAATTTGTTCATTGGTGTTTTCACGCACACTTTTTAAATATGCTTCTTTATCCTTTTTCTCCAGTCCACGAATTAACTTATCCCTTTTGCTATTCGTATTATTATATACTTCAATATAATATGCTTTGGTTCTGTCAAGGTATTGAACTGTGGCATCAATAACTTCCTGATTTATATCCTCAAGATTTATCTTATCAATAAAATCAAATGGGACAACTGAATTCGCATGCATTTGCTTGGAAATCTCATTCCTGAGCACTTCAAGATTATATTCATTATCCTTCTGTCTGTCAGGGTTGTTAAGATTTCTTGAAAGGCTCATTGCCTTATTTTTCAAATTGTTATACCACCAGTACTTTTTATAGCTTGCATTGCTAATTATTTTATCATAGCTATAAAATTGAGTTTCATATTTGTTTTCCTTAAACTGGTATACCATCAAGGCTTCATAAGCCCATCGTGCTGTAATAATTTCTCCATACCAGGGTATATTATTTGGAGAGGATATTGCAGGATTAAGCTTTTCATACTTTACAATGATTCCGCTAAGAATAATTTGAGGAATTACCAGGAAAGGAATCAGAATATAAATTGCAACAACGGTTTTAAAACTATCAGATATAAGGAGGCCTATCATATTTGCCATTGACCATGCACTAAATAATACAAGCCAGTATTGCCAGTACATACCATGTATTTCAATAATAGTATTTCCAACCAAAACAAAAGCAAAGGCCTGTAATGCTGAAATTCCAAGTTGAACTGTAACTTTTGATAATAGATAACTGTTCCAGCTTAAATTGAGGAATGCCTCCCTCTTAAGGATTTTCCGGTCTTTGATAATCTCTTCTGCACTAACAGTAAGTCCAATAAAAATAGCGACTACCACTGCCATAAATATATATACAGGCAGGTTGACATTTTCAAGCAAAGAATAACCATACTTGTTGGTGGCACTTACATTAAAGTATTTAATCAATGAGGCCAGAAAAAATGCAAGCAGGGGAGCCTCCAGGAAATTAATTACAAGGTATTGTGTATTTGATAATTTGGAAAGAATATCCCTTTTTACAAAAATTCTCCACTGCCTGAAATGACCTGGGATTTTAAAGTTAATTCTTGGGAGAGCCTTTTCCATCTTCTCAGCTCTAATCTTTTTCCCAGAATGTTCACTAAAATAGGCATTCCATTCAGCCGGAGAGATCCTTCTCATTCCTGTAGTCTTGCCATATTCATCCAACACCTGTGATTCAATTATGTTGAATATTTGTTCGGGATTTACATTACCACAGGTTCGGCATTCACTTTCATTAAAATTAGCCTGGTGAACTCTGGATTTAAAATAAATAATGGAATCAATTGGATCACCATAGTATATTAAAAAGCCTCCAGTGTCCAGGATAATTAAACTATCAAACATCTTGAATATGTCTGATGAAGGCTGATGGATTACAACAAAAACTAATTTACCTTTTAAAACCAATTCCTTTAAAAGGTCCATTATGTTTTCCGAATCTCTGGAGGAGAGACCTGATGTAGGCTCGTCAAGAAACAGAACTGCAGGCTCCCTAAGTAACTCAAGGGCAATATTTAATCTTTTCCTTTGACCTCCGCTAATTTTTTTATTAAGTGGGCTCCCAACCTGTATATCCTGAATTTCAAATAAACCCAGGTTTGTTAACACATGATCAACCGTTTTAATAATTTCATCTTCAGTGTAATTGTCAAAACATAGTTTTGCATTGTAATACAGGTTCTGATAAACGGTAAGCTCCTCCATGAGGAGGTCATCCTGGGAAACAAATCCAATAATACCTTCTGTTTTTTCTTTTTCCTTATGAATATCAATTCCATTTATCAGAACTTCTCCCTTTGAAGGTAAGTTCGATCCATTCAGGACATTCAGAAGGGTGGATTTTCCGGAGCCGCTGGCACCCATTATCCCAACCAATCTTCCTGATTCTTCTTCAAAGCTGATATCACGTATTCCGTAATTACCACCTTTAAATCTGTATTCCAGGTTCATGGCCTGAAAGGAAATCTTTCTTTCAATCCTGTCTGCACGGAACTCACCTACAATATCAGAATAATAAATTGGCTTGGTTTTCCGGTCTCTTATCGAAGCACCCGTGTTAAAAACATAAACCTTTTCTTTCTGGAGTAACTGGCTATTAAGGTAAAGTTCCTGCCCACCCGAATATCTTAGTAAATAGGATCCCGCAGAAGAAATTTGCAAAATCCATATTTGACAACCAAGTCCCGGAGAATATACATGCTTAACAAACTTAGAAGGAGATTTTTTCCGGTGGTCGATTACCAATACATTTAATGTTTTTGGAAGTTGATCAGGATGATTTAATACAAAATCCCTAAGCTCAGAGAATTCAGTAGGATCAATATTAAAAGTTTCAGATACGGTCTTGATAAATTCAAGTTCCTGTTCTGATATGCTTCCAGCCTCAGAACTCGAAAATTCCAGAAGCTGAAATAAAACTATTATTTTTTGATTCTGTGTAAGCTCTTCATTAATTTCTGTACCAATCTTAAGAACTTTTACCGAACTAGCTGAAAGAACAGTCCTTACCTTGTTTTTTGCCCTATGCTTTTCCTGGTGAGTTTTGTAATGATTATCAAAATCCTTAAGATATGCTTGTACAAGCTCTTTATTTAGTTGGCGAGTAAGAAAAGACTCAACAATTGTCCTTCTATCTCCCTCATTACTTTCAGGGCGGGCAATTATTGCAAACAATTGCATTAAAGCTTTTAGTATCTTTTCGCTCATATTCTAACCAATGCAATAAAATTGCTTATAAATAGGATTTTCTGTACGATGATTTAGCTCATAAATATTGTAATGTCTACATTCTTTGCTGATATGCAGATGTATATAGGATACGTACAAAACTCAATGAGGTTATAGTTTTTCGCAATTATTATTGCGTATGATTTAAACTCAAAAAAATTGCTTAAAAGTCGTAATTTTGGAATTCTGTTTTATTGTTAAATAATTATTAAAAGTTTCATTATGAATACCCGTTTTTTTAATCCAGTTAAACTATTCCTGTTTTTGAGTTTTCTGCCTACTTTAGTTCTAGCCCAAAAAGCAGAACTTACTCTGGAAGATGCAATTCTTGGGCCTTATACAAAGTTTCGAGTTGATAACCTGAGTCAGCTACAGTGGCAACCTGAAACCCACTCATATAGTTGGAGGCAAAGTGACTCAATCCTTATTCAAAATGTTACATCTGATGAATCTTTGCTACTGATATGTAAAAATGGCCTAAATGGAATCCTGACAAAGGCAGAAAAAGAAGAAATTAGTTTTCTTCCCTCCTCCTCCTGGACTGCGAATAAACGACTCCGCTTTCAATCTGCTGGTTTAATTTTCGAGATGGATATTGATAAACGTACGTTGATTAGATACCAGGAGGCTCCAGACAAAGCGAGAAATATCGATATCAGTGAGCTAGCAATCTCCTATACAATTGGGAATAATTTGTTTGTGCAAAACATGAGTAATGAAGAGATTCAGATTACACATGACGATGTGCCTGGAATTGTAAATGGGCAAACAGTCCATAGAAATGAATTTGGAATCAGCAAAGGCACATTCTGGTCTCCTGATGGCAACTTCCTGGCTTTTTACAGGAAAGATGAATCAATGGTAAGTGACTACCCACTCGTAAATGTTGATACCAGAATAGCAGAGATTAAAAATGTAAAGTATCCTATGGCGGGAATGAAAAGTGAAGAGGTTACACTGTGGATCTACAGTCTTGAAATGAACAAAAGCTGGCAGGTACAAACAGTCGGTCCCAAAGAACAGTACCTCACTAATGTGGCATGGAGTCCTGATGAGGAATACATATATCTTGCTGTTTTAAACAGAGGTCAGGACCACATGAAGTTAAATAAATATAATGCGACGGATGGTAGCTTTGTGGAAACCCTGTTCGATGAAAGGCATCCAAAATATGTTGAACCATTAAAGCCTGTAAGGTTTTTGAAAAAGGATCCAAATCAGTTTATCTGGGAGAGCCGGAGGGATGGGTTTAATCATTTATATCTTTATGATATCAGTGGTAAGCTTATAAAACAGCTAACATCGGGGAAATTTGATGTAACTGATATTCTTGGATTTGATTCTGGTGAAAAAAAGTTGTTTTATGTTTCTACCCAGGAAAGTCCTCTTGAAAGACATCTCTATGAGCTTAACCTGAAAAACGGGAAAGTGGTTAAGCTAAGTTTGACTGCTGGCACACATAGTGGTATTCTTAGCAGCGATGGGAAGTATCTTATAGATTCCTACACAAGTATAGAGGTTCCCAGAAGAATTGATTTGCTAAAATCGAATGGTAAAAAATTAAAAACTTTGTTGTCAGCCTCCAATCCTTTTAAAAATTATGAACTTGGCGATATTAAGGTCTCTAAAATAAATGGAAACGAAGAGCACCCTGATTTGTATTATCGTTTAATAAAACCAGTAAATTTTGACCCTTCTATAAAGTATCCGGTGATTGTTTATGTGTATGGTGGGCCACATTCACAACTTGTAACAAATTCATGGTTAGGAGGCTCCCGCATGTGGCAGCATTACATGGCTCAAAAAGGTTATATTGCTTTTACTTTAGATAACAGAGGAACTCTAGGCCGGGGATTTGATTTTGAGAACAGTATTCATCGTCAGTTGGGTGTGCTTGAAATGAAGGATCAAATGGCCGGGATAGAATACCTTAAAAGTTTACCTTGGGTAGATAAGACCACATTGGGTATTCATGGATGGAGTTATGGTGGTTTTATGACTGCAGGTTTGATGCTTCAATATCCCGGTACATTTAAAGTAGCTGTTGCAGGTGGTCCAGTAATCGATTGGAAATATTACGAAATTATGTATGGGGAAAGATATATGGATACACCAGAAGAGAACCCAGAAGGATATAAGAATTCGGCTTTAAAGAATTATGTGAAAAATCTGGATGGAAATCTTTTAATAATACATGGGGCAATGGATTCAACTGTGGTTATGCAAAATAGCATGAGCTTTCTTCAGGAATGTGTAAAAGAAGGGGTACAGGTAGACTTCTTTGTCTATCCAGGTCATCCTCACAATGTTCGTGGTAGAGATCGTGTTCATTTGATGAGAAAGGTCAGTGAATACTTTGATGAGAAACTTGGCAAATAGTATTCGCTTAATGTAAGAAGCTAACGACTGATTATTTTGAGAATTGGATAAGTCAATTACATATGGTAGAATCTGGAATATTGCCTGGCCGATCATTCTTGGTAGTGTAGCACAGAACATTATAACAGTTACGGATACTGCATTTTTAGGCCGTGTAAGTGAGGTGGCCCTGGGAGCATCTGCAATTGGAGGCATATTTTATTTGACAATTACCATGCTTGGTTGGGGGTTTGGAATGGGAACTCAAATAATTGTCTCAAGAAGGTTTGGTGAAGGCAACACTGGTGAAATTGGTGCAGTTATAGAACATGCACTATACTTCCTGGTTCCAGTATCTATTGTACTTTTCTTTGTTATGCACTTCTTTTCAGATGTATTCCTTGGTTTTATGTTGAAATCTGAGAATATCCTGGATGCCTCAAAAAGATTTTTAAACTATCGCTTATTCGGGATCTTTTTTGCCTTTTTGAACATGGGCTTTAGGGCTCTTTATATCGGAATTGGTCGAACCAAAATAATAACCTTCACAACCGTGGCAATGGCCATTGTAAACATCTTCATGGATTACGTGCTTATATTTGGGAAGTTTGGCTTTGAGCCCCACGGGATTGAGGGAGCAGCAATAGCATCGGTCTTAGCCGAAATTACGGCTACAGCTACATTTATTTTCTATATCAGAAGCGATAAAAAATTGATTCCATGTAATATTTTTAGTTTCAAAACAACAAGTAAAGAGTTGTATTTCAGAATAATTCGGGTTTCTTCACCGGTAATGGCACAGTATTTTTTATCAATTTCCGTTTGGTTTATATTTTTTCTGTTTGTTGAAAGTATGGGTGAACACTCACTTGCTATTTCAAACATAATCCGTTCAGTTTATGTTGTGTTTATGTTACCAATTTGGGGCTTTGCGTCTGCTACGAATACCCTGGTAAGCTGGGTGATTGGCCAGGGAAGGCCTGAGGACGTTATGAAAGTGGTAAGCAAGGTTATTCACCTTAGCTTTATAAGTGTAGTATTGATTGTTGTAATTGTATTAATTTCTCCGGAATCAGTATTGATGATTTATACCAATGATTTAAGTCTGGTAAGAGATTCTATTTCTGTATTGTATGTGGTGAGCGGAAGTTCTCTGGTTATTTCCATGGGATTTATTCTTTTCAACGGGATTTCCGGAACAGGAAAAACCAATGTTTCCATGCTTTTAGAATTTGGAGCACTAATAGTTTATCTTGCTTATTGCTATATTTTCATGAAGTATTTTGACGCAAATGTGACCCAGATATGGACAGCTGAATTTGTATATGGATTATTGCTTATAATATTATCCTATCTGTATTTGAAGAGTGGAAGATGGAAAGGAAGTAATATTTAATTATACTAACTCTTCTTCTTCTTCTTTTTCTTCATTACAGAGAATCCAAATTTCCCTATGAATTTTCCTACTTCATAGTATTTACCATGAGAATAGCATAAAGGCTTCGCTTTTTCAAATTGAAATGCTCCTGTTTCCTTATCCATATACTCTTCATCTCCATGTATAGCTAAAACATTGGCCATGAACATATGATGGACGCCAAGAGGTTTTATCTCAGTAACTTTACATTCAATGTTTATTGGGGATTCTTTAATTAAAGGGGCTGAAACATATTCCGCTTTCACAGGCGTAAGATGCATTTCTTTAAATTTATTATACTTTTTTCCAGATCTTACCCCACACCAGTCAGTAGCTCTGGCCAGATCAAACGTTGTGAGATTAATTACGAACTCACCAGTTCGTTTGATTATTTCATATGAATGGCGCTGAGGCCTGACTGAAATATAACACATGGGTGGATTGCTTGAAATTGTTCCTGTCCAGGCAATTGTAATAATATTATATTCTTTTTCATTTTCACCACAACTTACCATAACTGCCGGGAGTGGATAAATCATTGTTCCCGGTTCCCACAGGACTTTGCTCATAATCTAATGGTTTAAATAAATTTTTCGAGATAAAAGTACGTGACAAAGCGGAGGTTATTTCTTATGACTACCATTTTTATCAATTTGCCGGGTTTTCCCTGGAAGTATTCATATACATGGTTGATTGACAGTGACTTGTCAGCCTTATTGTTTATCGAGTACAGAATATCACCAGCTTTTAGACCTGCCCTGTCACCAGGGGAATCTTTTCTAACACTGGAAATTGTATAATATGGAAAACCTGGGATTGGAGAAACTACTTCAACCCCACTTCTATTCAACTTGAATTGTTCTTTAAAATACTTGTTTGGTCTTAAAATAATTTGATTGTGTGGATAATCAACTACTACATGGAACCGTCTAAGCAATTCAGAACCGAGGCTTCCATTTCTGCCATCAAGGCCGAATGCCGAGCCAGCTGAAGATGAGTCAGGATAGGCAACAATGGGATTTGAGAAAGTAAAATCACCGAGGTTAAACTCTTTAATTCTTCCAATACGGCCTTTTATTTCACCATTTAGTCCCGTGCCAAGATGGGCTTCGCGCACCTCAGATGGAATGCGAAGGTCAGGATCAGATGAAGTATCTAGCCATAAGGAGTGACTTGCGCCTGTATCCAGAAGTAATTTCACCCTTACTTCTTCACCCGTTTCCTGCCTAACATTAGCATAAATGTACGGTTTTGTATTGTCGAGAATAATTGGAAAAGCTTTAGACTTATTAGAATGCTTAAGGCGATATGAATCAGGTCGGTGTAGGGTAATTTCCTTTTTTTCATAATTTATTTCAACAACAAATTCTTTAAATAAATTATAGCCTATAAGCCCATGTACCCTGGTTCCAAGCATAGAGGACAGATTAAAAACATTTTGAAGGATAATATAAATATGTTGATAATTGCCTTTGACACTTGAAATCCTGAAAGTATTGCCATAGGAATGAAGTGCATTGATTGGTTCGCCTTTGCCCAAACCGGTAAGTTTTACCTGCTTGGTATAATTTAATGATAGACTGTCTCCCATAGAAAGCTCTGTGAGAATGGAAATATTTAACCCTGTATCCAAAATAAAAAATAGAGAATCAGAATCATTTATCAGGACAGGGATTATGATCAGGTTGCTAATAAACCTAAATGGCAGAGTGACTTTCTTCTGCATAGGATCAACAAAACTTAAACTATTCAATTCGGATTGAGCCTTAAGTCCATCGTTTTGAACGGTGAAAAAAAGTCCAACCATCAAGAATAATAGTAGATGTTTATATGTAGCCTTAAAGAAAGATTTCACTGTTGTAAAATAATATTTTTCCCGTTAACAAAAAAACGGATTCATTTGTCTTTTATTCTGCTCACCAATTCATCATTCTTATATTTTAGAATCTTTAGGATATGATCTCATCGAAACATGTCAAAATGGCATTAATATTTTGAAAAACATGCCTTTGTGGCATAAGTCTAGAGCGTACTCGATTTGGTTTAATTTTTGATCCTTAATCTTCGAATAATTGAACATAATAAATTAACTTAAAAGAAAAATAACAATATATGAACTTAAATAATTTTACAATAAAATCACAGGAGGCCATTCAGCAGGCATCTACCATTGCTGAGGGGAATCAGCAACAGGCGATTGAAAATGGTCACCTGCTTAAAGGTATGATGATGCAGGGTGAGAATTTAAGTCATTTCTTGTTGAAGAAGCTTAATGTGAATATAACTGCATTTGAAAGTGCTCTGAGTAAAATCATCGAATCTTATCCAAAAGTGTCTGGAGGTGAACCCTACCTTTCAAAGGATGCCAATAGAAGTTTACAAAAAGCTTTGCGCAATGCTAAAGACTTTGGAGATCAATTTGTTTCATTGGAATTATTATACCTTGGAGTTCTGGCATCGGGCGATCAGGTTTCACAGATGATGAAGGACAGCGGTTTCAATGAAAATGAATTAAAACTTGCCATAAAAGAGCTGAGAAAAGGATCAAAAGTTGATAGTCAAACAGCAGAAGATACCTTCAATTCCCTGAATAGGTTTGCAATTAATCTGAATGAAATGGCTGAAACCGGAAAGCTGGATCCGGTTATTGGTCGTGATGAGGAGATCAGAAGGATTTTGCAAATATTATCCAGAAGAACCAAGAACAACCCAATTTTAATAGGAGAACCTGGTGTTGGTAAAACAGCTATCGCTGAGGGCCTAGCTTATAGAATAATACGGGGTGATGTGCCTGAGAACTTAAAATCAAAGCAAATATATTCTTTGGATATGGGTGCCCTTGTTGCGGGTGCAAAATACAAAGGGGAATTTGAAGAGAGGTTAAAGTCAGTTGTGAAGGAGGTTATTTCAGCCCAGGGAGAAATAATTTTATTTATAGATGAAATTCACACCTTAATTGGTGCAGGTAAAGGCGAAGGGGCAATGGATGCTGCGAATATTCTGAAGCCTGCCCTTGCTCGTGGAGAGTTGAAAGCAATAGGAGCAACCACACTTGATGAATATCAGAAATATTTTGAAAAAGATAAAGCCCTGGAGCGTAGATTTCAAAAAGTGATGGTTGATGAACCAAATGTAGAAAGTACTATTTCTATACTCAGGGGGTTGAAAGAGCGATATGAGAACCACCATAAGGTACAAATTAAGGATGATGCTATTATTGCAGCTGCTGAGCTCTCAGACAGGTATATAACTGATAGGTTTTTGCCAGATAAGGCCATTGATCTGGTTGATGAAGCTGCTTCTAAATTGCGACTGGAAATGAATTCAGTGCCTTCTGAGATCGACGAAATTGATAGAAAAGTAAAGCAACTTGAGATAGAAAGAGAAGCAATTAAAAGAGAAGGCAACTCAGAAAGAACCCTTAAGCTAGCCAAAGAAATTGCCAATCTGAATGAGGAAAACAATAAGTTGAGGGCAAAATGGCAATCTGAAAAAGATATAATTGATTCAATTCAAAAGAACAAGCAGTTGATGGAGGATTATCGTTTGGATGCAGAGCAGGCTGAAAGAAATGGAGACTTTGGAAGAGTGGCTGAAATTCGATATGGAAAAATAAGAGAAATAGAGCAGGAAAATGAACGTTTCCAGGAAGAGCTGGAGAAAATGCAGGGAAAATCCTCTATGATAAAAGAGGAAGTAGGATATGAGGATATTGCAGAGGTTGTATCAAAATGGACTGGAATACCAGTGCGAAGTATGCTGAAGTCTGAAAGAGAAAAGCTCTTGTCTTTAGAACTGGAATTGCATAAGCGTGTAATTGGTCAGGAGGAAGCTATCGCTGCTGTTGCAGATGCCGTTAGGAGGAATAGAGCAGGACTTCAGGATGTAAACAGGCCAATTGGTTCATTTATATTCCTTGGAACAACAGGGGTTGGTAAAACAGAGCTGGCCAAAGCATTGGCAGAATTTCTTTTTAGTAATGAAAACCTGATGACCCGGATTGATATGTCGGAATACCAGGAGAAACATTCTGTTTCAAGACTGGTTGGCGCACCTCCCGGGTATGTTGGTTATGATGAGGGCGGACAGCTAACTGAAGCCGTAAGGAGAAAACCATATTCTGTTGTCCTACTGGATGAGATTGAAAAGGCACATCCCGATGTTTTTAATATATTGCTGCAGGTGCTTGACGATGGTCGCTTAACTGATAACAAAGGAAGAGTAGTGAATTTCAAGAATACAATCATTATCATGACATCTAATATTGGGTCGCATTTGATTCAGGAAAATATCGCTGATTTAACACCTGAGAATAGGGAAGAGGTAATTGGCAGGACTAAGAGCCAAATTGATGATTTACTTAAAAGGTCAATTCGGCCAGAGTTCCTCAATCGGATTGATGAGATAATTATGTTTCTGCCATTAACTCTTGATGAAGTGCGTAAGATTGTTGAGATTCAGATATTGGAAGTTTCTAAGAAGCTGAAGAAGAATGGCTTGGACTTAATTCTCAGTGAAAAAGCACTGGCTCATATTTCAAAAACAGGTTATGATCCGCAGTTTGGAGCAAGGCCTATCAAAAGAGTTATTCAACGTCAACTTTTAAATGAACTGGCTCGCGAGATTATTGGAGGTGAGTTGGAGAATGCAAAAACAATAAAAGTGGATGAAAAGGATGGTGAGTTGGTGTTTAAAGCTGATATAAAAAATTAAAGTAATATGTAATAAAAAAGCGGCTTTTTGGAGCCGCTTTTTTTAGTTAAAACTACTCAGGCAATCTTCCAGATTATCATATATCTCAAAAACATTATGCAGCTGTAAAAGCCTAAAGAGATCATAAACATCTGGTTTTACATTGTAAATTTTAAAATGGCCCGAGGTATTTCTAGCAGTTTTCAAAGCTGATAAAAATACTCCAAAACCTGTGCTGTCAATATACTTTATTCCATCAAGGTTAAGGGCCAGTTTTGTGCCAGATTTAGCATATAAACTTGTAATGTCTTTTTTTGCTTCTTCTGTTATCAGTGCATTGAATTTTGAAATGTTCTCATCGAAAGATGCAACAACGACATCATCCAATTTTTCTGAGTGCATAATCTTCATGGTAAATCTGTTTATTTTCAGGAGTTTAATACTAATTTTAATTCTTCTACAGCTTTGCTGCAACTTTCCTCAAATGACTGGATAATAGGAAAGTATTTTTCTGTATCCTTTCCATCTTTTGCAAGTAACTCTAGCGTTTTAAGATCATCGGCTTCCTTATGCATTCCCATAATAGCTACAGATGATTTGGCTTTGTGTGCTATCATACCCAGGTTATGCCAGTCTTCTCTGGAATGACATCCATTCATTTCTTCAAGAAACTCAGGCAATTGATCAAGGAAAATGTTAATCATTTCCTTAATAATGTCCTGGCTATCACCGGCCATTTCACGGATGTAAGTTAAGTCAACAATTTCCACTTCTTAATTATAAGTGATTCGTTTGGTTTTCAGTACAGTAAGTTTAAGCGAATCAAAAATATAAAAAAAATCAATTTGCACAAAGGCTTATCAGTATTGTTTGAGTAAATATAGTATATCTTTGACTAATATTCGCAAATTAATTACTACCGGGTAAATACCCACTCCGTATCAGTCGATAAGTTTGAATCAAACGAATATCCTTCTTCATTAAATAGTTTTAGATTCTCTGGTTTATCAATTTTATTTTTGATAATGTATCTTGTCATTAAACCACGTGCATACTTTGCAAACAAAAACAATACTTTGTACTCACCATTCTTAAAGTCCTTAAATACCGGTGTGATTATTGGTGCACTGATTTGCCTGGGTTTAATCGATTTGAAATATTCATTTGATGCCAGATTGATCAATACTTTTGAATTCTGCTTGTCCAATAGTTGGTTAATTGTGTCCGATATTAGGTTGCCCCAAAATTCATACAAGTTCTTTTTCTGTTTGTAAACCAATTTAGTGCCCATTTCCAGTCTATAGGGTTGTATCAGGTCAAGTGGTCGAAGAACACCATATAATCCGGATAAAATTCTCAGGTGTTCCTGGGCAAATATCAGGTCGGCTTCATTTAAGCTGCTGGCATCTAACTTCCTATAAACATCTCCCTGGAAAGTATAAATGGTTTGAAATGAATTTTCTTCACTAAATGGCAATTGCCATCGGGCATATCTTTCTATATTTAATCGAACCAGATCTTTACTCAGATCCATTAATTCGGCAACCTTTTTTTGACTTAAAGTCTTAAGTTTTTTTATAAGTTTCTCACTATATTCGAGGAAGTCTGGTGTGGTAGGATTAAACAGAGGTGGCAATTTCTCGAGTTCCAACCTTTTTGCAGGGGAAATAATTATTAACATAGATTGCTTAATAAAATCAATTGATGATTTGTAAATATATAGAATAAAAATCTTACAGAACCATTGATATCTCATGAATTTAGTTTAGTACCTTCGTTCAATTGAATAACACACTATGGCCCTAAGGTTTACTAAAAACATACAATATTATAAGTTTTGCATGTATGGTTTTTTAAAGAACCTGAGATTTTTTGAACCCTTTCTTTATTTATTCTTTCTTGAAAAGGGATTAAGCTTTTTTCAAATTGGGATTTTAATAACTACCAGAGAAATTTCACGAAATCTACTTGAAATACCAACCGGTATACTGGCCGATGCCTTTGGGAGGAGAAGAACTCTGGTATTTTCATTTTTATTTTATATTATATCTTTCCTGATTTTTTATATTGGCGCTTCCTACTTCTCTTTCATCGCTGCAATGCTGCTTTATTCCTTTGGGGACGCCTTTCGTACTGGAACACATAAGGCACTGATATTTGAATATCTTGCTTTGAATGACCTACGGGATCAAAAAGTCCATTATTACGGACATACAAGGTCCTGGTCTCAGATGGGATCCGCTATTTCTTCTTTGATTGCTGCCTTTCTTGTCTTCTATACCGGAAGTTTTCGCTATATATTCTTATCCTCAATAATTCCTTATGTTCTAGATTTGTTCCTGGTTCTAACATATCCTAAAGAACTGGATGGAATTCGAACTACTCTTGATAAAAATATCCTGATTCAAAGCTTTAAAGTAGTTTTTAGAGATATTTCCAGAATGATAAAAAATATCAGTATAGTTAAGTCTTTTATCAATATATCAATTTTTAGCGGATACTTCAGGGCCATAAAGGATTATTTACAACCATTGCTTTTTAGCTTTGTCTTGCTTTTTCCTTATGAAACTTCTCTCTCAAAAGAAAAGCTCTCGGCTTTGGTGATTGGCTTCGTATACACAGGAATATATATTTTAACATCATGGGCGTCAAGAAGATCTGGGTATATTGCAGATCGATTTGGAAACCTTACTGGGGTGCTTAATGGAACCCTTCTAATTGGATTGCTGTTTGGATCAATGAGTGGAGCTTTGTATTCCGATGAATATTCAATGATTACAATATTATCAATATTGTTTTTCCTGGGTATTTTCATCATTGAAAATATTAGAAAACCGGTTGGAGTTTCTTACATTGCTAACCTTACAAAAGAAAATATACTGGCCACTTCACTTTCTGCGGAATCTCAGGTTAAAGGTATATTCGCAGCTGTTTTGGCCCCTATAATTGGAGTTATAGCCGATGCTTTTGGTGTAAATTGGGGCGTGATAATTGTATCTGTAGGACTTGTATTGACGTGGCCCCTTTTAAGACTAAAGCAAAATTTTGATATTTGAATTCTCTTTAATGCAGGGGCATAGTTCAAATCTGGAAATAAGTTTTAAATTTAAATTGTATTTTTACTCTGGTAAAAGCACTGTATGAAGTATTTTCTCATTTTTGCAAGTACACTTTTATTAACAATTCCTTTAAGCGGCCAAAATCAGGAAATTGAAATAGATCTCAATGAATTGTCGTTTAATTTATTTAGTGTTAAAGAACGCCAGGTAGTAATTGGAGGTAAGAAATTTTACCCTTATTATTTTCAAGGAATTAGTTATAAAAGACGCTTCGGCACGAAAAACTTTTTGCGATCCAGCTTTAATTACTTTCAGAAACTGGATGAGGTAAATGAGCAAAATGTAGAGTCGGTGGGGAATTTTTCAGAGATTGAATTTGGCCTGGGCTACCAGAGAGAATTCTTAACTGGTTGGGTGAGGCCCTATCTTGCTGCTGATTTAAAGGTGCTGTGGGGACAATCTGATCAGGAAAATAATGACACATCAGCAGCCAAGTTTTGAAAAACTTGAAGTAAATGAATTTGGAGTGGGTGTATCTCCAGTTGTTGGGGTAATAGTTAAGACACCTACACCCCTTTCAGTTGGATTTGAAGTTAGTTTTGATTTCTTAATGGTTTGGGAAAATGGTAAACGGTATTTCTGGGAACCAGATATTGTTCCAATTAATGAGCAATTTGAGGATTCAGGCTATGTTTCGAGGTTTAATCCGGTAGCCGGAATTTTTATTATACTAGAATTTTAAATGGTAAATATTACAATAAAAAAAGAATTGAAAAATGAAAAAGAAAAACTTCCTATTCCCAGCTTTAAAAGGCGCTCTGATATGTCTTTTAATTGTAACCTGGTCATGTTCACCCAAAAAATCAGTTGAAGTGGAGCCTCCTGTTGCTGAGAAAATACCGAAAGAACTTGTTGCTCATAGTGATACACGTATTGACAATTATTTCTGGATGCGCCTTTCTGATGAGCAAAAAAATGCAGAGACAGCGGATGAGCAAACACAGAAAGTGCTTGATTATCTGAATGCTGAGAATGAATACAAAGAAAAGATGTTGGAACATACTGTCCAACTTCAACAAGATCTTTTCGATGAAATTGTAGGTCGGATTAAGCAGGATGATGAGTCAGTTCCTTATAAAGAGAATGGGTATTATTATTACACCAGGTACGAAGAAGGTAAGGAATATCCTATCTACTGTCGTAAAAAAGAAAGCCTCGAGGCCGATGAGCAGGTTATGCTAAATGTGAATATTCTAGCTGAAGGTTATGATTATTTTCAAATTGGAGGATTAAGCATCAGTGAGGATAACAAAATACTTGCCTATGGTGTAGATACAGTTAGCCGCCGCCGTTATACCATTTATTTTAAAAATCTTGAGACGGGAAAATTGCTAAAGGATGAAATCCCCAATACAACCGGAGGAGTAACATGGGCCAATGACAATAAAACGGTATTTTTCTCCACCAAGGATGAGCAAACTTTGAGGTCAGATAGGATCAATATATACAAATTAGGAGGTAATGCTCCCCAGGAAGTGTACTATGAAGAGGATGAAACCTTTAGCACATATGTTTATAAGACAAAGTCGAAAAAATTCCTGGTAATAGCTTCATCTCAAACACTCTCTTCCGAATATAGAATTCTGGAGGCGAATAATCCAACCGGCAATTTCAGGATTTTCCAGCCCCGAGAAAAAGATCTTGAGTACGATATTGACCATTATGGAAGTGACTTTTATGTGCGTACAAATATGGAAGGTGCTAAGAACTTTAAATTAATGAAAACACCAATATCAAAAACCACAAAAGATAACTGGGTGGATGTAATTTCTCACCGGGATGATGTACTTCTACAAAGTTTTGAAATATTTAAAAACTTTTTTGTTATAAGTGAAAGAATAAGAGGTTTAACAAATTTAAGGGTGATGAATTGGAAAGATGTGGATTATTACCTTGATTTTGGTGAAGAAACATACAGTGCACGTTTTTCTGCCAACCCGGAGTTTGATACTGATATTTTACGCTATGGTTATTCCTCGCTAACTACTCCCTACTCAACTTTTGATTATAATATGATCACAAAAGAAAAAGTACTTTTAAAAGAGCAGGAGGTTCTGGGTGGATTTGATAAGAATGATTACGAATCCAAACGCCTCTATGCTATGGCCGATGATGGAGTTGAGGTGCCAATCTCCCTTGTATATAAAAAAGGAATTGCCCTGGATGGTACGAATCCAGCTCTAATCTATGGATATGGATCATACGGAGCCACTATGGATGCTTCATTCAGGTCAGACAGGTTAAGTTTGCTTGACAGAGGATTTGTTTATGCAATAGCTCATATTCGTGGTGGAATGGAGATGGGAAGATGGTGGTATGAAGATGGTAAGCTCCTTAAAAAGAAAAACACATTTACCGATTTTAATGATTGCGCTCAATATCTGGTAGATAAAGGATATACTGATACTGATAAACTATTTGCCATGGGTGGCAGTGCAGGTGGACTGCTAATGGGTGCTATATTAAATATGGAGCCAGACCTGTATAAAGGAGTTGTTGCAGCCGTTCCCTGGGTGGATGTTGTAACAACAATGTTGGATGCTTCTATTCCACTTACTACCTCCGAATATGATGAGTGGGGGAACCCTGAGAATAAAGAATATTATGATTACATGCTTTCATACTCGCCATACGATAATGTTCAGGAAATGGGTTACCCAAATATACTGGTAACAACCGGTTACTGGGATTCTCAGGTTCAGTATTGGGAGCCTGCCAAGTGGGTTGCAAAACTAAGAGAAATGAAAACCGATGATAATTTACTTGTTTTTCATATTAACATGGAAGCTGGTCATGGAGGTGTATCAGGTAGGTTCAGAAGGTACAAAGAGATTGCTCTTGAGTATGCATTTATGCTTGACCTGGTTGGAATCAAAGAATGATATTAATTTAGTTTTATGAAGTATAAAAAAGCGCCAACTGAGACCAGTTGGCGCTTTTCTTCTTTTCAAGCCAAGAAAATTAGTTTACTATCTATTTTAATTGTGGTTTTCTTGGAAGTATCTCATCACGCATGGCTGTGTGATATACTATCGCAGCCACGATAATAGCTGTTTGTTTCATGTCATCCATCATAAGTCTCTCGTAAGTATCCATATTCGTATGGTAGCCACGAGAATAATCTATCCTATCCTGGATAAACTGGAAGCCATTCAATCCTGCAGAATTAAAAGTCAGGTGATCGGTTCCACCAGTATTCCTTAGTGAAACAGTATTGGCATCCATATTCTCAAATGGGGCCAGCCATGCCTCAAAAATAGGTTGTAACATATCATTTTCCTGTAAATAGATTCCTCTTACTTTACCCGAGCCATTATCAATATTATAATAGGCTGACAACTTATCATAATCTGCTTGCGGCTCTTTGGCATTTCCAAAATGCTTCTTTACATAATTCTTTGAACCATTTAAGCCCTGCTCTTCTGAACCCCAAAGAGCTATCCGGAGAGTACGTTTGGGTTGAACACCAATGGCTTTAAGAATGCGCATCGCCTCCATCATAACAATGCATCCTGATGCATTATCGTTTGCTCCTGTTCCCATATGCCAGGAATCTAGATGCCCACCAACCATAACAACTTCTTCCTTTAATTTTTTGTCTGTTCCGGGGATTTCTCCAATAACATTGTAGTCATTCAAATCTTCTGTTAAAAATTTATTTTGGATATCCATCTCAATTTTTACAGGGACATCATGCTGTATGAGCCGAACCATTCTTCCATGATGTTCACCGGTAAGAGTTACCTCAGTAATTGGAGGTTTTTCAGCTTTGGCTGATACTCCACTCCCACGAGGTGTACCAAAAAATCCCGAGGTGGATAAAACGGCAACACATCCTTCATCAGCTAAAAATGTACTGATTTTTCCACGCATCGCTCGCATTTTTCTCCATCTTGCCATGTCAGCTTCCGTAAAGTTACCTCTCCGGCGACCAGTTGTGCTAACTTTAGTCAATTCTTCCAACTCCTCATCTGTATACCGATGGGCCAAGGGTTCAAAAGAAGTCTCGTATTCACTCATAGAAGGAGTCAATATAACTTTACCCTTTAGTTTTCCTTTGTATTTTTCAAAATCCGCTTCATCCTGAATATCAACCAGCATGACTTCAGATTTAATAAGTCCGTCGGTGCCTGCTGTCCAAGCCTTTGGAGCTCCAATCATCACTGAATAATAGGGTTCGGTCATGGCGATATAAGTTCTTTCATTGTCCCATCCTTTTCCAAATTCTCCCCATATTTCAGTATGTACATTGCTTAACCCAAGCTCCTCCATTTTCTCCATGGCTACTTTTTGGGCATTCCTTCCTGTGGTGGAATTGGGCAAACGGGGCCCCACAAAATCAGTCATGTAAAATGATAACTCTTTAATTTTAGAATTTTTCAAACCTTCTTGCTTTATTTTATATATAACCTCAAGGTCAACGGGTTCAACCTGCGAAAATGCAGGTAAGATTAAGAAAGCAAGAATTAATAATAGAAAATTTGATTTTGCTGTTTTCATGTATGTAGTTTTAGGTGAATGATGAACAAAATAAATCAAATTATTAATAGAATGTATTTAGAATGATTCTGTTTTACAGTTTAATCACTAATTCTGTTGTTCTTATCTCATACAAAATCAATGAGTTTTCCGTATTGTTCTTAATTAAATATTATTGAAATTGAGGTGGCATTATTTCACAAATATATCAGGATATTATAAAATAGATTAAAAAGTATTTGGATGTTATATATTAAATGTCATATATTTGTATAGTTCATAAAATATGAAGTAATAAAAAAATGAAGTATATAAAATAAAAATCTTTGGATCATGGGAGAAACGAAACTGAAAATGGAAAAATCTGTTGTGTTTTCATTGGTATTTGTTGGCATGGCAGTGATATACATGATTGCTCTAATTGTTGAAGGGAACCTGTATGGTACACACTATTCTTCCTGGGTGTGGGGTGGTATAATAATTCTTTTCGGGGTTTTGGCTTATCGCTATATTAAAGTCCCGTCAAATATTTTCAGGCTTCTGTTGTTGGTATTGTATATAATCCTGGGAACTGCACTTTGGCACTATGAGCTTGGTGTACATATGGATACTGTTCTTATCAAAAGAATACTTTTTATATTCAGGTGGGAGTATTGTTTGGATTGATTCTTATTTTGTTTCCAATCTCTTTATACTACAAAAGCAAGCTCAAAAATCATTACAGGAAAATATTTGAGCTGGGAGCCCGACCTGTTGAAAATCAAAATGATGGTTTTACAAGCTCGTCCTTACCCTGCGGGAAAAGCTGAGTTTACAAGAAATGAGCTCTTGAGTTTTGCTGATTTTTTGAAGAAGAACCAAATTGTTCTGCCTGAAATTCAGGAGAATGGTGTTGTCATGCAACTTGCAACTGAATTTGTTAATACTACAAAAAAGGGATAAGAAAGATCAAGAGCTATGTTGCGTTTCAGAATACAGGAGAGGTCACAGTTAACATTTCCAGGAATGATTATGAGAAATTTAAGGAAAAACTAAGTTTTGATGATTTGTGTAATTCAATTGCTTCATTGTTTATTGGCTTGTTGAATCAGTATAAGGATGGGCAGCAGGAGGAAATTTTGAAATTACTTGAATCAATGGACTCAAAAAGAGTTAAAGTTCTGATCTCGCTGGCAAGTATTGGGTTACTTATATTGGTTATACTGCTTACATGGTTCTATTTTAAAGCCTTATAGTATATATGGGAACAAAATCATGACAAAAAATAGTTCAATGGATTTTCAGTCGGCTTCCAGGTTGGCTAACTTAATTTCAAGGTCTTTTGCCGAGGATTTTTTCCGATTGCTTGTTATATATGAAGATATTTCAGCTTCAGAATCGGCCAGTATCCTTGATTTACATATTAAAACTGCCCAGGATTTTCTCGAGGGCCTGGTTGCTGAATGTGTTGTTGAGCGGAGGGAAGTATCGCTGGGAAAGAGGCCTCATTATCGATATAAAATGATTGATCCAAAGATTGATATTCATATTAATCTTAAGGAGATTCCCGAGAAACCATCTTCCCTGAATTACAGCGATCTGGAAATAAGAGAAAGAAAAAACAATAGGGCAGTATTTACTTCTGGCAGTGGAACAGATATGATATCGAGCATTACATTGATTACAGGTGAGGGGAGGAAGAAGAAAGAACGCAAGATAAATATTACCGATCGCCAGGGGAAATTCCTCTTTTATTTACCTTTTCCAAATTCGAAACATGAGAAAATCCAGCGCATTTATAAAAAGTCAGGATTGGATAGGAAATTTTTGCCTGAAATATTTGATGTAATTGATATTCTGATTGATTACAAGGTGATAGAGCCTCTTGGCAGATAGGAGAATAATGGTTATGTTAGTAGTGATATCCAGGAAAAAAATCTTTGCAAAATGGAATCAGCCCTTGCTCCAAAAAATATTAAATTGCAGTGGTACTGGAAATTGTCGGCATTTTTATTTCCATTATGTGCCATGTATGGCCCTTTCGTGCCAGAAAAAGGCAATCCAAAATCCAGGACCTATTGGAAATACATAATTGCAGGCCTGGTTTTTATCTACTATTGGCAATAACATTGACAGTTTTATTTTAATCAGATTGCCTTTAACCCGATATCTTTCTCCTGCTAGAATTTATTAATCTTCAAAAATGGCAGCTGGCCAGTTGCCATTAAATACGATTGAATAGTATGTGATTATATTTACAGCAATAGCACCAGCTTTATTAAAAAACATTGCCAGTGCGTTTGGAAAAAGAATTAGAGAAATAGATGATAAAACGGCAGTAATAATCATAAGTACCTGCCATATTGAGCTTGAAATAACCAGGTCTTTGAAACTCAACGCTGCAAGGATTCCAAAAATAGCAGTAAGCAGGTAGAGTGAAAAACAGAATATCCTGTTTGTGCGTTTAGTCTGGCCCTTAAATAGCCATGAAACATAAGAAGTCGATTTATTGAAGCTTACACCAAGGCTTCCAACCACTCCCTGTAAATGGCCAATACCATGCACTAATAGGGCAATGAATACAATTAGTTTTACCGTTTTACTCGACATAATTATAAGTTTTAATAATGGCTATTTAGTTAATTAATAATCTGTTTTCATCTTCTCGTTCATCCAATTTATCATGGTATCCAATGCAAGGCCAATATTTCCAATCTGGCAATGATTCTGGGCCTGGCTTTCTTTTTTAAATACTACATCAGTAACAGATCTGGCATTTGTTAGATGCTTTTAATTGTAAATCATGCATTTTGAATGGAACAAAGTGATCATTTCTTCCGGTCAGGTAGAGGACATCCTGTTTAACCATCTCAGAATGAAGGTTTTTTTCATTCAATTTTAACCAAATATCAAAAGCATCCAATGGTGTTTTTGATTTTGTGATGTACATTAAATTTCCCATCATCCATGCATCAAGTCCTTTCCCTTTTTTTATAGTTTTTAATGACATTTTATTGGTGTAATTCCGAAACCTGTTAATAAAAAACATATGCATATGATATATTATGTCTGGCATACTTCTCATATAATCGATGGAGTGGCCTGATGCAATAACTCTTTTAATGCGGGGCTCGAAGGCAGCTGCACGCAAACAATACCATCCACCCATTGACAATCCTAAAAGTGTGACATCGTTCAAATTAAAATAATCGAGCACTGCCTTAGTTGGTTTTTCCCATTCTATATCAAGTGGGATTCCATATAATTTTAGAGCAGCTCCCTGTCCCGGGCCTTCAAAAGCAATTACCTCATATCCGTGTTCCGAAAAATATTTCATCATAAAATACCATTCTTCTAAAAATGAATCGAATCCACCATGCATAACCAGTGTGCCTTTTTTATTATTTACTGCAGGAATTTTAATGACAGGTAAAAAGGAATCCTGATAAGGTACTTTATGTCTGTCAAACTCTTCATCTTTTACCGCTTCGTAAAAAAGCTCTGAAAATTTATTGTAAAGATTTTCTTTTTCGGCATCTTCCTTGATGATATAGAATTCAGCTGATCGGTAGTAAATAGCTGCATTCAGAATTCTGTTTTCAGAAACTGCTTTTTCAGCAAGTTTTATCATTTCAACCTTCCAGTCAGCAAAAGTTTTAATTTTTTGACCGACTTCTTCCATATCCTTAAATCTTGCAAAACCTATTGAATGCCAACGATTTAACTGGAAGTTGAAAATTTGTTTTTTATGAAATTTGTGATATCCAACTGGGAATTGGAACTGGTTTTTCCTGGATCTCATTTTAATTGGAATGCATTATTTAATATTGTTATTGAACAAATAATAAACTTCAACTCCGTAATCCATATTATGCAAATTGTAAACTTTATGAATTGAAGCCAAGGAATAGGAGAATCGAAAGCCTACCAATAATTTTTTACTTCTGATAACTGGGTATTTTATGTTTGCTACCCATGAAAAATCATTCTTCTTAAACTCAACCATTTTTGAGGAAGGATCCCAGCTATAGAATTCGCTTACAGACATTTTTGATGAGAACATTCTTCCATATGCAAAACCTGTTTCAGCCAGTAAATATTTTTTCTTCAAATTTATTTTAAAGCCAGCAAGTATGGGTATTTCTATGTAATTAAGTTTAATGGTGACATAGGCTGGGAGCCCATATGGATTAAGGAATTCAAAAATACTTCCTTTCTGAATATACCTCAAGTCAAAGGCTCCATAAATATGATCTGAAAAGAAATGTCTTACATTAAACCCAAATGAAAGGCCACCTGTTCCCCAAATATTTCCTTCTGTTGGGGAATACATATAATCAATATCTCCTTCTATATGAATCCCATAAAATCCTGCAAAAATGCCTGTTGTGAATTCCTTATTTTGTGCCAGACCTATTTCAAAGCTTAGTATCAATACACAAAAAAAAGAAAATTCTGGCTAATGTTTGAGTTTGACAATTCATCCAGGTGATATTATAGATATTAATTAAGATTCATTTTTTTCAATAATTCAATATATCTTGGGTTGTCCTTAAGTATCTCATAAAACTTATTGGTTGCAACATAGGGAATAGCTCGCATTTCATATCCCTTTTCAAGGTGATCTATTGCTTTTTCGTAATCATTCAAATAAATATACCTTTCTGCTATGACACCTTCACTCATAAGACATTCCTTATTCCCATACTTCTCATTCATTTTTAACATTTCATTAAGACCGGCTACATGCCCTTGCTCCAGAAATACATTAATAACTGTTTCTCTTGCTTCCTCGTTCCAATGCCCTTTGACCTTATTTCCCCATGCTTCAATCCACTTTTCCCAGTCTCCATTTTGATAATGAAGCATAAACTGGGCAGTGTTTAAAATGCGAACAGCCCATATGAAATTTGGATCGATGGAAAGGGCTTTTTCAAGATGCAGTATGGCAGAATGAAAATCACCTTCATTCATCTCTACCATGGCATATAGACCCAGAACCAGGGGTTTTAGTGGATCCAGCTCTAAACCCAGCTTTGCCTGCTTTAGGGCTTCATCGAACCTGCGCTGCATCATCAATAGATGGGCATAATATAACCGGCACAAAGCGTTATTGGAATTCAAATCTATTGATTTTAAAAACTCTTTTTCGCCTTGCTCCCAATCCCATTCTGTCCATACAGAAATTATGGCTCTTACATAGTGTGCATGAGCTGAATTGGGGTCCATCTCAAGGGCCTTGTTAATGTACTTATGAACGTTTGGAACAACTGCATTTGCCGGCAAATATCCAAAGAATCTAAATAAACCCCATGCATTGGCAAGGCCTGCGTAGGGGTCTGCCCATTCCGGATCTATTTCTATTGCCAGCTGGAAATATTCTAAGGCCTTTTGAATTGACTCCTCGTCCAGCTTCTCCCAATAATATTGTCCTTTTAGAAAAGCTTCATAAGCCTCAGGATCAACCGTTCTGGCCTCAGATAACAGGCTTTCTTCCAGGGGAGTTAAAACAATATTAATTTCCTTGGAAATGTTTTTCGTTACATTGTTAAAAAAGTTAAGAATTTGAGTCTTCGCTACTCGATAATCTTGTACCCAAATTTGTTCTTCTTCAGGAAAGGCACTTATCAGTTTTATTTGCACACAAAGGCTATCCTCTCCATAACAAGAGATTGAAGGCTCAATTACTGCATCTACTCCCGATTCAGATGCTATTTCCGGTATTGACATATCAGCATCTTTATAAAGCTTGGAAGAGGTTCTGGATGGTACTCGCAATGAACTTATCTTACCCAAATCTCCAATCAAACCGGAATGCAGACCTGCAACATAATATTCAAAATCATCCAGACCTGTAAAGTTGTCAAAGGGTAGTATCAGCACCGATTCAATGGTACCAGTTTTAACTTCTTTATGGGATACCACATTGAAAATAATCAAGGCAACAATTACTACGAGACTGATGTAGGTAGCAAGTTTCCAGGCATTGGAATCGGCAGCTTTTTCATCATCCTGAACTTCTTCAACTAGGTTTAGTCTTTTGAACTCCCTTTGGGGTGATATCAAAAATCCATGCTACGGCAAGAGTAATAAAGGCCCCAAGGATGATTAAATACAATACCAGGTCAATGGTCCAGTCAGGGAATCCCCATCTTGGGAAAATTATGGTGGCTGCCTCCAGAAATACAAAAGCAGATCCTGCATAAATGGCCA
>CAVVRY010000013.1:0-72861 GCA_963750735.1 uncultured Bacteroidales bacterium | reverse complement strand
AAAAGAGGATAAATTGGTAAATCATGTTTTGGAGGGTTTGCGTAAAGCTGGGATGAAATTGTAAAAACAGAAAATTCTGGGTGAGGATTGCAATCATACGGGATCAGTTTGAATAACTATTTACTAAAGTGATAAGACCTATTCATTTATACTAATCTGCTCCCAATCAGTTTTGTTTATCCTAAAAATATTTACCGGCATTTCCTTAAACTGAGTAGTTTTTGTCTTAACCATACCATTGTTAATTGCCACCTTTTCGGAATTAATATTTTCTACATGAATAATTGAAATTATAGAGTCTGCAAAATTATTCTCAAATGCATAATCTCTGCATTTTTTGAGCGGCTTCGCTTGCATATCCTTTATTCCAATGTTGTGGTAGAATGGAATATCCAATTTCCAGCTCTGTTATGCCATCAACTTCCTGAATAAGCAAACCACATTGCCCAACCATTTCATTACTAAGCTTATCAACCAGGGCATTCATGCCACCCAGGTCATTTTCATAGCGATGTTTCACCCTGTCAAACCAATGTTCACATCGTTCGAGAGGGGTGGGTATCTTTTCCATTGCCAAAAACCTGGCCACATCCTTTTGTTTAAAAAAGTCAATCCATAAATCAAAATCATCTGTGCTAACCAAGCTGAATTTTAGTCTTTCTGTCTCCTGATTTTCAAGCAAATATTTCATTTTCAGATTTCTTAGTTGCTGCTGTATTTTTTTGTCAATTGGTTTTTAAAAATAGTAAAATATCTTTTTTAATATTGAAGATTGTTTGCGGATATCAGAATTTGTTTATTTTTATAATTCGCTAAATCTAATTCTTTAACCTAAACAACTAATTATGTTCGAAATGAAAAACAAGGGATGGGTATTCCTTTCCATCCTGGCCATGCTATGTATGGTTCCTTCATTACAATTAAATGCACAGAGAAACAAAAAGAAGCAAGCTGAACCATCTAAACAATTCGAACTGTCTGACCAGATGGTAGGAATGCTGAAATTCAGAAGTATTGGTCCGGCAGCCTATTCAGGGCGAATCTCTGATCTGGCTGTGAATCCGGATAATACCTCTGAATATTATGTTGGTGTCGCATCTGGCGGATTGTGGAAAACCATAAACCATGGTACCAGCTTTGAACCAATTTTTGATGATCAGCCGGTTTTCTCAATAGGTTGCCTGGCAATGGATCCAAACAATTCCAATGTGGTTTGGGTTGGGACAGGTGAAAACAATACACAAAGAAACCTAGCCTATGGTGATGGTGTTTATAAGACTACCGATGGTGGTAAATCATTTACCAATATGGGTTTAAAAACCAGTTCTCAGATTGGCAAAATAATGATTGATCCACGCAACTCCAATGTGGTTTATGTGGCAGCGCAGGGTCAGGCATGGGGGCCGGGCGGAGAACGTGGCCTTTACAAAACCATCGATGGAGGCAAAACATGGAACCGAATTCTTGAAATTGGAGAATATACAGGTGTATCGGATATGGAAATGGATCCACGGAATCCTGATATTTTATATGCAAGCTCACATCAACGTGAACGAAGAGTTTATTCCAAAATCGATGGAGGTCCGGAATCTGCTATATACAAATCAGTTGACGCCGGGGCTACCTGGTCAAAACTTAAAAGAGGGCTACCAAAGGGTGATGTGGGTAGAATAGGGCTGGCTTTATCCCCTGCAAATCCTGATATTTTGTATGCGGTTATTGAATTACCTGGAAACAAAGGTGGATTTTATCGTTCCTGTGATATGGGTGAAAGCTGGGAAAAAAGAAGCGATAAAGTATCAAGCAGCCCGCAATACTATAACGAATTATATGCCGATCCGATAAATCCTGACCTTGTTATATTAATGGATACAAGAGCCGGGCTTTCTGCTGATGGAGGAAAGACATGGGAAAGTATTGAGGGAAGCAACAAACACGTTGATAACCATGCCCTCTGGATCAACCCCGATAATACCAATAACTATCTGATGGGCTGCGATGGCGGATTGTATGAAACCTATGACCGGGCGGAAACATGGCAATTCAAAAGCAATTTGCCCATAACCCAGTACTATCATGTAAGGGTGGATAATGATTATCCATTTTATAATGTCTATGGCGGTGCCCAGGACAATGGTTCCTGGTTTGGTCCCTCACAAACACACAGGCGATCCATTGTAAATGCCGATTGGACCTATACTATTGGTGGTGATGGATATCTTTCCATTCCTGATCCAAATAATCCTGACATTTCCTATTGCGAATCACAATACTGTGGAATTAGAAGGTACGATAGAACCACTGGAAATAGTGTTTCAATAAAACCTCAACCCACTATTGATGAAGAATATACCTGGAACTGGAATACGCCATATTTTTTAAGCACTTTCGATTCAAAAACACTCTATATTGGAGGGAATTATGTATTAAAAAGTACTGATATGGGTGGCACCTGGAAAAAGATAAGTGGGGATCTTACCAGGCAAATTGACCAGAACAGCCTGCCTATGATGGGGAAAATGTGGCCACCGGAAGCAGTAGCCAAAAATATGTCCACTTCAGAGTTTGGAAATATATTTGCTCTGGCTGAGTCACCATTAAAGCAAGGTATGCTTTATGTTGGAACCGATGATGGATTGATCTGGATTTCAGAAAATGATGGTGGGGAATGGACTAAATATGACAAATTCACCGGAGTTCCTGAAATGACCTTTGTGAATTACATTCTTCCTTCGCAGCATGAAGTAAACACAGTGTATGCCTGTTTTGATGGACGTAAAAACAGCAGTGATTTTACTCCTTATTTGATTAAAAGTACCGACAAAGGGAAAACCTGGACCTCTATTGCAGCAAATTTACCTTCAGGAACTGTTTATTGCATTCAGGAGGATCATATCAATCCCAATATATTGTTTATAGGAACGGAATGGGGGGTGTGGACAACAATTGACGGTGGTAAAAAATGGGTTCAGCTAAAAAAGGGAATTCCACCTATTCAAGTAAAAGACCTGACCATCCAAAGACGTGAGAACGATCTGGTAGTGGCTACTTTTGGTCGTGGATTTTATGTAATGGATGATTATTCTGCCTTACGTGCATTGAGTGAAAATGTAACAAAAAAGGAAGCCCATATTTTCGAAATAGATGAAACATTGATGTATTTTCCTTCAAGCAATCTGAACTATCAGGGAGAGGTCCATTTTAAAACTCCCAATCCTAACCCAGCTGCCACTTTTAAATATTATATAAAGAGTGGATATGAAACTTTAAAACAAAAGCGTATAAAGGCTCAAAAGGCTTCTGAAAAATCAGGAGGTACATATTTTTATCCTACGGAGGAAGATTTACTGGCTGAAGAAGCAGAAGTTAAACCTAACCTGGTTTTTACAGTTTATGATGCGAATGGGGATATTATGAGAAAAATAAACTCCCCTTTGCGTAAAGGATATAATAGTATTAACTGGGATCTGGGATATTTAACCGGCAGGGGACCCAAAGTACCTCCGGGAGATTACAAAGTAGCCCTTGACAAGAACCTGGGTGGTGAATTTACCCGGCTTGTAGAACCTCAGAGCTTTACTGTTAAGGCAAATCCAAATGCATTGGGAACACCCAATTATGCAGCTAATTTCAGCTTCCTGAAGGAGGCTAGTGACCTGAATGCTCAAGTTACCTCGGCACGCGGGAAAATACAGGACATGAACACCCGATTGTCAAATATGAAAAAAATACTGGAGAACACACCGGTAGAAGCGAATGTTTTAGTTACTAAAATAGACGCAACACAAAAAGAGATTGACGCCCTTGCTAAGATCATAGTTGGTGGTTTTGGAGCTAAAAACACAGTAGCCAGCCGTCTTCGATTTGCTATGTACACCACTTCATCTGCTCAGGTGGATGTTACCGGTGCTCAAAAGGAGCAATATGATATTGCTAAGAAAGCATATGCCGGACAGGAGTCCAACCTGAACAATTTATTTACAGCAAAACTTCCTGCATTGGAAAAGGAATTTGAAGAGGCAGGTGGAGTGCTGTTCAATAATCCTCCAACCCGGAGATTTTTCTTCGAGGAGTAAATGAAATGTTATCAAAGAAAGGCAATCCAAGGGGTTGCCTTTCTTTAATTTACTTGAAATATAGTTAAATCAAGCGGTATAATGATCTAACTTTTCCTGATCTTTTCTTAGAGCTTGTATTTTCCAGTAAGTGAGTGACCTCCAGAGCCATTCAACTGGTCCAAACCTGAACTTCTTCAGCCAGAGTTTTGTTAAGAAAATTTGGATAATCCATATTGCAACCACTATAGGAATCATCTGCCAGCGTTCAATTCTACCATACAATCCCAACCCAAGACCATAGCCGTAAAAAAGAGTCGTACAAATAATTGTCTGGAAAAGGTAATTTGAAAGAGCAGTGCGGCCAACAAGTGCAAGGTTTTTTATACACCATTTAAAAAGGCCCTTCTTAATAAAAATAAGAATTAAAGAAATATAGGCGAAGCTAACAAAAACACTTCCCAGATAGTTAAATTGCGATCCAAAATACATTGAATATTCAAATGCCCAATTATGATCAAAGTTTTGCTTTATCCCAAATATTATTAGTGGTAAGCCAATAATTAATCCAAGGAAGAATCCAGAAATATAAAACTTATTTGATCTGTCTCCTGACAAAATACCCAACTTATAAAGAGCCATTCCAATAAGCATTAATCCTCCTGCATGCCAGCTTACATTAACCAGGAAACTCATGGTCTGCATAAAAACCGTAGTTGAAAGTCTATGCTTAAATGCATCAATAAAACTACCATTATAAGACATAATATCATCCGCAATCATTTCAGCGGTAGGTGACCAAAATACAATTGAGCCTTGCCTGCTTTCTTCAGGCCAATATTCCATAGTTGATCCAAAAAACAAATAGATTGCAGTACCAATTAATAAAGATAAAATACCAAAAAAGACTAACCAGCCTGGTCTTACATTTCTGAAAAGGAAAACAATTAATCCACACATTGCATAAGCCACCAGAATGTCACCATACCAGAACAGATAAGCATGAATCATTCCGATTATAAATAGCCAAAAGATCCTCCTGTAGTAGATTGATGCCGGTTTTCTTCCTCCTTTAGTGATTTTCTGACTAAATAATACTATACCCGCACCAAATAAAATAGAAAAAATAGTCATGAATTTATTGTCAGCAAATATATGACTCAGCATCCATGTCCATTTATTTATGCCATTCAAATCCCCATAAGCAGTTGGATTAACATAGGCCGCCACAATCATACTGAAACTCTGAATATTCATTATAAGGATACCCAGAATTGCAAATCCTCTTAATACATCTAGAGAAAGAATTCGATCCTTCGTAGATACGGGAGATATGTAGCTATTTGTTTCAGTCATTATTTCAATTATTTAATAAAGTTGAACAATTGATTTGATTAATAAAAATCTTTAGCTTTCTGTTTATAGTCTTGTTTTGAAGTTATTTACTAAGTTTACTATCTACTAATTTACGAACTTTTTTGTATCATTTACATATTACTTTTTTTCTTTTAACTTTTCTTAGAATCATAGTTATATGTCAGAAGTTGATAATAGGATTATTTTAAAAACCGGATACTATCTGGACAATTTTATTATTCTTCTCGACTTTGTGGTCAATAGATACAGGGATATTCTTAAAAATGAAGAAATTGACTTTATCAATAATTTCAAATCCTTAAGTCTCGAACTCCCAGCGATTGTATGTTAGACTAATTAGCCGCAAAGGGACCTTATTTTTTATTGAACAAAATAAAGTACCTGGAAATAAAGGATTTGAATCTGAGTATCGAAGAACTGGTTGAAAACAATTTTTTCCTCAGGAATTCAGGTTTAGAGCTAATTGAGTCTCTTTTTATATTAACAAAGTCAGAAATTCTTGATTTTACTACTGAATATTTTCCTGATCTTAGAATAAACCGAAATAATTCTAAAATTGAATTGCTTAATCAGCTGATTAGTTTTGAAAATGAAAATGTTATCCTTAAAAGACTAAAGCAAAAATGGACTTTCATTGTCCCATGTTTCTCTGAATTCATACAACTTTTTAAATTACTTTTCTTCGGGAATACTACCCAGGATCTGAGTGCATTTATTCTAGAAGATATTGGGGTGCTAAGGTATGAACCATACCAGATAAGGGATGAAGATCGTTGGTTTAACGACAGAAAATTGGTAGAAGGATATCTATCTATAAGCAATCAAAGCGAAGTACTCTGGCTGGCTTCTGAAAATAGAGAATCAGAGATTGTGGATCAAGTTGGCACTAAATTACAATCCGAGGACTTTCACTTAGACTTAAACCGGAAAAAGGAAAAATTATTTATCCGGATTGGACAATATTATGAGAAGCAAGGTCAACTTGAAGAAGCATTATTTTACTATTCATTAACTTCCATATCCCTTGCAAAAGAGAGAAGGATAAGGATACTGGCAAAATCCGGGAAGTTCAAGGAAGCTATTATTGAGTTGGTGGAACTAGAAAGTTCTGATGTAGATGAAAATACTAAAGATTTTGTCAGGATTTTTAAACCAAAACTAAATAAGCAATTGGGCTTAGCTGCTCAAGTCGTTAAAAGGGAATCATTTATTGAAACAACAATCGAATTAAAAAGGAATATTAATCAGAAAATTGAAATCCAGGTGATGAACTATTACCAGGAATTGAATTATGAAGGCTTTTATACAGAAAACTTGATTTGGACAGCATTATTTGGATTGGTTTTTTGGGATATTCAGTTTATGCCTTTAAAAGGGGTCTTTTTCAATCCTTTCCAAAGAGGACCGGCTGATCTGTTTTCGCCTGATTTCAAAACATTAAGAGAGAATCAAATTCTTGAAAAACTTAGAGAAATTGGAAATAATGATTGGGAGGCCAAAGTTTTAAATACCTATGATGATAAATATCTTACCGCCAATTATCTGGTACCCTGGAAAAGAATAAGCAGAATGCAAATAAAAACCCTTATTAACAAAGTTCCGGCTGAGGATATCAGGTCCATTCTCACCCGAATGGCCGGCAATTTATCAGATTTTACATCAGGTTTTCCCGATCTGGTTATTTTTTACCCACAATCAAATACTTATCAGCTAATTGAAGTGAAAGGCCCTGGTGATCAGCTTCGTCCCAATCAGAAAAGATGGCTTCGATACTTTGAAAAAAACAAAATCCCATATTCAGTAGTTAGAGTAAAATGGTTATAAATGTAATTTCTATTGTTTTTGATTGTCATATGCATGACTTTTACCCTTGAAGTATAATGCGTATTTTGCGAGTGTTTTAAATCCCAAAACTATAAACCGTGACAAATGTCGGAAATGAAGGAAAAATTCAAAGAAATAAGAAAATATACAGAAGATTTATGTTCTCCTTTAAAAACTGAGGATTATGTGCCTCAGCCTGTTTATTATACCAGTCCCCCAAAATGGCACCTTGGACATACAAGCTGGTTTTTCGAAGAGTTTATTTTAAAAAGTTATGTTCCGGATTATGCTCTCTATCATCCGAAATTTTCATTTTTATTTAACAGTTATTACAATGCAATTGGTGACAGAGTAATAAGGTCTAACCGCGGAGCGCTAAGCAGGCCTACTGTTGATGAGGTCTATAGTTATAGAAAACATGTTGATGAAGCAATGCTTGATCTACTTAACGGGCCTGAAATATCAAAGGAACTTGTTGATTTGATTGAATTGGGACTGAATCATGAGCAACAGCATCAGGAATTGTTTTTAACTGATATAAAATTTATTTTGGGTCATAACCCACTCTATCCGGCCTATTCAAATGAAGGTAGATTCCAGGATGATTTTAATTTAAATTCAGGCTTTATTAAAATTTCAACCGGATTGTATGAAATTGGTTATAAGGCTTATGGATTTTGTTTTGATAATGAACTGGCTAACCATAAGGTGCACCTAAATGAATATGAAATCAGCCGTGGCCTGGTAACCAATGGAGATTTCCTGGATTTCATTGAAGATCAGGGTTATAAAAGATTTGATCTCTGGCAGGATGAAGGTTGGACCTGGGTAAGTGAAAACAACATTAATTCTCCATTATATTGGCTTAAGGAAGGTGATAAATGGTATAGATATTCATTGTATGGACTGAATGAAATAAAGAGGGATGAAATTCTCAGCCATGTAAGTTTTTATGAAGCAAGTGCTTTTGCCGAATGGAAAAATATGCGATTGCCTACTGAATTTGAGTGGGAAGCAGCTGCTGATCAATTGAATTGGGGCATAAGATGGGAATGGACAAATAGTGCGTATCTGCCTTATCCAGGCTATCTCAAAGCCAGTGGTGCTGTAGGGGAATACAATGGAAAATTTATGGTTAATCAGATGGTGCTGCGCGGGGCTTCAATTGCCACATCTCCTGGACACAGCCGTAAAACCTACAGGAATTTTTTTCATCCCCATTTTCAATGGCAATTTACAGGAATTCGGTTGGCAAAAAAATAAACTATGGATAGTACGTTCGCCATTGATGTTAAAAAAGGATTGGAATCAGATCCGAAATTTTTGTCTTCAAAATATTTCTATGATTCTGTTGGAGATGAACTGTTTATAAAAATTATGCAGTTGCCCGAGTACTATCTTACCGATTGTGAACTTGAGATATTCAACGAACAATCTGACAAAATAATTGAGGCATTTAAAATTCAAAACCAATCATTTGAGATCTACGAGCTGGGGGCTGGGGATGGAACAAAAACCATTGAACTGCTGAAGGAAATCAGGCATAAGAATTTCAGGTTTATACCTATTGACATATCTTCAAATGCGTTGAATACACTATCAGAAAAACTTAAGGGTGTATTGCCAGAATTGCAAATTGATGCAAGACAGGGTGAGTATTTTGAAATATTAAACAGCTTAAAAGGTACTGAAAAAAAAATCATTCTATTTTTAGGATCAAATATTGGGAACTTAAATGATAACGAGGCAAGGTCATTTATATGCAATATTGCATCAAAAATGAACAATGGAGATATGTTTTTTCTTGGTGTAGATCTCAAAAAAAGTAAGGATATTATACTTCCGGCTTACAATGATAATCAGGGTATTACAGCCGAATTTAATCTTAATTTACTAAAAAGAATTAACCACGAACTTGGGGGAACATTTGATATTAAGAATTTTTCCCACCAACCTGAATACGATGAAGAGGCAGGGGTAGCATACAGCTATCTACAGAGTGAAAAAGAACAAGTTGTGTTTATAAAGGAATTGAATGAATCTTTTGGCTTCAAAAAAGGGGAGAAAATTCATACAGAGATCTCCAGGAAATATGATGAACAGATTCTGCAAAAAATAATTGCAGGCTCGGGCTTAAAACTTAACAAGCTATTTTACGATAGTCGGAAATATTTTTGCAATGCCTTATTTGAAAAGCAATTAACTTAATTAATATATATGAAAGCTATTTGGAACAATAAAATACTCGCGGAAAGCAATGACACCATTATAATTGAAGGAAATCATTATTTTCCACCAAATTCTATTAATAGGGAATTATTCGTTGAATCAGGCACACAAACTGTCTGTCCATGGAAAGGTACAGCGAGCTATTATTCCCTGGAGGTGGATGGAAAAAGAAATGAAGATGCTGCATGGTATTATCCTAATGCCTCTGCAGAAGCAAAAAGCATTGAGGGGCACATTGCATTCTGGAATGGTGTTAAAATTATTGTATAGGTGAAAAAATGGATTTACAAATAATAGATTGGAAGGAAGGATCAAGACCACACGTTCAACTTCCTGATCCCGAATTTTTGAAATCGTTAGGGGAGAAGGGCATGCGGAATTTAATCAGTGATCATTATGACCTGCTGGTAAAATCTGATGTCAAACATCTTTTTCCATCAACCATCGGTGAGCTTGAAAAAGCAAAACAAAGAGCCTCAGATTTCTTTATTCAGATATGTGGCGGGTATCCCTATTACAAAGAAAACAGAGGCATGCCGATGATGACCAAAAGACACGAACCCTTTGAAATAACGAGCAAGGCCAGGGAGATATGGCTGGCTTGCTATAAGGATTTGTTGCCTGCACTTAATGTTCCAAAAGAGTATGTTATTTCATTTTGGAATTACCTAAATCTATTTTCTCTCTGGGTGGTTAATAGCCCAAAGGCACATCCTTTTCGGGATCTTAAGCTTGATAAGTGATTATCGCTTAAAGTATTTTCAAGATAAAGACTGACAGAAAATCTCATGAATTATTTATCAGCAGAAGATTTAACAAAATATTATGGAGAACGGATCCTTTTTGAGAACCTTGGTTTTGGGTTAAGCAAAGGAGACCGGGTGGCCCTGATCGCCAGCAATGGCGCTGGTAAATCAACCTTACTTCGAATTCTTGCAGGGAAAGATGTAGCAGATTCTGGTGAAGTTGCAGTTAGAGATGGCCTTCGGGTGTCAATGCTTGACCAGGAGCCAGAACTGGATGATAATCTAAGTATACAGCAACTGATCCTTGAAACAAATTCCGAGACGGTTAGTTTGATCAAAAGCTATGAACAGGCAGTAAAAGAGCAATCTGAAAATTATTCTGGAGAAACTCAAAAAAGCTTTGAGAAGTTATCGGCAAAGATGGATGAAATAAATGGCTGGGATTACGAAAGAAGGATGAAAGAGATTCTGGCCAGGTTTAGAATTACCCAGATTGACCAGCAGGTTGGTACACTTTCAGGAGGCCAGAAAAAAAGACTGGCTCTGGCTCTGGTATTGCTCGATGATCCAGATCTTCTAATACTTGATGAGCCAACAAACCATCTTGATATTGAAATGATTGAGTGGATTGAAAAATATATATTGACATCCAGCATTACTCTTTTAATGGTTACCCATGACCGATATTTTCTTGACAGGGTATGTACTAGAATATTAGAGCTCAGTGACGAAAAAATATATGCATACAATGGCAACTATGCATACTTTCTTGAAAAAAAAGCAGCCAGGGAAGAAGTTTTACGTGCAGAAACAGCAGGCGCAGGCAAATTGCTAAAACAGGAATTAGAATGGATGCGTCGGATGCCAAAAGCAAGGACGCATAAATCTAAATCAAGGATAGATGCATTTTACAGAACTGAAGAAAAAGCAAAGACAAATAAACAAGATCCTGATCTCAAATTCGACGTTAAAATGTCAAGAATGGGAAAAAAGGTACTGGAACTAAAGAAAATCAGCAAAAGTTATGGTGAAATAACAATATTGAAAGACTATAATTATACTTTTCATCGTGGTGAAAGGCTTGGAATTATTGGGCACAATGGAACTGGAAAAACCAGTTATTTAAATATTATAACAGGAATAGAGTTGCCTGATTCAGGGGAGGTAATTACCGGAGAAACAATAGTACATTCATATTATGCACAGGAGGGGATTGTATTTGATGATGGAAAAAGGGTAATAGATGTTTTAAAGGATATCGCAGAGGTAATAACAATGGGAAATGGTTCGGTCGTTTCTGTATCACAGTTTTTGCAATTTTTCATGTTTAATCCTGTAATGCAATATACCCAGGTGGCTAAGTTAAGCGGGGGAGAAAAGCGCCGCTTGTACCTTTTAACGGTACTAATGAAAAATCCTAATTTTCTGATTTTGGATGAACCCACAAATGACCTGGATATCTTAACACTGAACAAACTGGAAGAATTTCTTGCCGGTTTTAAAGGAGTTCTTATTCTTGTCTCGCATGACCGGTATTTGCTGGATAGGCTGGTCGATCATTTCTTTATTTTTGAAGGGGAGGGGAGAATCCTTGATTTTTACGGAACCTATACTGAGTATCAATTGAAAAGGGAGGCCAAAGTAAAAAAAGACAGGGCTGAACTTCAACAGTTCAAAAAATCAGCAAAAAAGGATAAGGAGAAGAATGAGCCTCAGGTTAAGAAGAAATTAAGCTTTAAGGAGCAACGAGAATATGAACAATTGGAGCAGGAAATAGAAGAATTGGAAAGAAAAAAGAAGGAACTTGAAGTATCGCTGAATTCCGGTGTTCTGGATTACCTGGAATTGGAAAAAATTTCAGTTGAGGTTAAAGCGACAATGGAATTATTGGATGAAAAAACCATGCGTTGGATGGACCTGGATGAGTTTGTTGAATAATGAGAATCAGGAGTTTATTACAAACGAATTACACCTTCCATAAAAAGAATATTTTACTATTGACTTTCTCATAAAATTGTCATATATTCGTTAACAGGGTGTTATATTGAAAAACAACTCTCCTTTGTCCCTCAGTTCGGATTTAAGTCAATTTTACAATACATTTCACTAAAACCCATTGTCATGCAAAACAAAAAAATTTTATTCGGGCTCTTTATTTCTGGTATTTTATTATTCAGTTCTTGTGAGCAAAAAACTTCCGTTAGATTTACGGAAGAAGACGAAGCTGCTATCCGGGAAACCGCTGCAAAAGCAATGCAATTAATGAATGAAACTGGAGATATTGCAGTATATACAGTTATGTATTATACTGAGGATGCATTAGTTTTAGCTCCAAATTCTGACCCTGTTAAAGGAAGAGATAACATTGTTGAGTTTTTTGGCTTATTCCCAGATTTTGAAATGGAGTTTAATATAGATGAGCTTAAGGGAGCAGAAGATTTGGCGTATGTCTATGGAATATATAATCTTGATTTCGGAGATGATATACCAGGAGACAATGGGAAATATATTGAGATTTGGAGGAAGCAGGAAGATGGTACCTGGAAAATTACGCATGATATTTTTAACACCAGTTTGCCTATCCCTGAATTAGCCGAAGTGCATGAAGAGGACAGCGATGATGATTTAATATTTAAATTGGAGATCTCTTTGATTCCAATTACGGGATATTTTTAAATAAAGCTAAATTGTTTATTTTGTTTCAATCTTAAAATTTTGGAGGGGTATTCCTATAATTCTGGCAAGGAAAATAAAACCTTCTTGATAGATTGAATTGTACTTTAATGAATAACTACCCTTGTTGAGAATACCTTGTCCGCATAAACTTTTATAAAATATACCCCTGGTTTTAATCCACTTCGCGTTATAATTATTTCCTCCTCATTGTCAAAATCATAATTCTTTACCAGTTTGCTGTATATATCCCTGAGTTCAACCTTTTTAATGTTGGTAATGCCGGAAAGGCTAAGGCGGGCCTGATCGCTAAAAGGATTGGGATAAACACTGAGTGATTCAAATAAAACATCCCCGCTGTTTCCTTCACCATTTTTCGACCAATAATGAACCTGCTTCTGGTAAACCTTCCACTGTTTGGAAACTTTATCCCAGGAGAGGCTTAATACCTCCGAATTATTTCCGTTCTTGTCATAAATATATTGTTGGTACCCTCTGCTTACTTTTTCTCCGGTTTCTTCATCATAAACCCAGCTAAACCAGGCTTTTTTTCTACCGGAAGCATCATATTCATACTCAAAATGCCGTAAATTACCCCAGCTATCATTTTCTTCATCCCAGGTATACAGGAAGGTCTCTGCAAGGGTCATGTCGGAATTAAACTGATTGATTGTTTTTTGGGATTGCACCCAGCTACCTACATCTTCCTTCCATTCTGTCGATATGCATATTCTTTGAAGTATGCCCACCTCATCTTTACATGTATTTCTTGATTTCACAATCCACTTGCCAGAAGGCGCATCCCATTTTTTAGAAGCATTTGTTCTGATGGCTCCATTCCTTTCCAAAAATGTCTCATTCATAAAATTGTTCTCCCAGGCTCTGGAATACTCATTAAACTTAAAATCCACGGTATGGGAGAGTTTTTGGGCTTCCGTATAGTAATTTACACCCTTGCTACTTTCTTTCCAGCTCTGGAAATTCTTATCCCAGCGATAATTTAATCTTTCCGTATCATTTTTATAGGCATTAAACTTCTTTATCTGCATGTATGATTCTTCTCTACGGTAAAAATCATGATCAAATCGATATCCGATCGTTTCTGCTAGTTTGCCATTGCTGTAAATATATCTTGTAAATGAGCTTTCCAGCATATTCCCATTGCTACGATCAATTATATAATGAATGGTTGAGTCCCTGAAGTAGCCTGAATTACTCCCATATTGATAAGAAAAGCAGGTGCAGCAATCGCTTATTAAAAATTGTGAGAACCCCGAGCTCCCCAAAACCAGAATCATAAGTATGAATAAAAGCTTTTTCATCTTTCATAAAATTTAAACACACCCATTCACAGGCAAACGGTTGTGTATACCTTTATATCCTCTTTAACGAAAGAATAAGCATAAAGTTTTTTTAAGATGGTATGCACAAACTAGAACGCCTCATTTATGCCAAAGTAGATTCCAGAACTTGTTCCGGCTCCTTTACCGTAATCCAATCGAAGTATGGTAGGATTCTTTTTTAGGGGTTTAAACCGGATTCCACCACCAAAACTGAAATGAAAATCCGAAAAATACTCTCTCGAATTTGCTGCTACTTCACCTCCTGAGCCAAAAAAAGCTATGCTCCATTTTGGGTGCAGTCGCATACGGTATTCTAATTGGAGAGAGTACATTTGTTTATCAATATACCGGCCATTGTAATACCCTCGCCCCCTTATACCTCTGCAAATCACAATATTTATTGGTTTCTGCGAAGAAAAACAAGAAGAAGTTAAAGGTTTTATGAGGGTTTGAAAGAAAAAAAAAATCTTTCAAAATGAATAGGTTTCAGATTTCTCTCTTCGTTCGAAATGACAGTATGATAAACATCATCTAAAACAAAACATGTCATTTCGAAGGAGCAAGCGACTGAGAAATCTAATATATTAGCTTTTGAAGCTTAATCCAAAGATTCCTGCCTGTCGGCAGACAGGTCTCAATTAGTTCGAAATGACATCTATATTCACTTCTAATTCTCAGTAATAAAGCCGCCAATAAGACGTGTAAGGTTTGTTCGGGAATCAATTACATCGTAAATGGCTTCTAATCGCCTAAGTGCAGATGTCAGATAAATAACTTGTATATCTCTATAGTTAAATGAATTGATAGCACCACTACGAAACTTTTCACCAGCAATTTGCATATTTAGCTCAGCAGCCTCCAGGCTTTCCTCAGCAACCCCTAACAGGGCTACCCTCACCTCATGGAAATCATAGGTATTCATGAGCTGGTTTGTAAGGCTATGCTGCATCTGGTCAATCTCTACATCCGCAATTTCCTCATTTATCCGGGCAACTTCTATGGCTCTCTTTCGGGTTCCTCCTGTGTAAATTGGGTAAGAAAGTAATAAATTTCCATAGGAGTTTAATGCATTGCCTCTTGTCGGATCAGAGTTATCTCTGTTAATATATGCCCAGCTATCAGTAATACCGGCTGAAAGGTCCAGAGAAGGATAAAGATCACTCTTTTTAAGTTTTATTTCATTTTGCTGAAGAACCAGGTTGGCATATTGATTTTGTAAGGTCTGATTACTGGCCATCATCTTATCGAGCAAATCTCCAAGCTTGTACTTAGCATCTCCAGGTTTAAATTCCTCAATAAAATTCCAGGTCATGGTAGGTTCTTCTCCTATTAGAAAGTTAAAGTTTCTAACAGAGTTTCTGAGCACCATTTCCTGGTTCATAAACAAGGTTTTATCATTCAGGTACACGTTTTTGGCCTGAAGCACGTTATAACTGGCTGTACTCCCAATCTCGTAGCGTGATTGTTCATAATTATACCTATCCTCTGATAATTTCATTACATCTTCTAATACCACCAGTTCTTCCTGTTGAAGCAACACCAGGTAGTAGGCCATTACCACATCCATAATGGTACTTTCAACAATTACTGCCAAACGGCCTTTTGCCAGGACCTCAAGCTGGCTAAGCTTATCTTTTGTTACCTTAACACGGAATCCGTCAAAAATCGTCCATCTCAAACCGAGGCCTGCAGAAAGCCTGTTGGTTGAAAAATTAGCAGTATTATTTATATCATAATTATTGTATGAACCTCCACTAAAATCAATTGATGGATACCTGCCAGCTGTACCCCAGGCATTATTTACAGTGGATATCTCAGTCTCCGATCTGGAAATAATAATCCCATAGTTGTTGTCAAGAGCTTTTTCAAGGGCTAGAGCAAGTGATAAGTCCTCTTCCTGCGCCCGAGCATTAGAACCAATGACAAAAAGTAAAATTAAAAATGAAGTAAATCTATTTACCGGTATCCATTTTCCCATTGTGAAATATTTCTAAAATTCATTAAATCTGTGGATTAACTATAACCTTATCAACCGTTTCTTTAGAGCCTTCCTCGTATTTAAGTTTACGCTTCTGTTGAATAATCGCAACTTCAACCTCTTCCTTTTCAGGTCTGACTCCTGTCCAGAGGTATCTGGCATATACCCTGACATCATTCAATAGCATTATCAGAATAGGGAAGAATATAAGGATGAAAACGGTTCCAACAGCCACACCATATGCCAGGCTTATTGCCATTGGTATAACGAACTGTGCCTGAACACTTTTCTCAAGGATAATAGGAAACATTCCTATGGTTGTAGTGATGGTTGTTAAGAGTATTGGTCTGAGCCTGACCATTCCGGCCTCTACAACAGCATCCTTAACCTTTTTTCCTTCCAATAATAATCCATCGTATTTTGCAAGGAAGACAATTGCATCATTAATAATAACCCCGGTTAAGGCCACGATTCCCCATAGGCTCATGAGTGAAATGGGTTTCCCATGTATACCATGGCCCCAGAAGACACCAAGCATAGACAATGGAATCATCATCATAATGATCAGTGTTTGATTAACACTCTTAAAGTGCAAAATCAACAATAAAATAATTACCACAAAAGCAATGGCAAAGTAACGGGTTACTTTTTGCAGAGCTTCATTACTAGCCTTTTGCTGGCCTTGATAAGTATAGCTTATCCCTGAATACTGAGCCAATAGATCTGGCATAATTTCGACGCTTATCTGCTCCAGAATTTCAGGTACTGATGCAAAAGGATCAACTGTCTCAGCTTCCACACGGATTTCACGGTTGCCATTATATCTGCGAATGGCTACAGGACCTCTTACGAGATCGTATTCAGCCAATTCACTCAGTGGAAATTCTCCAGAATTTGTCTTAATCTTCATTTTTTCCATCTGGCCCAGCGTTAGCCTATCCGATTGAGGATAACGAACCCAAACCCGGAGTTCATCCCGGCCTTCCTGAAGTCTTTGTGCCTGGCCTCCATAGAATCCCTGTCTGACCTGGTTGGCAATTGTACTTTCATCAAGCCCTAGAAAATATGCCCTTGGTTTTAATTTCAAACGCACTTCCTGTTTTCCCAAAGCGATATTTTCGTTTATATCTTTTAAGGCAGGAAGTTCATCCAGGCGACTCATCATATAATCTTTAGCTTCCTCTAGTTCAAGTAGATTTTTTGACATTAGACCTATAGAAACCGGAGCGCCCCAGCGGTTTCGTCCACCAACAGTATATTTTCTTGCTTCAGGTACGGGTCCGATTTTTTTTCGTACCATATTTGCTATGGCAAATCCGGTTAAGGGATATCCTTCCAGGTCAACTGGATAAACATTAATACTTCCGGCATGAGCACCTGATTCCTGACCACTAAAGGATCTACCAATGTTCACATTAACCCTTTCAATAATATCAATATCCACACCGAGTTCTTCCTTCAAATCCTCGTTTACAGCCCAAATCGAGTCTGAGAACCTGAATAGGAACTCTTCTGTTTGTTTCTCACCATCACCAGGAGTAAATGCCACGTTAACTGTAAATTGATCGAAATCAACCATCGGAAAGAAGGTACTTTTTATATGTCCTCCAAAAAACAAACCTGCTGTAATAAGCAATAAGGCAATTGGAATTCCTATAACAGCATGGCGCCACCTAATTAGCCATATGAGTGAATGCTTGTAGATTCTATCCCTCAGCCAAACTAAAAGGCCCTCAAAATATTTCTTAATCCCTTTGTGCCTGGCATCCAGACTCTTTTGGCTTAGAACCCGTTGGTTGCTAAGGTGTGCTGGTAGTACAAGAAAGGCTTCAAAAAGAGAAAAGAAAAGACTCAGAATAACCACTATCGCCATGTCAAACATCATTTCCATTCTGGTGCCACCCAGGAATAACAAGGGTGAAAATGCAACAATAGTTGTTGTTACAGAAGTTAAAACTGCAGGCATAACCTCCATGGTTCCGTCAACTGCGGCCTGCATAGGAGTTTTTCCCCTTTCAAAATGAACATAAATATTCTCAGCAATAACAATTCCGTCATCCACCAGTATCCCAATAACAAGGATCATCCCGAACAAAGACATGATATTAATAGTGACGCCCAAATAGTTGGCAAATATAAACATGGCCAGGAAACTAAATGGAATCCCCCAGGCAACCCATAAGGATAACCGTACACTTAGAAAAAGTGACAAGGAAATAATTATCAGAGTAATTCCTAGCATCCCATTGTCTGTCAAAAGTTTTAAACGGCTATGCAGGATATCGAGAAAGGCCCTTGACATTATCAATTGAACCCCATTATCTTTTTTATTAAATGCCTCCATATATTCTCTGGCATATTCTGTAATCGCTTCAAGGTCTTCCTCGGGAAGTTTCTCAACTCGAATGGATACACCAGGCTTTCCATTAATCCAGGATTTATTTGATGTTTCGGCAAATTTCTTCTTTACTTCTGCCACATCGCGCACCCTAAGATAGCTTCCATCTTCTTCCCCTCGTATGATAATTTCACCAATCTTGTTTGGATCCGCACTTCTTGAGCGAAGCCGAATCAAAAGTTCCTCAACGTCTGATTTAATCTGACCTCCGGAAACATCCCGATTGTTCATTTGAATTGCCCTGGCTATATCATCGAATTTTAAATTATGACGCAAAAGGACTTCCTCTTTTACCTCAACGGAAATCTCTGGTGTGGGAAAGCCAGAAATACTAATTTGACTCATTACCCCTGAATTAAAAAAGTCTTCCTCAATTCGTTGGGCATAGTTTTTTAATGTCATTAAATCGACATTGGAATTCTCATCCGATGTAAGTTCCATAAACAGCGCCATAGCACGGGACCGCTGCTTTGATACAATTGGACGCTCTGCAGCAGAGGGCAATGAAGATATACCATCTACCGCATTTTTAACTTCTATAAGGATTTCATCAATAGGGTATTCTCCAGTGGTTTCAATAGAAACTGAAGACCGGTTTTCAACAGAAGTAGAATTTATCTCTTTGATACCTATTAAACCTCTAATCGCCTCCTCAATCCTGGATGTTACACCCTCTTCCATCTCCACAGGTGAAGCGCCAGGGTATAAAACGGAAACAGTGATCATCCGGCTTTCTGTCTCGGGGAAGAATGCCTTCTTCATATTGATGTAGCTAAGTGTCCCTGCAAGGATCACTACTAAAATAATCAGGTTGGCATAAATCGGATACTCAACAAATTTTTCAACTATTTTTCTCATGCTTATTCCTTTTCTGGTTTGGCATTATCATCTTGCTTTGGAGGGGCATCAACGATTTCCTGGTTCTGTTTTGGACCAGAGCCCTCTACTTCGACAAGTGTACCCTCCAGAACATTAATAAGTGGTTGAACAACTATTATCTCGCCAACTTCTAATCCATTAAATATAAGTGTTCTTTCGTTTGTTTTTATAATATTTATGGTTCTATTCTCCAGTCTTCCATCCACTACAACGAATACTTCATTGGTATTAAAAACAGCGTTTCGCGGTATCTCCATAACATCTTCAACCGGATGCCCCGGGAATACTGTAGAAAGATATTCGCCACTAAGAACCGTATTTTTGGGGCCTGTGTTGTTTAATCTGACAAAAACAGACTGCCTTTGACTGTTATCATCCAGAAACTCACTTTTTCTTATAACCTTTCCAGTCCATTCCAGGTCTCTTGTTTCAGACCTGGCAGTTACATTATCTCCAATTTTTACCCACTTAGCATCGAATATTTGCAATGGAACTTCCAGTTCAAGATCATTGGTCCGAATTGCATGGGCGACTCGTCCACCTGTATTGGTATAAGCACCTACTTCAAGGTAAACGTCGGTATAAGTTCCATCAAAAGGAGCATATACAGTGTGTCGTCTTAACTGGAGCTCGTCTTTCTGAATGCTGTAATACTCGCCAAGAACATTTCTCGTTGTCAGAAATATGCGCAATTTCTCGTCCATTATTTCAGGAAATTTCGGCAATGGTTTATCTGAACTAATAGAAGAAAAGAATTCCATATAATCTGATTCTCGGTCGGGAAAATCGAGTCGGATATCAGGAATTATATTTGCAAGAATATTTAAGTACTGACTTTTACGAGCCTTTAATGCCAGTGCTGCTTCATCGGGGTACACCACAAATAATTTATCTCCCTTTGAGAAACTGGAAGATTTTTTAAGTGGAACATTACCTGATTGTATTTTTCCCGATGCTTCGGCAATAATATCCACCTCAGCAATGGATGAAAGTCGACCAGGTTCGGATACAGGTGTATAAATTGAGCTGTATGCCACAGTTTCTGTTTTTACAAATCTTTTTGCCTCTACCGCCGGCCGCATAGGAGGCTCCTCCTTCAAGGAGATTAAATACTTCATTAACCCATATGCCATGGCTACAATAAAGATTAAAGCAGCAATAATGACAATTCGTCTGTCTATTTTTCTCATGAAAAGATAATTTTATCTATATAACAATTTCAGGCCCTTAATGTTTGACAAAAATGCTTGCATAATTATTCCCTTAATTCAAATATTTTTTAAATATGCTAATGATGCCTTATCCAAGGAATAATCTTATTTTACTTTCACCAAAGATTAAAACTCATATAATCAATTAAATATAACCCAGGTCTTAGTCTTCATTTCTAAACAAAAAATGAACGCACAAAAATATTAAAAATATCAATATTTTACTATTTAGATTGAATAAAAATAATACTTTCGCAGTATATTATTTTTTGTTAAACAAAACTATTTTTGCAATCAGATAAATTAAGAATCCTTTTATGGCTTTGGATCCTGAAATACCAAGGAAGAAAATAACCCTTACAGGTCTTGGTAATGCTTTGAAACTATACCGATACATCAGGCCTTTCCGGGTTGAGTTTGGAATTGGACTTTTATTCCTTTTTGTCTCCAGCCTTGCCAGCCTGGCTTTTCCAAAATTATTGGGTGAACTTGTAAGTTCAGGTGTAGAAGGAAATATTTCAGAATCAATAAATAGAATTGCTTTATTCTTAGTTGTAATTTTAATAATTCAATCTGTTTTCTCCTATTTCAGAACAATTCTATTTGTAAATGTTACCGAAAAGTCATTGGCCAATCTTCGCCAGGACACTTACAATCATTTAATCAAGCTTCCACTTAAATTCTTTGAACAAAAAAGGGTAGGAGAGTTGAATAGCCGTATTTCAGCTGACATTGCTCTTCTTCAGGATACACTTACCAGCACACTGGCTGAATTTCTTCGCCAACTAATCATTATCATTGGAGGTATAAGCTTGCTGGTATATACTTCATTACAGCTTACTCTCTTTATGCTGGCCATTTTACCGGCCATTGTATTAATGGTATTTTTCTTTGGTCGTTTCATTCGCAAATACTCCAGAGATATGCAAAAGCAAGTAGCCGAGTCAAATACTATTGTGGAAGAAACCTTACAGGGGATAAGGAGTGTTAAAACATTCACCAACGAGTTTCTTGAGATGGGTCGATACAAAGAAAGAACGCTTGAAATTGCACAGCTGGGTATGAAAGGTGGTCGCTACCGAGGAGCTTTTTTTTCTTTTGTAATTCTCGGATTATTTGGCTCCCTGGTGGCAGTGATCTGGAAAGGTGCAGGCTTGCTGGGATCGGGTGAGCTGGATTCTGGTGAGTTGTTCTCTTTTGTTCTATATTCTGGTTTTATTGGAGGAAATATAGGCGGCTTAGCCAGTGTTATTACACGCATTCAGCGATTCATTGGTGCAACAGAGGATTTATTCGAAATATTTGATGTGGAAGAAGAAGATATTCAGGAAATTGGTAAAATAGATCAAAAATTTGAATGCAGTGGAGAGGTAGAAATTAAAAACCTTCATTTCTCTTATCCATCCAGGCCAACAGAGGAAGTCCTTACAAATATTAACCTTTCAATACCCAAGAACCAGATAACCGCTCTGGCTGGTCCGAGCGGAGCGGGAAAATCAACCTTCACATCCCTTCTATTGCGATTACACGAACCTACTAGTGGGAAAATCTTTTTTGGAGAAAAGGAATCTCAAGATATTCCCGTATCAATACTACGCCGTCAGATTGCTCTGGTGCCCCAGGATATATTTTTATTTGGTGGAACTATAAAGGAAAATATAGGGTATGGAAAACCTGGTGCCAGCGATATGGAAATTGAGGAAGCCGCAAGCAAAGCCAATGCCCTGGAATTTATTGATCGTTTTCCGGATAAGATGGAAACCCTTGTTGGTGAGCGTGGCACACAATTGTCTGGGGGCCAAAGACAAAGAGTAGCCATCGCACGTGCAGTGTTGAAAGATCCCAGGATTTTGATACTGGATGAAGCTACATCCTCCCTCGATTCTGAATCGGAAAGACTGGTTCAGGATGCTCTCGAAAAACTCATGAATGGTCGAACTTCAATAGTTATAGCTCACCGGCTCTCCACCATACGCAAGGCAGATCAAATCATTGTTCTGGATAGAGGTAAGTTGATTGAAAAAGGAAATCATGAAGAATTGATGAAACTTCCATCAGGAATTTATAGAAACCTTAGTGAATTGCAGTTAACCCTTTAGAATCTTGTTGATTGGATTATAAATCTGGGGATTTTTCAACAAAACCCACTGGTAGATTGTTATATATTAAAAAAAGTGAAAAGAATATCTAAAATGATAGGATACATCCTTGCAGGCTTTATAATCCTGTTTGTTATTACTGTGTTTTTATTTGTAAACCTTCGCCCAGACTTTGGAGGAAGGCCAACACAAGAACAAAAAGAAAAATATTTACTTTCAAGCAATTATAAAGATGGGAAGTTCTTTAACCAGCTACCAACGATGATGGATATGAATTTTCGAACCGGGATTTCGGTAATGCGAGAATTTATAAAAGGGACGGCTAATGGTAAACCAATTTCAGATCTTCCTGTCCTGAAAATTGACTCCCTGGAAATTGTCAATAAAAATGAGAACCTCACCCGCTTAACATGGTTTGGTCATTCAAGTTTCCTGTTGGAAATAGATGGTGTAAATATATTGTTAGACCCAATGTTTGGAAATACTCCTTCGCCGCATCCAATGCTTGGATCTCCCAGATTCACAAAGGATTTACCCATAGAGATAGAAAAGCTACCTGGGATCCAAATAGTCATTATTTCTCATGATCATTATGATCACCTGGATTATGGTTCTATTAAAAAATTAAGCGAAAAAGTTGATGCATTTTATGTGCCACTTGGAGTTTCTGCCCATCTTGAAAAGTGGGGAGTAGATGAAAATAAAATCCATGAGCTGCAATGGTGGGATGAAGTTAAAGCAGGTGAACTTACCCTGGTTTGTGCTCCTTCACGCCATTTCTCTGGTCGTCGATTGATGGACAGATTCACTACCTTATGGAGTTCATGGGTTATACTTGGGTCGAATGAAAGAATCTATTTTAGTGGAGATAGTGGATATGGCCCTCATTTTAAAGAAATAGGGGAGGCCTATGGCCCTTTTGACCTGGCATTACTGGAATGCGGACAATATGATAAAAGATGGCACGATATACATATGTTACCAGAGGAAACAGTTCAGGCCGCAATTGATGTAAATGCTAAAACAATGATGCCCATACACTGGGGTGCTTTTAAACTTGCCTTACACAGCTGGACAGATCCCGTTGAAAGAGTCAGCCAGGCAGCAGCATCAAAAAATATGCCCATTACAACACCTCGGATTGGAGAACAAATTATATTGTCTGATGGATCATTTCCCAACACTAATTGGTGGAAAGGGCTTTAAATACGGGTTTTTTCTAAACCCAGGGTATAGCAATCATTCAAAACCTTCTTGTTTTTCTCAGCATCTGATTTCGCCAGCTTATGAGACAAGCCTAATTTGGGGTAAAGAACTGTAAGTTCTTCTTCTGTTTTCTCTACCTGCCGGATAACTGCAAGTCTTGTGGCCGTAACTATACTAAGCTTATTTTCTGGTCCTAATATAGAGGTCATATAATAGAAAAGTTCAATAATTGAGCTGGCATCCGAATCATCAGAAGATCCCATACTTAACAGCAAAACAAACTCTTTATTCCATGATTGCCATGGAATATGGTTCAAACCTGATTCTGTTATCTGAACCTTTACAAAAGACCTAAACCGATCGATAAGGACTTTCATGGGCCCTGCGAGATGATGAAAATATACTGGCGACGCAAAAACAAGTACATCCGATTCAAGAATTTGCTTACTGATATCATTCCAATCGTCCCCTGAGATAGAACACCGGCCTATAAGGTTACACCGCAAACACCCATTGCAAAAATCCAATTTCAAATCATTCATTAACACTTCTTTAAAGGAGGTAGTATTTATTTCAGTGCCTCTTCTGAAGTGCTGTAATAATATAGATGTATTACCAAATCTTCGCGGACTGCCGTTGAATGCCAGGACTTTTTTCATATGGTTAAGATTGGTTCACAAATGAGGTGTTTTTAAAATAATCGCTCATAAAAGTAATTTTACCTTCAGAAAAATGAAAAAGAGTGATTCCACTGTTTTCATAAAGGCTGCCATCCAGGTTCTTACCTTTGTTGGTCCAGACAGTGCAGGCCTGATCTCCATCAAGGATTACATTCTTAATTGTAAATGTGAGTTCAGGAAACTTCCTGAGCAAAACTCTTATGAAAAGACTGACTCTTTTGGGTCCCTCCATTATTCCGTTTCCCGGGAAATCAAAAACCACATTCTCATGTAAAAGTGACTCGGCAATGCTTAAGTCTCGACTATTCATCGCCTTAAATACTACCTGGGCCAATTCTGTTCTTTCACTTGTTGTACTCATTCCTTTTCAGTTAAAATCTAAAATACAATATCCATGTATATAAAACATCTTTATTTTATTTTCATGAATTTGAGATAGTCAATTATCCCTTCATAAATTTTATGAGCCATATCCTCCCGAAACTCTGGATCTGCCATTTTTTCTTCGTCTTCAGCATGGGTCAAAAAAGCCTGCTCCACCAGAATCGATGGCATCTGCGATACACGTATTACTGTATAATTAAATGAACCAATAACACCAAATTCAGCCAGTTTTAGTTCCAATAGGCGGTCATAGATATTCTCTGCAAGCGGTGCCCAAAATGGATTATTGTAATAGGTGCTTGTACCTGGTACGCGAAGATATCCCTGGCTTATACCTGCTGCATTTGCATGAATACTTACCAGCAAATCGGCTCCAGAGGATATTGCATTGCTACGTTTTTCTAATAGGGACATGCTTTTATCCGTATCCCGTACCTGAAAAACCTCCGCACCCATTGATTTACAAAGCTCACCTAATTTTAAAGCCAAATCGAGGTTTATGTCTTTCTCAACCAAACCTGACAAGCCTATTGCTCCGGTACTTTCACCTCCGTGTCCGGCTTCAATGGCGATTTTCAGACCTGATAAAGGCTTGGTATTATCAACATTGTATTCAGGTGGGTACTTGATAAACAGCCGAAGGCTTTTACCAACCTGCCTGATGCTATAGCCCCATATTTTTGAGCTCTTCAGTTTTACATATACTTCATAGGTTTCAGGAGTTGTTTGCTTCCAGGTGAGTTTATCAACAATTTTGCGCCCCTTCCGGTGCGTAATCCAGGTACTACTGGTTTTTGCACCATAAAGAGTAACAACAAGCCTGTTTTGATCAGGATCAGGGTATACCATATAAGGTATTGATTCTAAATAGGGTATACTAACAATATCACCTCCCCTAGAAGGGCCACAGGACATATTCGTAATAAAATAGGGTGTTTGAATCTGCTCATCTGCCAATACCTGAACACTACTCTGATGTATAATACCCTCTTCAACCTTATCGAGTCTTATCCTGTAATTATTACCGATTTTACCACTTGCCTGAAGAATGACTCCCGGTTGCAATTCAGACCGGATGGGACCTCCCAGTCGTGTAGGGCCGGTATTGTAAGTTAATCTTGAATCTTTTTTTACAACTTTAAGAAGTGGGAATTGGTCCCGTTCAAATACCCTAATTGAACTATTCAGCGGCCATTCAAAAATAGAATTTTCATTTTTGCTGTTAGAGGCTATTAATTTCAGGGTAATTTTATATTCATTATTGGGTTCAAGCATTCGCAAAGGCAGTTCAGCCTGGTAAAGACTGTAATCTGCAAAATCCTCTCGTGCACACTCAAAAATGAGTTTTCCTGGAAGTATTTCAATTATACCATTCTGAGACAGCGACCCTTTAAATTGAACAAAAACATTATCCTCAGGAAGTAATTCCAGATTAACTGATGGTTCAACAGATCTTTTGGTCAATCCATAAAGGAAAAGCCTTTTTTGTTTTGTCAACTTCTTCATAAATAAATTCACGTTCATAAAATACCGATTTTGAATCTGGCGTCACAACACTGGCTCTTATCCGGTTCGCACCCTCCTTCAGGCTGATTTTACTGAAAAAAATCCCTGTTTTATATACTTTAACTGACTCTCCGTTAATTTGGGCTTCTGCTGGAAAATCAGTTTTAAACAATACATGATAATCCTGCATATCGGTATTTTTAGCTGGCATTCTTCGGAATTCCACCCATGGTGAGCTTCGTTCAACAATATTATCCGTTTTCACCGTGAATTTATATGGAATGGACCAGTCGCCTGTGTAGAGTTCAATTGATTTATCTAAAATATTAAGTAATATTGAATCTTGCAATGGTCCAATAAAACCAATGTTTCCTTCCTGATCGGTTTTGTGAACTCTATTATTATAAATCACTGGTTGACCACCCGGGTTATCTTCAAAAAAAGCGGAAGTATTCAGTTCAAATACCTGCTCAGGTGTTACAGTTTTTATATCCTGAGGAAAATCAAGTTCATCTGTAAACTCATGAAAATAATTACCGGAAGTCACCAAACCTCTTCCTCCTTTGCTTAGGAATATCTCAATCCACTCTTTAAATCCGGAATCTTGAATACTCTGATTGCTCACCAATAGATTGGGGAAAACTTTTTCTGATAATTCCGTACCATCAAATTTTGCATCCCATAAATCCTTAAACGATTCAATTGGTGAACTGTCATCCGCATTTAAATTGAACTGGATAAAATCTACTATTCCATTTTCCAACCAATTAATTGCACTTTCACTTTGTTCAGTTGTTAATGAAGCGGAATGAATCAGGTAAGGTTTAGTCAACATAACTTCCACAGCAATATCCTCAACAAGGTCGGTTAGCCTCTCATTTGACCAATCATCCATGGAAATGGAATTCTGCAGACTGTCCTGATGAAAGCTTCGCAGAGAATAACTATCTGATAACATAGAATCCGGCTTATACCCTGAAAGATCAAAACTAAAACCATCAATATCATATTTTTCTGTTAATTCAATGATTATTTTTTTTAGATATGATTTACCAGCAGGATCAGCTGGATTTAGCAAAATACCACTATTTATTTTAAGTTTCTCTACCTCAGCTCCTCCATCACCTAAACCCAGAAGATCAATACCTGCCATTATTTTTAATCCTTGATTGTGCGCTGTTTCGATGGCAAATTCAAGTGGATCAAATCCAGCGGATACCGAAGTGAATTTCTTTGACCATTTTTCAATGTTCGATGAATAATAAACCTCAGCATCTTCTCTTACAATAAATAAAATAAGATTATAATTTTCACCAGCAGCTTTGGTTACTATGGCTTCAATATTATCTTTCATTTTTTCTGAATCACCATCTAGCCATAAATCAGGGTTTACCTGAACACCACGCAATTCGCTGGTAGGTTTTATTTCAACTTCTAAAGACTGCTCAGGAGATGTAACCTCTGTTGGCTCCACTGGAGATATTATTTCTGCTGGCAGGGCAGGAGATATTACTTCAGTAGTTTTACATCCCGAAATAAAGCAAAGTAGAATAAGAACAAACGAAATAATGAGTTTGGTTTTCATCGATATATTAGGTATTTCTTACGAATTTCAATAAACTCCTGAATGTCCTCCTGACATTTTTCAACCAGCTTTTCAACGGTCATTTCAGGTTCCTCCAACTGTTCCAATGGGGCAGGAGGTGACCAGACAAGGGAATCAGGATTGGTTTTTCGATAAGCATCTATAATATGAAGTGCCCCTTCTACCGATCTATAGCTATCATAATCGGTCAACATATATTTCAACTCCACCACTCATTTTATTCCAGGGTTTGCCCCTTGGATTAGAGCCAGGATTTGCGTTCTTAGGTATAAAATAAACAGGTCTGAAAACAGCCCCTTCAATTCCCCTGTTATTTAAGTCAGTCGCCGCTTTTTCCGCATCTACCCAGGGTGCCCCGGTTAATAAGAAAAGGTTTGGTTGTTCCTCTTCCTTCCGACATATTCATTCTTTCAAAAAGACATTGCCCGGGATACACAATCGCAGTTTCAAGGGTACCCATATTGGGTGAGGGCATAATCCAGAACAAGCCGGTTTTATCCCAGGTCATATACCGTTGCCAGCCTTTCATTTTTATCACTGTCAGGTCGGTTCCATAATTTTCTGTCTCATTCCACATGGTAGCAAGCTCTCCGTAGGTCATCCCATGTCGCAAAGGAAGTGTATGTCGGAAAATCCGGCCCAGATCCAGATTCGGACCTTCAACAATACGCCCTCCTAAAGGATTTGGCCTGTCTAGAACAATGAAAGGTATTCCCACCTCAGAGCAGGCTTCCATGGCAAATGACATGGAATATTTAAATGTATACCAGGCTGAACCAACACCCTGAATGTCAAAAATCAAGACATCCAGATCCTCCAGCCATTCCTTATTAGGTGCATATGAGTCACCATACATACTATACACCGGTATGCCTGTTGCAGGGTCCAACTCACCTTCCTGTATGATTTTTCCCTGTTTGGCTCCCCTGACTCCATGCTCAGCTCCAAATAAGGCAACAAGGTTTACTCCGGGAGTACTGGCAAGGATATCAATACTACTTCTGAGGTCAGCTCCAACAGCTGATGGGTTTGTGATCAACCCTACTTTCTTGCCCCGAATAAGATCAAGATGATCCTCTACAAGTACATCAATCCCTGGTTTTACAAGCGGGGTTTTAAAAGCTGGTTCCTTTTTACTCAAAGCATATTCATTTATTATATCCTCCAATGGTGGAGCAAACTCAAACGAAACATCTGAAATAGCCTTCTCAGTTAGTTCAGATTCGTTTCCAAATCGGTCAACGGCAGTAACAGCAACCTTTTTTATTGGAATAAGGATGTCCTCAATATTTTTTACACTATCAATGTCTGCCTGGTTTAAAAAACTCTCATTTAAAATGAATCCGGGAACCTTTTCTGATGTATATCCACTTCCTAAGATCTGGTGATCCCATCGGTTTCCATGTTTGTAATAGACTACCCAACGTGAAACATCATTTTTTTCAAGATGCTCCCAGGAAACATCTACACTGTCTTTATCCCATGAAATCTCAACCTTTGGTGCTACAGGAGCTTTTTTATCCAACCAGGGAGACGGAGGCACAAGTGCCTGCCTTTTATAGGGTCCATCTGCAATAGCCTGGACCAGAGAAGGGGAGGAGACCAGAGGCCCTATACTCCAATGTACAGCACCTGGACTTTCAGGCAGCATGCCTCTGGTAATCATTATCTGGTTAAGTGTTTCATCTATGCCCTGTTCTCCTTGCAACCGTCCCACACTCATTCCAGGCCATAAATGCCTTCCTTTCTTATTTTCTCCTTCCCACCAGCCAAGTAAAACTGGAAAACTCAAGGATATTCGGTTAATAGGCCAGTAAAGTTGTGGTGTATAGTAATCAATCCAACCTTTGTTTAACCAGAGTTTTGCGTCAGCATAGAGCTCATTGTGTTGGTCGAAACCAACTGTAATGGAAGGCGGATAATAGGGTCGCCAGAATCCAAACGGGCTCAAACCGAATTTAACATGAGGTTTTTCTTCTTTTATCCCCTTATAAAGTCGTTCTATAAAAGTATTAACACTTTCCCTCCTCCAATCACCTCTTGAAAGTTTACCGCCTTCATCCTGATAAGATTTCCAGCTTTCGTCATCAGGAAAATCTTTGAAATTATTGTAATCGGGGTAGGGGTAAAAATAATCATCAAAATGGATTCCATCTAAATCATATCGTTGCACAAGGTCCATAACAACATTGTAGGAATGATCCTGGGTTTCTTTTTTACTTGGATCGAGCCACCAATAGCCCCTTTCCAGTTCCACCACCAGTTCAGGCTTCAGTTTTACAATAGATTTATCCGTAACATCTCCACCAGCAACATGGTGAGCACGGTAAGGATTCAACCAGGCATGCAATTCAAGGCCCCGGTTATGTGCCTCTTCAATCCAGAATTCTAATGGATCATAAAATGGCTCTGGTGCTTTCCCCTGTTCGCCTGTTAAATAATAAGACCAGGGTTCCAGTTCACTACTATATAAAGCATCACAATGGGGTCTCACCTGGAAAATAACTGCATTGTAATTATTATCAGCCAGGAGGTCCAATAATACAACTGCCTCTTTTTTCTGCTCCTCGACAGGAATACCTGGTTTGCTGGGCCAGTTTATATTGGCTACTGTCGCTACCCATGCTGCACGAAATTCTCGTTCGGCACTGGGAGTTCTACCGGATGGATCCCCGGTAACTGCAGGTTTTGTGCCACTACATTTTGTAAGTACGATTAGAAGTACAATTGAAAAAAAAATAAGAAAGGTTTGTTTGTACATAGCTTATTATATAAACAATTAAAAAGCTCTTTGGAAAGCAACATAAAAATAAAAATGCCGGAATAAAATTAATCCAATTTATTGGTTATTTAAATTTCTAAGCTTTTTAATTATATCATAAGAATGAGAATTATTAAAAGAAAAAAGCCCGTAAAACGGGCTTTAAATATTAACAAAATTAATCATTTTAAAGAATTCTGATCACCATTTTTTATTTCTCATATACTCAACTGATTCCGAAATAAGTTTCCTTAGCACATCCAGATCCAGGTCTTCCAGTCTTTTGACATAGAGACAGGATTTTCCTGTTTTATGTTTTCCCAATTGAGTAAGATGGTGTTCATAATTATCAAAGCCCTGCATGATGTAAAGGGTTAAATTATTCTTGCGAGGAGAAAACCCGGTCAGCATCCAATCCGCTTCGCGGCCACTTGCATATTTGTAATGATATGAACCAAATCCAATTATGGCTGGGCCCCACATAACAGGCTCTTCCCCGGTAATTTCCTTCATGAATTCAAGCAAAGCAAATGCATCACTGCGTTTCTGCTCATCATCAATGGTATTCAGGAAATCTTCAACCCTTTGATCAGTAGGTTGTGTTTTCAATTCGGCCATTTATCATTATCTCTTTTTTGTCCATGCACCCAGAACAGCTCCACCAAGCGTCAATCCAACTGTAGTGTTTCCTCCGGTAATCCATGCCAGCCAATAAGGCTCCTGAGCAAACATTCCTGATGTCTTCACCGTCATGTATACAAAAGCAAAGCCAATAAGAAAGCCATATCCAGCTCCCTTTAAAAGTGAATTTACATTCATCTGAACAAACAACCAGGCCAATACATACATTGAGAGAACAGCTGTAAAAACATTGGTAAACCAAACACCAGCATCCGCAGGGTTGGCTTCAACGCTTGCTGAATCCAGTCCAACCATTTCCATCCAGGCCTCACCGAAAAGAGGTCCGTACCATAAAAATCCAAGTACAAATTGTAGAACTACCGCTACAAGTACAGCAAGATGATTAATCTTTAATTCCTTCATAATTAATATTTTAGTTAAAATAAGAGAGATAATTGTAGAGCAAATATAATACAACTTAGAATAATTCCAAATAAGCTTATAATTGAGCAAAAATTTAATTTGGGAACTTCGGGAAATAGCTATTTAATTTGCACCAGACTTTTCAAGGAGTTTAATTACATCGCTCATATCACCTAACTTGGCATCTTGTATTTTTTTCGCCCTTTGCAGGGCTGTTTCTCCTTCATTGGAAAGTTCGTTTACATTTGCTCCAGCCTTAATCAATAATTTTACACTTTCAGGAGTATTTAATATAGTAGCAAACATGAGGGCAGAGTATCCATTGTGTTCTTTAGCATTTACATTTGCACCCTGCTGAATAAAATAAGGTATTACCTCATTTTTCATATTGTACACAGCATTCATTAACACTGTTTTCCCTTCATTATCAACTGCCTCAATATCACCGCCCTTACCTAGGAGGTACGTGCATATTTCCAGGTTTCCCATTCCCCCGGCAACAGTCATGGCATTGCCACCTTTTTCTGTTTGCATATTTATATCGGCACCCTGTTCAATAAGGAGTTTGACAATTTCAAAATGGTTTCCCCATATTGCAAACATGAGAGGCGTATACCTGTCATTATCTATTAAATTCACATCAAATCCTGCTTTTATGCAGCTATCCACTCTCTCAATATTTCCATGTCGGACAATTCTTAAGAATTCTTCAGAATTTTCCTGCGAATATGATGAATGATTACAAATCAACAGTATCGCAATCAGCACAATTGTATGAACTTTTCCGGCATTCTTCATTTCGGCAATTTTTAAGATGAGTTATAGCGAGTTTATAGAATAAGTTTTAGCTCTCTAATTTAATAAGTATTTATGACAGGTTTGAGAATACTCCCAGAATTATCGGGATATCCATACCTGCATGAAACAAAATGGAAGCAAACAAACTATTTGTTTTCTGTATAATAAATCCCCAAAGTAAGGCCAATGGAAATAAAATAGCTATAAATAAATATTGATCAGACGTGTAACTTGCAAATAAGTGTAGACCCGTGAAAATTATTGCAATTAACAGATTGGAAACAAACTTGCCATAAACCGGCTCAAGCTTCTTTAAAAACAGACCTCTAAAAAGTGTTTCCTCGAGGGTTGCATTGGCGAGAACAAAAATCAATATCCAGGGGATCCATGGCAAAATTCTGGAAAATTCCAGTTCCTGACCCTTAAATAATGAGGCAGCCATAGGTATTGATCCTGCAGCTGCCAGAAAAAAAGTACCCAGGCCTATAATCAGTCCAAGTTTCAGGTTTCCCTTCTGAATATATAGAGAGCCAAGATCATCTCCTGATAATTTTGTAAAAACAATGATAACAGCGAGAACAACGAATACATTCATTCAGCTTTAAAAGTGCAAAACCTGAATGTGTGTTTCCATCAACTCCGAGAGAATCAATCAGGTATAATCCGAAAACCCAGTCAAGTGAAACTGCAAGGGCCATAATAAATAGCCCCCATATTATCTGTTGATAGTTCTTAAATTGATTCCTGGCCCGTAAAAAATAAAATATTAAAAGTAAAAGGGCAACAATTGATATTCTGCCCAAATAATCCTGCACCTTGCCCAGTATTGGATGCCAGGGACTAAATACAATCATAATCAGGCTGCCAAAGCCTGCGAAGATTATTGCCAGAAAAATGCGTTCAGTCCATTCTCGGGATTTCAAATTCTGATTCGTTAAGTTCATTTCCCTAAAAATTTGAATTTGGATGAGTAAATATTTTACCTTACAAGATACCAAATTCAATTCATTGTATGGATTATTTACCCATATATTTCCGCTCTTTTACAAAATATTAATTGATACTTTTGATGATCTTTGTAAAAATATAAATGATAGCTCTTATGGTGAAAAACTAGCACTAACATGCCACATTGGGCAATAAATGTTAATTTTAGGACAGAAATTTATACTATAAATTAGTTAGCAACAATTAATAATAATCTTAATAAAAATATCTCAAATGAAAGTAATAGTTTTAACAGCCATTGCGATAGCGTGCTTATTCATTATAAGCTGTAATACAAAGGAAACAAAAAAGACTGATCAAGAAGATTCTGTTACTCAGGTTGCCCCACCAAAAATGAAAATGACGACAGCCATACCTGATGGCATTTCAACGCCTAACAAACTTGACACACACATTGGTGAACTCAACTTTTTCGATGGAGTACCCGAAAAAGAAACCGTTCAGAAAGTTTATGACTATATTGATCTTCACAATGGCGTGGAGGCCTTTTTAAAAGGCATTCAAATTGCTTCTATGGAAGGTCTAAAACAAGGTATTCTTTCATTTGGTCCTGCCAACTACACGGCCGTTCTTTTTGAAGATTTGATGGATTCAAAAGCCTTTTGGCTAACGCCTAACACCACTTCGGTATATATGGCCACGTGGTTACAACTAGGCGATGAACCTATGGTCATTGAGACGCCACCAGATGTGTTAGGTATTATTGATGATCATTGGTTTCAATACGTTGCCGACTTTGGTCGTTTAGGCCCAGACAAAGCAAAAGGCGGTAAGTTTTTAATTATTCCTCCAGGGTATGAGGGAAAGATACCGGATGGTTATTTCGCTTATCAGGCTAAGACCTATGAGCATTGGGTGATTTGGAGAGGCTTCCAAGTCGATGGTAGTCCTAAGCCAGCAGTAGACGCGACTAAAAAAACATTTAAAGTCTATCCTCTTTCTAAGAAAAACAATCCGCCAGCAATGAGCTTCATCAATGCGTCTGGGGTGCTAAACAATACCATTCATCGTATGGATGCCGAAATTTATAACGAAATCAATGCTGTTGTTCAGGCTGAGCCAAGTGAAGGGCAGAATCCTGAAATTCTAGGTGCCTTGGCAGCTATAGGGATTAAAAAAGGACAAGACTTTGCACCAGATGAGCGGATGCAAAAAATATTAGAAGAGGCAACAAAAATTGGTGCTGCAATCGTTCGCACCCAAATGGCCAAACCTAGATCAGAATACCTGACAAAATTCCCCGGCACAAAATGGCTCAATCCTCTAGCTTACAAGAGTTACTTATTCGAGCACGAAGGAGTTAGACTTTTGGATGCACGTGCAGCTTTTCATTTTTATGCTACTGGTATTACACCAGCTATGTCTATGAAAATTATTGGCAAGGGCTCTCAGTATGCTATTGCTTATTCTGATTTTGAAGGTAACACCTTTGATGGAAGTAAGACTTATAAATTCAATGTGCCTGCCAATCCTCCCATGAAAGATTTTTGGTCATTTACGGTTTACGATAACCAAACTAGATCAATGCTTCAAACAGATCAGCAGTTTCCGGGAGTGGATAGCAACAAAGATGGAATTGTAAAAAATGAAGATGGTTCTTATGACATCTATTTTGGCCCTTTAGCTCCAAAAGGATTTGAGAACAATTGGATTCAGACAGTTCCTGGAAAAGGCTGGAATACTATTTTTAGACTTTACGGTCCATTGGAACCATGGTTTGATGGTCAATGGTACCCATCTGATGCAAAATTAATAGAGTAAACATTTGTTAACACTTTATAAAGAGCATTATAACTAACATTTAAATAATGAAAAAAATTTAAGATGAATCATGAAAAAACTACTCAGTAACTTTTCTGGAATAGCCTTTATTGTAGCTTTACTTTGGGGATGTAGTTATAATACTAATCAAGAAAAGTCATTACTTATCCAAGATTACCGGAACCAGGCGGCACCTGAAATCAACCTTGAGGAACATAAATCAGGTGATGTTGATATTTACAGAACTATATTTATGGATGAAGGTTATAATGTGACCTTTTTTAGTGATCTTACTGGTGAGCTGCTATCACATACCGCCTTCTATGGGACAGAAGAAGCTTATGACCAGGCTAAGTTTAAGTGGAAGAATGATACTACTGTGATTATTGGTTTAATTAACTCCAAAACTGATACGAAGATTTCTTTTGAAGTATTTGGCAAAGGAAGTAGCACTGGTATGACAATAGAATGAAGAGAATTTGGTCAAAAAACAACCAACAAATACTTTTAGATAATTATTATAATCATACTTCATTCAATAGATATTGCATTTAATCATATTTTAGCTATTGCTCAACATCTTTCATTGAAAGGCCAATTCGTTTTCGCTCTGCATCCACCTCAAGCACTTTAACTTTTACATGCTGGTTAAGCTTTACAAAATCTGCCGGATTGCTTACATATTCGTTGGCAAGGTTTGATATATGTACCAGTCCATCCTGTTTTACCCCTACATCAACAAAAGCACCAAAATTGGTAATATTCGTAACGATTCCTGGCAGCTCCATCCCTGGTTTTAAATCTTCTATTTTCCTGATTCCTTCGGCAAATGAAAACACCTTTGCCTTTTTCCGGGGATCCAGGCCTGGTTTTAACAATTCAGCCTTTATATCATTCAGGGTGGCAGTTCCTATTTCCGCATTTTCATATTTTTCAAAAGGAATTGTATTAATTATATCTGCTTTTCCTATTATCTCAGATACCGACACAGATGCATCCTTTGCAATTTTTTCAACAAGAGTATATCTTTCAGGGTGTACCGCACTGTTATCAAGAGGGTTTTTCCCATTTTTAATCCGAAGGAAGCCGGCACACTGTTCAAAAGCCTTTGCACCCATTCGAGGCACCTTCTGAAGCGCTTTTCTCTCCTTGAATATGCCATATTCCTTACGGTAATCAACTATATTCTGGGCCAATTGAGGTCCCAGGCCTGATACATAGGTTAGCAAATGTTTGCTGGCTGTATTTACATCCACACCCACCATATTTACACAACTTTCAACCACTCTGTCCAAAGATTCTTTCAGTGTGTTTTGATCCACATCGTGTTGATACTGTCCAACACCAATTGATTTTGGTTCAATCTTTACAAGTTCAGCCAGAGGATCCATAAGCCTTCGACCAATGGAAACAGCACCACGAACCGTTACATCATAGGCTGGAAATTCCTCCCTAGCAATAGAGGAAGCAGAATATATCGAAGCACCTGCCTCACTCACAATAAATACCTGGAGATCCTCTTTAAACCGCATTCTCCTGATCAGGTTTTCAGTTTCCCTTCCGGCAGTGCCGTTACCAATGGCAATGGCTTGAATTTTATATTGCTCAATAAGGGTACTTATTTTATGCATGGCCTGATTTGATTGTGATTGTGGGGGATGGGGATAAATGGTATCATTGTGCAGGAGGTCACCCTTTTCGTCAAGGCAAACGAGCTTACAACCGGTTCTGAATCCCGGATCAATAGCCAGTATTCTTTTTTCACCCAGTGGAGCTCCAATCAGCAATTGCCGGAGGTTTTCAGCAAATACCCTTATGGCTTCCTCATCGGCCTTTTGTTTTGATAGACTGGCAAATTCATTTTCGAGAGAAGGAGCCAGTAGCCGCTTATAAGAATCATCAATAGCCATTTCTACGTTACCGGACACATCATTCTTAATGAATATTCTATGTAAACGTTCAAGAGCCTCTTCCTCAGGTGGTCGGATACTTACCTTAAGAAATCCTTCATTTTCACCACGTCGCATTGCAAGTAATTGATGCGATTTACAACGTGATAGCTTTTCTTCATAGTTAAAATAGTCCTTAAACTTCGAAGCATCTTCTTCCTTGGCCTTTACTAGCTTAGCACTTATTATTGCTGTTCTTTCGAAGAGTGTACGGATAATTTCTCGTGCTCTTATATTTTCGTTTACCCATTCGGCAATAATGTCTCTTGCTCCCTGCAATGCTTCATCGGTGGATTTTATTTCACCTTTCACAAAAGCATGTGCCCTGTTTTCAATGTCAGGCTCATTTTGAGACATTATGATTTTTGCAAGGGGTTCCAAACCATTTTTTCGAGCGACTTCGGCTTTGGTTTTTCTTTTTTGTTTATATGGCAGGTATATATCTTCCAGTTCCCTGCTTTCATAAGTATTTTGAATTCTCTCTTTAAGCTCCTCAGTAAGCTTCCCCTGTTCCTCAATGGCCTTTAAAATTGTTTCTTTTCGGCTTTCAAGTGCTACCATCCTTTCATGAGCAGTTTTTATAAGGGCAATTTCAACTTCATCGAGATTACCTGTGTGCTCTTTTCTGTATCGCGAAATAAATGGGATTGTAGCTCCCTCATTAAGTAGGGTTAATGTTTTTTCTACCTGATTTTCAGGAATATTTACTTCGTTTGATAAACGATTTACAATAGCTAAGTCCATGTTTCAAAATTTGGATTCAAAAGTAAGGAATTTTTAATTGGATAACTGGTCTGAATTTCAAACTTACCCGGAGTTTCAAAAGTCCAATCTCAATAGTTTCTTTTATCTTTACAAGGACCTCAAGACTATAAATCGAATATGTCAATGCATTTGTCATCTTTTGGAAACACCGGACTGCAAGTACCACCCATTGTTTACGGAACCAGCTTTCTTGGTAACCTTTACAGGGACATCGGCTGGGACTTAAAGCTGGAAATTATTAAAAAATGGTTCGAAGCAGGTGATTCTATGGTGCTAATTGACACTGCTGGAAAATACGGAGCAGGATTGGCCCTGGAAGTAATTGGCAAAGGATTATCGGAATTAAATATTCCAACTGAAAATATTGTAATAAGCAATAAATTAGGCTGGTATCGTGTTCCACTTAAAACCAAAGAGCCCACTTTTGAACCAGGTGCATGGGCCAGTTTGCAATATGATGCCAACCAAAGAATTAATAAAGAGGGCATTCTGGATTGCTGGAAGCAGGGAAATGAACTTTTAGGTGCAACCTACACATCCCAACTTATTTCTGTTCATGACCCGGATGAATATCTGGCCGCAGCAAATTCTAAGGAAGATAGAATTACAAGAAAAAAAGATATAATCGATGCCTATAGTTCATTGTTTGAACTGAAATCGATAGGAGAAGTCAAAGCGGTGGGGATTGGTGCAAAAGATTGGCATATTATCCGGGAGTTGTACAAAGAAATTCCTTTTGACTGGGTTATGCTGGCAAATAGTCTGACAATATACCGACATCCACAGGAATTGTTGGAATTTATAGGCCGGCTTCATCAAGATGGAGTAGGCATCATCAATTCAGCTATTTTCAATGCCGGGTTTCTCACCGGAGGAGCGTATTTTGATTACAGACTAATTGATCCAACTTTAGAAGAAGACCAACATCGATTGGATTGGAGAGCAGACTTTTTCAAGACTTGTCAGGAATTTGATGTTGAACCCGGTGATGCTTGTTTGTATTATTCTCTGGCACCCAAAGAGGTACAGGCTGTGGCCCTGAATCCCAGCAAACCTGAACGCATTATGCGGAATAAACAAATCCTAAACAAAGAATTGCCTTCAGAATTCTGGTTGAAATTAAAATCTGAAGGTATTATCAACCATATATTTCCATCCTTGCTTAAATAAACAGCTATTATTTAAAATCCTTGTGCTAAGAATGAAATCACTGCAAATATCAGAACCCGGAAAAATTGAGATAATAGACATGCCAGTCCCAGAGCCAGGTCCTTTAGAAGTATTGCTTAAAATTGAATATGTGGGATTTTGTGGATCTGACCTGAGTACCTACCTGGGGAAAAATCCTATGGTTTCGTATCCGCGAATACCAGGACATGAAGTAGCTGCAACAATAGAAAAGACAGGTGGAGATGTACCAAAAGAATATAAGCCGGGACTTAAAGCAACTGTAATTCCATATACAAATTGTGGTTCATGTGCTTCCTGTAAAAATGGTCGGTTTAATGCATGTAGGTACAATGAAACCCTCGGTGTACAAAGGGATGGTGCAATGAGTGACTTTTTAGTTACACCCTGGCAAAAGGTACTGATTGATAATGATTTAACGTATGAAGAACTGGCTTTGGTTGAACCATTGACAGTTGGTTTTCACGCTGTGGACAGGGGTAGAGTATCAAAAAATGAATTGGTAATGGTTCTTGGATGTGGTATGATAGGAATGGGTGCCATTATTGGTGCCTTGGTTCGCAAATCAATAGTTATAGCAGTTGACGTGGATGAGAATAAGCTGGAACTGGCAAAGAGCCTGGGGGCACAACACACAATAAATAGTAAATTGGAAGATCTTTCTGAAGCTCTGAATAAATTTGGCTTCCATAATGGCCCGGATGTTATTATAGAGGCAGTTGGTAATTCTATCACATATAAGTTGGCGATAGATACGGTGGCTTTTTCAGGCAGAGTAGTATGCATTGGCTATACAAAAGAAGACACTCTCATGCCTACAAAACTCTGGGTGCAAAAGGAATTGGATATCATGGGCTCCCGAAATGCCACACCTGAGGATTTTAGAAATGTAATAAGATTTTTGAAAAAAGGTGAGCTTCAAGTGAATAAAATTATTACAAGGATTGTTGATAGCCATAATGTGACCGAAGTTGTTAAAAATTGGGCTGATAATCCGGCACCTGTAATTAAAATCCTTTTTAATCCATCTAATTAAGGGTTCTCATTTAAGAGCAAACAATCAATAAAAAAATATTTGTACATTTACTTTTCTTCAAAATTCAACTAACTACAAATAAAGTAAACATGAAAACTTCACGGCGTAACTTCATCAAAACCGGTGCAATTACAATTGCAGGCACATCTATTTTCTCGCATTCACTTTTTGCAGCAGCAAAGAAAAAAGATGTAATAGGTATTCAACTTTATAGTGTTCGAACAGAAATGGGAGAAGATCCCCTGGGTACATTAAAACAAATTGCAGCCATGGGATACAAACATGTGGAGCATGCAAATTATGTAAACCGGAAATTCTATGGTTATTCAGCAGCTGAATTTAAAAAAATACTCGATGATCTGGGCCTGAAGATGCCAAGTGGACATACAGTGTTAAGTGCAAATCATTGGGATAAGAAGAAAAATGACTTTACGGATGCTTGGAAATATACCATCGATGATGCGGCTACCTGCGGTCAGAAATTTGTAGTTTCTCCATCACTTGATAATAATCTTAGGACCTATGAACCTTTTATGGAATTCATGGAGGTATTTAACAAATGTGGTGAGCTCTGTCAGAAGTCAGGAATGAAGTTTGGGTATCACAACCATGATTTTGAATTCAGCCTCGAACTAAACAACAAAACAATGTTCGATCTTATAATGACCAACACAGATGCGGATAAAGTTGGCATGCAGCTTGATATTGGCAATATGTACATCGCTGGTGCAAAAGCCATTGATATTATCAATCGCTATCCGGGCCGCTTTGAAAATATTCATGTGAAAGATATGATCAAAAAAGAAAGTGGTGGTGAGGGCTTTGAAAGTACGATCCTTGGTGAAGGGCTTATTGATCCGGAAAAAGTTATGAATTTAAGCAGAGAAAAAGGGGGGACATGGTTATTTATAATTGAACAGGAATCATACCAGGGAATAGCACCCCTTGAATGTGTGAAGAAAGACTTGAAAATAATCAATAGCTGGGCATAGAATTTTTGAAATACATCCAAACTGTTCAGATATAGCTGATATATTCCACTTTTATTCCACTTAAGTGGGTTTTATAATCCATTTTTAAAATTCAAATTTGTAACAACGATTTTTCATTCACAAAATATTTAATTTATGATGGACAAGAAGGAAATTGCAAATATTACGGTTCCAGGGTTATCTATCGCTATTTTTATAATTGTAATCGCAGGAGTAATGGCCTCAAGCTCTGTAGTAATCCCTTTTCTGTTGGCACTATTTATAAGTATAATTTGTACAAGTCCAATCATCTGGCTAAGAAAGAAGAAAGTTCCAAATGGATTGGCAATTTCCATAGTCTTTATAGGAATAGTGGCCATTTTTTGGGGATTTGGAGAAATAATCGGTTCCTCATTGTCTTCTTTCTCAGAGGAGTCTGCACAATATGAAGATAACCTCAAAGATATAGGGGATTCTGTTTTTAAATTTCTTGACAAGAAAGGATTAAATATATCCACTGAAGAATTATCAAAAAGTATTAACCCATCAAAGGTTATGAGTTTTACCTCTAATCTTTTAGGACAACTTGGTAATGTTATGGGCAATGCCATGACTATTTTTTTCCTGGCACTATTCCTTTTATTAGAAATTGACAGCATTGGATTAAAAGCCAAAGCTATTGCAAAAAGTTCGAAGCTTACTTTTTCGTTTATGGAAACGATTGGTGAAAATATCAAGCATTATTTATCCATTAAAACAGTTACGAGCCTTGCAACTGGTGCTTTGATCTGGATAGGCCTGTCAATTGTTGGAGTAGAGCATGCAATTATTTGGGCATTGATTGCTTTTCTTCTGAATTATATACCAACTATTGGTTCCATAATTGCGGCGGTTCCTGCAGTTTTATTTGCCCTTGTGCAGTTGGGTTTTGGAGGTGTTGTCTGGACAGGTGTAATTTTTCTTGTTGTGAATATGGTCATTGGCAGTATAGTGGAACCAAAACTTATGGGAAAAGGACTTGGATTATCCACTTTTATAGTATTTTTTGGCTTGATTTTTTGGGGTTTCGTGCTGGGTACTGTGGGTATGTTTCTTTCTGTTCCCCTGACCATGTCAATAAAAATTATGCTTGAGCAGAATCCGAAAACCAAATGGCTTGCTGTTATTCTGGGCACAGAAGAAGATGCTAACAAAATATTAAAAGATCCGAGCCTTAGTGAAAGTTAAACTTTTATTGTCCTGCAGGAAAGTTAATCCCACAATTTCATTACGGTAAATTCACTTATTTTTAGACAAGTCAATATTTGTTTAATTTTTCCTCTATAATAAATAAAACTCTCGAAATTGTCTGTTTTTTTGGACTTCTTTTACTTAAAAAACTCTGCAGATGCGCTTGCTCATCTAATTTTTATCGTATCCAAAATTCTATAAAATTTCGATCCATAAAAATTTCGTTTCCGTCAACTTTATATTAATTGATTTTTGAATACCCATCTCACAATATCTTTTAGTTTCTAAAGCTGCTTTTGTTGCCAAATATTCCACTTTTATTCCACTTTAGGGTAATTAAAAATCTTTTATAAAGCAGGATATTTGTATAGTAGTTATTGTGCAGTATTAAGTGGCGTTAAGGTAAACATGTATCCAACACGAATAAAACTTATAATTTATTTAATTAGCCTTTTAACCATCTTAATTTTTAATGGAAATACCATTCATGCATTTGCTCAGGAAATAGAGAAAAAGGATACTGCGAAAGTAAAAATAGGCTCAAGCAAAATACTTAATTCCCAACTAACTGGTGATTCTGTAGAAATTCACAAAGAAGTGAGCCCCCTTGATATAGGCAGTGACAGGGGATTATTCATACTTTCACCTGATAAGCTGATGCAGATGAGGATTTTAGGATCGGTTCGTGCATTGTTAAATTACAGCGACCAGGAAATGGAAAATAAAACCAGTTTTAATCCCTATGATATTCCTACAGATGTTACAGGATCTGCACCTAATTTCTATGCCAACCTTTCTCAATCTAGAATTGGTTTTGAGGTTACACGACGTACAAAGAAGATTGGTGATATGTTTATTCGCCTAGAAACTGATTTTAATGGATCGTCACATACATTAAGAATCAGGCATGCTTATGGGCAAACGAAGAGGTTACTGATTGGTCAAACCTGGTCTCTATTTAGCAATGTTAGCTTTGTTCCAGCTACCGTAAGCAGTAATGGTGTCCCTGGTTCAGCAACCCAACGTACTCCTCAAATAAGGTATTACGCCTCGATTAAAAAAATTTTGGGGTTTTCAGCTGCTATAGAATATTCCACCCCCGATCTTGAGATTCCAGACTCAATTGAGGGAAATCTCCTTCAGGTGATACCTGACTTTACTGGTCGGTTTACTTACAAGACTGGTTCATTATCACTTCAATTTTCTGGTGTGGTTACCACCATGTCGGGTAAAAATACTGAAGGAAATATTAATTATTCTTTTGGCATAGGTGGATCGCTTTCAGGAAAGCTTGAAATCAGTGAAAAGGAGAATTTTCTTTTTTCTTTTACTACTGGCCGGGCAATTTCTCACTTTCTAAATGTTTTTAGCGGAAATTTTCAGGACGCGAGCTTTAATCCCGACACCCAAAAATTTAAAGCTGCCGTTTCAACTTCGGGATATGTATCCTATAGTCGAAAATGGCCACATAATATCGACTCCTCAATTTCTGCCGGAATTGCTTCAATTCAAAACAGAGATTACCAACCCGATGATGCTTATAATTGGAGCTATTCCCTGCTGGCAAATGCGTTCTGGCAACCAGTTGAAGGTGCGCGCTTGGGGGCTGAAATTGCATACGGGCAACGTTTTGACAAAGGAGGTGACAAAGGAGGTTCTAGTCGTGTATCCATATTGCTGTACTATGATTTTTAAACAGTTATCTTATATATTTATTAACCAATTTAATTTTACATTATGAAAACATCAAGTAAATTATCAATGATTCTCATCTTCCTGATTCTGGTAAGTATGAATGGGTTCTCGCAGGTAACAGCTGACTATGATAAGTCAGTAGATTTTACCAAGTTTAAAACCTACAGTTTTGCAGGTTGGCAGAAAGACAGTGGCAAACTACTAAATGATCTTGATAGTAAAAGACTACTCGACGCTTTTGTAGCCGAGTTTAAAAGCAGAAATTTAACTTTAGTAAAAGACAATGCTGATTTGGTTGTTACGCTATACCTTGTAATTGATAATAAAACCAGCACTACTGCTTATACTGATTATACAGGCGGTGTAGGTATGCGGGCTGGATTAGGCTGGGGCATGGGAGTAGGCGCTGTTGGAATGGGTTCTTCCACCACCACATACTCAGAAGATGATTACCAGGAGGGAACCCTTGTGGTGGATGCTTACGACGCTACAACGAAAAAACTACAATGGCAGGGTGTTTCTCAAAGTGTTGTGCAAAAAAATGCCTCAAAAAGGGATAAAACCATTCCTAAAAAAGTAAAATCATTAATGAAAAAATATCCGGTAGCACCAGCAAAATAATTAAGGAAAGCTACTTAAGAAAAAGCATATGTGTCAAAAAAGATTCGGTTCACATTTCTTCTTTTTAACTATTATAATTCTGCTGTTCGGATTTACAGATTCCGTTGGGCAAAATGTGAATGTAACTGATGCCACAAAAAAGGCGCATGCTTTTTCTAAGAGTAGGAAAACTGTTAAAGATTCAACAAAAAAAGAATCAAACGGGCATATAATTCCTGTACCTTTCATTATTACAGATAAAAACCTTGGATATGGTGGGATTCTTGCACTTGGTTACATCCATAGCAATAAAAAAACAGTAAATAAGAATACTCCACCAACTATAACTGGAGTGGCCGGGGGAGGTACGAGTGCCAAGTCATGGGCGTTAGCATTGGTCCATTCCCAGTCATTTAAAAATGATGACATTCGATATTTTGGAGGCATTCTATATGCCAACGTAAACCTGAATTTCTACCAGCTGGGAAATATTGACCTGTCAAACAATCCATTTGGAGTAAATCTGAAAGGATGGGGAACCTTTCATAGTGCAAGCTTCAGGGTGAAAAAATCTAATTTCTTTATTGGACCCCAATATGGATTTTTAAGTATAAACAGTAGCCTGAATCTTGAGGATCAAGACCATCCTTATTTAGATTCATTAATAAATACTATAGATGTGCATAGCAATTTGAGTGCACTGGGGGTTATAGCAGACTATGACAACAGAGACAATACTATTTCTCCAAAAAAGGGATTTAAAACTGGTTTTACATTAAGCTACAATGCCACCTGGCTCGGTGCCTCACAGAATTTCATGTTATCAGATGTGTATTTTTATGGATATGTTCCATTTACCAAATGGTTGTTTTCAATTTATCATGTGGATGCACAATTTTCTGCAGGCGATGTTCCTTTCTATATGAAACCCTTTGTTGCTTTGAGAGGTGCTCCTGCCATGCGCTACCAGGGTAATGAAGCCATGTTGGCAGAAGTTCAATTGAGAGGATATTTTTATAAAAATCTTGCTCTGGTTGCTTATACAGGAGCTGGTAAGGCATTTAATTCCTTTTCAGAATTTGCTGAGGGTCAATGGGTATTCAATTATGGAACTGGATTCAGATGGGAGCTTAAGAAAGTTTTTGGAGTTCGTGTAGGAATTGATGTAGCCTGGGCGAACGATGATTTTGGCTGGTATATTGTAATTGGAACTGGATTGTAAATTTACTGTATTCCGGTAACTAAATAGGAAATTTACTCATAGTAAGAAAAATTTATTTCTAAAATTCGCAGGTATGATCATTGACTTGTTAAGGAAAATTGAGGTAAAACCAGGTACCAGGCTAATTGTTTATGATAACAATGAAACCAATTGGAATAGTGCAACAGTAGCATCTGTTGACGAAGAAAATAGCAGGGTCATTGTAATAGATGAAAAAGGGTTTAAAATCTGGGAAAATGCGATTCAACTGGTGGACCCAAAACTTTATCGCTTTGATTAAATGGCAAATTTCATAATAAGTAATCTTTAAAACTAAATAAAATGAACACACGAAAAATTCTAATGGCATTCTCAATATTAATTATGTCCATTTATGGAATAGAGTCTTATGCTCAGTCTACTGGAGCCGCTGTGGCTAAAAAAGTCGGTGTATATGTATTTCCTGCTAAAAGCCAAACAGCAGAACAACAGGACAAAGATGAATCAGATTGTTATACATGGGCTGTGCAACAATCGGGGTATGATCCAATAAATCCAACAACCGTGCAGGCGCAGCAGGTTGAAAGAGGACCGGATGGTTCAGCTATTCGTGGATCAGCCGGAGGTGCCGCTGCAGGGGCAGCAATAGGAGCAATCTGTGGCGATGCAGGAAAAGGAGCAGCAATAGGAGCAGTAAGTGGAGCAATTATGGGGCGCAGAAGAGGCCGAATGGCCCAATCAATGGAACAGGGAGCTGCCAATGCAGATGCAGCACAACAAAATCAAAACCTTGTTGAGGGATTTAAAAAGGCCTTTTCTGCTTGTCTTGAAGGAAAAGGATATACTGTTAAATAGAAATCTTAAAAATCTTGATGAAATGAAAAAACTTAAAATTCTAATAATTGTACTTCTTACAATTTTGTCCAATCAATCGTTCTCACAAACTTCAGATAAGGACTGGAACTTTCTTCTCGTCCGCGAAGATTTTGTTAAGCCTTATATGACTGCGGAATACGAAGCCTCTTTGATGGATTTAACCCTGTTTTTAAATGAGAACAAGGTGAAAACTGTAAATTATCTTACTCAGTTGCAGGATGACTATACTTATTCACATGTAACCGTACTAAAAAATCTAAACGAAATAGAAGGTGGAATAAAGGCATTTATAAATAAAAAGACTGAGTACGCTGATTTTAACCTGATCTGGAATGACTTGAATGAAAGTATTGAAAGTTTTAACTATTATGTATTAAAATACGAACCGCAGCTTTCATATGTGCCTGATGGTAAAGTATGGTTAGAAGAAGCCCCTTACCGCCGTTGGAACTATTATTATTTTAAACCAGGCACTGAAAGTGAAGTGGAGCTAATGCTGGCCGCATGGCAAAATCTATATACAAATAGTGCTGCACCACATGGTTTTAGGGTGTTTAAAGGCATTGTAGGTATTGAACAGCCGGTGATTCTCTTTACTACCTGGGCAGAAAGCCCGCTTGATTACCAGCTTAACCTGCAAGATAATATTAAAGCCCTTGGTGAAGAAGGAGCTGCATTATGGATGGCCATGCTTGATCTAGTCAGAAAAGTTAAGACCGTTGAGGGTTGGTACCTTCCTCAATACTCATATATCCCAAAATAGTAATATTTTAAAAGCAAATATGAATAGCTATTTATTCGTATTTGCCTTATCTGATTATATTGATTTATTGCTTATATATTTCCAGAGGATAATCTGCCTGATTTTTAAATCTGGTTAAAAAGTAGACTAATCTGGTTTTTAGTTTTAAATAAAGTTTTTTAAATTTGATACTATCAACTATACTGAATACTTTTATTTTTTAAGCAGGTTAAGAAAAGACATTATGAAATTTTCAATATCCAGTTCAAACACCCTTCTATGCTAAGACTGTTACAAATTACTTTGTTTCTGTTTTTTATATTTAGTTTAAGTGCTTTTGCACAAAATGACAGTATTTCTGGGATCAGAACAGAGACTGACAGTCTTAGCAAAAAAGAAATTAGAAAAGAAAATAAAAAGGAAGCGAGACTTGCATTAAAAAATAGTCATGAGAGGTTTGCGATAAATGTTAGTACTGTGTTTGCTCAGCTCAATACCGAAGTAACTTTTGAAACTGCAAATAGTATTTTTGCGGCGAAACTTGGACTGGAAAGCAACCTGGGTCTTCCGAATGCAAAATTCTTTGCTAATGCATCGTTCATATGGCATATAACCCCCCGAAGTGGCGTATATTTTCAGTATTATGGAATAAACAGGTCTGATACCTACACAACTGATAAAGAGTATGTATTTTTAGATGATACCATTCCTGCCGGTACAAATGCTACAATGTATTTTAATACCAGGGTTTGGAGTAGTGGATATCTACTCTCATTATTTAATGATTCAAAAGCCTTTTTAGGCGCCTATTTTAATGTATTTATTATGGGTCTCAGTTCAGGCGTCCTTTCTGATCCTGATTTATATAATCCTGAATTTTCTTTTACTGCCCCATTGCCAAATTTCGGGCTTGTAATGAACTTTGAATTGACAAAATGGCTTAATCTATACGGTGAAATTGGATTCTTTTCATTGCATTCGGAAACTTTTGGAGGGTCAGTGTACAATCTTACAGCTGGGGCTACTTTTAATATTACACGATGGTTTGGATTAAATATTAGTTACAAAGAGTTTGATGTGAATGTTTTCTTTCCTCAAAACAATATTAACATAATAGTCGATTATAATTTTAGGGGACCTTCCTTTGGAGCAAGTTTTATTTTTTAATTCTGAAAAAATATCCTCAATAAAACATGTTAATTTTTCTTTTATGCATCATTAAATCATCCATTAGGAAGGTTTATTATCTATCTCAATAAAAAACTACACTTTTTTACCACTTTTGGGGCTTGTGCAGCACCTGTTTTTAGGTGTACTTTTATATAAAATTTGAATCAATAAAATTCAGATTTTAATGCTCCAGTTTCACTTATTTATAAATGGAAATTTGCTGGAAAGTATCTTTCTCAATGAAGGACCAAAAAGTAAGAGTTAATGTTGGTAAAAAGTAGTTTGTTAAGTAAGTTGGAGTTTGTAGTTGCTCCATAATTGATAAATCTTTGTTGAGAAAGTTGGCAGGAGGTAAGCTATACAAGTTGCCTCCTGCTATTTTTTATTAATTACTTATTTGGTTCTGTGAGCAGGGTAGGAGCAACACCTTTGATAAATAAATAAACTTATATTTGTTAAATGCTATTTGTGCTTTCTACTATTTTCATTACTCTAGCTCTGGTATTTTACTCATTGGGTGTTTGGTCAGAGCGAATTGCCCGCTACCTGAAACCATGGCATGTAATAACGTTTTGGATAGGATTTACATTTGATGTTGCCGGAACCTTTCTTATGCATTTGATGGCCAAAGACAATTTCAATTTATTGGACTCCCACACTTTAACGGGGCAAATAGCACTATGGCTAATGCTGGCTCATGCAATCTGGGCAACCAGGGTTGTAAAAAAGGACAATAAAGAGCTCAGGTACAAGTTTCACCGATATAGCCTGCTTGTCTGGCTTATTTGGCTAATCCCATATATAGGTGGTATGTTGATGGGAATGAATATATAGTCTGCTTCTGACTTGCAAATCTGAGATAGAAAATTAATCACCTCCAGAATTTTCTTTTATCCTGATCCCATCTTCGGTAATCTCTATTCTTTTTTGCTTATATAAGGCGCCTACGGACTTTTTAAACACCTTTTTACTCATGCCCAATTGCTTAGAAATAGATTCGGGTGAGCTTTTATCATTCAGGGCCAAATATCCATTGTGGTCTAAAAGTATCTGATGTAACTTTTCTACATTGTCATCAACAGCTCTGTATCCGAATCTTTGTAAACTAAGGTCTACTTTGTTATCATCTCTTATTTTTTTTACATAGCCTGTCATTCTATTTCCTATATTGATGGTGTCAAATATTTCATTCTTAAACAACATCCCCTGGTACTTCTCATTTACAATTGTACTAAATCCTATATCCGTTTCTTCATATGGAATCATTTCTACTTTATCACCAATACTTAGCTCCACCGAATCCTTTTCCAATGTTCCACTGATTTTTGTTGTCCCCACAAGGCGCTGTGATACTTCATCCAGGTATAAATAAACTACATAAGACTTTCCTTCTTCTATTTTTTGAGCTTGTTGACCATATGGAACAAGCAGATCTTTCTCTAATCCCCATTCAAAAAAGGCACCAAACCGGCCAATCATTTTAGCTTCCAAAGCTGCATATCCGTTAAGTTTGATTTTTGGAACAAGTGTGGTGGCGATAATCCTGTCTTCAGAATCCTTATACAGAAACACTTCAATTTTGTCATCCAGTTCAAAACCTTCAGGAATATATTTGTTTGGCAACAAAACCTCATTTAAATCCTCATCCACAAGGTAAATTCCATTCTCCGTGCGTCCGAAAAGCTATTAGATTATTTTTTTGTCCCAGATTAAGCATATTTTTCTTCTTTCCACAAAGCTACATTTTATTAACAGATTTTAGCTTTTATAATAGATTCAAAAACAATTTTCTGATAAAATAATCTCTACCTCAGACAAGGTAAAATACGATTTATTTAAGATACAGAATTAATGTCCTTTTTCAGGGGAAAAAGCAAGAATTTGGCCATTTTGCCTGCGAACAAGGCCTGTTTTTATTTTACTGACCTCCTTCGCAGCATTTTAGACAGTTTTGGCTTAAAAAACCTAGTAAACCTCTAATTTAATTATAAGAATTCAAGGATTAAAAAATAAGCTTGAATCTAACCTGTAAATCAATTATTTCAATATCCGTATTAATCTTAATTGGCAGAATTAGTTCAATAATTATTGGAATACGCTCCATATATAATATGGTATAGAATATAATCATAGAAAAAATTGTGATTTGTCAATAAAATAAATGACAAATCTCAAGAACAAAATTATCATATATACCTAGTTATTAATTATTTAGGAATTATAAATGTCATAACTTTATAATGAAAGAAAATTAATGGAACAGGGTGACTGAATAATTGTAAAATAGTTTACTAAAAATAAATAGCATTAGTATTAACCAAATTGGAAAGGAGAATAAAATGTACAAGCAAGAGCGTGAAATATTAGATCAAATCCGGTCATTTCATAAGCGTCTGAGTGAATTTTACTGCAGTCTGATAGGTAAAGCTGAGAATCAAAAAGCTATTATGCTGCTTGAATATCTATGTCGACATGAGAAGCTTCGAGAAGAATTTATTATCAGGTATAAAGAAATTACGCCGGAATCTTTAATGCAAAGTTGGCTGCAATTGCCAGATGAACACCTATCAAAAAAAATCTGTAAGTGCTTTGATAAAATTGAATATAAACCAAAGTACTCAATTGATGACATTGTTGAAGTAGCAATGCATCTTGATGATTGCCTTATTAAAGTGTATGAGGCACTTGCTGTTGAAGAAGAATCAAATAGCAAGGTAAGCAACATATTTTATGCACTCATGAAAAAAACAAAACAACAGGAAATGAACTTTTCAAGAGATGTAAACTTGCTTTATGACCTGTAATTTCTGAAATATATAATACGTACTAACCATAATATTTAAACAGGATTAAAATGACTAAAATCGCAATACCAGTTTCAAACGGGGAAGCAGCCCTTCAATTTGAAAAATCAAAGCAATTCATGATCTATGACCTATCATGCATCAGATTCGCTAATTACTGCCCGGCATTTGGAAAACATTCAAAATAAAAAGCTGGATGTAATTCCGGAAAACCTGGCTAATCAAGGTGTGAATGTTGTTATAACCAGATGGATTAGAAAAGATTTAGCCAAATCATTATGCGATAACAAAATACAGCTGTATGTTGGCGTATCAACTCAGGAGCCGGACAAACTGATAGAAGATTATATCGAAGGGGACCTTGAAACAAATGATAAAATGTGCTATTGAAAGCTTACAATTTTGATTCTGGTTTTTGTTTAACAATTTTAAAATAAAATGACCATGGAAACAAAAAAATCTCCAAAAGCAGACCTTGAAAAAACAAGATTCTTGTTTCTTAGAAATAGGCCTGGTTATTGCTATTTCTGCCGTCAGTAATTGCCTTTGAATGGAGCTCAAGCAGTTCCTCACTAAATGAATATATGGCAGGAACTTATACCGAAATATTTGAAGAGGAAATTATTCCTGTAACTACTCAGGAAAAACAAGAACCTATTAGCACCCCCTGAACCTGAGAAAATCATTGAAATATTTGAAATCGTTGATGATGAAATTGAAATTAACGATGAATTTATACTGAAGGATTTTGAAGTAAGCCAGGATACTGAGATTGAAATCATGAAATTTACTGAATTTGAGCAGGAAGACTGAAGAAGAGGAAGAAGCGGAAATCTTTTTCATAGTGGAAGATATGCCTACTTTAGAGGGCAAAGACACATGAACTGGCTTTAGTAAATATATTTAAGAAAATCTAAGATATCCACCGGTTGCAGCTGAAAACGGTATCAGTGGTAGAGTTTTTGTAAAATTTGTAGTTGAAGCTGATGGTTCTATTTCAAATGTTCAATTGGTCCGTGGTGTTGATCCTGCCCTTGACCAAGAAGCAATAAGGGTTGTAAAATCATCGCCCAATGGAACAGGAAAGCAGAGAGGTAAACCGGTCAGAGTTGCTTTTTATTTCCCCCTTAACTTCAAATTATCAACAATTTAAAGGTCATCAGAATAATCTAGTTTTTGAACTATATATAATGAAGGGAGAAAATAATGTATAAATTAAAAAGTGAGATAATTGAGCAGATTCAATACTACCACAAGCAGGTATGTGAATTGTATCTTAGCCTTTACAGCAAAGCTAAGGATACTAAAGTAAAAACCTTATTGGCTGATCTGTGCCGCCAGGAGAAACAAAGGGAAGAATATCTTGAAAAGCATAAAAGAAGAGCCAAGGCAATGAATTTCTGGCTGCTTTTTCCAACCAATAAAATATCTAATCAGATTTCTGAGTGCCTAAAAGACATAAACACCAGTCCAGATTTATCAATCGATGATTTAGCCGGCATAGAACTACATTTCGATAATTGCCTGCTAAAGCTTTATGAGGCCTTGTCCTTTGAAGAAAAATCCAACGGAAATGTCACCAGCATCTTCTACTATATGATTAAAAAGACAAAAAAAGAGGATACACAATTGCTGGAGAAACTGGCAAACTTAAACCTATAATTGCCATAGAAATATATCAAAGCATACATTAATTTTATTCAAAATATTAATACTATAAGACATGAAAATGAAATCTACAGATGTACTGGTCATTGGAAGCAGTGCAGCAGGTTTAGTTGCCGCATTAGCCGGAAAGAGAGTATATCCAGATAAAAAAATTACAGTTATTAGAAAAGAAGAAAAAACACTGGTTCCATGTGGCATACCATACACATTTAGTTCAATTGCAGGTACAGATGAAAATATCTTACCCTCAGATAAAATGTTTGAAAACTCTGATATAGAATTAATAATCGGTGAAGTTATTTCCATTAACCGTATAAAAAAAACATGTGAATTAGAAGACGGCAGTGAAATATCTTATGTAAAACTTGTCCTGGCCACTGGTTCAACACCGACTAATCCAAAATGGATGAATGGCACCAGTTTAAATAATGTTTTTACAGTTCCAAAGGATAAAGGATATCTCGACAATATGAAAAATAACTTTAAGGATTGTAAAAAAATTGCTGTTATTGGGGCAGGCTTTATTGGTGTGGAACTTTCTGATGAATTGAGAAAATCGGGAAAAGAAATTGTCCTTATTGAAAAATTGCCACATATTCTCAGTACAGCTTTTGACAAAGAGTTTTCTCAAAAAGCAGAGGAAATACTTAAAGAGCAAGGAATTAATATTATGTTGGGTATTGGAGTTAAAGAGTTATTGGGAGTTGATAAAGTAAATAGTGTACTTCTGGAAAATGGTACAAGAGTTGAAACCGATGCTGTTGTTTTATCAGTTGAGTACCATCCTAATTCTAAGCTAGCAGAGCAAGCTGGATTAAGTATAAATAATCATGGATGTATTAGGGTTGATGAGTATTTAAGAACGGATAACCCAGACATTTTCGCTATAGGTGATTGCGCTGAAAAACGCGATTTTATTACCCGGAAACCTAGCTGTGCTATGCTGGCATCAACAGCATGTGCCGAGGCTAGAATAGCGGGAGTTAATTTATTTAAGCTTTGTGCAATAAAAACATTCAGTGGCACAATTTCAATTTTCTCAACAGTCATCGGAAAAACTGCTTTTGGTGTTGCAGGAATAACTGAATCGCAGGCCTTGGCTGAAGGATTTGATATAATAACCGGAGTATTTGAGGGAATGGATAAACATCCAGGTACATTAACAGATACAAAAAAACAGATGGTTAAACTAATTGTTGGAAAAGAATCCGGAGTAATTCTTGGAGGTGAGGTTTTTGGTGGCTACTCGGTAGGTGAACTAATAAATGCTATTGGCATTATTATTCAAAACAAAATGAACATAAATTCTCTGTTAACAATGCAGGTAGGTACCCATCCATTACTTACTGCTTCACCAGCTGGCTATCCACTCTTAAAAGCAGCTGGCAATGTAGCAATACAAATAATGTTTTAGCATTAAGCCATAGTATTTTAGGTAAATGAAAAATGGTCCCATGACTTCATAAATAGCATGGGATTATGTTTTCTCAATGGTTAGAAATGTGTCAGGATACATTACATATGAAAAAAACAGTGATACCCTGATATTTGGTTTATACATGTTTCCTATTGATAAGTTTTATATCTTTATATAGAGAAACTATTGTGACTCAATTCCGGCAAGATTACTTATTTCAACTCCATGAATCAGTATATTGAAAAAACAAATTGTATTGACTGCAGGAGAAATCTGGACTGTTTTACCCGATTAATAGATCATAATGAAGAATTCTTCAATCAGCAAAAAGTACAGATTAATTATAAAAAGGGGGAAACAATAATTAAAAAAGGCACCTTTGTTTCATCGGTGTTTTACCTGTTGGATGGTTTCGTAAAAGTCTATCTAGAAGGCCCAAATAGAAACATCATAGTTAAACTTCTAAAATCAAATGATTTTCTAGGATTAACCTCTCTTTTCGGAGACCACACCTATTATTTTTCTGCGACAGCGTTGTCAGACACTACAATCTGTACTATTGATGTGGAAGCTATGCGTGGTTTATTATCTGAGAGCCATAAATTCACACACGAAATAGTCAGATGGTACTGTGAAAACTATAACCTGATGTTTACAAAGTGCTACAACCTGGGATTGAAGCAGTTAAATGGAAAGCTGGCAGCTACTTTGCTATACTTAAATAAAGAGAAATTTAAATCGGAAGACATATACTCATATCTTTCAAGAAAAGACCTGGCAGAATTGTCCGGAATGGCAGTAGAAAGTGTAGTTCGTATTTTAGCTGAATTCAGTGATGATAAGATAATTGAATTAAATGGAAAGAAAATCGAAATTCTTAACCTGGAACTCCTTCGAAAAATCAGTAAAAGTGGATAAATCTCAAAAAGATGAGTTGGTTCCAACAATCTGCCAAAATAAATATAGTATATAATCTTAAAGACTCTTTATTTCCTCATCCAGAATATAGCTTTGTCCGGACATTGTTTCAAAGTCTATAATCTCTCCTTTGTAACGCAAAACGCAAGGTTTACCAGCCTTTGAAAGAACTTTTAAACTAGTAAGAGTCCCATTTTCCCAACTAAATGTTAGTTCAAAGCCTCCACGGGCACAAACACCAGAGATTTTACCATTCGGCAATGCAGAGGGCAAAGCTGGCAATATATCAATAACAGATTGATGTGACTGTATCAACATCTCCACAATACCTGCAGGAGCGCCAAAATTTCCATCAATCTGGAATGGGGGATGCGCATCGAAAAGGTTTGCATAGGATCCTCCTCCACCCATGTACTTTGTATTTGTTGAAGACACCGGTCTGAAAAGTAATTTAATTAACTCATAGGCATGATCTCCATCCAGAAAACGAGCCCAGAAGTTAATTTTCCAGGAGAGGCTCCATCCTGTGCCATTATCTCCCCGAAACAGGAGTGATTGTTTGGCAGCTTCCATCAATTTCGGATTATTTTCCCAGGTAATATCCTTACCAGGGTGTACACCCCACAAATGGGAAACATGGCGGTGTTTTACTTCCGGATCATCAATATCCTGAAGCCATTCCTGTAACTGTCCGTATTTTCCAATTTGATTTGGAGCAATTTTTGGAATCAGAGTCTTTAACTGGCTTCTGAATTCAGGATCAACACCCAATATTTCTGAGGCTTCTACACATGATTTAAAAAGAGAACGGATAATCTGATGATCCATAGTCGGACCTGCCACCATTCCCCCAATCTCCGGTGAATTGGAAGGGGTGCTTATCAACCAGCCTGTATCAGGATCTTCAATAAGTATTTGCGAATAAAAAGTAGCAGCACTTTTCATAATGGGGTAGGCCCTTTTTTCTAAAAATGTAAGATCCTGAGTAAATAGATAATGCTCCCACAAATGACTTGACATCCAACCACTTCCACCAAGCCACATTCCGTGATTTGAATGGTTTATTGGAGCCGTCCCTCGCCATAGGTCTGTGTTGTGATGTAAAATCCATCCATCAGCTCCATAATGTTCCTTTGCAACATTTTTTCCTGTCTCTGAGCAATCCTCTATTAAGCCAAAAAGTGGTTCATGGCATTCTGAGAGATTGGTTAACTCAGCCGGCCAGTAATTCATTTCTGCATTGATATTGGTAGTATACTTACTTCCCCATGGCGGATCAAGTTCCTTGTTCCAGATTCCCTGCAAGTTTGCCGGTTGAGTACCTGGACGACTGGAGGATATCAGCAGGTAACGCCCAAATTGAGTATACAGACTAATCAGGGATGGATCTTCTGGTGATTCAATAAACTTCTCAAGTCTCTGGTCAGTTGGAAGACTATCCCTTCCATTTGTTCCCAGGTCAAGTGAAAATCTGTTAAAAAGAGACTGATAATCAGCTATATGATTTTCTTTTATCTCTTTAAATGAGAGTCCTTCCGAAGCATTCAATACATTTTGCATGCTGGCCAGTGGATCTTTGCTAATATCCTTGTATGAAATAAAATTCGTGCTGGCACTCAACAATATGGTTGCTGATCTGGCATTTTTTATAACAATTTTATCATTTTCATTTGAAATCGTCCCATCTGATTCAACTTTTATACCGGCAGTTCCCCTCAATTCACCATCCTTCACAGCCACCTGCAAAATCTGAGTATTCCCTTCTGTAGACAGAGATTTTATTTCATGGCTGGCATCCATATAAACATTGAATGAAAGAGATTTCGCCTTACTAGACTCAATATGAACAGCAATTACCTGCTTGGATAACTGGCAATTACTTCACGGGTGTATAAAATATCATTCACTGAGTAAGATGTTTTACAAACAGCTTTCTCAATATCGAGCTCACGATAATAATTACTGTAGTCTTCATGCCCGGGAAATTCAAAATAGAGATCACCAAAGGGTTGGTATTCCATCTGGGTTAATGGAGTACTCATAAACTTTTCCATTGCCAGCTTGTGTGCCTCGTTTTGTTTGCCGTCAAATAGAAGTTGTCTTATCTCGCTCAGGTAGTTCACTGCCCCCTTATGGGCATAGTCATGTGGACCGCCTTTCCATAGAGTTTCTTCATTGAACTGGATGTATTCCTTTGCGACTCCTCCGTGAACCATAGCACCCAAACGACCATTGCCAACTGGAAGGCATCTGTCCAGGCCTCTGCCGGCTGGTTGTACCAGAGCTTCAGGTTAGATGTTTCTTCATGGTAACTACATGCAGTAAATATTACGATGATTAAGATAATTGTCAATGATCTCATGATAAATATTTAGTTATCAGGTTTAAGCAACGAATGTACAAAAAATGACCAAAAGCTTGAAGCGCTAACTCCTGATTTTAACCTTCAAAAGACTGTTCATGAATTCATAATAATGTGGAACGAATTAATATTCTATTATTTCCAGTCTTCTTAATGCTTCCATTGTTATTTCCTTCCTCAGGTCAGGAAATAAATCCATGTTCAAACTCTCTAGAGGTTCAATATTCGTGGCAAAGTAATATATCTCTTTGTTTTTGGCAACATAGCCTACAAACCAGCCATTATCAATCTCCTTATAATACGACCAACCTGTTTTGCCTGATAAAGCATAATCATCTGTTTTCTCGATGAGCATCATCCTTTTCATTATTGTCTCTGTTCTGTCAGATATTGGAAGCTCACCATTGTAAAATCTTTCAAGAAAATCAATTTGTTGGAATTGTGATATTGCTGACTCTCCAACCAACCAGAACCAATCAATGCTATTTGAGTCAAAAACCATTTCACCATATTCCAATTTGCAAGGTATTTACGCATCCTGTTTTCACCTATTTCCCTTGCAATTTCCTGGTAACATGGAACACATGAAAACTGAAATGCGTCATGAAAGCTAAGATTCTGTTCCCAAATAGCCAAATTCCTTTTTTCGCCATCCCACTTAATTATACTACTGTCACTATCAATAATACCAGTTTCCAGGGCTATTATTGAATTCGGAATTTTAAACGTAGAAGCTGGAAGTTTCCCCTGGTTTGCCCATTTGAAATCATTGGAATAATATATATTGCGTTGGGGATCAAACACCAATATTGAACCTTTTACAAAGGAAGAATCAAAAATCTCCTGAATCTCCTCCAAAACAAGCTGTCTGGATTCTTTAAAACGATTTGTTCTTTCTTCCTTTTTCTTTTCCAGACAGCCGAATAGAAGCATAGCTAATATCAATGCAAAATATATACTCCTGCCCGATTTTATTTTTTCACACATTAGAATATTTCTCAAATAAGTGACTCAAGTGTTGGGGCATACATGAATTTTGTTACAATCAATCCAATGATATTGATAATTTGTACCAATCCATGATACCATGGCTTGCGAGTGAAAGCCACTGAAGCAATAATAGGAAATGCAGCCCAGGATATCACTGCATATGTCCACCCGAGTTCCGCAACCCGATCAGTTCCTTTCAATAGTGTATCGATAAAATCCAATGGCCATACAAGGCTTATTAGTATATAGTAAGGTCTGTAAACTGAGAAATAATGATCCTTAAGGCTCTTATTATTTGATTCTTCTCTGCCAGGAAACAGGAAAGTAGAGGCCAAAACGATAACAAAGGGGGCACAGGTTAAAAACAGATAATGAAAAAAAGAAAGATCTGTCATTCCTACCCAGCTGTAGGTAATCCACCAGGCGTTGAGCAAAATCAAAAATGTTGCAAAAATTTGAATTGTATGTAACCAGTAGAATTCATATTGATTTCTTTTTCTCACCAGTTGACCGACTCCGACTATCCCTAGGTTATACCTAAACCCAAAATAATTGAGACAAATACAGATAAATATTCAAAAGTACCCATAGGGTAAAGCTTAAGTGAGTGACTTTCCTCTCGCAATTTACAAAACAGTTTTTCTTGTAATACAAAACTCAAATATTTTTTTGGTTTTTACATGAAATTTTCATATTTTATATTTCACAAAACCAGACCCTAAATCACAATTATCCATTAATTAATTACACTTTATACAATAAAAAAAAGACTACGCTCATAGCTTCTGCAGTAAGATTCAGGAGCCGGACAAACTGATAGAAGATTATATCGAAGGGGACCTTGAAACAAATGATAAAATGTGCTATTGAAGCTTACAATTTTGATTCTGGTTTTTGTTTAACAATTTAAAATAAAATACCATGGAAACAAAAAAATCTCCAAAAGCAGACCTTGAAAAAACAAGATTCTTGTTTTTAGAAATAGGCCTGGTTATTGCTATTTCTGCCGTAGTAATTGCCTTTGAATGGAGCTCAAGCAGTTCCTCACTAAATGAATATATGGCAGGAACATCCGAAATATTTGAAGAGGAAATTATTCCTGTAACTACTCAGGAAAAACAAGAACCATTAGCACCCCCGGAACCTGAGAAAATCATTGAAATATTTGAAATCGTTGATGATGAAATTGAAATTAACGATGAATTTATACTGAAGGATTTTGAAGTAAGTCAGGATACTGAGATTGAAATCATGAAATTTACTGAATTTGGGCAGGAAACTGAAGAAGAAGCGGAAGAAGCGGAAATCTTTTTCATAGTGGAAGATATGCCTGACTTTAGAGGGGAAGGGCAGGAAGGTTTTAGAAAATATATTTTCCAAAATCTAAAATATCCACAGGTCGCTGCTGAAAACGGAATCAGTGGTAGAGTTTTTGTTAAATTTGTTGTGGAACCTGATGGCTCAGTCAGTAATGTAAGCATTTTAAGAGGGATAGATCCTGCGCTGGATGCTGAGGCCCTGCGTGTGGTAAAATCTTCACCAAAATGGACCCCTGGAAAACAAAGGGGAATACCAGTACGGGTATCATTTACTTTTCCAATATTATTTGTGTTAGAGGAAGTATAGAAACTCCTTTGTTCCTAAGTATTATTAACCTGGCTATAGAGAGTATATTATTAAATTAAAAAATTAAAACCATCCATATTTAAGGATTGCCAATAACTACAATTACAGATAAGATTTGTATCTTTATAATAATGTAGTTTACAACAAAGCATTGGTGAAAAATCCTACTAATGAATCGATTTATTGAAAAAAGAAATTGTATTGAGTGCGATAGAAGTTCGGATTGTTTTACGCAAAAAATTGATTTTGTAGAAAAGTTTGCAGAACAACAAAAAGTACAGATCAGCTATAGGAAAGGGGAAACAATAATTAAAGAAGGAACCTATGTTTCATCTGTTTTTTATGTTTTAGAGGGTATTGTAAAAGTTTACCTGGAAAGCCCAAGCAAGAATGTAATTGTCAAACTTTTAAAATCAAATGATTTCCTGGGTCTTACATCTTTATATGGCGACCATACCTATCATTATTCTGCAGCAGCATTAACCAATACAATTATTTGTTCTATTGAAGTGGATGCAATTCGTAATTTACTTTCAGAAAGTAACATATTCACCCATGAAATTGTTAGCTGGTATTGTAAAAATTACAATCTTATGTTTACCAAATGTTTTGATCAGGGATTGAAGCAATTACATGGTAAACTGGCAAGTACACTCCTTTACTTAAATGGAGAAGAGTTTAAATCGGAAGATATATATGCCTATTTGTCACGAAAGGATCTTGCAGAATTGTCAGGAATGGCTGTTGAAAGCGTAGTCCGTATTTTAGCAGAATTCAGTGATGATAAGATAATTGAACCCAAAGGAAAAGGCTTTAAGATCCTTAACATGGGATTACTACAAAAAATCAGTAGAAGTGGATAAATCTCAAAAAGATGAGTTGGTTCCAACTATCTGCCAAAATAAACTATAGTATATAATCTTAAAGACTCTTTATTTCCTCATCCAGAATATAGCTTTGTCCGGACATTGTTTCTAACTCTATAATCTCTCCTTTGTAACGCAAAACGCAAGGTTTACCAGCCTTTGAAAGAACTTTTAAGCTTGTAAGAGCCCCATTTTCCCAACTGAATGTTAGTTCAAAGCCTCCACGGGCACAAACACCGGAGATTTTACCATTGGGCAATGCAGAGGGCAAAGCTGGCAATATATCAATAACGGATTGATGTGACTGTATCAACATCTCCACAATACCTGCAGGAGCACCAAAATTTCCATCGATCTGGAATGGGGGATGCGCATCGAAAAGGTTTGCATAGGATCCTCCTCCACCCATGTACTTTGTATTTGTTGAAGACACCGGTCTGAAAAGTAATTTAATTAACTCATAGGCATGATCTCCATCCAGAAAACGAGCCCAGAAGTTAATTTTCCAGGAAAGGCTCCATCCTGTACCCTCATCTCCTCTGAAAAGGAGTGATTGTTTGGCAGCTTCCATCAATTCAGGATCACTTTCCCAGGTAATATCCTTACCAGGGTGCACGCCCCATAAATGAGAAACATGTCGGTGCTTCACTTCCGGATCATCCACATCTTGCAGCCATTCCTGTAATTGTCCGTATTTTCCAATTTGATTTGGAGCAATTTTTGGAATCAGAGTCTTTAACTGGCTTCTGAATTCAGGATCGACACCCAGTATTTCTGAGGCTTCTACACATGATTTAAAAAGAGAACGGATAATCTGGTGATCCATAGTCGGACCTGCAACCATTCCCCCTATCTCCGGTGAATTGGAAGGAGTGCTTATCAACCAGCCTGTTTCAGGATCTTCAATAAGTACTTGCGAATAAAAAGTAGCAGCACTTTTCATAATGGGGTAGGCCCTTTTTTCTAAAAAAATAAGATCCTGAGTAAATAGATAATGCTCCCACAGATGACTTGACATCCAACCACTTCCACCAAGCCACATTCCGTGATTAGAATGGTTTATTGGAGCCGTCCCACGCCATAGGTCTGTGTTGTGATGTAAAATCCATCCATCAGCTCCATAATGTTCTTTTGCAACATTTTTTCCTGTCTCTGAGCAATCCTCTATTAAGCCAAAAAGCGGCTCATTGCATTCTGAGAGATTGGTTAACTCAGCAGGCCAGTAATTCATTTCTGCATTGATGTTGGTAGTATACTTACTTCCCCAGGCCGGATCCAGCTCCTTATTCCAAATTCCCTGAAGGGTTGCCGGTTGAGTGCCTGGTCTGCTTGATGAAATAAGCAAATAACGTCCAAATTGAGTATACAGGCTGATTAGGGAGGGATCATCGGGCGATTCAATAAATTCCTCAAGTCTCTTATCAGTTGGAAGACTATCCCTTCCATTTGTTCCCAGGTCCAGTGAAAATCTGTTAAAAAGAGACTGATAGTCAGCTATATGATTTTCTTTAATCTCTTTATATGAAAGTCCTTCTGAGGCATTCAATACATTTTGCATGCTGGCCAGTGGATCTTTGCTAATATCCTTGTATGAAATAAAATTCGTACTGGCACTCAACAATATGGTTGCTGATCTGGCATTTTTTATAACAATTTTATCTTTTTCATTTGAAATCGTCCCATCTGATTCAACTTTTATACCGGCAGTTCCCCTCAATTCACCATCCTTCACAGCCACCTGTAAGATCTGGGTATTCCCTTCTGTAGACAGGGACTTTATTTCATGGCTGGCATCCATATAAACACTAAAGGAGAGAGATTTAGCTTTACTAGCCTCAATATGAACAGCAATAACCTGTTTTGGATAACTGGCAATTACTTCACGGGTGTATAAAATGTCATTTACTGAGTAAGATGTTTTACAAACAGCTTTCTCAATATCGAGCTCACGATAATAATTACTGTAGTCTTCATGCCCGGGAAATTCAAAATAGAGATCACCAAAGGGTTGGTATTCCATCTGGGTTAATGGAGTACTCATAAACTTTTCCATTGCCAGCTTGTGTGCCTCGTTTTGTTTGCCGTCAAATAGAAGTTGTCTTATCTCGCTCAGGTAGTTCACCGCTCCCTTATGTGCATAGTCATGTGGTCCACCTTTCCAAAGTGTTTCTTCATTGAACTGGATATATTCCTTTTCCACTCCTCCGTACACCATAGCACCCAACCTGCCATTTCCAACAGGAAGTGCATCTGTCCAGGCTTCAGCTGGCTGTTCATACCAGAGCTTTAGGTTAGATGTTTCTTCATGGTAACTACAGGCAGAAAAGAGTACGATGATTAAGATAATTGTCAATGATCTCATAATGAATATTTAGTTAGCAGGTTTAAGCAACGAATTTACAAAAAATGACCAAAAGGTTGAAGTGTTAACCCTGATTTTAGCCAACAAATGGATGCTCATAAATTCATAATAATATGGAAAGATTCAATATTTTAAAATTCCCAGGATTTTTAATGCTTCCAGTGTTATTTCCTTCCTCAGGGCAGGAAATAAATCCATGTTCAAGCTCTCTTGGGGTTCAATATTCGTTGCAAAGTAATATATCTCTTTGTTTTTGTTAACATAGCCAACAAACCAGCCATTATCAATCTCCTTATAATACGACCAGCCTGTCTTGCCTGATAAAGTATAATCATCTGTTTTCTCGATGAGCATCATCCTTTTCATTATTGCCTCTGTTCTGTCAGATATCTGAAGCTCACCATTGTATAACCTTTCAAGAAAATCAATTTGTTGAAACTGGGATATAGCTGACTCTCCAACCAACCAGAACCAATCAATGCTATTTGAGTCAAAAACCATTTCACCATATTCCAATTTCGCAAGGTATTTACGCATCCTGTTTTCACCAATTTCCCTTGCAATTTCCTGGTAACATGGAACACATGAAAACTGAAATGCGTCATGAAAGCTAAGATCCTGTTCCCAAATAGCCAAATTCCTTTTTTCGCCATCCCACTTAATTATACTACTGTCACTATCAATAATACCGGTTTCCAGGGCTATTATTGAATTCGGAATTTTAAACGTAGAAGCTGGAAGTTTCCCCTGGTTTGCCCATTCGAAATCATTGGAATAATATATATTGCGTTGGGGATCAAAAACCAATACTGAGCCTTTTACAAAGGACGAGTCAATAATCTCCTGAATCTCCTCCAAAACAACCTGTCTGGCTTCTTTAAAACGATTTGTTCTTTCTTCCTTTTTCTTTTCCAGACAGCCGAATAGGAGCATAGCAAATATCAATGCAAAATATATACTTCTGCCCGATTTTATTTTTTCACACATTCGAATATTTCTCAAATAAGTGACTCAAGTGTTGGGGCATACATGAATTTTGTTACAATCAATCCAATGATATTGATAATTTGTACCAATCCATGATACCATGGCTTGCGAGTGAAAGCCACTGAAGCAATAATCGGAAATGCAGCCCAGGATATCACTGCATATGTCCACCCGAGTTCCGCAACCCGATCAGTTCCTTTCAATAGTGTATCGATAAAATCCAATGGCCACACAAGGCTTATTAGAATATAATATGGCCGGGAAACTGAGAAATAATGATCCTTAAGGCTCCATTTATTTGATTCTTCTCTGCCAGGAAAAAGGAAAGTTGAGGCCAAAACGATAACAAAGGGGGCACAGGTTAAAAACAGGTAATGAAAAAAAGAAAGATCTGTCATTCCTACCCAGCTGTAGGTAATCCACCAGGCGTTGAGTAAAATCAAAAATGTTGCAAAAATTTGAATTGTATGTAACCAGTAGAATTCATATTGATTTCTTTTTCTTACCAGTTGACCGACTCCGACTATCCCATAGGTTATACCTAAACCCAAAATAATTGAGACAAATACAGATAAATATTCAAAAGTACCCATAGGGAGATATTAATGAATGACTTTGGGTTTGCAATTTACAAAACAGTTCTTGTTGTTATACAATACTCTAATTATTTTTTTGGTTTTTACATGAAATTTTCATATTTTATATTTCACAAAACCGGACCCTAAATTACAAATTATCCATTAATTAATTACACTTTTTTTTAACCTTTAAAATTATTATTATGAAGAAAAGCATCATTTTTCTATTCGCATTTTGCATTATTGCATTTGCCTGCAGTAAGGATGAATCTCTTCTGCAGGATGAAGACCTGAATGTTCTTACAGAATTAAAATCTAAGAAACTTAAAACCAAAACTCTAAGTATTAAGAGGAGTTGGGGCACTATGGAATAGATATTCAGGAGCTGCTGATTGCCCAGATGTTGATGCTCAGTTTATAATTAATGGGCAGGGCAATGCCAACTTATTAGGGCATTTTACTGTTAAAAATATGGCCTGTGTAAAATTCATGCCAGATGGTTCCGGTGATTTTATCCGGTGGGCGACTGGTTAGGTGTCATGACTGCAGCAAATGGTGATGAGCTCCATACTAAATTGATATGGCCACCATGGCAAGAAAATGGTTTATCCTATTATAATATGAGATTTATGATGGTACCGGTCGATTTGAGGGTGCAACAGGTGAAATAATTACGTATGGTACAACTGATGATGTCAATATGGTTTATGAACTTAAGGGAGAAGGAGAAATCACCTACTAATTAAAAATTAAAGTTTTAAGTTAATCATTCTAATAAGGGAAGTTACTCATTGTGGCTTCCCTTTTTGGTTTTATTGTTCCGTCTACCCTTCGACAGGCGTTCGACCGAGCTCACGCCGAAGTCTCAGAGTAACAAAATAACTTCAACAATCTCCAGTCAGTCTGAGCTCCGTCGAAGACTAGACTGGGAATACCACCATGAATCCAATTTAAATCCTAATTAAATTGTTCCGTCTACCCTTCGGCAGGTATTCGACCGAGCTTACACCGAAGTCTCAGAGTGACTACTTATAATAACCTCAACAGTCCCCAGTCAGTCTGAGCTCCGTCGAAGACTAGACTGGGAATACTACCGTGAATCCAATTTAAATCCTAATTAAATTGTTCCGTCTACCCTTCGGCAGGCGTTCGACTGAGCTCACGCCGAAGTCTCAGAGTAACTACTTATAATAACTTCAACAATCCCCAGTCAGTCTGAGCTCCGTCGAAGACTAGACTGTTGAATAGCACACAAGTCTTTAACAAACATAAATATTTAAATGACACGTTAGGATAAAGGATAATTATTTAGATTCTGTGTAAAAGGTCTTTTGCTGCAAGGGTTCTGTAAAAACAAAAGGATTTGAAAATAAGTCAGGTTGATCTTTCAAGGGTTCCAGCCAGATTTTAGAAATCTTTTCGGGAAGATGCATAGTAACATTGTATTGAGCATTTATAAACTGGCGGGTTATTTCTGCATTTTTAATATTCCCAAAACCATCGTTTATAAGTCCTACAAGAATATTCTCTTCATTTATATTCACACCGGAATATTTATCAACCTGATGTGGATCTGCATCACCGGTATGAAATACTGACTTTCCGTTATAGCTTACCAGGTAGGCAATATTTTGTATGTCCTTATTATTCACATGGCCATGCATCAGCCGGCAGGCATATATTTCAAACCCATCTATCTTGATGAGCTCTGAGCGATACAATTCAGGGCTCGCATTAATGATATTTGATTTGATTTTATTGTACCCAATTTCATGTTGACTTAATAATTCAATAACCTGTGTGGGACAAATTAGCTTGGCACCTGGGTTTCTGAGCATAAAGCTTATAAGCATTTCTGGATCAAAATGATCAGCATGTTTATGCGTCACCAAAACCAGATCTATACCATTAAAGGGTTTCTTATTAGAGTTTATCAAAGCAATTGTACTGGAATCAGGCACTGTATAATGATTAAATCCTTCTTTGAAAAGAGCATCAATCAAGATTTTTTTTGAATCAATTTCAATCATAAACCCACAATTTGCGATATAGGTAATAGATACTGAGTCATTTTTAGTTCCAGCGAAAGAAGCCGGGAACATAAGCATTGCTGCAAGGAAGATGGGAAATTTCTTCTTTTTCATTTTAGAAGTAATTTATTGATATTCCGGAAGTAAACTATTTTTCCGGGCGACCATGTAATCCAATAGTTGCAAGACCACCTTTGGAGGTTTCTTTATACAAACTGGGTAAATCATGACCGGTTTGTTCCATAACCTCTACTATGTTATCAAATGGAACCATATGCCTACCATCAGAATGTATGGCGTACAATGCTGAGTCAAGGGCTCGTTGGGCACCAAATGCGTTTCTTTCAATACAGGGTATCTGTACTAAGCCTGCAATCGGGTCGCAGGTAAGCCCAAGATGGTGCTCAAGGCCGGTTGATGCTGCATATTCTATCTGGTAGGTAGTACCGCCTAATATCTGAGTGACAGCTCCCGCAGCCATTGAGCAGGCAGCTCCAACCTCGCCCTGACAGCCTACCTCTGCCCCTGAAATAGAGGCATTTTCCTTGATTAAATTCCCAATCAATCCGGCAACAGCAAGTGCCTTCAAGACTCTTTGTTCAGAAATCCCGAAATTCTTATATGACAAATACAACACTGCAGGTAAAATTCCCGATGAACCACAGGTAGGTGCAGTTACCACTTTCCCAGCTGCGGCATTTTCCTCTGCCACAGCCAGAGCATATGCAAATAAAAAGGTATCATCTTCAGCAAATTTATTCTGCATATTGGCTTTCACATGGTAGGAGGGTGCTTTCCTTGTTAACTTCAATACTCCAGGCAATGTTCCATCAGATTCAAGCCCTCTTAATACAGAAGCTTTCATTGCCTCCCAAACCTCTTTCAAGTAATCTGTGATAGCTTCTCCTTCAACCTCAAAAACATACTCCCAAAGAGTTCCCCCATTTTTCTCCAGGTATTTAATTATATCCGCCATAGTTGTTTGGGGGTAAATATCCTCAGCCGTAGATTCAGAGTTCTTATCCATTATTTCACCTCCACCAACACTGTACACTTCCCATGAATCCATAAGCTTTCCAGCCTTATTAAATGCCTCAAATATCATCCCATTTGGATGTAAGGATAGACTTTCCTCATTTTTCCAGATTATCTCAGTAGGTTTTGTCAATGTTTCCAGGATAATGTAATCCGTCATGTGCCCTTTACCTGTTAACGCTAAGCTGCCATACAATTGAACTTTATAGGATTCTGCATCCGGATTTTTTTCAAGAAATATTTCAGCTGCTTTTTTGGGGCCCATAGTATGGCTACTGGATGGTCCGTTCCCGATTTTAAATATTTTCCGTATCGATTCCATTTAAGTTTTGTTTTTCCAGTTTTGAATAATGCTTTTTTCCCTGGCCAAAATTGAATCCGGTTTAGATTCAAAATCCTGCCGATGTTCTTCTGTAACAGCATCAGAATACCACCATGTATGAATGTCATTCATGGTTTTCGAGAGGGGGGTAAAGCTGAGTCCATTAGCTAGAGCAAGATCATTATTTATACGGGCTGATCCATAATTATTTCCTACTGGCATAATCCAGGGAATGATATAGGGCACTTTGTGTTCTGTTAAGAAATTGTAATCGTCAATCATAACAAAGGATGCATCCGACTTAAAGGATGCATGGGCCTCCTTAATAAACGCATGCATACCAGTGGGTGATTTTGGTCCAACCGCATTATAGGTTCCTGAATTTTTTCCTTCAATTAATCGAATCATCCATTCAGCAACATCTCTAACATCAATAAACTGAACAGGATCATCACTCTTTCCGGGGACCATAATTTCTCCACCTCTGGCAAGCCGAACGGGCCAGTAAATAAATCGGTCTGATTTATCCGCCGGTCCAACCATATAAGTAGGGCGGACAACAATGGTTCTATCAGAGCCAAAATGTTTCCTTGCCTCAATTTCCGAGTTCGATTTCATAACACCGTACCAGTATTCCATCTTCATCTCTTCATCCTCGATACCTTCAGGCTCGGTAAGAAGCAACTCAGTATCCTCTTTTATATCATCTCCCAGATAAGGGTAATAAACCCCGGTGGAAGAAGTGAATATATACAATCCTACATTATCTTTTAGCAGATCTGCAGTATCACGAGTCCATTCCACATTATGACCTGAATTATCTATAACAGCATCCCATTTCCGATTCTTCAGAGCCTCCAGATTATCAGCACGATCACCAATAAGCGATTCTACATTTTCAAACAGTTCCTTGTGAATGCTTGGTTTTGTTTTCCCACGAGTAAAAGTGGTTATGGAATGACCACGACCCATAGCATAGGCAATCTGATGCGGACCCAGAAAACTCGTCCCTCCGAGGATCAGAATATTGAGCTTACTACTTCCATCATTCTCTGTCGATTTTTGTTCTTTGCCTTTACTATTGCATGATAAAAGAGAATTACCCAATATGGGAATACTAATTCCAGCCTTTAGGGTAGTACCTATAAAATGACGGCGTGTTTGCTTTTTACTCATACGATTTTGTTTTTACCTGTTGAATATATGGTTTCTTTTTAGGTATATAACTGTCTACAAATCCTAAAACCAAAATATTTTAGTCTTGCACCTCCAAAATAGCCACAGCAAAAGGAGATTTTATTTCATCTGGTTTTGGGAATCCCAGCCAGGGACCATCAAAAGTTTTTTTGCCTGAAATATGGAGTTTTCCACTGAGAGGGTCATACCATTTTACCTCAACTGTTTTGCCATTCAATTCAGCTACTTCTCCCGATAAGGTCTCCATTCCCATAGTAATATAAAAAAGATAAACTGTTTTATGATCTGTCAGGGTATAGGGTAAAAAGCTGCTTTGCATTGGCTCGAGGATGTTAAAATCGTATAAAATAAAAAGCTTAGCCAGGTTTTTATACCACAAAAGATTAGGCTGATTTTCCAATGGGAGGGAAGAAGGGTTGTACACAACTTCATACCAGGATGTATTTTGCCAATAGTAGGTTGAATATGTTCCGGCAAATACACACTGGTAGTTTCTGTCAAGGCAAATTAGCGGATCGGAATAGGCTCCATGAAAAATAAAGTGCTGGGTAGCCTCATAACCACCGTGTTCAATATTGAAAACAGGTTTATTGGGATACAGTTCTGCTACATCGCGCATAGCATTGTAAATATTGGGTTTCCACTCTTGTATGGAAATAAAATCAACCTTCTCAGGAAAGGCTGAACAATATATATAATCATGCACTGAAAGCAGTCTTTTATGGCCATCAAGCAACCTTAAACGTTCAATGCGCTCACTTATATACCCAAGATCGTCACGGCCGTAAGAGAGGGCTTCCTTTGATATGTCCCACACCAGGTTGGGATAGGCCTGATATCTTTTCACTACATAATCGAAATACATATTGTCTGCTTCTGAATTCGGTTCCGGCCAGTTTACCTTTTTGTTCCAGACATAAATCATCAGATGTGCAATGATCTCCTGCCTATCCAGGTGATCTATAACCCTGTCGAGGTGTTTAAAAAATTCGATGTTCAGGGCAGAATAATCAGGATTCTCATTGGTGCCAAGAAATGGAAATACAGCTGGTTTTGCAAAATTGTGTTCTGGCTTAATCTTATCACGGTCGCCCCAGTCGGCATCATAGGCATACACATTCATAATGACCTGGTTAAAACCATTTTCCTCAATTTCTGAAATTATTTCCTTGGTCTTCGGTATATCATCCGGGTTATCCCAATCAAGAGCAAAAAGCCAATCCAATTCATAGGCCATTAAAAAGTAATTGGTACTATCTGCATAGCTGAAGCGCTTAGGGTTTTCATGAGAAATCACCAGGGGGCCATGTTCCTCTTCGCTGGATGATTCTACTACTTTAAAAGTACCGGTTTTATCATCCAGTTCCGGGACATCCGCATAAGTTTTATAAAACCAACTCCCCACTAATGATGGACAAAATCGAAGAACCCAGGTATTGTTATCATTGTAAAAACCGGGAATATCTATTTCCTGGCCGGATTCATGCGTTAAATGAGCACCAAATCCTATTTTAAATGGATCATCAACAGATTTTTTGACTTTAAAGTCTATATCAGTAACGCTCCATTTTTCTATTTCTTTTGCCTTTTGAGCATGAAGATTAATGACCAAAAACAAAAGTAACAGACTACATATATACTTCATAAGTATTAAGATTTCAACAAATTAGATGAATATCCTAATGAAAAAAGAATCCAAACATTAAAAATAGGATAAATTAGCTAATCCAATACATCTAAACTCAAACCAACAGGATTTTACATAAAAGTAAATAATTCTAAAATAAAGTACGGAATAATCTTTATAATTCTGAGGTGGCAAGGTAGCTTCCTGACGAAACTTCAAATATAGCATATCCGTTTTCCAGAATTATCTCATCAGCCTGATAAATTTCTGACAATTTTTTTTCATCCAGCCATACCATTTCATAATTATTTATGGGAATATATACGGTTGCTGAAGTATTGGCAGGAACACTAAATTGGTATGTAAATTGGTTTTCTTTCTTTTCCCATTGGACTTCAATCTTGCCACAAATGGAATGATAACTTCCCTTTGCCCAGGTCAGAGAACCATACGGAAGAGGTTTTAAAATGAAGTGTTTGTATCCAGGTGAGTCAACATCGGGATTTATGCCAAGTATATTTTCATACATCCATTCCCCAATGGCGCCAAAAGCATAGTGATTGAAAGAGTTCATACCAGCCCCCTGAAATCCACGACCTTTTACATATCCGTCCCATCTTTCCCAAATACTGGTGGCACCCTGTTCTATTGAATATCCCCAGGAGGGGAACTCCGTAGTTTCTAACAGCTCAAAAGCCTTATCTGAATATCCTCTTTCTGCAAGCTCTTTCATCAGGCAAAGAGTTGAGTGAAAGCCGGTATTCATGCGACCATTGTATGGAATGAATTTTTCTATCATTCGTTTTTCAAACTTACTTTCAAGCTCAGGAGAGTAGACTTCATAATTCAAAGCCATTGCATAACAAGCCTGGGCATCACCCTCAATTATTCCATTATCATCCACAAATTGGTTTATGAATGCTTCTTTAACATTTGTAGCCAACTCAGAATAGTAGTCTGCCTTCTGTTTCCTTCCTACAGCTTCAGCCATTTTGGAGAGCGTGTTCACAGAATTGTAGAACATTATTGTAGAAAAGACTTCTGAAGGTATCTGCGCACCAGTTTTTGGGAAACCTTCCACAT
>CAVVRY010000012.1:0-289020 GCA_963750735.1 uncultured Bacteroidales bacterium | reverse complement strand
CCAAAGCATGCAGCCCACTTCACTTAATTGCTCTCAAATTCAGTCATAATCAATAAAAGCTACTGTTTATAGTATTTTCAGAAATTCAATAAAATGAATGAAATTGAATAAAAATGCTATATTTGTTTCACCTATGTTTCACCTAGACATTTTCAAACTATGGCTTCTGTAAAAATTCAGCTCTACAAACATAAGAAATTAGAGGATGGCTCCCACCCTATTATTATGCAAATAATTAAGGATAGAAAGAAGAAAACTATCTGGCTAGGTTATTATGCAAAACCTGAACAATGGAACTACGAAGCCAATGTTCCTAATTCAAAACATCCAAATTCTGTAAGACTTGCAAACAAGATCCGTGAAAAGCTAACTGAAGTTACAGATGCTATATTAGATCTTGAAAGAAATAAGAAACCTTTTACCGTAAGTGATATTGTAAATAATATTTCTGAGGATAAAAGATCAAACTCAATCTTACCATTTACTGATAAGACTATTAAAAAAATGGAATCACTTGGTCAAATTGGAAATTCCAGGGTTTATCGTAATACTTATAATGTATTTAAAGAATTTAGAAAAGGACAGGATATTGAATTTAGATTTATTGATTACAAGCTTTTGAATGAGTTCCAGGATTATTTGATAATGAAAGGCAATAAGACAAATACCAATTCCATTCATTTTAGAACCCTCAGAGCAATCTATTACCGAGCTATCAAAGAAGGTGAGGTAAATGAAGAGTTTAATCCATTCAAGAAATTTAAGATAAAATCCGAACCCACTCAAAAAAGAGCCATTAAAAAAGATGATATTGATAAAATCAGAAACCTTAAGATTAAAGCTAAACCTGAGTTAATAAAAGCAAGGGATTTGTTTCTATTCAGCTTTTATAACCGAGGGATGTCTTTTGTTGATATAGCTTACTTAAAGGCTGGAGATATTAAAAAGGATAGGATTTACTACACCCGTAGAAAAACTGGTCAGAAATTCTCAATAAAGCTAGTGGATAAATCAATGGAGATAATTGAAAAATACTCAGACCTAAAGAATCCAGAGGATTATATATTTCCTATTCTACTAAGGAAGGGCCAGGAATACCTCGATTATCGTAACGCAATGAGGCTGATGAATAAAAAACTTAAAATTTTATCTAAATTAGCAGACATAGAAGAACCAATAACTACTTACACAGCACGTCATAGCTGGGCTACTATTGCTAAAAGAGCTGGTATTCCAACAGCAGTAATTAGTGAGGGTTTAGGTCATGAGACTGAAGAAACTACACAGATATATCTGGATAGTTTTGAAAATGACGTTCTGGATGATGCTAATGAATTGATAATAAAATAATCTAAAATGGAAATTGCAACCCTCAAATCAGAAGCTCTGTTTGAAGAGCTAACAACCTTGAATATAGAAATTCAATTTTCAGATAAAGTATACGAAGGATATCCTTGGATGAATCCAATAACTGATGAAATATCTATTACTGAAGTTTCTTCAAGAGAGATTAAAACAACTGATGGCAAGACAATTGCATGGGATTCTCATCCATATATTCCATTTACAGTAGTTTTTAATGAAAAGTATATTCACCCTGAAGAAAAACTCTTCTATAATAACTGGAAATACTCAAGACATTTAAACAGTCTTACCAAAAATACCATTGAAGAAATTGATAAAAATATTAAACTCCGAATGGGGATCTGGGATATTTTAGATTATTTTTCGACAATAAAAATTAGACTTAGAGATATTCTTAATGAATTTAAGCAGATCAAGAATACCTGCCCTGATAGGCATGAAGTCTTGTATCAAAGGTCAGATGCTCCAATAAAAACAAATCTACCAGAAGAAACATGTTATCCAACTATAAATAACTGGATTCATTTTGCCCTGTCACATTTTTGGAGAGAACAGGTAAGTTGTATTAATAAAATCATTGACTATATCGAGATTCGTGAGAAAATTGTTGAAAAATCAGATGATTATGTGAAAGCAATTGCCGACATTCCTGTAAGTTTAGGAACCTTAATTTGGAGAAAGAATGACACTGATTTACTTGAGCTTATTACAGCCTTAGTTGAGAGTGGTTCCATTCAGAACTCCACCAAAGACCTTACAAGAAAAGAAGCTATTGAGTTGATTTCTCAATTCTTTAATCTTGAAATAAAGGATGCTGAAAGTAAATTATCCAGAGCAACCACTAGAACTAATCCAACAAAGTTCATTGATGAACTAAAAATTTCTCTAGAAAATTACATTGATAAAAAGTTTGACTAACAGCCTGTTAACAAACATCCCCTCTCTTTTTCTAAAATTATTTTAAAAATAATTTCATTCAACTTGAATTCAAGTGGGAGACTTGGGTACTGCTACTGTTTTAGTTTTGTCAGTGAATTCGTTTCTGGCCAGAGGCAATTCTTTTTAAAAACTTAAAAAACAGAAATCATGAAAGAATTAAAATTAATTGATTTTGAAAGTTATCAAGAATTGCTTCAAAAAATTGAAGAAATCAATCAAAAACTTTCAGGGATGCAAAATTCCAATGGTAAAAGAAAAAAATGGTTAACCAATAAGGACGCTTCAGAGCTACTTCAGGTTACAGCCAGAACTATGCAAAACTATCGTGATAAGGGGATCATCCCCTTTTCACAGGTAGGCTCTAAGATCTATTATAAGATGTCTGACCTTGAGAAACATCTTGAAGATCACTATGTAAGCTCTTTTATGGAATCGAAAAGAGGGAGGGCATAGTTATGAAAAATAATAATAACAATACAGTTAAACCTTTGTCAAATTTTGAAAAAATGGCAATGGGGCAAAAACCGAGTACAAAGGTGGAAAAACCTAAGGATAGTGATAAGCCAGAAAAACAGAAAGAAGCTAATCCAATTAAGTCAAATAGCTCAGAGGTTATAAAAGATGAAAAAAATCAAATAACTCCATTCTGGTATTTGGAAAACAAAAGACTTAAGATTAATCTGGTAGAGTATTTTGAGTTTTTAAGGTCTCATGGTATAGTGAAGTATTACTCAGAAGAAGGCAGAAAAAACATAAAGCCGCTTTTAATTCAAGTGATAAATAATCAGGCAGAACTTATTAATCAGGATTATATCATTCAATTAACTAGTGATTATCTGAGAAAAATTGGGAAAAACAGGGTATTAAATGTATACCTGAAAAGTATCAATTCACTAATTAATGAGAAAACTTTGGCATCATTATCAACTTTTAATGGTGAGTTCAACAGGGATACCAAGGACAGAGCATTCTATTATTTTAGGAATGTAATAGCTGAGGTTAACCAGGACGGAATAAAATATTTGAGCTACACGGATCTCGAAAAAATTATATGGAAAAGCCAAATAATTGATAAGGTGTTTACTATTAAGAACACTTTTCAGGTATTTAGATATTGTATCTTTCATAATTTTATAAAAGACATAACCAGTCACAAGGATAAGGAAAAAACTAAGAAAAGATATTTACACCTTTTATCTCTAATTGGGTATTTATTACATGAGTATAAGGATGAAACCTTTGCAAAAGCTGTAGTTCTTATGGATGAAAAGGTGTCAGATGAACCTTGTGGTGGCACAGGTAAGACTCTGTTAGCCAGGAGTATTGGTAAATTACGAAAAGTAGTGCAAGAAGATGGGAAAAGTATTAATCCAGATGATAGATTTGTATTTCAACAAGTAATGCCAGATACAAAAATATTCCAGGTTGACGACACCAAGAAAAATTTCAACTTTGAAAGATTTTTTGCTGTTATAACTGAAGGTTTTCAAGTAGAAAAAAAAGGTGAACAAAAATTTACTATACCATATGCAGAATCTCCAAAGATATTGATAACTACAAATTATATTGTTGGAGATAAAGCCGATTCAGCTCGTCGAAGAAGAGAAGAATTTGAATTAACAAATTTCTATAAACCTGGATACGGACCAGATTCAAAGTTTGGACATCAGTTTTTTCGTGATTGGAATGATCAGCAGTGGAACCTATTCTTTAATCTAATGCTTATGGCAACTCAATCATTCTTAAAAAATAAGATCATGCACTCTGAGCCTATGAATATTGAATATAAAAGGTTAGTAAAAAAACTAGGAAAAGAAGTAATTGAATTTATTGAAAATGAAGTTGAGATAGGTGTTGAACATGATAAAAATAAACTGTTCAACAAATTCCTGATACAATATCCAAATGTAAAGATTTATCATCAGCGATCATTTACCAACTGCATAATAGAATATGCAAGCATTAAAGGATTAATACTAGATAGGAGGCATAGCGGTAATATTAATTATCTAACATTTTCTAACCCCAATAACCCCCAATAATCCCATTATAATCCCTACTCAATCCCCCTATTCATGGGGGATTGGGATTAAGGGGATAACAAATCCTACTTTATTTAATAATTATTATTTCTCCCCCTACTATAAATAGGAAATCTTACTCCCTTATCCCCAATCGTACAATATACAAGGCTTTAAAGCGGGTTTAAGGTGGGGTTAACTGGGATTAGTGGGATTAACAAATGTATAAGTGTGTCAACATCCACCCCTATACCCATCATTTCACTATTCTAGAATGGATACCAAATATTATATTATAGCTTAAAGTGAACTTCTTTGGAATTAGAAAATGTATCAAAATTTGGTGTAAATCATACATTTCTACCAGAATTTAGTGATTTTACTTTCTTAATTAGGTATTTCATTTAATTATCAAGGCTTTAGCAATTAACTACAAAAATATTTATTTATCTACCTCCGAGTTTCATAATCAGGAAACAAAATTCTCTAATTTTAAATAGCATAAACTCAAAAAAATTTTAAATTTTTTAAACCGATTTAAAATTATTGTCGTTTGTGTCGACTATCTTATCTATGCACTCCCCCTAAGCTTTGGATGGGGATATACCCCCCATCTTGCTAATCAAATTTATTTATTCACTTAAAAACTAACGCACATGGTAACAATTGTTGATTACAAAAAGAGAATTAACTCTGAGGGAACCGAGTTCAATGCTTTGATTCTTCAGGGAGGCATTGAAATGGTTAAATCTCGTGACTCTGGGAACTATTATGCAACTGGTAAGACTGCCTCTATTCCATCTACATTCAATGATGAAGTATGCAACAATCTTATTGGTCAGGAAATCCCTGGGTCTATTCAGAAGATAAGCTGTGAACCATTTGAGCACACTATTAAAGAATCTGGTGAGATTATCATTCTGGAACATCGTTGGGTGTATGTCAAAGAAGGTGAGACAGCTGAAGAAGTTGTATTTGAAGGTCAGCCTGAAGAAATGGTTACTTCTATGTAACACATGGGGAGGATAAATTTCCTCCCTTTTTTTTCTAAACTATTAAAAATATTAGATATGAATTTAAATTTAAGAACAGCTGAGAGAACCCAGGCTAAAATAAAGTTGGGTATCCAGGGTCCAAGTGGATCTGGTAAAACTTACAGTGCATTATTAATTGCATTTGGACTAACAAACGATTGGAGAAAGATTGCAGTGATTGATACTGAAAATCATTCAGCTGATCTGTATGCTCATTTAGGAAACTTCAATGTACTGAGCCTTGATAAACCATTTAATCCAGAGAGGTACATTCAGGCTATTGAGACCTGTGAAAGAGCAGGAATGGAAGTAATTATCATTGATAGTATAAGTCAGGAATGGGAAGGCTCAGGTGGGATTCTGGAAACACATGGTAACATGACAGGTAATTCATTTACCAACTGGAATAAAGTTACTCCGAGACACAATGCATTTGTTCAGAAAATGCTCCATTCAAGAAGTCATATCATCGCTACTATAAGAAGTAAGCAAGATTATGTATTATCTGAGAAGAATGGTAAGTATGTTCCTGAGAAAGTAGGGCTAAAAGGTGTTACCAGAGAAGGCATGGATTACGAATTCACATTGGTATTTGACCTTGATATTAAACACCATGCTACAGCTTCAAAAGATCGTACAGGTTTGTTTATGGATAAACCAGGCTGGGTTTTAACAGAAAACACTGGCAAACGCATCCTGAACTGGTGTAATGCTGGTAAGGTAGTAGAACCTCAGTTAACCGTTGTTTAATCTAAATACTCAAATTATGGAACTAGTAGAAGTATTACAGAATAATGAAAAAGAAGTTGTTTCTGAACAGGTGTCATCATCGGATGGTTTTATTGAATCAAACACTAATAAAATTGATTTTGATACCTTAAAGAACAACTGTATCATTCCTGTATTTGCCAAGGACAATGAAACTACCATCAGCCACAATCAGTTTATTGAGGCAGTAGGTTTAGCAGCTCAGAACTGGTTTACCAATGAAACCATTTTAACTCCGGCTGTCAGGGTATCACATCCAATAAAGGGCAGGATTCCTGAGGCAATGGGTAAACCTGCCAAATTTCTTTCAGAAAATGAGAAAACCATCTACTGGGAGAGAATGGCATTTTCGGTGGATATTCCTTCCATTAAGGATACTGTCAATGGCAATGAACTTAGCTTAAGTATTGGTGGTGTGAGAGCTTATAATCAAGAGAACCTCTATTCACGAAAAACCGAGGAGAAATTTAAAATCTTTATTGGATTTAAGAATATGGTTTGCACCAATTTATGTATTAGTACGGATGGCTTCATGGGAGAAATAAGAGCCAGGTCAGTTTCTGAAATTGTGGAGGAAGCATTTAAGTTATTCTCCAACTATGATGCATTAACCGAGGTAAAACACTTTGCAACATTGAAGGATTTTAGTTTAACAGAAAAACAGTTTGCTCAGTTGGTTGGAAGGTCACGGATGTATCAGTATCTGCCACCCAAAGTAAAGAAAGAACTACCCAGGATTCCATTGATGGATTCACAGGTATCTATGGTCACCAGGGACTATTATGCAGATGAATCTTTCAGTAGAAATGAAGATGGAGATATTGACTTATGGAGGCTATACAACCTGTTCACAGGAGCCAATAAGAGCTCCTATATCGACACTTTTCTGGACAGGGGGGCTGGGAGTCATTCCTTCATCAAAGGCCTTCAGGGGGCTTTAAAATCAGGCACTGGGCACTGGTTCGTAAACTAGTGTTTATAGGTGTTTCAGAGATAAAAGATGCCTGTCATTTCCTGGTAACTTATCTATCAATTTGTGTAAGAATAACTATGTGTGGAGGATAGATTATTGAAACAATTGATTTTCAAATATCATGGGAAGTGATGGGCATTCTTTCAACTTAGAATAGAAATCAGACAATTTTTGATAATGGAAGATAAAATGAAATATATCCAGGATCTTCTAACTTATGTAAAATCTGATAGTATCCTGGTAATTGATACTAAAAATGAAATTAGACGTGTTTATTGCCCATTTAGGGTGATTATTATACGGATGATACCAGATTATATGATTGGTGATTTAGCTGTAGTAGATGCGGTTAAAATCACTTTAGAATTGGAGGATGTTTATATCATAAAGGGTAAGGCATATTATATCTGGAATTTTAGAATAATAACAAATAATGAGTGAGTTAAGATGTATTTTTAGGCATTGTTTGTGAGAAGGTCTCTCGCTAAAAGACCACTGATAAACGTAGCAATTTTACAGGAATGATCATTCTAAAAGGAGGGAAATTTTCTCTCCTTTTTTTATTAATTAAAAAATCAAAGTAATGGAAATAATAATAGTAATTATGTTAATTGGAACACTGGTGTATTTATTTTGGCCATCGAAGGATAAATATTAAAGTGGATATAATCCAGAAGAGGATAGAAAGGGATGTGTTGTATTTATAGTTTCAGTGGTAATTGGGGTATTAATGTTTTTTGTGTAGACTGTAAGTGAAAATAAGGAGTGTATCCTGAGTGATGCTCTTTTGATAGATATAAAATGTAATTAAATATTGGGAGTGAAATGCAAGTAAAAGAACATTTAATTCATAAAATCAGGATTAATAGAAATAAAAAATGGGGAATAAAATATTGTTTCTGTCATAAATTGAATAAATATTCAAGATATTATATATATTTTTACGCCCAACAGCTTGATTTATACATGGGGAAGGAATCTAAATTAGGTAAAGTAACTATCGAGTTCCTGATTGGAATCGGTGAAATAGTTTCATTTATTTCCAGTATATTTAGAAACTTACTAAGGCATGGTGTAAATATTCAGGAATTACTCAGACAGTGCTATCTTATTGGAAATAAAAGCCTCCCTCTTATATCAATTACGGGCTTTATACTTGGTTTGGTCCTTACTCTCCAATCAGGTCCCACACTGGCCAAATTTGGCGCTGAATCAATGCTTCCCGGAATGGTTTCGCTTTCAATTATAAGAGAAATTGGTCCTGTAATAGTAGCTCTTATTGTTGCTGGAAAGGTTGGATCAGGTATCGGGGCTGAGCTGGCATCCATGCGTGTTACTGAACAACTGGATGCCATGGAAGTTTCCGCTACAAACCCAATGAGTTTTGTCGTTGCAACCAGAGTAATTGGTGTTAGCTTAATGTTACCATTATTGGTTTTATATGCTGATGCACTTGCTATGATTGGTTCATTTTTAAGTGCAAGCTCGCTTTATAACATTTCGATTGAAACCTTTATACATAAGGCATTTGATGTGATGCATTATTTTGATCTTTTCCCGACTATAATTAAAACCTTTTTCTTTGGCTTAGCTATTGGAGTGATTGGTAGCTATAAAGGGTATAATGCAAGAAGAGGCACAGAAGGTGTTGGTGAAGCAGCAAATTCAGCAGTGGTGGTTGCCTCTATATCCATTTTTATTATTGATTTAATTGCTGTTCAGATAACTCATTTACTCATGTAATAGAATGGATCAGATCTCCTCAAATAGTATTGTATTAAAAGTAAGCGATGTAAAAAAATCCTTCGGTAATTTCCACATTCTTACGGGAGCTAATCTCGACTTAAATAGGAAAGAAAACATTGTAATTCTTGGGCACTCTGGAACAGGGAAATCGGTTCTATTCAAGTGTATAGTGCGATTGATTGAACCTGATGAGGGTAACATTAATGTTCTTGGGCAAAACATTCTTGATCTGAAAGATGATAAGTTATCTGAATTAAGAACTAAGATAGGGTATGTATTTCAAGGAGGGGCATTATATGATTCCATGTCTGTCAGACAAAACCTTGAATTTCCGTTGAAACATTCTTTAGGTCAAAAGAAATCAAATAAGGAGCGTGATGAGCTTGTTGAAGAAGCACTTGAGAATGTGGGGTTGATTCATGCCATTGATAAGATGCCATCTGAGCTCTCAGGTGGTATGATGAAAAGAATCGGATTAGCTCGGACCCTGATATTGAAACCTGACATATTGCTGTATGATGAGCCAACAACCGGGCTTGATCCGGTAACATCCGGGGAGATAAGTGAACTCATTTTGAAAATTCAGGAAGAGTATAATACTGCCTCATTGATAATCTCTCATGATATAAAATGCATTGAAATAACCGCCAACCAAATAAGAGTGCTTAAGGAGGGTAAATTTGAGGCTGGTGGAACAATAAATGAAATGAAGCATCATCCAGATCCATTTGTGAATTCATTCTTTAAATAATTTTAATTCAACTATTATGCAGAACGATAGAGGAAGAAAAATCAGACTTGGCCTTTTCATATTGGTAGGAACAATTCTATTTATTGCCATTTTTTATGTTATTGGAAGCAACAGCAAATTATTTTCAAAAACCTTAACTATTCATACCTCTTTCAGATCTGTCAGCGGACTTCGGTCTGGAAATCATGTTAGGTTTTCAGGTATTATTATTGGAACAGTAGGCGACTTAAAAATTGTTACCGACACCAGTGTTCATGTTGATATGTTTATTGACAGAAAAATGGTTAAGTTCGTTAGAAAAGATTCAAAAGTAGAAATTAAGCCAGAGGCCCTGATTGGAGATAAAATGCTTGTTATTCATAGTGGAACAGCAGAGCAGGATCATGTATCTGAAGGTGATTTTCTTGAGGCCAATGAATCAACCAATTTTGAAGCAGTTTTTCATGAAATTAGTAAGGAATTGCATAAAGTCAATGTAATAATTACAAACCTGGCAGAGGTTACTGATAGAATCAATGAAGGTGAGGGCAACTTTGGACGACTGTTGAACGATTCCAGTCTTGCTATTAACCTGGATAAAACCACTCATAATTTTGCTGTCATTACAAATAATCTAAAAGAGCTTACTGGCCAATTGAAAAATCCTAATAGTGATATTGGAAGATTGATTTACAGAAAAGATATTACAAACCAAATAGATTCTATACTATTGAAAGTTGATAATATCGCTGTAAACACAGAAGAAGCTACCAAAGATCTTGCTAAAACAACATCTGAATTAAGTAAAACTGCTGAAGCAATAAATAGTGGAAATGGTGCAATAAACAAAATATTATATGATAGCACATTTGCCGATACAATTGGCTATACCATAGATAATCTCAACCAAACACTGATTGAATTTGAACAGGTGGCCAAAAATTTACAACATAAAAAACTTTTTGGAGGAACCAAAGAAAAGAAAAAAAAGTAGATTTGATTTCCATTAACAGCCTTGGGTATTAGTTAATGATAACTTTAGAAACTAAGATCAAAGTATAAGTTTTAGAAATAGTTTATTTTAATTGAAATACCATGGATGAAAATAATAATCTACTCAAAACTACTGCACGTCTTGTAGTTGCAACACTTATTATCATAACCATGGTTGTTGGAAAATCCTTTCTGATACCATTGGCGTGGGCCCTTTTAATTGGCCTATCAAGCTATCGCTTCCTTAATAGCATTGAAGAAAAAACAAAGATTCCAAGAACTTTGATAAATACACTTTTTCTTGTGGTATTGTTTCTGGTTTTACTTGGAATTGGATATTTCTTTTTCATTGAAATTAGTCATATTTTCAGGGATTTGCCTGGTCTGTCCGAAACCTTATCTGGAAGGATACATGATATATCAATAGCACTGAAAGAATTTGGAATTTATATTCCTGACCATATTGATAAATTATATTTCAGTGACTGGGTAACTAATCACACCAACCTGGTTTTGGATTTCATAAAAGTCATGGGGATGGATATCTGGAACATTATTCTGATCATGTTCTATATGTTCTTCATTCTCTATTACAGAGATCTGGTTATCCAATTTTATATGGGAAAATTTCAAAGCATTGATCGTCTTAACCTGGCTAAAGAAAGGTTTAATAAATCGCTGGACCTGATAAGAAGCTATATTTTTGGATTAGTGACCATAACCTTAATCTCAGCTGTAATGAATTATGCTGTCTTACAGATTTTCGGGTTAAAATTCCCGTTATTTTTTGGAGTGTTCCTGGCTATTTTGAATCTAATCCCATTCATCGGAAATCCCATAGGCTTGTTAGTTATAATTTTATTTGCATTTCTGACTAATGAGAATTCTCTTATTCCATTATTGATATTTGTTGCATTATTTGTGATGAATTTCATCCAGGATAATGTTATCAGGCCATGGATTGTAGGTGATAAATTAAAAATGAATGCTTTTGTTATTTTCATTGCCATAATCATTGGAGGAATGGTCTGGGGCGTTTCAGGAATGATCCTCTTCATACCTCTTGCTGGAGTAGTTAAAATCATTCTTGAAAGCAACCAAAAGCATGGGATATATGCAATTTTCTTTGCAGAAAAACCTAGAAAACGGAAGTCTCAAAAAATTAATTCAGAACCTGAACTCGAAGATTGATGATTAATTCAATTCCTAATTTGACCCAACTTTTTTAAAACTTCATCTTTTTGTCCGAATGAAGCCAGGGAAACAGCAATTATAATTAACGAAGATGAATTAAGCAAATAGATCTCTCTCTATATTTTTTTAATCCTTTTTCCCTCTTTTTAGCCCTAATCTAAAACTTCTATTATACCTCTTTTTTATAAGCCGTAATAACTTCTATCACCTCTTTTTTTATATAGGGTGCAAAAACTATTTCCCGATATTACTAACATAGGTGAAATTATGCCTTAGTTACCAAACCCTATACCCATTTTATGCACGAACTATATTTATTTGAGGAATTACATCTTGAAAAGAGATCGTGGCTCTGAGGTGGAAAGGTTGTTCTAATTACAATCTTTAGTAAAATATACATTCGGGCTACCTTCTGCACAAAGCTTAAAGCCATCGGGTGGGAAGGGCATTGTCCATACACATACTTCTTCCAGGGTTGGCATATCTTTAATCTCCAGATGGCATTCTATCCAGTAACCTGCATTAAATCCCAGGTTAGAATTATTTGAAAGATCGAGGCTGGTTAATTGATTACCACCACAAGACAAAACACACAAATCAAACTGATTGATGACATCAAGGATGGTTAATTGGTTATCACCACAATACAATTCTATCAATTTAGTTTGATTAGAAACATCCAGGCTGATCAATTGATTACTATCACACCTAAATTTAAGTAAATAATGCAGATTAGAGACATCCAGACTGGTTAACTGGTTAATAGTACAATTTAACCAATCCAGAGCAGTGTTATTTGATACATCCAGGGTGGTTAATTGGTTATTGCTGCAATAAAACTTTTCCAGAGCAGTATTATTGGATACATCAATACTAGTTAACTGGTTATTAGAACAGTCCAGCATATATAAGGCACTATTATTAGAAACATCAAGGAAGTTTAGTTGGTTATTTTCGCAAAACAATCTTTCCAAAGCTGTGTTTTTAGAAACATCTAAACTGGTTAATTGGTTGCTCTCACAAAATAATGAGGCTAAAAAAGTGTTATTGGAAATATCCAAACTTGTTAATTGGTTAGCCGTGCAATTTAACAAAACTAAATCAGTATTATTGGAAACATCAAGGCTGGTTAATTGGTTACAAGCACAACTCAAAGAAGTTATTGAAGTATTATTAGAAACATCCAGAGTAGTTAATTCGTTAATATCGCAATTCAAAAATGTTAAGGTCAAATTCTTTGAAATATCCAAGGTTGTTAATTGATTGCGGAGACACATAAGAGTATCTAAATTGATAAATGCTTCTATACCTGTTAAGTCTGAAATACTATCATTGTCAACATTTAATGTTATTACCACCTCAGCTTCAGTTGGACTAATGATACCATCCCATTTGTATCTACACCCTGTTCAATCAGAGCATTTAAAAAATTATAATCTGGAATATTAACAACAGGATCATCTTTCCTGCATTGGCTCAAGATAATAATGGAAAACAGAATTAAGATTATTTTGTGTATTGGTCTCACTATGGTAAGGGTCAAATAATATTAGCTGTAAGTTACAACATTTGAGAATGAAAATCAAGTTTATTTACCCCGCTGCACATCCAACTGGACAATCGAGCCTGTGATTTCTCTAGGCGCTGGGTGGGGTCAAATTATGCTCCGGTTACCCAACTCTATACCCATTTTATCCACGATCAATATTTAGTTGAGGAATTATCTAAAGAGGAGATCGTGCCTATACAGCCAAAAGATTTATAACTATTAGGTAACTCAAAATTGGAAAAAGTACACAATACATACCTATATGGGATATATTATTTAACTTTAGCATGTATAGTTGACTATATAGACAAGTTGGGTAACTATTTAAAATTAAGAAATGATGAAAATTGATTGGTTTAAAACCTTAATATTGTGTGCTTCCATTGTAATGGCAGGATTTTTTGTCGGAAACATGCATAAAATTGGCAAAAAGTATGACAGATTTGTTCAAGTAAAAGGTCTTTCTGAACGTGAAGTAAATGCTGATCTAGCGGTTTGGCCAATAAATATTACACTCACTGCAAATGATCTCAACTCTCTAAAAATTAATATTGAAAAGCAAAATGATGAAGTATACAATTTTTTTATTGGTCAAGGTTTTGAAAAGGATGAACTGACGAAAGGGAGCACGAATATTAGTGATGTTCGTGCTGATATATATAATTCTAATTCTCAGAACAACGAATTCAGATATCTGGCAAAATCAGAATTTACAGTTAGGACGAATGATATAAACAAGCTTCAAAAAGCGCTTTCTGAATCTCTCGAACTTATGTCAAAAGGGATTTTGCTCGGATCTAAAAACACCTGGAGGCCTATTGAATATATTTTTACAGGATTGAATGATCTTAAACCTTCAATGATTGAGGAAGCGACTAAAAATGCCAGAGAGGTTGCAGAAAAATTTGCACGTGATTCTAATTCGAAGGTCGGGGAAATCAGGATGGCAAGACAAGGCCTTTTTACTATTAATGATAGAGATGAAAACACCCCTCAAATTAAGATCGTCCGGGTGGTTTCTACAATAGACTTTCAATTGGAAAAATAGAACAGTTGCCAGCGATGAACGGTGCTAAAGTCCAAACCATTTAAGCAATATTTATAAACATTTAAAATTCTGCCCCGTAGCACATCCGCTCGGATGACCACCGATCGTACGGGCGAATTGTTCAGGCAGGCGTTCTCACGAACATAATGAGTAAACTACATTTAGCTCCTCATTATATCCCATTTAAGGATGAGATAAAAATATAGTAACTTTGGAAATGTTAAAATGAAAGGATTCTATATTTATCTTTATTTTACTCTTGAATGGGTGTGTTAATTTACTAGAAGAATTTTTTTTATAAGCATCTGCATAGATTTTAATAATCTTGAAATAAAATTATGCGGTTAGTCCATTTTATTAAACAGAGAACTTACACTGGAGTAAAAAATAACTACGCCAAAACTAAATTTATATTCCTATATATATTCATTATCCTAATTGCGCCTTTCTCGCTTTTAGGCCAATCCAATCCAGATTCTATATTATCGGGAGCAAATAGTACATATTTTGAAAAAAAGGATACTCTGTTAAACATAAAATTTGGTATTTATAACCTTGATGAAAGATTTGAAATTACTGGATCAGGTTTTCATTACAAGATTCAGCCAAACGTTACTTTAAAAACAAAGTTTTTCTTTAGTTATCGTTTCCTCTCTGTAGCTTTTGCCTTTGCGCCCAAATTTATTCCTGGAAACAATGATGATGAACTAAAAGGGAAAACAAAGACTTTTACCTTTAATTTGAATCTAATCACAAAATATTGGATACAGGACCTTCAGTACAATCATATTAAAGGATTCTATCTGTCCAATTCCGTTGATTACGAACCTCCTGATTGGGAAGAGGGTAAAGATCCCTACTTCCAGTTTCCAGATTTAAAGACATATTCAATAAGGGGTGCAACTTCATATAAATTTAATCCTGAATTCTCATTAAGGGCAGTCCGAACCCAAACTGAAGTCCAAACAAAGAGTGCCGGTAGTTTTATGCCTTCACTTATTTACAGCTATTATCTGATCAATAATGAAAGCAGTGATACAAGCCAATCGTCCAGTCAAAGATCTGATAACTTTGAAGCTCTTGTTGGCATATGGTATATGCACACTTTTGTTATAAATAAGAAATGGTCTTTTTCTCTTGGACTTGCACCATCTGCAGGTTTTGGTCATACAAAATTAAATACTCGCATAGAATCGGAGCATTTTATTTCCTATTACAATGAACCTTTATTAAGACTGAATGAGGTGATAGGTTTGAATTATAATAATAAAAGATTCTTTACAGGGTTTTTTGTAAGTGCTTCTCAGACAAGGCAAAGTCAGGGTGATAATCCAGTAATACAAAATAATTTTCAAACAACATTTCAGATTTTTGCCGGATATAGATTTAATGCACCAAAATTTCTTAAAAAAAGCCTTGGTTCAGTGAAAGAAAAGTTAGGAAAGTAAATAACTTTTGAGAAATAAAACTGGTTGTATATGATATTAAAATTTGACTGACTCAACCTAAATTTAGACACTTCACAAAAGAGTGTATCTATCAAAATCCTGACTTAATCCAAACAGAAAAAGATTTAGAAGATGTGGGATCTGATAACAAAAATTACATAGATGATATCCTGATAAATCCTCTATAAGCCCCTATATACAAACTATTATTAGGTCCAAAAGTAAAAGTTCCCCAAATGTTATTAAAAACCTTTCGGTTGTAATTCTTTGAACCCAGTGATCCCCATTTAAGTAAGAAGCTGATATTATCATTGAAATCGCCCTTTTCAAAATACGGTTTGATATAGAATACCCTTAAGCCAGTCACGAAATCAATACCTGATATCTGCCAGTCAGAATGGCCATTAACGGGTATTTCTGACCTATTATAGACATAAATCATGCCTGTAGGTGTAGAAACTTTGGGGGTAGCAGTTTTGCAATCATAAATTCCACTTTTTGGCCAATCCTCAACCAATTCAAATATCCCTTTTTCTTCAATATAGTCAAAACGCATAATTCCACCAGTTGTGGCATTTTCTTTAAAGGGATCTTCATAACCAAAAGTATTTGCAGCAATAAAACTGTTGCCATAAGCAACTAGGGAGTTTTCTACTGCTGCACCTTCATTGGTAAATAATTTATGTTTGTATACTAAATCTCCGGTTTCTTGTGAATAAATGCAAATATTTACCTGGATAGAGTCATTATCACAAATAGCCACAAAACGGTCATCCATTAAGGTTGGGGTTGTACCTGTACCAGCGTTCAACTGGCCTGGCTTAACTTGCCTGTCATTGGCATATATGAGATCCCCCTTTTCATAAGTTTCCAACCATTTCGGATCAAGTTCTATCCGCTTCGTAGTCTCATTAAAATGAAGTTTGTACAAAGCATAATTAGAGACAATAAAAACTCCGTCTTTTCCAATGGAAAATGAATTTTGAATTTCTTCTCTTTCTTCGGTTGTTTCCATAAAGACTTCACGGAATTTTTCTTCAAATTCAGGAGTAAAATTTTCTATTTCTCTGTACAATTCAAGTTCATCAAAGCTCTGAAAATGTACATTAAAGTGTTTGTTGATTTTATCAATTGTACCAAATAACCCAATATAGGATGCATATACTTTCGGGCACCCTTCTTCAGTAAGTTCATCTCTATGTAGCAATCCAATAATTCCATGGCGGGAAGTAAACCAAATATTTCCATGTCTGTCTGGCATTATTGCTGTAAGGAGGTTCATTTTATCTTTTTCCGTAAGATGTTTATCCACAAGATCCCCAGCTTCAATCTGAGTTTTGATATTAAAAGATTGTATGATTTCATCCTCAAATTTTCTATTTTTTATATTTATTCTCAGGATATTATTATTCGCTCCAGGAATGTAATATTCATTATCTTCTGAAAGATAAGAATAAGCCCCTCCTGCAGTATTATGAAATATTTTTTCACGTCCTTTTTTACCAATCAATTCCATTACTTTTGTTCCACGACCAGGTACCTCTATTTCATCAAGCACCTTGATGGTATCACCCACATCAAGAAGTAACAAAGTAGTGTTTTCACGTCCAAAAGATAAGGTTACTAAAGTTGAATCGTCAACAAAGTCGAAGGCAGGACACATTCCTGAAAATCCTTTATTTTTTTGCAATACATGAAAATACTGGACATTTACATTTTCTGGCAAAGGTCCTGATAGATTGCTAACATCTGAAGAATGAGAATCTTCGTGCATGGCACTTGTGTAATCGAATTTCATGTATGGATTGTTCCATTTTTCTTGTTTTGGCAAAGGAGCAGGTAAAATTTTGACAGAATCTTTATGTTTTAGCCATTCATCATACCACCCAATCTCGAATTTTGCAAATTGGTTTACAAATTTAAACTGTGCAGGCTCCATCACTTCAATATGGCAATCTTGTCCAAAACCGAGAAGATTACATGAATAAAAAAGGAATACCAATCCAAATCTAAAATTCATAATATCAGCAATTTAAAAGTTTCTATTAATGTTCTCTAATCCAGGAATAAATTCAGTACTACAAAGTTAGAATTTTTGCGATACGCTAATTTAAAATGAATTTTTTTTAATCATTTAATGATTTTTGATCTGGTTGAACAATATATTATTTTGACAGCTTACTTTTCTTGATTGGCAAGAGCTTGTTCGACAAGCTGTAGATATTCGTAATTTTCCTCATCAAGCCAGTACTTAAATAGGGAATCTGATATTTTTAAGGTTTTCAGAGCTTCCTCGTGCTTACCCTGTTTGTAATAACAGTAACCCTGAAGCCTAATATAGAATGGATTATTTGGATAAATGTTTTGTAACCTCTGATTCATTTCCAAACCTCTTTCTAAATCGATGTCATTGTTAACAAGCATTTCTGCATAACGACCATTAAATTTGTTTTCTGGATCAAGCTTAGTTGCATTTTGATAATGTTCTTCTGCAATATCAAAAATCTTTGCCTGGTCATATATTTTTGCCAAATAGTATTCAATTTGAGAATCACTGATGCCTTTTTTCTCGCAAATCAAGATAATGAAATCAATATACTCCCCTGCTTTTACTGTATCACCCAGGGATAGAGCACACACAGCCTGGTTGAATCTTATAAATTGACTTTCAGGAAAAAATTCCAATCCTATTTCATATAATTTATTTTCTTTTTCATGTTCTCCGATATTATGATAGCAATGACAATATCCATTCCAACCATATGTATAAAGTCTTAAGAAATTCCACTGTTCATCCCTCTCTTTGTTGATTTCCAGTATTTTGTCTATGCATTTAGCCGCTTTTTCAGGGTCCGAATAGACATAATATGCTGCCACATCATACCAATATAATCTTGATTTGGACTCTTGGTTTGCAAGTATATTTAGATACTTCTGCATGTCATCATAGTTTTTACTTATATGATTAGCATACCATAAACGAATCCAGTTTTGATATAACAGTGGAAGTTTATCAATGTGCTCATATGCCCGTTCTGTCCATTCAGTTGTCTCTTTATAATTTCCCTGACTTCTATAGGTCCATGCCATGTAAAACATGACCATGGTAAAGGTGGAGTCAATCTCTAAAGCTTCAGTAAAAAACTGTCTGGCAGCCTCAATTTCCCCATTTTGATAAGAGATCAATCCCTCGATATAATTACGATAAGCTTCTGATGAACTTGTATATGCTTTCTGAAAGCCAACATCTACATTATGTTTAAGTGATTCGATTTCCAGATAATTTTTAACTTGATTACTTATGGAATCTCCTATGTCTATATAGCCATATTCTAAATTACCCTCAACATTAAAAGGCTTTAATATCACTCCATCTTTTGTATTTACAAGGTTTGCCATGATACGCATTTTGTTACCTGATAGTTGATAACTGCCTTTAATATATACACTAACTTTTAATTTTAAGGCTGCTTTTTTTGCCATTGAAGGTAAAACAGATGCTGTTTGAATTTGCCTCATATTTCCAAACACTTCTGACATAACCTGAGAACTCATAACGAATAACTCATTTGAGGCACCAAGGTCATTAATAAGAATCTCAGGAATCCCTATCTGCCAGAAGTTCAAAGTAGTATCCCCAGTTAGGTTATCAAATGGCATCACTGCAACTGAAATCTTCCCATTTGCATCTCTGAGACCTTCAAATTTATCTCTCTTGAATATCTTGGGATACGCTAGTATTCCAACCACCACAACCAATACCGCAATAATTATATCACTTACTCTTAATTTTCTTCTAACTGGTGCAGAAGATTGTTCCTGCTCATTCAACACTTCAATAGATTCTGTCTTCTTTACACCTTCTGGTGTTATATCAAATATCCATGATAAGATGGCAACTATTGGAAATCCAATTATAAGCAACAAAATTATTACTGTAGCAGTCCATTCAGGCAGGTGAAGGGGCTCAGAGACATTGTTAACCAGTTCAATGATTATATATGCAGAACCTGCATACATAGCAACTACCCTGAAAACTTTACGACGTTTCAGCTCGCTCCAGAGTTGATTCAGCCTATTGGTTTCTTTTGCACACACTTAGTTTTATTTTAATTTTACGATACCTCCCCTGCAACCTGGCTCCTCTCTAAAATAACCCACCGGGTTATTTCTTTACGGGCGGCCCCCTGCCAAAATTGGGATAGTTTGTTTGTGGGTTGTGACATCGATCCTTATCAATGGATTAATTATAACATATTATTTTCTTCCAACCATTTCCTGACCCTTTCATGTTCGGCCTGGTATTTGGCTTCCCACTCCCGAACGATCTGTTGAAACTCGGGTTCGTCCCTCATTCTGTTAAAAAAGTAATCTTTCTTGATCAGATTTACTGCCCATAATGGGATGATCTTTTTTTGGGTAAAAATTCTTAGACTTTGATATGCTTTTTCTTTCTCACCTCTGAAAGCATAAACCGTTGCAAGATCATAATATGAATAATAATTCTGTGAATATTGTCGTCCCAATTCAATCGCCTTGATACAATAATCTAATTGTTCATTTATATAATATTCAGCCTCTTCTTTGTATCCATTTTTCCAGTATGAATAACCAATCCGGTGCATTTCATTTATTTTGAGATCTCCTAAAGCATTTAGTTTTTCAACATATTTTTTATAGTATTTTAGTGATTCTTCAAATTTACCAACGAACATGTAACAAAATCCTAAAACGTTTATTATAGAAATATTGTTTGAATCTATTGCATACCCTTTTTCTAAATATTCAATAGACTTCTCAAAATTCCCACGAATCCATTCATTATAGTTTAAATTAATATAATATGCTACTGAATCACCATCCAAATTTAAAGCCTCCTGACTATAAAAATTACCTTTCACACTAAACCCAGCCGTATAATACATCTCCGCAATTTGTCTATATAAAACTGGCAATTCTGAAGTGCGATTAAGGGATGCAGCTTTTTGCAGATTATCAAGACATTTAACATAGTCGCTGGAGTTATACAATTTTCCTTTTCCAAAGTATGCCATCCAATTGTTAGGATTGAGTCTATTCGCTTTATCATATTCTTCTAAAGCCTTTTCTATGAGTCCTTTATTTCTATAGTAATCTCCCCTGATAGTATATGCTTCTGCTAATTGATCGTCAAAGGAGAGGGCAATATCTGTCAGGATAAAAACAGAATCCAAGAAACTTTCTGAGAAAAAAGTTTCCCAATAATGCTTATCCCAGTATACATATGCTAATCCTGTGTATGCCAGAGCAAATGTTGAATCATAGTCAAGGGCGTCATAATACAGTTCTTCAGCTCTTTCAAGAGCCGTTCTATTATCATTATCTAACCAGTATTGATTATGTTTATCTCTGCCTTTAATGTAAAACTCATGTGCTATTAAACTGGTAGTAGGTATTTTCTCAATCAGAAGTTTTTCTTCAGGGGTGATTATTGCTTCTATTTCAGCGGCGACCAGTTGAGCTATTTCACTCTGCATGGAGAATATTTCCTCTATATCCGCATCGTACGATTTGGACCAAAGGTGCTGATCATTCCTGCCATCAAGTAACTGTACAAATAACCTTACATTATTCCCGTCCCTGTGTCCGCTTCCCTCCAGGACAAAGCCTACATTCATCTCTTCGGCAACTACTGGTGTTGGCTTAGGATTATCCCTGTACTGTTCAACAGAATTCCGTGAAACAACCCTAATATCCTCAATTTTACATAGATTGTCCAGGATTGACTCCATCGTCCCATTTATGAAATACATTCGTTCCTGATTTGGGCTGTCGTTTCTGAATGGCAGTACAGCGATGGATTTTTCAAGCTTAGATATATCAAATGACTTTTTGTTATTACCCACGATATAAAACACAACAAAAGCTATGATTATTAAAACACTGACAAAAGTGGCAATTCTCCATCCTTTTGAGGCAGGCGGTGCTTCTACACTTTCAACTTCTTTTGATGGCTTTGTTTTTTCAATACCCTCAGGAGTTACATCATATATCCATGATAGAATGACAGAAATGATAAAACCAACGACTAAGAGGACAGTAACAAGCTTCAATGTCCAATCAGGTAAGCCAAAAGGTTCAGAAATTATATCCACCAGTTCTAATAGAACAAAGGCAGCAGCTGCATAAACGGTAATTACACGAATAACCCTCCTACGCTTTAACTCCTCCCAAAACTGAAATGGATCTTTGGATTTTTCAGGCATCAGGTTTATGTGTTGTGATTGGTATATAAATATACATCAATTCGTTACCAACCCCAAATAATTGATTAGAATAGAAAAAAGAATAACAAATCCACCCAACAATTGCTTTAACAGTTATTGTGTATATTCAGTTGTTGTGTGCCGATTTAATGTTTGAGATTATTAATAAAATGCTATTGTACTATCCAGTCGGTGTATTTAGAGTTAGATTGTTTATCGTATTTTCCTCTTTCTTCAACTACAGAATTTAATTTCTCCATCATTTTTTTGCCAAGTTCAGTAAAACTTTCATCATCATTATGATATTTATCTCTGGCTTCCTCTGATTTGTAAACAAATATTGTACCTATTTTATTCTTGCTCTCACCTCTAATCCCATCTAAGAGATACATTTTTGCATCACCCTGAAAAGCTTCATTTACTTTTGGAATAAATTTATTTACCATAAAATCTTTCCATTGATTATATGTTACATCGGGTTGTAGTACGAGATCATGGACATGAACTCCAACAAGATTTCCCTTTTGTAGAGCCTGTCCAAAAACAATTCCTGTTAACAGGATAAAAGCTGTTGCAATAATAAATTTTTTCATGATAAAAGGATTAAGTTAGATTTTAAAACAAGTAAAATTATTCAGTTGAGATATTATATAACACACAACTATACAAGTTACGGCAATTGAGTTTATTGACCAAAATTATTTCATATCACAACCGCCACCTACCCACAAAGATCATCTGTACTTCAGACCTCAATTTGGATAATCTAGAAATCAATTGAATAACATAAAAAGATTTGGCTATCTCAAGAAATGGACGTAACTTATGTTGATATGTTTATTTTTCCCCTAACCCCAAAATTCTATTATTATGAAAAAATTAAAAATTTCTTTTTTTCTAATTTTTGTTGTAGCCTTTTTTGCTACAAGTCAAGCTAATGCTCAAGTCGTTCACGATGAATGGATTTTTGATGTTGAATGTGATCCCACCGCTTGGTGTATGCCAGAACCCATAACTGGCTATATTATTTATAATGTCATATATCGTTATGATAAAGAAGGTAATAATACAGGCGTACATTTTAATACTAAATATGGGAGATTGACAGGATGTGAAACAGGTATGGTTTATAAAGTAAAGGATGTAAGTAATGAAATTTATAATGTTAATAAAAATAACGACCAAGAGGTTTGGAATTTAAGCAGTAAACTTGTATACGTTGGAAAAAAAGGTGTAAAATATTTCATGACATGGAAGGGTCATTTTAGCATGGATGCCAATGGAGAGATTAAAGTAGATTATTTTGAATTTACTTCAGACTGTGAATAAATCATTCTGAAAAACTTGAACCCCTTGAGAAATCAGGGGGTTTTTATTTCTTTCAATTTATTTACTAATGGCTTGTACTCTGGAATGAAGTTTCTGAACTTTCTACCATGAACGTAGCCATGAATATCATAAACCCTACGACTGTAATCATCCCATTCTTCTGGACTAAGGTCGTCTATATTACCCATATCTACCCTATCCAATTCCTTTTGGGTTATACGTTCCATATCATAGATGCATTGTTGTGCACATATTTTATCTACCAGTTTCTTAATATCGTATTTCTCCATAAGATCAAATATATAACAAAATCTAGATTCAATCGTATTAATTCTTATGGTTCATATTGCATTTTTCCTACATAAATCTATTATTGCTCGTGGCGATAAGGCTACAATGCGAGTAAGACCAAATAAGATATTCATCAGCATTTATAGGAATGGTTGTAAGATTTACAATATTATGATATCTGAAGGCAGACCACCAGTATATAACTTTTTGAATCTATATTGGGTGGATAGTATGGATGCTGCAAGAAAGTTTATTATGGAGCTTGACGAGAAAGCACTACTTCAAATGCGATAATGACTCTGCGGAAGAAGAGTTAATAAAAACCTAATTACAATCCGTTGTAAAAAATACATTGGGGCTGCCTGTAGTAGCTACTGCGACTCCTGCGGGAGGAAATGGCATCTCCCAGACACAGACTTCATACAAAGAAGGCATACTGCAACTAAGGAATCTCAGTTTAGTATTATTGGATACATCCAAACTGGTTATTTGGTTATCATCACATCTCAAGTATTCCAATTTACCATTATTACTCACATCCAAAGCATTCAAACTATTCCAGCCACAACTAAATTTCCAAAGGGCTATATTATTAGATACATCAAGCGAGGTTAAAAAATTATAATCGCACATAAAGTAATATAGTGCAGTATTTTGTGAAACATCCAAATAGTTTAATTCACAATTTGAACACCATAATGTTTCTAGCATAGTATTTTTTGACACATCCAACCCACCCAAATTATTATAACCACAACCCAAAAACTCCAGAGCTATATTATTTGAGACATCTAGACTGGTTAATAGGTTATTATCACAAGAAAACTTTAATAATGCTGGATTATAGGACACATCTATGGATGTTAATTGATTCCCACCACACCACAAATCAGTTAATTTAGAATTGCTGGATAAATCTAAATCAGCAATTTTATTATCATAACACCTTAATCCCAACAATTCAATATTATTAGAAACATCCAGATCAATCAACTGATTCGATCTACAGTTCAAATAGGTTAAAACCTTATTATTAGAAACATTCAGGTTGGTTAATCGATTTTCGCTGCAATTCAAAAATAATAAATTGATGTTTTTTGATACATCCAGGGTGGTTAATTGGTTCAATACACAAATCAGGGTATCCAAATTAATGAATGCCTCTACTCCTTTCATATTCTCTATTTCCCCAGGTTCATCATAAGTTATCATAACATTTAAATATGTTATCACTTCAGCTTCAGCAGGACTTATTAACCCATCTCCATTGGTATCAACGCCCAGTTCTATTAGAGCGTGTAAGAAGTTTTTATCAGGGATATTAACAACGGGGTCATCTTTCCTGCACTGACTTAGTATCAATACAGTCAAAAGGAATAAGAGTGTTTTGAGAATTACTTTCACAATGATTAGGGTCAAATAATTACCTCTAAGATACTACTTTATAAAATAAAAGTCAATTTTATTTCATAATCCACCACATTCTATTCTAAAAAAAATTTAAAAATTTTTAAAACCGATTTGAAATTATTGACGGATGTATGAGGATATTCCAATAACACCCCCCGCCTTCATATAGATTGGGATTATGCCCCCGCATCTTACTAGTCAATTATTTTATTCACTTAAACTAAATTACTATGGTAACAATTACAAGTTTTGAGCAACGCAAGAACAAAAAGAATGAGGAATTCAATGTACTGATCCTTCAAGGAAATGCCGAAGTTGTAATTTCTAAAGAAACAGGTAAACCTTACCTTACTGCAAGAAAGACATCCATCCCATGCACATTTGATGAGAACATGGCTAAAACAATGCTTGGTAAAGAGCTGCCAGGAGAAATCCTTAAAATGGACTGTGATGAATATGAATTTTTAATACCTGGAACTAACAAAAAGATCAAACTGGGCTACACTTACATCTACAGTACTGAACCAGTAGGAATTGAAGAAACAGTTCTGGGTTAATTAACCTGGTTATCTGAATTTATAGGGTTGGACATTGTGTTCAGCCCTTTTTTATGTCTAATCAAAAACTAATTAATATGAATACAAACGAAATATCAGCAGTAGATTTTAAATCTAATCTAAGTGATTTCACGGGTACTTTTCAATACCACCAACACAGATTGGCTAATTTATCTTTAAATCTTACAGACGGTTGTAATTATGTCCGTAATGAAGCACAGGCATTTTGGCTATTTGATGCCATTCTATCTCACCAGATTAGTAGTATTGTCAGTAAACATCCTTTCCAGGTATGGAGGTTAAAGCTACAAGAAGATGAATCATGGAAACTCAGTTGTGAGGATGGTGATAGGAATATACTGGTGGTACAAAACATTGAGTATAGTGATTTTCCTATCCATGAGATTACCATATGGCTGATTGATGGTGTTGCTCTGCTTCCAACTGAATACTAAGTTAGAATGGGGTCTATAGATAATAAAAAATACATCTTAGAACTATTTAAATATGTGAGTCAGGAAAGCATACTAATCATAAACAATACAGGTCATTTGGAGAGGTTAAATTGCCCTTTCTATGTAAAGGTATTAGTGGACATTTATTCACTAAGAAAAGGTTCTGTAAAGGCTGTAAAGGCTGTTAGAATGAGTGTGGCATTAATAGATGTTTATATCATTGAATCAAAGGCTTACTATCATTTTAATTTCATCATTCTTGGTAGGAAAGATAAAATACCAAATGATGAGAGTTGAGTCACGCTGAATTTTTTGTCTGCTTTTTTGAGACGGTTTATCTCAACTATAAAATCTCAAGAACCCCTGAAAAAATGTAGAACGACAATTGTATCCAGGATTACAGTTTGAAAAAGTAGGTATTCAAATACGGATACTTACTTTTTTTATTCTAATATGGTGGATTACGAAATACATTTATCGTTGGTTGACCACTTATAATTTATTTAAAAAAATCTATTGCACCCCACAGGTTATAAGGAGTTCGGCTTGCTCTCTTTGGTTTGTATAATGGTTTATATATTATTCATATGGTATACAATCAAAACTCAAGCCTCACAAAGTTTTTTAGGCTCGCCTGCGACAGTCAGTTTGTATCGGTAATTGTGAGGCTGTTTAATACAGCTTTATTTGATACGGATTTCACACAAACCCTTACACAAGCCATACCTTTATCAAATTAAAGGAACCTCACTTTACTTACCGCAAACTGCCTGAACTCGCAAGACGGCTCGCACCTCCTGGGATTGCATACAAGATAAATGCAACATCAAATACCTTTCTCTGTCAGCAAAGATGGTCCTGGTTTTAAAAGACTATCGCACCCTGTGTTTTCAAAAGACTACGACATAACACTAAATAGCTATCTCACAAGCAATTTATTTCGTTTCCTTTTGAAAATCTTTTAAATCATGCTTATTGGTGGCTTAAGAGAAAGTTATTACTGGATGTAATGGTTGGTTTGGAGAGTGTCTTAGGGATGCTCTATATATAAAAATAAAGGTCACTCAGGAATAAAAAAAGTATACAATACATACCTATTTGGCGTATATTGTGTACTTTTAGTCTACTTAAGTATACATATAAACAAGTTAGGCGCAAGCAGAACAAAACGACATATTCACTAAATAACATAACTATATGTGAATACAATAATTAAAAGTTAGTATATTTGCATAAAAAAACAATGTATTCAAGATATCTAAGTGATAGGATAAGGAACAGAATTAATTCAGGAAAAGCTATTATAGTTATTGGTCCAAGACAAGTGGGAAAAACAACTCTAATTGAATCAATTCTTGAAACAAAGGACTACCTGCTTCTTGATGGAGACGACCCAAAAACACGAACTTTATTGACAGAACCGAACACAGAGCAAATTAGAACAATTTTAGGAAAATATAAATTTGTTTTTATTGACGAAGCACAGAGAATAGAAGGAATTGGACTTACAATGAAAATCATTACTGATAGATTTAAAGATGTTCAATTATTTACGAGCGGTTCTTCCTCTTTTGATTTGTCAAGTAAAATCAACGAGCCTTTAACAGGGCGAAAATGGGAATATCAATTGTTTCCTATTTCATGGGAAGAATATGAAAACCACCACGGATATCTATTTGCAGAGCAAAATTTAGAAAATCGGTTACTTTATGGCTTTTACCCAGATGTTTTAAATAATGTAGGAGATGAAATAAGCATATTACGTAATTTAGTGAATAGCTACTTGTATAAAGATATTCTGTCATTCGCAGACATACGAAAACCGGAAGTGCTTGAAAAATTAGTTCAAGCTCTCGCGCTTCAGGTTGGTAGTGAAGTGAACTATTCTGAACTTGCTCAAATTGTAAATGTAGATAAAAACACTATTGGCAAATACATTCATATTTTACAAAAAGGATACATTATTTTAAAATTAAACAGCTTCAGTCGCAATGTGAGAAACGAAATAAAAACCAATAAGAAGATTTATTTCTATGACAACGGAATAAGAAATATGGTTATTGGAAATTTCAACCCAATTGAACTGAGGACAGATAAAGGTGCTATTTGGGAAAATTTTCTAATTTCTGAACGAATTAAGCAAATTGAGTATAAGCAAAGCCTTGCACATACTTACTTTTGGAGAACAAAACAACAACAAGAAGTTGACTTTGTAGAAGAAAATGGAGGTAAAATATTTGGATATGAGTTCAAATGGAATAAAAAGAAAAATCAAAAATTACCGAAAACTTTTACCGAAACGTATAATGCAGAAAGTAAAGTAGTAGATAAAGATAATTTTAGAGAATTTGTAATAATTGAATAATGCCAGCGCCTAACATTTTGTATAAGTAATGGCAGGGAAAGTATTAGATATAAAGGTTTGTAGCCCGCTCAACCGGAGCGTAGCGGAGCTCATGACCGAAGGGAATAAACTTCATCGCCGTTTGAAAGGAAAGTATCACGCAATTTGCCACTACTCATACAATTTACCGTTGGCGTTCATTGCAAACAATACACTTCAAGGTAAGTTAAGTTGGCAAAAAATATGCTGAGAATCAATATGAAGAACTTGGAAAACAAAAAAACGTCAATGTCTGAAACCGACAACAACCGACAATTATGGCTTGAAAAAGGATACGAGCATTTTGCATTGTATGGTCCAGAAAACTTAAGTATCAATAAACTAAGTAAAATTATTGGATTGTCTCGTGCATCATTCTACCATCATTTTGGTGATTTAGACTACTTTATAGAGGAACTATTAGTTAAGCACTATGAAATAATTGAAACATTTAATTCTGCGGGTAAGAATAATTGCAACAAACTTTTTCCCGATTTATATGACCTATTAGGCCATTATCCAAAACCCTTAAAATTTTGCCTTCAATTGTTTCGCAATAGAAATAACCCATATTTCAATTTAATATTGATTAAATCATATGAAGCAACAGCAAATAGTTTTGCTCTTAATCTCTTTTCAAAGCATTTAGGTTTGTCTAAACCCAATACAGAAATCTATCATCTCTGGTTAACCTTAGGGGAAGCATGGTATTCACGGTTAAACCCAGAAGACCTCTCTCCTAAAACGCTTCAAAAACATGCTGAGGAAATTCTTGAAACGCTATCTGTACTTATAGACTCACCACTCTATGCAAAGCTTCAAAAACCAGTGATATAGAAGATTAATATCCTTTCTTTACTATACAGGTCTGTATAGTAATTAGATTCGACATCCCCTATCTTTGGAAAAAATATATTCACACATAAAAAGATGTATCCATGAAAGTAATTGTAACGTTTTTCACCCTCACCCTACTCTTCCTTCAATCATGCTCTTCAAAAAAAGAACAAATTAGCCCTGTTGAAGCAAAAGAAATAGCCAAAGAAGCTTATGTATATGGCTTCCCATTGGTAGTAAATTACAAAACAATGTACAATTATACATTGAATGATAAATCACCTGAGTATAAGGCAGCATTTAATGAGAAAAGTTGTGAGGCTCGGGTTTTTACGCCAGAAGATAAAGCTATCGTTACACCAAATTCCGATACTCCTTATTGTATGTATTGGCTTGATATAAGAAATGAACCCATCGTATTGTCAGTTCCTGAAATGGAAAAAGATCGATATTACAGTTTTCAACTTATCGATTTATACACCCATAATTTTGGCTATTTAGGAACATTATCAACTGGTAATAAGGCAGGAAAATTCTTAATAGCCAAAGAAGGATGGAAAGGCGAAAAGCCAGAAGGAATAACAGATATAATTTATAGTGAAACAGATTTGTTTTTTGTAGTAGTACGCACCCAATTAATAGATGCAAATGATCTTGCAAATGTGAAAGCAATTCAAGATGAATACCAAATTCAAGGATTAAATAGTTTTTTGGGTAAAGAGCCTGTTAAATCAGAGAAAATAGAGAATTATCATCAGCATGGAATGATGGCGATGAGTTTACAGCTGCATCTCTTAAACTATTTGAATTTTATGCTAAACCTAACAAAACCAGTTGCATCTGAAGTTGAATTGAGAAATAAATTTGCAAAGCTGGGCATTGGTACCGAAAAAGGATTTGATATTAACAGTTTTGATGAGGAAATACAAAAAGCCATTGAAGAAGGCGTAAAAGAAGGCTTCAAAGAAATTACTGATTTTACTACCTCAATAGCCGCAGACCCTTTAACAAGTACCAAAATTTTTGGAACCCGTGATTTTCTTACCAAAAGTGCTAAGGAGAATTACAATTCTGATAATTTTTATGTTATGCGTGCGGTGGCTGCTCTAAACGGCCTTTATGGAAATTCTGCACAAGAAGCAACTTATCCCACTTATTTAATGGAGGCGCCGGGTATTCCTTACGATGCCTCAAAATATAATTACACATTAACATTCAAAAAAGATGAATTACCGCCTGTAAAATCATTTTGGTCGTTCAGTATGTATGATGGTATAACACAATTGTTTATTCATAATGAATTAGATCGATATTTATTGACATCAAATATGTTAGATGACTTTGTTTATAACGAAGATGGTTCTTTAACATTTTACATGCAGAAAGATGCTCCAGAGGATGCATTAAAATCTAATTGGTTACCTGCTCCTGATGGTCCATTTTACTGTACCATGAGACTTTATGGACCTAAAGAAGAAGCTTTAAATGGTGAGTGGGTAAATCCACCAATGATAAAATCAGAATTAAATAATTAAGTAAAAGAGAAACATTATGCTAGTTAAAAAAAACACCATCAATCGGCTTGCATCTATTATTGCAGGCATGTTCTTGACACTTAACCTGTCTGCACAAACGGATGAACCTGTTATTGTAAACGTAGACAATTTTGCACGTGCCGAAACAGCCTTTCAATTCGATCGAGTACTCATCATTGGTTGAGGGTGGCGAAGTCAATAAATTCATTCATTTGCGTGAGCCCACCCCTTTAGATAAACAAAATGTTATTCGAATGAATCGAGATACGTACTACAGTGCTGCCATTGTGGATATTAGTGAGGGAGCAACTCTTACAATTCCGGAAACCAATGGTCGCTATGTATCTGCTATGATTATAAATGAAGACCACTTTAATAATAAGGTATATCATAAGCCAGGCACTTATAAACTGACCATGAAAGAATTTGGTACTCCTTATGTGAGTGTTAACTATACGCATCCTTGGTTGATGACTTAGATCCAATAGATGTTAAAAAAGTGTGGGCTATTCAGGATGGAATTACTTTAACAGCTAAATCAGCCAAACCTTATACGCACCCGAATTACGATAAGGCAAGTTATGAAGCTACCTATAAGCCATTGATTGAATTAAGCAAAGGTATGCCAGAAACCAAGAGGATGTTTGGAAAAAAGGAAGAAGTTGATAAAGTACGTCATTTGCTTGGAACAGCATTCGGATGGGGTGGTTTACCTGAGTATGAGGCATTCTATCTTACCATTGAACCGAACCTTCCAGTTGGCGCTTATGAAATTACCGTTAAGGATGTTCCTGTAGACGCATTTTGGTCTATAAGTGTATACAATAAGGATGGTTATTTTCAAGAAAATGAATACAAGGCTTATAGTGTGAATAACATTACTGGTACCCCTAATGAGGATGGTTCCTTTACCGTCATTTTGGCGGTGATCCTAAAAGTTCAAATTATTTACATATTACAGAGGGGTGGAATTATACCGTTCGGTTGTATCTGCCTGGTAAAGAAATACTTGAAGGCGACATGGGTTTTCCCAGATGTGAAACCGGTAGAAAAAAAATAAAAAAAATGAATAAGTCATTTTTACTTACACTATTCGTACTTTGCGTTTTCTCAGCAAACGCACAACAATCTCAAGAAGAATTATCGGCAGAGGCAGCAAACCCATTGGCTAATTTAATGAGTTTTCCCTTTCAGAATAACTTGAACATGAATTACGGTGAATACAACCGAAATATGAATATTTTAAATATTCAACCGGTAATTCCACTTTTAGGAGGTAAACTAATCACTAGGACAATATTTCCTATTGTTCGAATACCGGATTTTAGCAATGAAAGTGGAAAACTTTCTTCGGGTTTGGCCGATATAGTCTTTACTGCATTTTATGTTCCAGAAAGTAAAGGAGTAATGGTAGGATTTGGGCCAGTACTTGAACTACCAACTGGCGGCAGCGATCGAGGCTCTCAGAAATGGAGTGCAGGGCCTTCATTTGTTGCTTTGATTACTCCTGGTGACTGGACCATTGGTGGCTTAATAAACAATGCATGGTCTTTCGCAGGTGACTCAGATAGAGATGATGTTAATCACATGTTGATAAATTTATTTGTTGTTCGACAATTAGGTGGTGGTTGGTATGTGAACAGTGCTCCTATTATCACTGCTGATTGGACTGCTGATTCTGATGACCGATGGATTGTTCCTTTGGGTGCTGGAGGTGGTAAAGTGATGATGCTTGGCGGAAAACTTCCATTAAACCTGCAAACACAATTATACTATAATGTAATCAGGCCTGATTTTGGTCCCGAGTGGCAATGGCGGGTACAAGCACAGTTTTTGTTGCCAACGAGTATTTTCAAAGGAGGAAAATAATCTGTATTATTTGAATAAACTCATTGGACAAGAATAAACAACGAAACGCCAACAACGTATATAAAAAATAGCGACTCAGGTGCAAGCCTGAATCGTTTTAGCGTTTAATTAAGTATATTGCTTTCCGACAGATTAGTGCTTATAAATCCGCTACTTTTCATATACAACCCGTTATGGCAAATTCATAAAGTGGGATGTACGTTAATAAAACCTTAATTAATAGCTAAAAACAAATTAATATGAAACAAAAACTTCTTTTCTTGTCAATTGTAATTTTAGCGATACTATTCTCAAACTCTAAAATTTATGGACAGAGTTCTGAAAATGAATCAGAATTAAAAACGTTTGGACTTGGATTGTATGTCGAACAGTTTAAATTTAATGATTTTGCAATGGATATTAGGACTGCCCCCGCAAATAAGATTATTTTTACAATAACCCCAACTAACAATTTTAGATTAGAACCTGAAATAGGTTTTAACTTTCATAATGATAAAGATAGAGAATTAAAAGATAAAAGCATCCATTTTGGTATTGGCGGATTTGCAATGTTTCAGCGTGGGAAAACAAATATATATGGAGGATTAAGATTCGAGTATGCAAATATTTCCTATGAATATATTCATTGGAATAGTGGAGATAAGCAAACAGAAAAAACTAATAGATTGGCAATTGGACCGGCAATTGGGGCAGAATTCTTTTTTGGACACCATTTTAGCATTGGGGGAGAAATTGGATTAAAGTATATGAACCTAAATGCAAAAGATAGTCAATACAATGATGATAAGGATATTAAACAAACTTATTTTACTACTGATTCTGCAGTATTATTGCGATTTTATCTTTAATGAAAATAGCAATTAACTTGCCATAACACGCAATATAGCAAAAAGCGGTGAAATGCTTAATTGTTACGGCTTTAGCCCGTATCAACTTCATTTCAGTCTGATAAGGAATCACTCGCCATCCGCTTCATGCCATATTGCCAAACGTTATGCGTAAATTAATAACAATGAAAATTGGTATAAAAATATTTGCCAGTGTCTTCGCAATTATCTTATTAATTAGTGGCTGTGAAGAAAGTCCATATTTCAAGTATTACGGTACTTGGGTAGAGACTATTGAAGAGAGTGACACTATAGTGTTTGACATTGATTCATATGCTAGATCTTTTTATCTGTATAGAGGCACTGAACTCAGAAATGGATATGAACTACCTCGATCAGGATCAGGCCCTTATACCTATGAACTAAGTAAAGATAGCATATCAGTGTTGTGGGGCCTGTCCAGCTCAGGATATATGACAAACTGGTATTTTGAGTTAGAAAACGACGAAGAATCTTTTAAGATAGGTAAGTTTTACCCAGAAGGCCCTGAAACTGAAGAAAATTATCTGGTATTCAGAAAGATAAAATAAAATCTACGCATAACATGCGGTCATGTGACAATGTACTTGTGTCACAGTTTTTGCAAACTGCCCCCCGCTGGGAGACAATGAGCAAAACCGCAAGTGGTTTATTGGCCCGAGGGCCCTCCCACTATTAAAAATAAAAACTAAATTTATAACATGAACGGTCATTGGTAATAAGAACGCAATAGCAAAAACCTGTGCCATAGCGGGCTGAAGCCCGTTGCCGCCTACTGAATCATACCGCTGACCGTTAACGGTAATTTTAATAATAATTTCTATGAAAAGGATTGTTCAATTTGCAGTATTAATTGGTGTTTTCCATTTTTGTACTGAAGACACTGATTTCTTTATTGAAGAACTAGAAAATCCAGTTTCAAAGACTGAATTTTGTCAAAAGTCACTTAATGATACTTTACGTCAAACTGATTACGAATATAGTTTTGATAACTTGATAAAGGAAACAAGAAAGCAATACAACATTGTTATAAGTACGACAAGTTATGAGTATAATGAAACTAATCAATTAACCAAAAAGCTATACCGAACATTTCTATATGACACCGATGGGCATGTATCAGATACTAGTGAGTCCGAGACACTTTTTGAATTTGAAAATGATTTATTAGTTAAAGAAATTAAGTCTTGGGGCGGTTGGAGTACGTTTGACTATGAAAATGGAAAACTTACTACTAAAAATGATTATACTGCAAATGGAGAATTACATCATATTACGAAATACAAATATTCTGGGTCATTGAAAGTGGAAGAGAAAAAGGAGACTTCTCAAGGTGGAATCATTTTTATAAAGCTTTTTAAGTATGACAGTAAGGGAAGACTAGATAAGGTTATCGAAGATGATAATGTCCTAGAAGAAAACTTTTATGAAGGAAATAAGCTAATAGAAAAGAGAACCTATTATTTTGGAATTGATCCAGGTTTTGATATTTGTTATGGAAATTACATTTATAAATATGATTATTATTAAAACGCCCGTTAACAGCTGTTCAAATTCAATGCGGGGTTTTGTGGTTTGCTGACTAAGTTTTATCTTAGTAAAGTTGTTCAACGGTGGACAATGAAACGTGGCGGAAACCCGCACATAAATTTAACAGCGGACCGTTAGCTCCAATTAATATGATAGAATCGAAACCAGTCAAAAGGATATTACGATTGATCAATTTTGCAATTGACCTTTCTGCTATTTTGCTTGTTTTGGTTTTACTGGTAATTGGATATTTAATGTTACTTGCAAAAAGTACAAATATCATTGAATACATGAGCGATGAGTTCATCAGTAACAGCTTTGGTTTTCTGATGTACTTTACCATTTTTATTTACTATTTCACGCTGGAAGCAATATTTGGTAGGACTTTGGGGAAAATAATAACAAAAACAAAAGTGGTAGACTGGTATGGAGAGAAACCTAAAACAAAGCAGATTCTAATTAGAAGTGCAATAAGATTAATTCCAATAGACTGGTTTACTTATTTCTCAATAACTCGTGAAGGTTGGCATGACAGTGGAAGTTCAACAATGTTGATTAAAAATAATAAAACTGGAGCTAACAAAATATAAAATCAATTGCAACACAGAGGGACTGGTAATTTAGGAATTTTGGACAGTAAAACTGGGAAAGGTTGCAACTGCTTTTATACAAACCGTTAGCACAAATTGAATTGAAAAAGACAATAACCATACTTTTGATCATTATCCCTGGTCTAATTTACGGTCAACTGGCTGAATTGGATGGGATCATAATTAACGGAATTGATAAAACCAAATCCATTGGAGTAGTTATAAGACTTGTGCAAGGATCAAAAATAGTCTCTGAGGCTGTATCTGACGATGTCGGCAAATTCAAAATTACAAATCTGGAGCCAGGTGTTTATGATCTAAAACTATCCTATATTGGATATAATGACCATACTGCAGTTGGAATAGTTCTTGAACCAAATGAGTTACTTGAAAGGATTATTTATTATCCTTGCCCAATTGGTAAATCTGAAAGTGATAAGGTTTGCCCCTATGGCCACCGAAGTAATATTATTCCAATTAAATACGGTCTGCCAAGTCTACGTATGATGAGAAGGGCAGAAAGGGGCAGAATCTATCTAGGTGGTTGTATTATCACCGAATGTGATCCAAAATGGTATTGTAAGAAACATAAAATTAGTTTCTAAGTGTTTATCAACTTGTGCTAACAAAGTGTAAATGAAATGCTCTGTATATGGCTTCGATTTGTTAATTTCATGGCTGTAAGGAGAAAGTCAGATACTGCTTACCAAGTAAAATGAATCATTACCGCACTTCACTTACACTAGACCGTGGGCAACCTTAAGAAACGACCTGCAAAACTGAAACTATGAATTTTGAATTAGAAGATAAACTAAGAAAACTGATAGATAAACAGGAGCTTGATAATGCAATTCAGCTTGCGGAATCAGAGTTAAGCAAGATTCCAAAGACAGACTTTCATAAAATGATTGGAAAGGATATTTTGCACTTATCAAATGATTTGAAGGTTTACATTCGAAACTTCCATAAATCAACATCCGAGATTTTAAATAAGCCCAAAGGATTGATACAATCAGTTTTTGGAAAGTCTACAGATTTTAAACCAGCTGCATATTATTGCGAAATGAATGGATTTACAATTAATTATGATAGGTGGTTTATTGACTTGTTTTCATTTAAGGAAATGGGCGGAGATGATTGGGATTGGTTGTGCGATTTCTATGATTCAACAGCAGGTGACTTTACAATAACTGGATTGGAAGAGATTCAGAAGGTTTTTGAAGACGTTCACGAAAATGACCGAATTAATGAACCGAATATTGAACAAGCTTATGAAGTTTGTGAATTATTAGTAATTCTAAGACTCCAAGAACTGTTTAGATTATCGTATTCTAAAATTGAGGATTCTTTGGGTAATATTCCGATGTTCGTTACTGCACATGATTATGAATTAATATATCGAGGGAATTAAATGAATGAAATAGATAAACCATACTTCGAAATATCAGATGCTAGCAATTTAATCAGGATTGAGCCAATTGAGATAATAGATTATAATTCAAATATTGACTGGGATAAAAATTGGCTTAAAACAAAATTTACGATTAAAGGAGGTAAATTTTCTGGTGAATATTTCGGAGATATAATGACAGTTGATTTCAAACAATTTTCAAAGGAATTTTCCTTGCTTTATGATAATTTAAATGGCACAGCTAATTTTCATGATTTAGAAGGATTCCTTGATTTGAAAATACAAGGAGATGGTTTAGGACATTTTGAGGTTAATGTTACTGCATGTGACCAACCTGGTATTGAATCTTCAGAATTGATGTTTAAAATGTCATTTGACCAGACATTAATTAAAGATTTAGACTTCCAATTGGAATTAATAACAGAGAAATATCCTGTGATTGGAGATTTGAAAAACAGATAAAAGGCAGCCCATAACAATGAACTGTGCTAAAATCCAAACCTTTTCACCCAATATTTACATAAACACTTTTATAATTCTCATCATAATATAATCCTGATTTAGCAATTGCCAATGATTGCTTTAGTAGCTTGTTGGCTACAGCAATCAGGGCTAGCTTTTTAGATTTGCCTTTTGCGGTAATCCTTTGATATATTTCCCTGCATGATTTGTTATGCTCACATGCCGTAAATGAGCACATGAACAATAAGTTCCTGATATGATTATTCCCTGTTTTACTTATTCTGCTTCTACCTCTTATACTTGACCCTGATTCATAGATTGTTGGATCCAGCCCAAAATACGAGATTAATTGCCGACTATTCTCAAATTTTTCAAAGCCGTTGGTCAAGACTATTAAGAATATTGCTGTCCTTTTTCCTATTCCAGGAATAGTACATAATCTGGTCAACAGATCTGCCTGGTATTCTTTGATCAAGTCCTCTAACTTCAACTCTAATGTAGAAACCTCTTTATCTAAACTCCTTATCTGGCGACGCACTGAGACTACAACTGAGGATCTTATGATTCCTTTCGACCTGAGTCCATGCAGTTTGTTCTTAAGGGCTGTGCGTTGCCTTAGTAACAGGTCAATAAGCTTATGTAATTCATTCGCTTCAATGATATATTCAGATGGTGGCTGCCATAACTTAGGATCTTCGTATTCACCGTAAATCCGTATCATCCGAGCGTCTGATTTATCAGTTTTTGATGTCTTTAACCGCATTTGTATAAATCGTTTTACTGATAATGGATTAACCACTGATACTGCAATCGATTTTGAATACAACCAGGTGGCCAAATTTTGATAATAGCTTCCTGTGACCTCCATTACACAGTGGGAGTGTTCCGTAAGGATCTTGCCAAACTGCTTGAAACCAGTGAGATCATTTCTAAACTGATAATGATTATCCGTGGAATCAAAAACGTCAAATACATCCTTTGAGATGTCAATACCTAAAAATTGCTTATTTTTATTCATATAAATTGTGTTTGGAAAGAACGATCTACTATTTTTCTTACAACCTTGAAACAGGCTTAATGGCCTAATGAACTGTTCAGAATTGTAGTAGAAAAGAGAGGGGATAACCAATGTTGACGAGCTTAAGACTCAATGTATATCATTACCTTAACCCTCTCTTTTGTTCTTTCTGTTTTATTACACGAATATAAGAACTGGTAAACTTAGGATGTATAAAAATAATAGCCGAGATAGTAGTAAATTCAAGGGTTGTAGCCCGCTTCAACTTTCTTGTAACTTGACAGGAAAGTGCCACGCAGTCGGCTACTATTCTTATACTAAACGTTAGAGGCAAGTTTACTCAAAACAGGGCGTAAAAGCTAAAGTTTTAAAAAGAGACACTAATTAAAACCAAAAAGAGATGGATAAAAATGTAAAACTCATAGTATGGTTTATAATGTTATTATTCTTTCCAATGGCATCATATTCCCAAAAAGATGTAACACAATTTCTTGACATTCCTGTGGATGGATTTAAGTCCGAAATGATTGAGAAATTGAAATCTAGAGGATATACCATTAATCAACAAAGTGAGGATGTCTTGAATGGTGAATTTAATGGGAGAAATGTTAACATCGTTATAGCAACAAATAATAACAAGGTTTGGCGAATTGGCATTTGGGATGAATATCCGACAGATGAAACAAATATTAAAATAAGGTTCAATAGTTTAATTCAACAATTTGTGAATAATAATAGATATTCAACCCAATCCGACTCAATAGTATCTAAATACATTATTCCAGAAGATGAGGACATTTCATATGAAATGACGGTCAACAATAAAAGATATGAAGCTGCATTTTACCAAAAATCCCTAAAACATGATTCTTTAACTCATGAATATGACCTACTTCTTGCGAAAGAAGAAAAAACTGACCAGGAATATGAAAAAGTTAATGATTTAATTTTAGAAATTTTTCAAGTGTCATTGGATGCCCTGAATAAGACAGTTTGGTTTATGATTAAAGAAGATTATGGTGAATATAGCATTGTAATATTCTATGATAATGTATATAACGAAGCAAATGGAAGTGTTCTTTGATATTTTAAGACAATGAAAGTAAATAAGTCAGTTATTAGCTCGAACTAAAGGCTGATTTGGCAATAAAGGTAAGTTGTTCGGCAATTACCTAATTCAACAAAATACTGGCAGTTTTTTCTTGCAAGGAATCCTCCGCAAAATCCTTCATTACAGATTTATATTTGTTCAAATTCTGAATCGTACCATCATTATATCCATTGTAAATAATAGACAGAATTGACTCATTTAGCCCTATGATTTCATCAAGTATTTTATATATCTCAGTTTTAGTTTTTATTTGTTTATCCATTTTTTGTAATTTTTTAATTGATTAATCGCCCAAGGTTCTATTCTCAGGCTGGGTTTTGCTCCTACGAATCTTTTAAGCTCCTCCTCCATTACCTGAAATACATAATCTTCATTACCTGCAGTGGTAGCAATACTGTCATGTATAGTAAATATTGGTAATTTAGGATATTCCTTTGAAATCCGTTTTGTAATAATTTCTAGTACTATATACGACTCAAGTCTCTGTAGTAAAATAGGCACCAAATTTCTCCTTGCTTTCTTAATCTCTGACAACAATTGATATATGCCTGGGAATAGCTCCTTAAAAACTCTTTTTGGTGCTGCTTCTGGTTGGCCCAGGAATTGATTCTGAGAATAAAGAATTGTAAATATTAAAGCTTTAATTTCTCTTCTGGATGAATATTTTATACCAGTTCTGTACTCAATTTCATTGGCTAAATAGTCATAAAACTCTCCTGAAAGGATTAATTTTCTAAAATGGCTTACTTCCTGTTTATCAATAGATTGCAGAGATTCTACTAAAATAATAGATAGGGAGGAGGAGATGGAGGTAGAATTAGGAAATAAAGAATAAAATAAAAAATCAAAATTTCTCCAGAATTCAATATTAAAAAACTTCAGACTAAAATAGGGTTGGCTATTTACAATATCAATTGATACAAGTGGTTTTCCATCATAGGATAAAAAATTCCTATAATCAGTTGATAAATTAGTAAGGTTTGAATGAAACCTACAACTGGTATCATCAACCATCATATTAAAATCGTGATCATAGATCTTATCTATTCCCATAAAAGTAGAATTGTATCTATGAATTGGGTCTTTAACCTTTATTCTATTTAGGTTAGCAATTTTCTCAGGATAGCTTTCATACCAGGTGTTATGAATCTCATTCCTATTCTGAATTTGTACGGTATAATCGGCTTGGTATAAGGGTTTTTCAAAATTTAAATAATTAAAAGCATTTTCTCTATCAATGGTTAAATCCTCGTTAAACCATTTTGCTAGGTGATTGTATTTTGAGCTTACCTTCCTGGATTCTGCTTTTTCTCTAGCATATTTTTTTACTACTGGAAAATATTCAATTTCAACTCCATGTACAGTTGTATTGTAATCATCAGAGAATTTATAACCCTTTGTCTTTGATGAATTTGGCATAAGAGTGTTATGGAAGAATTGCTCATCAACTATAAGAACTCCAGCATCTATCGAATAATCAACATATTCCCTATAATTATGAGATTTTTTTTGAAATAGTTTAGCTCCTATCTCAACAAAACCTTCGTCATTTTTTGGTTTGGTAGTAATTTCACTCAGGATACATACTAATTTTTCTGGATGAAAATTTTTCACATTTGTGGGTGGATGGGCTTTTACAATCTTATCTACATCTATACTATTAGGTATATATACTTTCATAATAAATCTTTCTCTTATACTAAAAAATAATAACCCTGGATGCCAGTATTACCTGGCTGCTCCAGGATATTTTAAAATATGAATTAACGTTAATAAAAGCTCTCTCGCGGTTCCGTCAGCATTCAACTAATTTTCCATTGAGCTTTATACAAATATACGAAAAATAATCGAGACTACCAAATTCCTAATACATTATAATCTACTAATATATAGTAGATTAACTATCATTTTATGGTAGATTTGAGAATATTAAATTGATGGGGGAAAACTGAATTTGTGGCATCCTATTCTAGAATAAGATTGGAGATTTCATTATTGGAATTTGTTGATAATGGGTCCAGTTATGATTATTTATAGAATTGAATAAATCAATTGTAGTGTATTTACTTCTCGAATGGTTACAACGTAAGTATATGACGAGATTGAATTTATTGATAGCACTAACACTTGTTACAAAACATATCAAATCTTCACTGGAAAAGGATAGAATAGTTAACTTTAAACTTCAAATCTATAAATAAAAAACATTGGGGCTAAATTTAAAAAACAAATGAGGCTTATGAAAAGAGCTATTTTAATTATAGCTGTATTAATGACATTTACAATTAATTTAAAAGCCCAAGACAAAATAATAAAACTTGATGGGGACACAATTAATTGTAAAGTATCTGAAAACAAATTAGATGCATTAAAAATTCAATATTAATTTAATATTAATATTGAATATGAGTTCAACTTATAAGGAACAAATCCAAATGAAAAAAATACTAATATTAGGAATGATGTTTTTTGTAATTACTTTTATGAATTGCGGAAAAGAACCCACTCCTTGTAAAAAAAACACTTTTGCTGGTGTATGGAATTCAAAGACTGATACAATTACTACTGGAAATACAGATGAAAGAAACACAAGTGATCACTTTTTTTATGTAGAACCAAATTGTGAAGGGGGAGTAGAGACTCTTTCTATCAAAGTTTATGGACAAAGTAATATTGAAATATATGATTATCAATATGCAGGAGAATGGCTCCCTAATATTTGGGATCACTGGTTGAAAATAGAATACTATTCAACACTTATTGTTGATGGGATAGAAACCAAACAACATTATAAAGTTCAATTTGTGGCAGATATGAATGGAGACATTTTTATGAAATTCTTTGATCCTCCAGATTTTGAAAGATTTGGTATATTTAAAATGTATAATGTAGAAAACAATCTGTAAAATAATTATTTATTTGTCAGGGTTGTGTTTTTGATCTGAAATATTGAAAAATATAAAAAACAAACTGTTAGAAGTGTATTGGATTAGTCCGAAGAAATTAAACTTATCGATTACTTAACCTGGTAACCAAATGTATTGATACATGTCAAAGTTCAAAGTCAGGGAAGAGGGACACTCCCATGGATAAATAGCTAAAAATTGCTATCCATCCATCCAAATCCTTGGGGTAATAGATGGATGGATTTTTTCCTAGATGGTTTATCATACAGTAATTCCTAGAATATTTCGATGCAATGTTGCATAACATAACCTTTTAGTAAATATTAACTAACTTTAGTTTGTATTGGAGATGTATGTATTTAAAATGAACAAGATGAAAAAGTTAAACAATTCAAAACTGCTTAAAATGAAAAGATTAACTTCTATTTTGTTACTTGGATTAGGAATGATTTTAAATATTAATGGACAAATACCGACTGAAGGTTTGGTTGGTTATTGGTCATTCAGTGGTAATGCAAATGATGAGAGCGGTAATGGAAATCATGGTGTTGTTAATGGAGCATCCTTAACAACGGATAGATTTGATAATCCAAATTCAGCGTATAGTTTTGATGGCTTGAATGACTTTATAGAAATACTTGATTCACCAGAATTAAAGTTTTCAGATACTGATTTAACAATAAGTTGTTGGGTTGAACTAGATACTTACTCTACAGATTTCTTAAGTTCTATTGTATCAAGAAGAACTTCATCTACAGGAGGAAATGGTTATATGCTTTTAATTACTGGAATTCAAGGAGTACCAAATGGTGCAGTTACTTATACAGTTTCTGGCGGAGCAGACCCAGAGTCATATTCCAAAGATAGCATACTGTTAAATTCATGGTATCACATTGCTGTTAGTTTTGATAACTCAACAAATGAATTATCAACCTATATCAATGGCGAATTAGATACTATTTCTTCCGGGATTTATAGTCCAAACAGTGTTAATGCTAATTTATTTTTAGGTAAGGATGATTGGTTAAACAGATATTTTTGGGATGGGAAATTAGATGATATAAGATTTTACAATCGAGCATTAAATAAAATTGAAGTTGAATCTCTTTATTCAGAAGGAGGGTGGTCTTCATTAAATCAAGGACTATTGGCATATTTCCCTTTTAATGGAAATGCAGTCGATGAAAGTGGAAACGGGAATGATGGAACAATATATGGTGCTACACTTACCGAAGATAGGTTTGGAAAATTAAATCGTGCTTTTAGTTTTGACCAAACACATATCTCAATTCAAGATAATCCAACTCTTGATTTTACAAATAAGTTTAGTATTTGTGCTTGGTTTGAGAATAAAAATACTAGTCCTCTTGTTCAAACGATAGTTGGGAAGCCTCGATATGATGGAGGTAGTGGGTATTATTTACAACTTGGAAATGCCGGACAGGAAACACCATCACTAATATTTGGTATAAATAGTGGTTCCTCTCCCTTTGGAGGTAATTGTCATTTTGTTTCTGAAAATTTAACGACTGGTTGGCATTCTGTTATGGGCACTTATGACGGTGAACAGATAAAACTTTATGTTGATGGAATATTAAAAGATTCCAGTTCAACGAGTGTTTCATTACCAAATTCAGATTATCCTTTGTATATCGGACGTGAAAATGGTAGTATTGATACACCAGTCCCTTCTGGTGATACAGTTAGATATTTTTATGGCAAGATTGATGATGTTCGTCTATATAATCATGCATTAAGTTCTTTTGAGGTACAGCAACTTTTTAATGAAAGTATGTGTTTTGTAACTATTTATGATACAATTCCTATTTACGACACAACTTTTGTGACCATTCAAGATACTCTCACAACAGAAGTATACGATTCCATCATGGTCACAGACACCCTAATCATAGATGCTGTGCTAACTGGTGTAGATGCCCCTGATAATATAAATACTCTTATAATCTATCCGAACCCAGCTAAGGATCATGTTTTTATAAATACAGGTGATTATACAAGAATGAATGGATATTCCATAAAAATCATAAACCAAGTTGGGGTCACTGTCTTTGAAACCAACATCGAAGAACCATTATATGAAGTGAATTTGTCTTCGTGGTCTGGTAATGGATTGTATTTCGTTCAAGTAATTGATTCTGGGGGGAATATAATTGATATACGAAAGATTATTATTCAATAGATGAAGTCATTCAACTGATGAAATACTTCATCCTTCCTTTTGAAATATCTTCGTATGCAGGGTGGAATTGTGTTTAGCTCCTCATTGGCAGTAATATTGACTCGTTCTAAATTATTGATCTTTAAATGACACAAATCTATGGGCAAATAGAATCTCTAAAACAGATACGAGATCGTTTAAATCAAAAGGGTATTGACAGATTTAATTCAATAAATGAAATCAATACTTTTTTAGAAAATTATGAGTCTGAGAAAATTGCTATTAACAATTACTTTGAAAATGAATTTGAGAGTGACATCAATGTATTAAAAGAAAAGATTAAGTATAATCATTATGCCTCAGAAAAGATTAAAAAAGACAGAATAAAAAAACTTGATACAAAAATCAGGCTGAACCTGCATAGGTTGGTCAAATACAATAAAAATAACAAAGACTCATTTTTAGCAAAATATTTCAAACTATTAATTGTTACGTTACTTGATACGAGAGTAAAATATTTACAAAATAACTATGAGAGTATTATAAGTAAGTCTACTAATAAAATTAAAAAGAAAATTAATAGCGATACAATAGAATTAAATGAATTTATTAATAATAGGGAAAACATTGTAACTAAGAGAAGTGCTAAAAAGCTCAAACAACTTGCGTATACTAAAGAGGTTATTTTAGAACTAAATCCCCTTATTGCAGGAGCAATCGGAGAGAATTTGGTTGTGAAGGAACTAAAAAAATTATCAGATAAATATATTTTGTTCAATGATTTTTCAGTTGATTTTGAAAGACCTATATATTATAAAAAAGATAATAACAGAATATCCAGCATTCAAATAGATCATCTATTAGTAACCAATTCTGGTCTTTTTATCATAGAAACAAAGAACTGGAGTAAAAAATCAATCGAGAGTCCTGATTTGAGATCACCAGTAAAACAAATCTATAGAACAAGTTTTGCATTATATGCAACTCTTACTTATTCCAGACAACTTAGAGCTAAGTTGAATAGTCATCACTGGGGGGAAAAAGCAATACCAATAAGAAAAATAGTTGTTATAATTAACCAAAAGCCTAAGGAGAAATTCAAATTTGTTAAAGTAACCACTCTGAATGAATTAAACAGGTATATAACCTATTTTGATCCGATTTTTGATGATTCTGAGGTTAAAATAATTTCCAATTATTTAGAAACTATAGTGATAAAATCTAGCAACTCCTAATAGCCGAGACTGTTATGGGCAATCTAAAGTGATCGGCATAGTAGAATTAGAATGGTAAATACAAGAGAACATCCAATCATTGACACGTCATGAATACTTTTGAAGATACACAATAAATTCATAAAAGTTAAAGTGGAGGCCAGTAACCACTAAAAAAATGGACATAACTGAAAAGTTTTATGAGTAGGAAAATATAAAATATATGAAAAATGATGAAGTATCTAACATTAATTTTATTCGTATCGATTACAACATTATCATTTGCACAAAACAATTATCAAGATGTTGTTTATTTAAAAAATGGTAGCATTATTCGGGGAGTAATTATTGAGCAAGTTCCAAACAAATCCATTAAAATTGAAACAGCCGACGGAAGTGTTTTTGTTTACCAAATGGATGAAATTGAAAAAATTGCCAAAGAAGATAAAATCGGTAGCATTAAGAAAAGAGGATTTATCGGTTTAGAATTAGGTGCGAATGTGCCTATTGGAAAATTTGCTGATGTTAATGATGGTTCAGCAAAAACAGGTTTTCAAATCAACCTAATAAATTTTGGTTATTTGTTTTCTGAAAATATTGGTATAACAGCAACTTGGTTTGGTGCATCAAATCCAATTGATGGTCTTGATAATGATTATTTATGGTCCCATGGTGGTTTATTGGTAGGCCCTTTATTCTCTTTCCATGCGTCTGAAAAAGTAGAATGGGATATAAGACCGATGATTGGTTTGTCATGGGCTACTGTTACAAATCTTGATTTAGAGTATACTTCATCATTTGCATTTAATATTGGAACTGGTTTTAGATTTAATGTTAGTCGTTTAATTGCATTAACATTAGGCATAGATTTTACAACAGCTAAATTTAAATGGGATATAGGAGAACAATCAATGGGAACAATCGCAGTTAAAGGAGGTTTTGCTTTTAGATTGAAATAAAAAATAAAGAGAATTTAAGTAAAAAAGCCCATAACATTTTGTATAAGTAATGGCAGAGAAAGTGTTAAATATCAATGGGTATAGCCCGCTTCAACTTTCTTGCATCTTGATAGGAGTGTGCTCCGCAGTCGGCTACTACTCCTATACTAAACGTTGGGCAAAATCAAAAGCATTCAGCAATGGAAATACAACCAAATCCTGAGAATTATAAAGTATTAAATGAGGCTATTGATGATTTGATGGACCTGCTAAAAAACATCTCTGCTGATTTCAAGGACAAGGAAATCAAAGAAAAATACCGATTATTTATTTTTGATATTTCCTTACGAGTTTTTCCAAATATTAAGGCAATTGATAATCTTCTTCAAGAGTACTTCTACCGAGATTATACAGGAATAAATTTATCTATTGGATTGATAATGCGGTGCTGTTTGGAGGATATGATTTTTGGATATTATATACTTTCCTTTATGCAAATACCAGAAATGATGGATACAGAGATCGATGTTAAAAGTCTTAAACTCTTCAAGAGTTATATTCACTTTATTAGAGAATATGAACCAGAATATTTTTTATGTGAAAAGGAGAAAATTGAAGATATAAAAAAGGAAAATGAGTTATTTATTGAATCTTTAAAATTAAAATATCCAGTTTTTTATGAAGATGGGAAATTAGTTCAAGTAAAGACTATCAGAAGAAGATGCGATAAACAAAGTTTAGATTTTAATCGAGAAACAAGAAATAGATCTAGTATAGTTGATATGTATAAAAGGATAAAAGAATTTGACTTTGAATTTAGTTATATCTATTTCGTCTATAAATATTATTGTCTTTATGAACATTATAATTTTCATAGCAGATATGTAATTGAAATGAATCCTCATTCATTTGGACAATTATCATTAGGTTTTGAATTTATATGTAGAGGCTTGCAAAAACTAGTTCCATTCGCAACCGAAATAGATAAATATGATAAATCATTAGTTGAAATAAAAAACAAACTTGGTGTATTGATTAAAAAATAACTTTACCCAACAATAAATATAGGTCATTGGGCGGAAAACAAATAGTAGTTTGATAAGTAAGTGTTATATGCAGAAAAACAACATACTCCAACCTTTTGGAATAACCATATTAACACAATACAGCCAAATTCTAATATCACCCAAGCTTTTTCTCTGAAGTTTTAATAAATTTGAAGTAAGAAAAGATATTTTTGTATTGGATATTTCTTTGCTTTTCTTATAAAGGTATCCGCTCAAATTAAATAATGTGGATAAGGAAAATAGGTAGTGCAAAAACTAATAAGTAGATAAAAAAATTAAATATTAATAGATTTAACGAACTTATGTCCATTGATATAGAAAAGTTAAAGAAAATTGCAGAAATTTTTTCAAAAATCGGGCATAGTACTCGATTATCCATTTTGCAATTACTATCTCTGAAAGGGCCACAAAATGTTGGGCAAATTAGAGATGCATTACAAATTGAACAATCACAAACCACCCGACATCTTAATAAACTATCGGATTGTAGAGTTGTTAAAAGAGAGAGAAAAGGAAAATTTGTTTTTTATTCTATTGATTTTAACCGTTTTGAAGAACTAGTTAATTGCTTAAGTTGTATTACTAATGTTTAATCAATAAATACATTTTTGTCGTAAAAAAAATATTAAATGAAGCAGAAAAGAGATAGATACGAGATGCACAAATATTGGGGGAAAAAGCCATCCAGTAACTTAAAGAAACTTATTGAAGAGTATAGTAATGAGGGAGATACTTTATTAGATCCATTCTCTGGTTATGGTGTTTTTTGTTGTGAAGCTTTGATTCTAAACAGAAATGTTATTTCAAATGACTTAAATCCAATTGCAAATTTCCTTAACAAACAGCTTCTAAATCAAAACATAAACTTGGATTTAGTAAAAAAACAATGGAAAAACATAAAAGCAGATTTTGAGCCTTTTAATGGAAAATGGTTTGAGTGGAATTATGAAAATGAAAAAGTTCAATTAACATCGATTCTTCGAAATAAAGATAATATACCTTTTAAAGCCAGGTTCAAGAAAAAAGGTCTTTCAAATGCCATAGAAATTGAGCTTAACAAAAACCAGGTTGAGGAATTCTTAGCTTTTGAAGATGAATTTGAGATTAAGGATTGGTATCCAGATAATAATTTAATTCTTAATTCTAGAATTTCTGCAAAAGAGGGAATGACTGTTGCCAGTCTATTCACGAAAAGAACTCTTGCCTGTCATGCAAGACTCTTAAGCCTTATTGAAAAATATTCGAGCGGTAATGAACTAGATTTACTAAAAGTTGCTTTTACATCCAACCTAGCTAATTGTTCAAAATTAGTACCTCCAATAAAAAGTAGAGGAGAAATGTCTCAAGGTGCATGGATGACAGGTTTTTACACAGGGGAAACATATATAGAAAATAATGTTTTAAATTATTTTGAAAATCGTTTTAACAAAATAATAAAGGGTAAAATTGATTATTTACAACAAATTAGAGGAATTGGATTATTTAACTTAAATCAAATAGAATATAAAAATGGATTTAAGGTTATACAGAATGATGTTAAGAATCTTGAATTAGACGACGAGAGTGTTGATTACATTTTCACTGATCCTCCATATGGTGATGCTGTTCCATATTTTGAACAAAGTATAATTTGGAACTCATGGTTAAAATTTGAACCAGATTATTTGAACGAGATAGTTGTTTCTGACAGTAAAATCCGAAATAAAAACACATCTGTGTTTGAAAATGAAATAAATATTGCTTTTTCAGAAATAAGACGTGTGTTAAAAAATGGTAAGTTCTTCTCATTAACATACCATTCTCTTTCAGGTTTAGAATGGAAAGCAATTACTAATGCTTGTATTAAAAATGGTTTTGACCTTTGCGATTTTGAATGGCTTGTTCAGAAATCGTTTACCCCAAGGCAAATAAATAGATTAAAAAGTGTAAAAGGGGATGTATTGGTAACCTTAAGAAAATCTAGTGTAGGCAATGTTAATAATCAAAAAACCGATAAAGAAATTAAACAAGTATTTGTATCAAGAATAAGGGAATGGTTAGAAAATAAGAGTTTGGATACAAATGAAGTATTTTTAAAAATAATGCAAATGGTATTTACTGAAAAACTATTAATAGGTAAAGTAGATTTACTAAAGATATTAACTGAAAACTTTAGCTTTTCAGAAACTCAAAAATGGACTTTAAATGACTGATTTAAGCTTTAAAGAGTTAGATAGATGTTTTAGAAACAATGATTTTCCGAGTATTGAAAATGATGAAAGAGGTATTCGCTTCTTGAAACTAAGAAGTATGTCAAGAAGAGAGACAATGGAGGAATTTTGCCAGCTTCATAGTATTAATCTTGAAGATATGCCTTCACGTGAATATTTTTCTTACATTTTTGATCAGCTTGATATAACGGACCGAAATATAAATGATTTTATCAATCTAAAATATCAGCAAGAACGAGCTATTAGAATTGGCTACCAAGATTACTTAGTTGACCAATTAAACAGGCTTCAATATTTTGACTGGGGAGGTTCTTTTGGTAATAGCCTTGAAAAGAATATTGTAAATAACTATGTCAAGAAGATCAAATCTTTCGATGAAATTAATGAAGAGATTGAAGGTAATTTATTGTCAAGTTTACGAGGTTATACCTTAAATTCATGGTACAATCACTGGACTTCAATAATAATTGAGGACTTGTTTAAAGACCATAAAAAAGTTCTTCCAACTGTTGGACTTGTTAAGAAAATTGACTTTTTTATCAATGATGTACCGTTTGATTTAAAAGTAACATATTTTCCTGAACAATTATTAGCAGACAAACTTAAAGGATGTGGGTTTGGAAATGAATTAACCAAACTAAAACAAATATGCAGATCCTTAGATATTTACATCCCAACTGATTTAAAGAACAAAGCACTTAAAGAACATTTGCTGAATAAAGTTAATGAAGACCAGAGAGTTGAAGCTAAAAATTTTATTAGAACATTAAAAAACCATAAAAAGTCGATAATATCAGAAGCAGAATCTAATCCAGCGGAATTGAAAAAATGGTTTTACGAAAATCAAGGAGAAGCAAGATTTGATGCTTCAAATAGATTTTTTTTAGTGTTAACAGATGAATCAGAAATGTCAAATAGTTGGAAGTTAAAAAGAAATATTGTATTCCTTAGAGATAAAATTAATACTCATTTTGATAATTTGCAATTGGATATGTCAAGTCTTGAAACAGAGTTTTATTGGCATCAAGACCAACAGACCTACAATTGCAAATCCGACATTTTATTCTTGAAATACAGTAATGAATAAAGTCTTGCCATGGAGCTATAAACGGACAGACAGTTAAACCTTTCCTAATAAGAGATATTCTACAAATTGAAAAATGTCTTAGTTTAATTTAATGCCCTCTAAAGCCCTGATCACTTCCAGTTATCCAATATTATTAAATGATGGAGAAAGTCTCTCTATGGGGCTTAAAAGTGCCTTAAATGGCCTAATTTGTTTCACCTATGTTTCACCTGATAAAAAACAAAGGCCTCCAGGTTTATCCTGAAAGCCTTGTTATCATTGGTGGGCGATACTGGATTCGAACCAGTGACCCCCTGCTTGTAAGGCAGGTGCTCTGAACCAGCTGAGCTAATCGCCCAAAATGGGAGTGCAAATATAAATATCTTATTATTATCTCCAAAAGGATTAAACAAATATATTTTTCAGTTTCCAGGAAAATATCTCATTTGAAGAAATTATATGTTTCAAAGAATCTCTGCTACAATATAGGTGCTGCCACCTATTAGGATTAAATCATTTTCTGATGCGTTGGTCCTCGCTGCCCTATATGCCTCATCGACAGTTTTATAAGCACTTCCATTCAGTCCCATTTTCTTTGCCTCCTCTGCTAAGTAATTCTGGTCAATAGACCTGGGAATTTGGGCTTTAGTAAAATAATAAATCCCATCTTGAGGCAGTAGGCTGAGTATTTTTTTTGTTCTTTTTCCCTGCACCAACCCAAAAACAAAGTGAAGTTTTTTATAGGGAGTGTTCTTTATTTGTCTTACAATCTCCCCAATTCCTTCAATATTATGCCCTGTATCACATACAGTTAATGGTTTATTATTCAAAATCTGCCATCTGCCTAAAAAGGTTGTATTTTCTATTACATTCGCCAATCCTTCCAGAATTGCTTTCTCACGAATTACTGCACCCTTTTGCTGGAGGATATCTACGGCTTGTATGGCAGTAATGACGTTTTTAGACTGGTACAATCCCAATAGATCAGTTTCAATATGTTCAATTTCCAATTTACCAGAACTAATCATTCGTAGTTTTTGCCGATTCTCCAGTGTCATCATGGAATACATTATCCTGTAATTCTGGTCTGCAAAGGTTATTTCTGAGCTAACATCATTGGCATAGTCAATAAAAATGTCCATAAGTGACTCCTGAGTTTCACCTATTACTACAGGAACCCCTGGCTTAATAATTCCTGACTTTTCATATGCAATATCTTCCAACTCTGAACCCAAAAACTCAGTATGGTCATGTCCTATATTGGTAATAACCGATAATATAGGAGTAATAATATTGGTAGAATCGAGCCTCCCTCCCAGGCCTGTTTCAATGACTGCAATATCTACTAAATTTTCTCTAAAATACTCAAATGCCATTGAGACTGTCATTTCGAAGAAAGATGGCTCTATTTCAGAAAATGCTTGCTTATTTTCTTCTACAAATTTTACTACAAACTCTTTTGTAACAGGCTCTCCGTCAATTTTTATCCTCTCTCTGAAATCTTTCAAATGTGGTGAGGTATATAAGCCAACCCTATACCCACCTTCCTGCAATATCGACGCAAGAATATGAGAAACAGAACCTTTGCCATTGGTTCCAGCAACATGAATGGTTTTGTAATTCTTATGCGGGCTATTGAAATGTTTATCCAATTCAAATGTACGCAGTAAATCAGCCTTATAAGCCTTATCTCCATCTCGCTGAAACATAGGTAAACGGTTATATAAAAACTCTACAGTTTCTTCATAACGATCAGTTGAAATCTTATTCATTGCGTCCATCTACCATTTATTTACATGTATTTTATCTTGCTTATATCTATCAGGTTTAGGTCGAACTTCTGCCGGGTAACCTATTGAAATAAGTGCAAATGGTTCAATATGATCCGGAAGCTCAAACAGTTCCTTAAAGGCAACTCTTCTTTCTTCTCTTGGATGAATTCCTACCCAGACACTTCCCAAACCCAAACCGTGGGCTGCCAATAAGATATTTTGAGTGGCAGCTGCACAATCCACAGCCCAGTATCCAGGCCCATGCTCAAGATTAGTATCTCCTAAAACCAAAATAGCACAAGAGGCCCCCTTGAGCATTTGCGAGTAGGGATGAATTTTTGTTACTTCCAGCATCCTGTCTTTAGAAGTGAGAACCAAAAAATGCCATGGCTGACAATTTACTGCAGAGGGAGCCTGCATGCCTGCTTCAAGCAAACTTCTAATCTGCTCTTCATCCACATTTGCCTCAGTATATTTACGTATACTTCTTCTTGTAAGAATACCTTCAATTAGCTCCATATTCGAAGAATTTATCCTTGATTAAACCTTAGAACTGATGATATATTTTTGTACATTTAAGCCTGATTTCGAATCCAAAGTTAAACCTATTATCTTTTTTTTCTTAACTATTGGATAATTAATTAATAACTCTTTCATGCTTAGTATTATTTTATTTTTAGCTGATTTTTAAACAAACATTTGAATATGAGGAAAAAAATGAAAAAAATCTTTGTAATAGACACAAATGTTCTACTTCATGATTATCAATGTATTTATAATTTTGAGGAAAATGATATTGTCATTCCTATAGTTGTTCTTGAGGAGCTGGATAAGTTCAAAAAGGGAAACAGCCAGATTAATTACCATGCACGGGAGCTAACCAGAGAATTGGATAAACTTTCTGGAGACCACCTATTTACACAAGGAGTTTCTCTTGGCAAGGGAAAAGGAAAGCTCTTTATTGAAACAGGAAAACCATTTCCGGAAACTGTAAGTGAATCTTTCCCTGAAAAAACACCAGATCACAGGATACTTGTTATTGCATTTTATATTACTGAAAAAAATCCTGATAATAAGGTAATTCTGGTCTCAAAGGATATAAACCTCCGGATGAAAGCCAAATCGTTGGGTATACAGGCACAAGATTATGAAACAGATAAGGTTACAAACCTGGAAGAACTTTACAAAGAACTTGTTACAATAGAAAACCTCGATAACGAGTTGGTTTCAAAGCTTTATGAGGAACAAAAAGGAATTCCTTTTGAAGAAATGGATCTCCAAAGAGAGCCTTATGCTCATGAATATTTTATTTTGAAGAGTGATAAATCCAGTGTTCTGGCACATTATGATCCTGGTCTTAAAATCATTAGTCGCATTCAAAAACTACCGGCTTACGGGATTGAACCTCGAAATGCCGAACAAACTTTTTCATTGGATGCATTGACCCGAAAAGATGTTCAACTAGTTGCATTAACAGGTAAAGCAGGAACAGGTAAAACTCTGCTTGCACTGGCAGCAGCCCTTCAGCAAAGAAGAGACTACAAGCAAATCTTTCTGGCTCGTCCTATTGTACCCCTTGCCAATAGAGATCTTGGTTTTCTACCGGGAGATGTTGGTGAAAAAATTGGGCCATATATGCAACCCCTGTTCGATAACTTGTCTGTAATTAAAAATAAGTATAGTCCGCAGAGCAAAGAGTTTCAGAAAATCGAAAATATGCTCAAAGAAGAAAAATTACTTATTACACCTCTTGCCTACATTCGTGGAAGAAGTCTCTCTGATATCTTTTTTATAGTTGATGAAGCTCAAAATCTTACACCACATGAGATAAAAACTATAATTACCAGAGCCGGAGAGGGAACTAAGATGGTATTTACTGGTGATATTGAGCAAATTGACTCACCTTATCTTGACACCGGTTCAAATGGACTAACATATCTGACTGATAAGATGAAAGGTCAGAATGTATTCGCCCACATTAATCTGGTTAAGGGGGAAAGGAGCCACCTGGCAGAACTGGCCAGCCAGCTATTGTAACTTTTTAGAAACTTTATTCCACAGAACCTTATTCAACTAATTAATAACATACTCTTCTTATGAAAACCCTTACAATTGTCAGGCATGGTAAATCAGATTGGAGTAATTATGAACTTGCAGATTACGATCGCCCATTAAAAGCCAGAGGATTTAATGATGCCTACCAAATGGCCTTAAGGTTTAAGGAAACTGGAAACCTTCCTCAGGTTTTTATTACAAGTCCTGCAAACAGGGCCCTTTATACATCCATTATTTTTTCGAGAGTTTTGTTTAATGATTTCGATAACATTAAAATTAATGATGATCTCTACCTGGCAAGTCCCAGAACTATACTTACCACCATAAAGGAATTCTCAAATAACTATGATCATATAGCTATATTTGGCCACAACCCTGGTGTTACGAGTTTTGCTAATGATTTCATTTCCGACTACATTGACAATATACCTACCTCTGGTTTTGTAAGGCTGGATTTTGACACCTCAGAATGGAATCAAATAAAAGCGGATACTTTGCAGAATTATGTTTTTGATTACCCCAAAAGACTGACTTAAAATGGCTACAAAGAAAGATATCAATAAGAATATTTTTAATCGTGAATTAAGCTGGCTGGCTTTCAACAATTCTGTTTTGCAGGAAGCAGCCGATCAGAATGTTCCTCTTGTTGAGAGGATGCGTTTTCTTGGGATTTTCTCCAATAACCTTGATGAATTTTTCAGGGTTAGAGTTGCTTCAGTTAAACGCCTAATTGAACTAAATATTGATAACCACAAATTCACAGAAGGTAATCCCAAAACTTTATTAAATAACATACAAAAAACGGTAATTAAGCTGCATCAAGATTTCGATAATATATTTCAAGATATTTTAAAAGGATTTGAAAAAGAAGGAGTTTATTTTATTAACGAAAAACAAATTAACGAAACTCAGCAAAAATTCATAGATGAGTTTTATCTAGAGAAGATCCTACCTGTACTTGCTCCTATAATGCTGAACAATATTGTAACATTTCCACCTTTAAAAGACAAATCGATTTACCTGGCTATTAAGCTTTCAAACGGAGCAGATAGTGAATTTGCGCTAATTGAGCTTCCTATGAAAAGTGTAACAAGGTTTATCGAACTTCCAAGGGAAGGAAACAAGCGATACCTTATCCTTTTAGATGATATTATAAGAATAAAATTAAAGGATATTTTTCAAAAATTCACTTATAGCACTTTCAATGCTTATACAATTAAGCTTACCCGGGATGCAGAGTTGGATATTGACAATGACGTAACCAAAAGCTTTCTTGAAAAAATCTCTAAGGGTGTTAAAGGAAGGAAGAGAGGCCAGCCTGTAAGAATGGTATATGATAAAAATATCCCAAAAGACCTTCTGGAGCACATAAAATCAAGGCTTAAATTTGATGCTGAAGATACCTTACTACCCGGTGGGAGATATCATAATTTTAAAGACTTTATGAATTTCCCCGGCCTTGGAAATAGAAAATTTGAATACAAAAAATTACCTTCCCTCCGACACCCCGCATTCAATCCGGGAACTAGCAGTATAGATTATATCTTCAATAAGGATATTATGCTTTATTATCCTTATCAAAATTTTTCTCATTTCATCAGTCTGATCAGGGAAGCAGCCATTGATCCTGATGTAAGCTCCATTCGAATAACCCTATACCGGGTTGCGCGAGTTTCCCTTGTTTTAAATGCTTTAATAAACGCCTGCTTAAATGGGAAATTAGTGACTGTAGTCATCGAGCTTCAAGCCAGATTTGATGAAGAATCGAATATTTATTGGTCAAGGAAACTGGAGGAAGCTGGAGCGAAAGTTTTATTTGGAATTCCAGGGCTTAAAATACACGCCAAACTATTGCTTATCGGAAGGAAAACCAAGCGTAAAAAAACTGTATATATCGCTGGAGTAAGTACGGGAAATTTTCATGAAGGAAATGCAAAAGTTTACTCTGACGTTTCACTATTTACTGCTGATAAGCAAATCACCAGGGAGGTTAAAGCAGTATTTAATCTTATTGAGTTTCCTTATAAGCCTGTCGTATTCAGACAATTACATGTTGCTCCGGTTTATATGAGAAGAAGGCTTTATGGACTGGTTGATAATGAGACAAATAATGCCAAGGAAGGCAAACCTGCTTATATCATTTTGAAAATCAATAATCTCGTTGATAAGAAAATGATTAGTAAAATTTATGAGGCAAGCCAGGCTGGTGTTTGTGTAACATTAATTGTAAGAGGTATCTGCTCACTTAAACCCGGTGTGAAGGGTCTTAGTGAAAATATAAAGGCAATTAGTATTGTTGGGAGATTTCTTGAGCATTCCAGAATTTTCATTTTCTGTAATAATGGTGAAGAATTACATTATATAAGTTCAGCAGACTGGATGCCCAGAAACTTTGATCATCGTATTGAAGTTGGTTGCCCCATTAAAGACCCGGAACTTCAGAGTCAATTAAAAAACCTTATAAACCTATTGCTAACCGATAATGTAAAAGCAAGAATTATAAATGATGTTCAGGATAATCAATACCTTAAAACAGATGGAAAAGAAGTAAACTCACAAATAGAGTTGTATAATCTGATAAAAAATAATAAGCTTTAAATGCATACCAATTTGAAACTTTAATCAAATATATGGACCTTCAAAATATATGTAAAAAAGTTATAGAGACTGCCAGGGAAACAGGTGATTTTATTAGAAAAGAAAGAACCAGGTTCAGTGCCGATCAGGTTGAATCGAAAGGTTTGCACGATTTTGTTACACATGTGGATAAGGCTTCAGAAAATCAAATTTTCAATAGTCTAAAAAGCATTCTACCAGAAGCTGGTTTTCTTGGTGAAGAAAAAACAAATGAAGTAAAAGGTGAATTATACAATTGGATTGTTGACCCTCTTGATGGAACCACAAATTTCATTCATAACCTTTATCCATATGCTGTAAGTATAGCTTTGATGAAAGAGGAAAGAATCATTCTTGGGGTAGTTTACGAAATTGGAGCCGATGAAGTATTTTATGCCTGGGAAAATAGCAAAGCCTATTGTAACGATGATCCTATTTCCGTAACAAACACATCCTTTCTTAAAGATTCACTTATTGCTACCGGATTTCCATATTCAAACTTTTCAAAACTTGATTCATATTTAAACAGCATGGTTTATTTTATGAAACACACACATGGCTTGAGACGTTTAGGCTCAGCAGCAGTTGATCTGGCCTACGTGGCCAGAGGTGATTTTGATGGTTTTTATGAATATGGTCTGAGCCCATGGGATGTGGCAGCCGGCTCATTCATTGTGCAGCAGGCAGGTGGCAAAGTGTGTGATTTCTCCGGTGGAAATAACTTTCTGTTTGGGAAAGAATTCATTGCCTCCAATGCAAACTTGCACAAAGAGTTTTACCAGGTGATCTCTGGTATAATGTCATGATAATCCATTTTTGAATAAGTTTATCTACAATTAATCACATTTTTCACCTACTCTATTTTATTTATCGGAAATAAAAGCCATCAAAATAGATTATCTTTGCGGCAGTTTTTTCCAATTTATAGTATCAAAAAGAGCAATCCCTGCTAATGGGTTAGTATGATAAAGACTGCTATCGTTATATTAAACTGGAATGGTGAATCTTACCTGAAAAAGTTTCTGCCCGGAGTTTTAAAGTATTCTCTTGGACCTGATGTTGAGGTGTTTGTTGCTGATAACGGTTCTACTGATCAGTCTGTTGAAGTTCTAAAATCTGAATTTCCAGAAGTAAAATTGATTCTTTTTGAAAAAAATCATGGATTTACCGAGGGCTACAACTTAGCTTTAAAAGAAATCAAAGCACAATATTATTTGTTGTTGAACTCTGATATTGAGGTAACAAAAGATTGGATATCCCCTCTAATTGAAACCCTTGAGAAAGATGAAAAAAGAGCGGTTGTAATGCCCAAAATCAAGGACTACAACAAATCCAATCATTTTGAATATGCAGGAGCTGCTGGTGGATTCATTGACAAATTCGGATACCCCTTCTGCAGAGGCCGGATTCTAAATGCAATTGAAGAAGATCATGGGCAATACGATCAGGAATTGGAGGTTTTCTGGGCAACCGGTGCATGCATGTGCATAAAAGCTGATATTTTCCATTTAGCCGGCGGGTTCGACTCGTATATGTTTGCCCATATGGAGGAGATAGATTTAAGTTGGCGATTGAAAAATATGGGTTACAAAATTATGTTTACTCCAAAATCAACAGTTTATCATGTAGGTGGAGGGACACTTCCCAACGAACATCCTCAAAAGCTCTATTATAACTTCAGGAATAATCTCATTTTGCTTTATAAAAACCTTCCTAAGAATAAATTATTACCAACCCTGATTACACGCATGCTTCTTGATGGTATAGCAGCATTAAAGTATATTCTTTCACTCAAATTTGCATTTGTCTGGTCGGTTCTAAGAGCTCATTATCGATTCTATACTGTTGTTGGCAAGTATCGGAAGGTTCGCAGGCAATACGCTGATTTAATTTCTGATTACCCTGATAACATTTATAGAAGAAGTATATTAAAACAGTTTTATATAAAAAGGGTCAATAAATATTCTGATTTAGCCCCTGATAATTAATTGGATTTCCTGTTAATTCGAAAGGTATCCGAATCAATCCACCTATATAATTCATTTTATTAAATGAAAAGATTCCAGATAATTATCTTTATTACAATTGCTTTTAGCATTCTTTTTTTTGCCAACTACTATGTCTATATGCAGGGGTGGAATGCTTTACCACAAAATTCATTGCTTAGGACAATATACTTTCTGTCATTCCTTACCCTTACCTTTTCATTTGTCATTGGACGATTACTGGAGCGTATATGGCGTAATAAGTTTATATATTTCATTACAAAACTTGGGTCATTCTGGTTGGCTGCTTTGTTGTACTTTTTTATTATCTGCCTATTCATAGATATTGGTGGCTTATTATTTAATTTGTTTTTCCCCGCTACCAATATTCAATCTGAAGAATTAAACTATATAATTCTTCTTTCTTCAATTGTTTTAGTGGGTTTATTGCTTCTGGCAGGTTATATTAATGCAATTCATCCCAGAATCAAGAAGCTGAACCTGGAATTCGAAAAGGAAGTTGAGAATCCCACAGATTTTAAAATAGTTGCAGTTTCTGATGTTCATTTAGGATCAATTATCGGAGAGAAAAGAATCTCTAAAATGGTAGGTATGATAAACAGCCTGAAGCCAGACCTGGTCTGTATTGCCGGTGATCTTCTTGATGAAGACCCCGGATCGGTAATTCAACAAAACCTGGGATCTTGTCTCGATAAAATTGATTCGAAATTTGGAGTCTATGCTGTAACAGGTAACCATGAATATATTGGTGGCATAAAAAAAGCCCTCCCTTTCTTTGAGAATCATGGTATAAAGGTTTTACGGGACAATTACGTTTTGGTCGATGAAAAAATATATATTGTTGGTCGGGAAGATAGAGACAGTAGAAGATTTTCAGGAATAAAAAGGAAAAGCATCAAAGAGATAATGAAAGGTGTGGATGCCAGTAAACCTATCATTTTAATGGATCATCAACCTTTCCACCTCCGGGAAACAAATAATTCAGGAATTGATTTGCAGATATCAGGTCATACTCACCATGGACAGATCTGGCCTTTACAATTAATTACAAAAAGAATATTTGAAAAAAGTTGGGGATATGTAAAGAAAAATGGAGTCCACTATTACGTTTCCTCTGGCTTTGGAACATGGGGGCCACCTGTAAGGCTTGGAAATCGCCCTGAAATAGTTGAGATAAATATTCAATGTAGGATTAAATCATCCTAATTATTCTTGCTTCTACTAATCCTTTAGTTGTATTCAGGCTTCAAATTTACACACTCGATAAGGCATCATCAAGTGATTCAAAACGTGTCTGATAGTCTTTTATAGATCTACGAATCACCTCATGTGCTTCTTCAATTCCATAGGTATGGGTAATTTCACAATCCCTTTTATTGCCAGGCAGATCCTTATATGTTAAAAAATAGTGTTTTAACCTTGCAATTACCATTGGTGGGCAATCATCTATATTTTTATAGCCTCCGTAAACAGCATCGTTATTCAATACTGCAATAATTTTGTCATCAGCCTCATTTCCGTCTATCATCCTAAATCCGCCAATTGGCCTGGCATGAACCAGAATATCACCATGTGTAATTTCTTTCTCAGTAAGAATACAAATATCTATTGGGTCACCATCTCCTTTTATATTTTCGTCCCCGGTCTTTTCACAGCTAAATTCAGCCACTTTTTTACCACTGAAAGTCTGCGGAATGAAACCATATAATGCTGGAACCATATTTGAATATTTTTGAGGCCGGTCAATTTTGAGGTATCCACTAACCTTGTCTACTTCATACTTTACAGTATCGGTTGGAACCATTTCAATATAGCAGGTAATTACTTCCGGAGTTTCAGGTCCAATATCAACCCCATGCCATGGATGTGATTTATATCTAAGTCCCATCAATCTGCCAATCGGATCCATTATTCTCGCGCTCATTCGTAGTTATTTTTTGTGTTCTGTAAAAGTATTATTTCCCAATGAATTAAAAAAGCTGTTAAAGGAAAGAAGAACCGTGATAAGAATCCGGATTAAAAATAAAATATTAAAGGAAAGGAATTAGTTTTTCAAGACTCATCATCCTGGAACCTTTAAGAAGTATGGTTGAAGAATGAACAGGATGTGACATAAAATACTGAATTGCTTCATCAATATTCTGTAAACTTGTAAGATGAGTTCCTTCAGAAGCTCTGGAAAACATTTCTCCCACCAGATAGGCTTTAAAATGATTGATGTTTTCCAGTATATTAATTATCGCCTTATGTTGATCCAGAGTATCCTGTCCGAGCTCAAACATATCACCTAAAATTATTACTTTGCGAGGCGCTGATATTCTCTGAAAATCTGTAATGGCAACCCTCATGCTTGTTGGATTGGCATTATAGGCATCCAGAATTAAGGTGTTCTCATAAGTCTTAAACACCTGTGATCGATTATCACCAGGACTAAATAATTCTATCCCAGCTTTTATCTCATCAACATCCACCTGAAAATACAAACCAATTGAAATTGCTGCCGCCAGGTTTTCAATATTATATGTCCCAAATAATTGTGTTTTTAAAAGTATTTCAGCATCATTGTGTTTCCACTTTACCTCAAGATAAGGATCAGCTTTGGCTATTGAAAACATTGATTCTTTATCTGCTGAAATTGAGTAAGGTATAATTTTATCACCGGGGTAAACTATTCCATTTAAAATCTCATCCTCTGAATTCTGAAAAATGACCCCATTGTTTTTTCTCAACCAATTATATAATTCCGATTTAGCTTTGATAACATTTTCAAATGATCCAAATCCCTCAATATGAGCATGTCCAATATTCGTAATTATACCATGTGAAGGTTCAGCTAGTTGACACAGATCTGAAATCTCTCCCGGATGATTGGCACCCATTTCAATGACCCCAATTTCGGTTTCTTTATTTAAGCGAAGCAGGGTTAATGGAACACCAATATGGTTGTTGAAGTTACCCTTTGTGTATACCACATTGTATTTTCTTCCCAGGATCACAGAAACCAATTCCTTAGTAGTTGTTTTTCCGTTAGAACCAGTAATGGCAAGAATTGGAATATTTAATTGTTTTCGATGATATCTGGCCAGCTCCTGGAGGGTATTTAAAACACTATCGACAACAATGTACCTATCGTCCAGTTTAAACTTGATATCATCAATTACAGCGTAAGTGCATCCCTCATTCAGAGCTTGTTTTGCATATTTATTTCCATTAAAGTTGTCTCCGGTTAAAGCAAAAAAAACAGAATCTGGCTTAACATCACGTGAATCGGTGGTAATGTTAGGAGTTTTTAAAAATATCTGATGCAATTCTTCTACATTCATACCAGCAGCGAAAATAAAAAAACCCCACTAAAAATGAGGTTTTTTCGATTGATTTTTAATATTTTAATATCCCTGTGGTGAGCCAACACGTATCATGGCGCATCTGAATCCAAGATCATCACGTGCACTATTTTCATCGAGATATCTTCTTGCACCTGGAGTTAACCAATATGGCTTATCTCTCCATGATCCTCCTTTATATACTCTTGCCCTATCGGAAATCAATGAATTGAAGTCCTGGTCATCACTAGTGTACATATTATTTGTACTGTTTCCTTCTCCAACGTTCCAGTCTGAACTATTTGCAGGTTTTAGAGATGACCTGGTATCACCATCTTTAAAGTTACGATTATCCGCTTTCTGATAGTTATACCTTCCGGCAGCATCTTCAGGAGAAATCTCAACATAAACAAGTCTTCCAAGGCTATCTTTCTCTGCAACTGACCCATCTTCATTCTTTGATATAGTCTGGAAAACATTTCCTCTAAATGGATTGAATTCATCCACTTCCTGGTGATTCAATGGACGATATACATCTTGTACCCATTCGTTTACATTTCCTGACATACAATATAAATTGTTGTCATTTGGTGAATATGATTTCACGGGTGCTGTGATACTGGCATTGTCATTCAGGTTTCCGGCTACACCCATAAGGTCACCTCTACCTCTTGTAAAGTTTGCATTAAATTGTCCGCGCATTTTTTTACTTGAGTTCCTCAGATAATGACCATCCCAAGGATAAATACGTCTTTCATATACTCTTTCCTCAAATGTATTTCCAATTAAAGCCATCGCAGCATATTCCCACTCAGCTTCGGTTGGGAGACGATACCTCGGAAGCATAATTCCATCTTCAAGCATAACTCTTCTCTCCTCTTTATTAGGATCCATGCTTGGCAAATTCTGGTTAACCAAACCTTCATATTGACCAGCTAAGTATGCTTCCGTATTGAAATTATCTTCATTCGCCTGATTGGGATCATAATTTAATATACCCTCATTAATCATAATTTTCTCATTAACCCTATCGCTCCTCCATGAGCAATAGTCATTTGCCTGCAACCATGTTACACCCACAACAGGATAGTCATTGTATGAAGGATAGCGGAAATAATACTGAACATAAGGTTCATTATATCCCAATGGGCTTCTCCAAACCAATGTATCAGGCAATGCATTTCGCTGAACTTCAGGATAATCGGTATATACCCTACTAAGCCAGTAAAGATATTCCCTATAATCAACATTTTTCACTTCGGTTTCATCCATATAAAACGAAGAAACGGTTACCCTTCTTGGCTCGTTGTTCCAATCAAACATAACATCCTGCTCAATTCGTCCCATAGTAAAGGTTCCACCCTCAATCAGGACAAGTCCCGGGCCAGTTACCTGTTCATGGCCTTCAATAACCTCGAAGCCACCAAACTCAGGATCGTTATATGCCCATCCGGTTGTTGAAGATTCATCTGCTCCTTTTTTGAATAAGTTACACGATGTAACAAAAAGCAATGCAACCAGAATTATTGGTAATGATTTAACTTTTGTGAAATTCATAGTATTTCTATTTTTCAGATTGAACGAAAGTTAATGTGCAAATTTCTTAAAAAATATTATTATCCATTCCTTTAAACTATAACCGGGGTATATTTATTGCCCTGGATGTTTTACTTTTTTTATCATAAGGTAAACGAAATGACAATGAAATTTCATGCGCTCCTCCCGGAGGATTGAATTTCATCTGATTACCTATGTAAACATCATAACTATACGCTATATCCATAAAAAGGTTTGAAAATCCGATTGAAAAAATCAGTGAAGAAAAATCAAACTGAAAGTCCTGGCGCGCAGAAACCCCAAAAGTCAAGGGTTTCAGGTAAAACAGGGCTCCCAAATTAAGATATTGAAATTTCCCCTGATTTAGGAATGAAATATGGGGTGTAATTACCATTGATTCACTTTTTCCGGATTTTTGAGGCAATTCAAAATTCCTGGCAAGATGAAAAACATATTTTCTTTTTAATGATGAACCCTCCGATCCAGAATTTGACTGGACTGGTTCTGTGAGGTGAAAAATTGCAGCTCCACCATACCATTTATCTGAATATCCAATAAAACCAAAAGAGTAGTCCATGTAGAATTTATGGTCGTCTCCAATAACCTCCTGGGAAGGAAGTATTGCTCCCAGTGAAGGATCAATCATATCAGGAAAAATCAGTTGATCTGCATTTATGCTTCTTTGATTAAAGGAGACCTGAAACCCTGCATTAATAAAAAAATCCTGGGTAACTCTCAGGTGATAAGCATAAATAGCTGATACACTAAATTTATTTACCAATCCGCTACCAGCCCTGTCATTGAAAACCACAAACCCAATCCCTCCATGCAGAACATCTATGGGCTGATCATATGATGCAAAAAAGTTTTCATATTTAGTGAGTGAACCCGGCCATTGATTCCTGTATGACAGTGAAATTTTTTTCTCACCAATGGCACCAGCAAACCCGGGATTCATATACAGATAAGTGGGGTAAAACTGGGAATACAATTGATCCTGTGCGAAAACACTATTGCATACAACTGATAATAGCAATACAAGAGTAAGCTGCTTTCCTACTATTTGAATTCTGTGTAGTGGTTCCTGGCTCAATATACCTGGTTTTAATGGCCGTGAAATTAGCAATAATTCATCAAAACATACGTTTATAAGGGCAAACATGAAATAACAGATATTTATTGTATTTTTCCGGTATATTAGTTAATTGAAAAGGCTTTTTATTGCAGTTCAATTATTTAACTACTACAATTTAGGCATTGAAACATAGCTTTCTCATATCATTCCTTATACTTATTTTATCTTCAGGATTTGCTCAACAAAAGGGCCTGAAAAGATCAATAAGTGATTTTTCGATAAAAAAAACGGAGGAAGTATTTATAGAAAGGGAAGTTGGCAATTCACCCCCTCACCTGCTCTACTTCGATCGGTGTATCTACAACCAGGAAAATGAATTTCTACCAGTTTACCATGAATTATTACCATTGGCAGGAATATCCTCTGTTAAACAGATAGTTGCTACCAAACTGCAAAAATTAGATCCGGCTTTAACTAAACTTCTTAAGATAGATGAAATTATCCCTGAAGATATTAGGTTTTCAACCTCTTACAAAACTTTACGAAAAGAGAGATTTGCGGAAATAGAAGTACTTCCATTCATAAAAGATAGTCTCACAGGTTCAATCAACAGAATCATAGAGTTCGAAATAGTCCTGGCAAATGATACAAAACCAACTGATTTTCAACTGAAATCATCTATACAAAGTATCACAGAGAGTTCTGTTCTAAGTAGTGGAAAATGGGCAAAAATGAAAATTACAGCCAGTGGGATTTACCGTATCAGCTATGATGAAATGCAATCAATGGGGTTTGATCCAGCCAATCCAAGAATATTTGGAAATGGCGGTAAGTCCATCCCGGCGATGAATTCAATGCAAAAAAATCTGGACTTGGTTGAAAATGCAATCTGGATAGAAAAAGGAAGTGATGGTGTTTTTAACTCAGGTGATTATCTTCTTTTTTATGCTGAAGGCCCTGAGACCTGGGAATATCATGAGCCCTCAGGAATGTTTTTGCATTCACTTCATACATATGACGAAGCAAGCTATTATTTTCTTACTTCCGGTGGAGAACCAGGCAAACAAATACAAGAAGAAGAGGTTCCTATTGCACCTCCTGACAATGAAGTAGATGAATATAATCAATATTTCTTTCATGAGCTTGATAACGAAAACCTGATTCATTCCGGAAAGCAATGGTTCGAGCCCATTTCAGGATTTAATGCTACAACTATTACATTCCCGGGTCTCAACATTGCTTCAGGAAAACCAGCGAAAATTAAAGTAAAAACAGCTGCCCGATCTCCCGTTCAAAGCAATTTTGACATTTCTCAGAATGCTTCTTCAATCGGATCTTATTCAATTCAGGCAGTAAACATGTCAAGTTATACATCTGATTATGCTAAGGTAAATACGCTTCTGAATGATTTTATACCATCATCAGGGGATCTTAGTATCAGTATTCATGTTACAGATGGTAATACTCAAAACTCGCTTTTCTGGTTAGATTACATTGATTTAAATGTAAGAAAGGAGCTTATCTTCGAAGGTCAACAGATGCAGTTCCGCGATCTCGAATCGATTGGCATTGATGTTGTTTCAAGATTTCGTGTAAATAATGTTCCAAACAATTGTGTAATCTGGGATATTACCGATATTCATAATATTCAAAAAATTCAAACCCAATTGGATGGATCCGATCTGTCATTTATTGTCGAAACCGATTCTCTCCGGGAATTTATCCTCGCTGAACCTGCTGGTTTTCTCACACCTGAAATTATCGATAACAATCTACCAAATCAGGATCTGGTTTCTGCGGAGGATATAGATATGCTCATTGTGTCACCTGCTGAATTCCTGGAGGAAGCAAACAGGTTAGCTAATTTTCACATTAGTAATGATCAGTTATCGGTTTTAGTGGCCAATGCAGATGAAATTTACAATGAATTTTCATCTGGTTCACGAGATGCTGGAGCCATAAGAAATTACATGAAAATTCTTTATGATAAAGCTTCGCCCGAAAACTTGCCAAAATATCTACTTCTTTTTGGTGATGGTTCCTTCGACAACAAATCTAATCACGAAAATAATACTAATAAGATACCTACTTATCAATCAGAAAACTCGCTAATTTTTACCCAATCCTATGTTACAGATGATTTTTACGGACTTTTAGATGATCTTGAAGGGGGTGCAGTTGGTCTGGTGGATATAGGAATTGGAAGAATACCTATAAATACTGTTGAAGAAGCAACAGAAATGGTAGATAAAATAATCTCTTACACGAGCGAAGATGCTTTTGGTGAATGGAGAAATCGCATTTGCTTTGTTGCCGATGATGAAGATAATAACATTCACATGAGAGATGCAAACATCCTCAGTAATTATGTTGAATCAGAATATCCTGCCTTTAATAATCATAAAATTTTCCTCGACAGCTACGTTCAGGTTACTACACCCAGTGGGGAATCCTATCCTGAAGTGAACGAAGCCATCAATGAAGATATACGGAATGGAACTCTAATATTTAACTATACAGGTCACGGCAATGAACGCGGATTGGCACATGAAAATATACTGGGCATAAATGATATTCAATCCTGGACAAATAAGGACAAACTCCCACTTTTTGTAACAGCTACTTGTGAATTTAGCCGCTTTGACAATATTGAAAGAGATATTTATGGTGAAATAAACCGAATAACCTCAGCCGGGGAAATGGTTTTGCTAAGCTCTAAAGGTGGTGGAATAGGGCTTCTAACAACTACCCGCCTAGTATATTCAAGTCCAAATTTTGTTTTGAACAGGAACTTTTATCGACATGTTTTTGAGAAAGATGCTGATGGCAACAGGTTGAGAATTGGAGATGTGCTACGCATGACAAAAAACGAATCTGGATCGGGAATTAATAAAAGGAATTTTACTTTGCTGGGAGATCCGGCATTATCATTGTCTTATCCTGAAAACTATATTATAACTGACTCCATAAACGGGCAAGCTTCCAATGAATTTACCGACACACTCAAGGCCCTGGGGCAATATACAGTTTCTGGCTATATAGCAGATGTTTCGGGGAATATTTTAAGTTCTGCTTCTGGTATAGTTGAGCCGATAGTATTTGATAAAAAATCAACAGTCAAGACCCTGAGCAATGATGGTAGTCCGGTTATGGAATTTGAGGTAAGAGACAAAATATTATATAAAGGTAAATCCTCAGTTGCAAACGGTAGATTTAATATCACCTTTACTATTCCAAAAGATATCTCGTTTAAAACAGGGGACGGTAAAATCAGTTATTATTATAAAGAAAATGAGGAGAAAATTGATGCTCATGGCTTTTACAATGACATAATTGTAGGTGGATACTCCGACTCAGCCAGCATAGATAATTCAGGGCCGGTTATTCAACTTTTCCTTAACGATTCTTTGTTTGTCACCGGAGGAATAACCGATGCTGATCCGTCAATTTTTGCTCTAATCTATGATGAATCAGGAATTAACACACTCGGTACAGGTATTGGTCATGATATGGTTGCCATTTTAGATGGTAATAACAATTTACCTATTATTCTAAACAACTATTATACTTCTGACCTTGACAGTTACCAGAGTGGTAGTGTTTTATATCCCATGTCCCAGCTTTCAGAAGGAATGCACACTATTAGCCTTAAAGCCTGGGATATATACAACAATTCTTCTACAGTAAGCATAGAATTCAAGGTATTGCTTTCTGAAGAACCTGTGATAGATAATCTGATCAATTATCCTAATCCATTTACCTATGGCACGTCGTTTTCAATGGAACATAACATGCCTGACAGAGAACTCGATATAACCATTACCATCTATAATTTTGCGGGTAAGATAATAAAGACAATCAATGAACGTTATTATTCCGCAGGATATAATATCGGTCCTATCCATTGGGATGGAAAAAATGATAACGGGGGCTATGTTGAATCTGGGATGTTTTTATACCAGGTTAGAATTATGGCTCCTGGTGAAACTATTTCAATAATAACCAGTAAAATGGTAAAAATAAAATAACAGTGCATTTTGCACAAAATGTATTCAAAATGATTAGAGGAAGAAGAGAGATTTTATTTATTCTTTTGTTTGTAACAGCCTTCAGCACAAGCCTTAAAGCACAGCTGAATGCTATACAGACTGCTGTTCCATTCCTTACAATAGCTCCTGACTCCAGGTCAGGTGGTATGGGTGACGTTGGAGCAGCAACCTCCCCTGACCTAAATTCACAACATTGGAATCCAGCAAAATTTGCATTTGTAAAGGGCAATGGAGGGGTAGGTATTTCATATTCACCCTGGCTCAGAAACTTAATCGGAGACATTAACCTTGCCTACTTATCTGGCTATTACCGACTTGACCAAAGACAAGTGCTAAGTGCCTCTCTGGTTTATTTCTCATTGGGGGATATCACTTTTACGGACATTTATGGGAATACAACCATGAATTTCAATCCAAATGAATTTGCCGTTGATGTTGGCTATTCAAGGGCTTTTTCAGATTATATTTCTGGTGGTCTTGCATTTAGATACATCTATTCAAACCTTACCGGGGGGCAAACAGTTGGTGGAGCTGAAACCAAGCCCGGCCACTCAATAGCAGCTGATGTTTCAATGTATTACAATCATCCTATAAAAATATCAGGAATGGATGGTAATGCTGGTTTTGGTGTTAATATTTCGAATATTGGTACTAAGATTTCCTATACTGATGACCAGGATCCTGATTTTATCCCTACTAATCTAAGAATGGGAGGTGTTTTTGAACTAGAGATTGATGATTATAATTCTATTGCTCTTAATTTCGATATTAACAAACTCTTGGTACCTACACCTCCTATATATTATGAGCCAGGTGATACTTTATCCAGCGGAGATGTTGTACAAAATGGAGATCAAATAATCAAAGCAGGAAAAGATCCGAATGTTTCTGTTCCCGTTGGTATGTTTCAATCGTTTTACGATGCTCCAGGAGGATTCGAGGAAGAACTTCATGAGATTACCTATTCAATTGGTCTGGAATATTGGTACAACAAAGTATTTGCCATCCGTGGTGGTTATTTTCACGAACATGAAACCAAAGGAAACAGGAAGTTTTTTACAGTAGGACTCGGCCTAAAACTAAATATCTTCTCTTTGGATTTTGCTTATCTAATTCCAATTCATCATAATCACCCACTGTCAAACACATTGCGTTTCTCACTGGCCTTTGAGTTTGATTCAGCTGGTAAAGTCTCCAATCAGTAATGACACTCAAGGTTGGAATCGGCTACGATGTTCACAGGCTTGAAGCCGGGTATAAGTTGTGTCTGGGTGGAATCATAATTCCTCATAGTACTGGAACAGTTGGACATTCAGATGGAGATGTACTCATTCATGCAATTATTGACGCCATATTAGGTGCTGCGAGTCTTGGCGATATTGGGGCCCATTTTCCTGATACAGAAGCTGAATACAAAGGCATTGACAGCAAAATACTTCTTAAGAAGACTTGCCAGTTGGTCTATAATTCGGGTTATTCCATTGATAAATATTGATAGTACCATTTGTTTACAGGAACCAAAGATTAAAAACCATATCTTTGCAATGAGAGAAGTTCTTTCCGAACAGATGAAAATTGAAGTTGATAGAATTTCAATAAAAGCTACTACTACCGAGAAGCTTGGATTTGTTGGTGAAAAGAAAGGTATTTCAGCTCAGGCAGTAGTACTTTTAAACAGGAAATAACCGCAGCCAGTTGGCATGCATATATTATTCACCCTGATTCAGATTTTGTTAAATGGGTAAAACGCTTGTTTTGGGAGCAAGTCCTAAACCGCACAGATTTTCCTACAAAGCAGTCGCAGAGCTTAGCATGCATAATTACCCCGTAGTTGCGATTGGATACAGGGAAGGAAGAATTTTAGATATACCCATAATTAAAGGAAAACCCAATATTGATGATGTCGATACCATTGCCTTATATTTAGGGCCGGCAAGGCAGCTTGAATATTTCGACTATATCATCCAATTAAACCCAAATAGAATTATTTTTAATCCGGGAACAGAAAACCCTGAGCTGAAATCTTTAGCCCAAAATGCTGGCATCCGGGTTGTGGAAAGCTGCATGTTGATAATGCTGCAAACCGGAAGTTATGAAAACGATTACGACGATGAAAACTATTCCTTCTGAAGCTGAATTCCTTGATATATGCAAGAATGAGGAAGCCTCATTGTTTTACTTTTCGCACAACGATTGCAGCGTTTGCAAAGTTTTAAAACCCAAAGTTTACGACCTGCTAATCGACACTTTTCCTGAAATAAAAATGTATTATGTAGATATCAGGAAAACACCTGAAATTTCAGGACAGAATTCAATTTTTGCCGTTCCAACCATTTTAGTCTATATGGACGGACAGGAAGTCCTTAGAAAAAGTCGGAATATTGGATTAGGAGAGTTAGAAAGCCAGATAAGCAAGCCATATGGAATTTTCTTTGGAAGCTAGAAATTGGAAAAGGTTAACTGCTTACCTTGTATAGGTAGCTGTAACATTATCAGGACTGCCAGAACCATCGTTTGCAGTATAAGTAAGATCTATCTGTCTCATATCACCAGAGATAACTCCAGAACCATTGAAACTAAATCCCCCGGCTGAATGCTGAATAGAAACATCCCAAAAAATGATATTGGCTATAACCTTAATACCGGTTCCTAAATTATAGAAATTCTTAATTTCAATCTTGCTGCTATCATTTGCTGAGTAAGAAATCATCACCTCATAGCTCTGGTAGCCAAAATCCTTGCTATCCTCATTTACCTGCCAAACACCGTCAATCGTGTCAAAATTATCACCAAAGCCCTCACAACCCTGAAATACCCATAGTGATCCACCAGTAATTATGATTACTGCTAGCATAACTATTATTGACCGGGCTCTGTTTCCTTTATTTTTCCCAGGTTTCATCCGCAACATTGTTTATTAGTTTAACATCAGTAATATTTGGCAACGTAACTTCAAGCAAAGGAGTTCGTTCCATTTCTCGTTTTATTGAAAACATGGCTTCTTCGTTTCTTGCCCAGCTACGACGGGCAATTCCATTGTTTACATCCCAAAGCAACATCGATTTAAGTCGACGATCAGCATCATCAGAACCATCCAAAACCATGCCAAAGCCACCATTAATAACTTCACCCCAACCAACACCTCCACCATTGTGGATTGAAACCCAGGTAGCTCCCCTGAAAGAATCACCAATCACATTCTGAATAGCCATATCAGCAGTAAAACTGGAACCATCGTAAATATTAGAAGTTTCTCTGAATGGTGAATCTGTGCCTGACACGTCGTGATGATCCCGGCCCAGAACCACCGGGGCAGAAATTTTCCCATCTTTAATAGCACGATTGAAATTCTCTGCAATCTTTATTCTTCCCTCAGAATCAGCATACAATATCCTGGCTTGAGAACCCACCACAAGCTTATTCTTTCCAGCTTCTTTTATCCAATGAATATTGTCATTTAATTGTCCTTTTATCTCTGCAGGAGCACTTTTCTCAATTTCCTGCAAGGTTTCCACTGCAATTCTATCAGTCAATTCAAGATCTTTGGGGTCAGATGAAGTACATACCCATCGAAAAGGTCCGAAACCATAATCAAAAAACATGGGCCCCATTATGTCCTGAACATAAGAAGCATACTTGTAGGTTGTACCCTTTTTAAAGATATCTGCTCCTGCCCTACCCGATTCAAGTAGAAAAGCATTACCATAATCAAAGAAATACATTCCTTTTTCAGCAAGTGAATTAATGGCTTTTACCTGGCGTCGCAGTGATTCCCTGACTTTTTCCTTAAACAATTCAGAATCTTCAGCCATCATTTTATTTGACTCCTCAAAGGAAAGTCCAACCGGATAGTATCCTCCGGCCCATGGATTATGCAGGGATGTCTGGTCAGAGCCCAGGTCAACCTGTATATTCTCCTGAGCCAGTCTTTCCCATAAGTCAACTATGTTCCCCTGGTAGGCTATAGAAACTGATTCCTTATCTTTTTTGGCTCGCTTTATAGCGCAGCATTAATTCGCTCAGGTCATCAAAGATCTCATCCACCCAACCTTGTTTATGTCTTTTAAGGGTAGCTTTAGTATTTATTTCAGCAACCACACAAATAGCCCCGGCAATTACTGTAGCTTTGGGCTGAGCTCCCGACATACCTCCTAAACCTGATGTTACAAAGAGTTTTCCTCCCAGGTCTTTCTCACCCTCGACAAGAATTTTGCGTCCGGCATTTAGTACTGTAATGGTTGTTCCGTGTACAATTCCCTGAGGGCCAATATACATAAAAGAACCTGCCGTCATTTGCCCATACTGACTAACACCCAGGGCATTAAAGCGCTCGCAGTCGTCTTTAGAAGAATAGTTTGGGATAACCATACCATTTGATACTACAACCCTTGGGGCATCTTTATGCGAAGGAAAAAGTCCGAGAGGATGCCCCGAATAAAGAACCAGGGTTTGCTCATCAGTCATTTCCGACAGATATTTCATTGTAATCAGGTACTGTGCCCAGTTCTGGAATACGGCTCCATTCCCGCCATATGTTATTAGTTCGTGGGGATGTTGTGCTACTGCATTATCAAGATTATTGCTTAACATGAGCATTATCGCCCCTGCCTGGACTGAATTGAAAGGGAAATCCTTTAATGATCGTGCGGTAATCTCGTAGTCAGGCCTAAACCTGTACATATAAATTCTGCCATATTCCGCCAATTCCTTAGCAAATTCTTTTACCAGGATTTTATGGTGTTTCTCATCAAAATACCTCAGTGCATTTTTCAACGCCAATTTTTTTTCCTCTAAGGATAACAAATCAACTCTCACCGGAGGATGATTCACCTTTGGATCCCATGGCTTGGGATCAGGAAGTTTATCCGGGATTCCCTGCCTGATGGCTTTTTTGAATTCTTCTGCCGTATCAATATTCATATTAAGCATTATTTTCAGTTCATTCTTTGCAAAAATACACTCTGCAATGTAATTAACCATATTTATTTTCTAGTATTCGCGAACAGCTTCAAGAGAATTAATTGGAATAATCTGTATTTTTGCTCACTCATTTTTTATTGCAGTATGAAAGACTCCCGAATCCTCTATGTTTTTGTTTTTGTTTTGATTATTATGGGGATATTTTCGATTAAATCTACACTCAAAAAAATGACAAAATCTGGTCAGGAGGTTGATCAAATCTTTCTTGAAGTTTGTGCTGCTTTTAATAATATGGATTCAACACTTAAAAGTTTGGATAAAATTAATATTGAACAGGATGTTATGATTAATGATTCCCTTCAAATAATTTCAACTCCACACCCAAATAAAACCAGCGAGGGTTATATTCTTGATTTTGTGACATTTAATAAATATTTAAAACTTCATAATACGCTTTTAGAAAATGCAGATAGGGTATTGAAATATTTCAAAGATCATCCAACAGAAAAAACGCATTTACTCGAAACCTTATTAATAGATCTTTCATTTGATAAAATTCAAACCAGAGAATTGAGAGAAGAATATAATGACCGGGCAAGAAATCACAATGCTTACATAAAAAAGTTCCCGAGGAATTTCTATTCAAGTTTCTTTCATTTTCAATCAAAACCCTATTTTAAATAATAGTCGGGAATTGTATTCAAGCAGTATTTGTGAAATTTACTTTAATTCCTAACTTTGGAGTAATAAACTCTAAAAAATAAATTTTACTAATGAAAACAACAGTACTTCAAATACGTAAATTTTGGTTCTTAATTCTTATTCCATTCCTATCAAGTTGTGGCTATAACAAAATGGTATCAATGGAAGAAGCAGTAACCTCCCAGTGGGCCCAGGTTGAAAACTCATACCAGAGGAGAGCTGACCTAATCCCGAATCTAGTAAGCACAGTGAAAGGCTATGCCGATTTTGAAAAAGCTACACTTACAGAAGTTATCGAAGCAAGGTCAAAGGCTACAGCCGTGCAGATTGATCCAAGCAATCTTGATGCTGCTGCAATACAGAATTTTCAAGCTGCACAGGATGGTCTGAGCTCTGCGCTTTCAAGGTTAATGGTTGTTGTGGAAAGATACCCCGATTTAAAGGCCAATCAGAGTTTCCTTGATCTTCAGGTCCAACTCGAAGGAACTGAAAACAGAATTTCACTTGAAAGGAGAAAATTTAACGAAGTTACCCAGACATATAATTCCTATATCAGGAGTTTTCCGGCTTTGATTGGTGCAAAAATATTTGGTTTTGATAAAAAGGTGTACTTTCAGGCTGAAGAATCGGCAAAAGAAGTTCCAAAAGTTGAGTTTTAAATATGGACCCATCAAAGTTTTTTACCCAGGAGGAACAAAACCTTATTGTTGAGGCAATCAGGGAGGCTGAGAAAAACACTTCTGGTGAGATTAGAGTTCATATTGAGTCAAAATGTAAGGAAGATGTCCTTGATCATGCAGCTTATTTTTTTGAGAAGCTGGAAATGCATGAAACACAACTCAGGAATGGAGTTCTAATTTATCTGGCCATCGACCATAGAAAATTTGCTATTTTGGGCGATGTTGGAATAAATCAGGTCACACCCGACAACTTCTGGGATGAAATTAAAGAGAATATGCTCAATCATTTCAGAGAGAATAAATTTACAGAAGGTCTTATTACAGGAATCAGGATGATTGGAGATGCATTGAAGGCAAATTTCCCATACCAGAGCGATGATGTGAACGAGTTGTCTGATGAAATTTCGTTCGGTAAGAAATAATTATTTATCTCTATTGCAATGAAAACAAGCAAGATAATTATTGTCATATATTTTTTAGTATCATTATTTCCTGCTCAAGCCCAGGATTTTCCTGATCCACCCAGCCCACCTCGCCTGGTAAATGATTATACAGGATTTCTCGAAACAAATGAGATAATATCACTTGAAAGAAAACTGGTAGAATTTAGTCGGGAAACCTCTACTCAGATTTCTATTGTAATAGTTCCCACCTTACATGGATATGATAAAAGTGATTATGCTTTCCGTTTAGGAGAAAAATGGGGCATTGGCAAGGGAGACAAAGACAATGGTGTTCTTATTCTAATAAAACCAAAGACTCAGAATGAATCAGGGCAAGTATTTATTGCCATTGGGTATGGCCTTGAGGGAGCTATTCCCGATGCTATTGCGAACCGAATTGTAAATGCAGAGATCTTACCAAATTTCAAGAAAGGTGAAAATTACCAGGGCCTTGAAGATGCCACGAATACAATTATTTCTCTTGCAGAAGGAGAATTTACTGCTGATGAATACGCAGAATCAACTGATCCCGGAGCAGGGACAAGTGTAGGGATTATAGTTATTTTCTTTATTATAATCATTTTCAGCATGATTTCCAGGGCCCAGCGAGCAAAACACTTTTCTGGAGGAAAAAAGATACCTTTTTGGACCGCCTTTCTATTGGGTTCTGCCACCGGAATGTCACATAGGGGTAGTTATGGGAATTTCTCATCAGGTTCAGGAAGTTTTGGTGGATTTGGAGGAGGAGGCGGAGGCTTTGGCGGCTTTGGTGGAGGTGGATTTGGCGGAGGTGGTGCCGGGGGGTCATGGTAATTTATGTTCAACTAAAATAATTATGTGTGCACTGGCCAGAACTAGGTATTTAAGTTTTGGTTCATTAAAAAGAAAAAAGCAGCCAAAAGGCTGCTTCTCAATTTAAATATATTTATTCTCTCTAGTTTTCTACTTCAACTATCTCATCATCAACTAAAATCCTTCCACAGTATTCACACACGGTTATTTTTTTCCTTGATTTAATATCTAACTGCCTCTGAGGTGGTATCTTATTAAAACAACCACCACATGCATCACGTTTAATAGTAACGACAGCTAAACCATTCCGCGCATTATTTCTGATTCTTGAGTATGCAGTTATAAGCCTGGGCTCAATCACCGTTTGCAATTTTTCTGATTTGTCAACCAGCTCTTTCTCTTCCTTTTTTGTGTCTTCAATAATTTCATCCAATTCACCTTTCTTGGCTTCAAGATCTTTGCTTCGATCCTCAAAAACTGCTTTTGAAGCATCTAGTGTCTCAGTCTTTTCAGTCACCTGAACGGTAAACTCCCTGATTCTTTTTTCACATAACTCGATCTCGAGTGTTTGATACTCTATTTCCTTTGATAAGGAATCAAACTCCCTGTTATTTCTAACATTTTTTTGCTGTTCCTCGTATTTCTTAATCAAGGTTTCAGCATCTTTAATTTCATTTTTCTTTTTGGCAATCGATTCTTCAATTTCCTTAAGGTCGTTTTCATAGTTTGAAATCCGAGTTTCAAGACCGGCAATTTCGTCCTCTAAATCCTGTACCTCAAGTGGTAATTCACCACGAAGAGTCCTTATCTTATCTGCCGAAGAATCAACAAGTTGAAGCTCATATAAAGCTCTCAGAATCTGTTCAACAGTAATTTCTGTTTTTTCGGCAGTACTCGCTTTTTTTGCCATATCTTAAAATATATTTACCGGATTAGTATTTGTTTCCGAAATTTGAAATGCAAAGGTAGGAAATTTTTCTATAAGTAGGTCATAAAAAATCTGTTTCACATACTGTTCACTTTCATAGTGTCCGATGTCAGCAATTAGAATTTTTTTCTCAGCCTGAAAAAACTCATGGTATTTAAAATCTCCAGAAATAAAAACATCCGCACCTGCACTTATTGCATCACCCAATACAAAACTGCCAGCACCGCCACAAATTGCCACATTCTTAACTTTTTTACCGGTAAAGGGTGAATGCCTGATTAGTTTAAGATTCAACTTACTTTTCAACAAATCCATAAAGACCCTCTCATCCATATCATGCGGCAAACCCCCAATTATTCCTATCCCGGCAAGGCCATATTCGTTCTCCAGGGGATACAAATCGAAGGCCACTTCTTCATAGGGATGAGCTTCAAAAAGAGCTTTCAATACTTTTTTCTTTAAATGCTTCGGGATAATGCTTTCTAATCGTATTTCATTCTCAAAATGCATTTTCCCTTTTTCCCCAACAAAGGGATTGGTATTTTTTCCACCTCTAAAACTTCCGGTTCCGTTTAAACTAAAACTACAACTATCATAATTTCCTACATTACCGGCTCCTGCTTTAAAAATGGCTTCTCTTACATCTGCAATACTTTCGTCAGGCACAAAAGTAACCAGCTTATACAAAACATCTTCCATGGGTTTTAATACCTGCCTATTTGCCAGTCCAAGCTCATTACAAATAAATGAATTTACTCCATGTGGCACCGAATCCATATTTGTATGGGCTGCATATATGGCAATATTCTCTTTAATGGCTTTAAGGATAACTTTCTCAACCTCATTGCTACCTGTTAGCTTCTTAATCCCTTTAAAAATAATTGGATGATGGGCAACAATAAGTCCAGCTTTACCCCGAATTGCTTCGTCTAAAACCTCTTCAGTAACATCTAAAGTTAATAGTGCAGAATTAATCTCTTTACCGATATCTCCTAGAAGCAGGCCAGAATTATCATAGGACTCCTGAAACGAAAGGGGAGCTATCTCTTCCAGATAACTGGTGATCTCACTGATCTTCATGAAATGGTGATTTGGCAATTGTTATAACATCTCTTTTACTTCAAGCAGCATCTCTCTCATGTTTTGTAGTGATTTTACTACCTCAAAGTTTTGAATAGCATCATCTTTGTTTTCTGACATTTTCTTTTTTGCCCCTTTCAGGGTCATCCCTCTTTCCTTAACCAGGTGATAAATTATATGAAAGTTATCGATATCTGCTGGTGTAAATAATCTGTTTCCCTTTTTATTTTTTTTCGGATGAATAATGTCAAATTCCTTTTCCCAATATCTGATTAATGAGGTATTCACATTAAACATATCAGCTACTTCACCTATTGAATAATACAATTTTTCAATTTTCTTTTCTCTATAGGGCATAATTGAAGCTTTTTATAAGATAAATGTACTAACGGACACTAAATTAGCAAATAATCCAATTTAAACAAATATTAATTTTCAGTTAAAATTGCCAGATAATGCTGAAAAAAGTAATCGCTTTGGAAATAAAAAAAGGGTTCTCTTTAAAAGAAAACCCAAAGTTTATAATGTTTTTTACCTGTTTCCAGGTTCAATATTTAGTCAAATGACTGCCCGCTATTCAATGAAATCTCTATCATTCTCTCATATTCATCTGGTGACAAATCATTGAAATAGAAATTAAGAGGATTAACTAGTTTATCATTTTGCCTAACCTCATAATGTAAATGAGGAGCAGTTGAAACACCGGTATTTCCAACATAAGCAATCACATCGCCTCTTTTTACTTTCTGGCCTTTTTTAACTTTAAAGCTGTTTAAATGGCCATATAACGTTTTGTACCCATATCCATGATCAATTACTATTTTATTCCCATATCCCCGTCTTGATCTTGATATTTGAACAACTTTCCCATCACCAGTAGCATATACCTCTGTACCAGTAGGGGCAGTAAAATCCATACCATAATGGAACTTACGTATTTTATAAATTGGGTGTATGCGCCATCCCCAGCCAGAGGCAGTTCTTTTTAAATCCTTATTCGAAATTGGCTGAATGGCAGGAATGCTTGAAACCATAGCTTCCTTATTAACAGCCATATTTATAAGATCATCATAAGATTTGGACTGCACATATATTCTTTTCGATAAGGCATCAAGCTGTGCAGCTGTTTCAATGACAAGATCTGAATTATCAAATCCTTCAAGTTCATTATACCTGTCAACACCACCAACACCCTGAATCCTTACAGCACTTGATATGGGTTCAGCTTCAAAAACAGTTCTGTATAAATTATCATCTCTTTCCTCAAGATCTGCTAAAACAGTCTTCATTTGTTTCATCTTCTCATTTAAAATTTCATATTGAGAAGCTAGCTGACGGTTCTCCCGTCTTAATTTTCGTTCACTTGGAGTTCCAAAGAAATGCGAAAACACCAAAATATATAACACTGCCAGCAAAAGGCTACCAGCAAAATATCCCAACACTTTCAACAACTTGTCACTCGTGTTCAGATCTACCTTATCATACTTTAATGATTCGGGATTGAACTTAAACTTCTCTTTCGCCATAAAATTTACCTCTATAACTCTTGAATAAAAAGAAAGATTATAAAACTAAATGAAAAAAACTAATTTTACAAACTATTTTGATGTAAGATTCAACTCTTTTGATGAATACGTAAATCCGCAGAAAATGTTTGCAAATAAAATGAATAATTCAGAGGTAAGGAAGTCTTTTAAGGATTTTTTCAGGAAAAAGGAGCACCAGATTGTACCTTCTGCTCCCATGGTTGTTAAGAATGATCCTACCTTAATGTTTACGAATGCAGGGATGAATCAGTTCAAAGACATATTTCTGGGAAATACTGTTCCTGAATATAAAAGAATTGCGAACACACAAAAATGCCTTCGTGTTTCTGGTAAACATAACGATCTTGAAGAAGTAGGGCATGATACTTATCACCATACAATGTTCGAAATGTTGGGAAACTGGTCTTTTGGAAATTATTTTAAAAAAGAAGCCATACAATGGGCTTTTGAATTCCTCGTTGACGAAATGAATATTCCAAAGGACAGGCTTTTTGCAACAGTTTTTGAAGGACATCAGGCAGACGGTTTAATAGAGGACAATGAATCAGCTTCATATTGGAGTGCATTTCTGGACCCTGAGAAAATTCTTAATGGTTCAAAAAAAGATAATTTTTGGGAAATGGGAGATTCAGGTCCATGCGGCCCATGTTCTGAAATTCATATCGACCTTAGGCCAGACAAGGAAAGAGAAACAATTCCAGGCCAGGACCTGGTAAATAAAGATCATCCACTTGTAATTGAAATATGGAACCTCGTTTTTATCCAATATAACCGCTTATCCTCAGGGAAGCTTGAACAGTTGCCACAAAAGCATGTTGATACAGGAATGGGCTTTGAGAGGCTTTGCATGGTTGTGCAGGGGAAAACATCAAATTATGATACCGATGTTTTTCAACCAATAATTAGAGAAATTGCCAAACTTTCACATAAAGAGTATGGTAAAAATGAGGAGGAGGATGTGGCTATGAGAGTTGTGGCAGATCACCTGAGAGCTGTTTCATTCTCAATTGCAGACGGGCAACTTCCATCCAATAATAAGGCAGGTTATGTAATACGAAGAATTCTCCGCAGAGCAATAAGGTATGCATATTCATTTTTAGGTCAGAACAAACCTTTTATTTATAAGCTTGTACCCATTCTTTCGGATAACCTTGGTGATGCCTTCCCTGAACTCAAATTACAATCAGAGCTTATTGCAAAAGTTATTAAGGAAGAGGAAAATGCTTTTCTAAAAACTCTAGATATCGGGATAAAACATCTTGAAAATCTCATAGATCAGACCAGAAAGGAAAATAAAAAAATAGTCAGTGGAGAAGCTGCTTTTACACTTTACGATACTTTTGGATTCCCCCTTGATTTAACAGAACTTATCTTGAAGGAAGCTGATCTGGAAGTGGACAGGAAAGAGTTTCAGGATAATATGAAAGTTCAGAAGTCACGGTCAAGGAACAATGCAGTTCTTGAAACAAATGATTGGGTAGAACTTCATAAAACTGAAAAAGAAAATTTTGTTGGTTATGATAAAGATGAAACGGAAGTCATAATTGTTAAATACAGAAAAGTAAAGAAACAGGGTAAGGACTTTTTTCATCTTGTTTTTAACAAAACTCCATTTTATACTGAAAGTGGTGGTCAAGTTGGTGATACAGGAACCATAGAATCCCCGGATGAAAAAATAGAAATTATTGATACCCAGAAAGAAAATGATCTAATTATCCATATTACAAAAAAAATACCTCTACAACCTGATCAAACTTTCAAAGCGAGATTAAATTTTAATAAAAGAAGAGCAACTGAAAGCAATCATTCTGCCACACACCTTCTACACAAAGCACTTCGAGAGGTTCTAGGTCCGCATGTTGAACAAAAAGGATCACTGGTAAATAATGAATATCTAAGATTTGATTTTAGTCATTTTGAAAAACTTTCTGAAGAACAAATCGATAAAATAGAAAGGCTGGTTAATTCTGAAATAAGATCAAATTATTCTCTTGAAGAGTTCAAGTCAATGCCTTTACAGGAAGCTTTAAATATGGGTGCAATTGCCCTTTTTGGCGAAAAATATGCAAATGATGTACGGGTTATTAAATTCGGAAACTCCATTGAGCTCTGCGGTGGAACCCATGTAAAATCTACAGGACATATTGGTTTACTTAAAATCACCTCTGAGTCTTCCATTGCTGCAGGTATTAGAAGAATAGAAGCTATTACAGGCCTGGCTGTTGAAAATTTGATTAGGAATCAACAGCAACAATTAATTAGTATCAGTAATATTCTTAAAGGACCTAAAAATATTGAAAAGGCTGTAGTGGATCTTGCAGAAGAAAATCAAAAACTGAGAAGTGATCTTGAAAAATATGAAAAAGCAAAGCTTAAAGATCTGAAGAAGAATTTGATTGAAAAGAAAACGCAAGATGTTGGAACATATACTATGATAATTGAAAAAGTTCCAAGCTCCTCCCCTGACCAGCTAAAAGATCTTGCATTTCAATTGCGAACCGAAGTAAAAAACCTGTATTGTGCTTTGGGTTCTGAAATACAAGGAAAAGCACATCTAGTCATTATTCTATCAGATAACCTGGTTGAGAGTCTTAACCTCAATGCAGGCGAAATAATCAGAATTATCTCCCGTGAAATACAGGGTGGTGGAGGTGGTCAGCCATTCCTGGCTACAGCTGGGGGAAAAAATCCAAAAGGAATTGAAAAAGCCTTAGACCAGGCAAAAAGGATCTTTACAGAAAAGATTATGCCCTAAGCCTATTTCAGGGTTTTCTAATAATTTCAACCTCAAAGAGTATTTGTTTCTCAATAAATAATTTTACTGATTGCCTCATAATTGATATCTTTAGAGATATTGATATTGTCGACCCAAGTGATCTCAAAAACCTTTGAAATAACAAAATATTGTTTAGAAAATCATCCGCGTGATGATATCTTCTGTGTAAAGAAAAATGGTAAATGGATTAAATACTCAACACAGGAATATCTGGAATATTCCACTACTATTGCAGCATATTTGATGTCCCTGGGTTTAAAAAAAGGCGATAGGATTGCCTCTTTCACGACAAATAATACCCCTGAATGGAATTTTATTGATGTTGGAATGAGTATGATTGGGATAATCCATGTACCCATTCATCTTTCATTTAGCAAGGTTGAGTTGGATTACATTTTGAATCAAATAAAGGCCAAATACGTTTTTGTTTCTGATGAAAAAACCTATAAAGATGTTTCAGAATCACTTAATGTTTCCCATTCATTAGAGCAGATATTAAGCTTTGAATCTGTTGAGGGCTTAGCAAACTGGGAACAAATAATTGAAAAGGGCAAAAAAATCAGAAATCAGTATGAGAACGAAATAATTACTGAAACAAATGCAATTCAGGTTGAGGATCCGGTTACACTGTTATTTACTTCTGGTACTACAGGAAAGCCAAAAGGAGTATTGCTGAGCCATAAAAACCTTGTTAGTAACTTAATTTCCGCATCAAATTTACAACCATTAGGCTATGGTGATAAAGCACTGAGCTTTCTTCCGTTGAGCCATATTTACGAAAGAACTTCAAATTATCAATTCCAGTATTCAGGCTGTAGTATTTATTATGCTGAAAGCGTTCCAAAAGTATTAGAAAATATTCAGGAGTTGAGGCCTGAGGGTTTTTGCGCTGTACCAAGGGTTCTTGAAAAAATTCGCAATTTGTATTTTGACCGAGGCAGAGATCTTAGTCCCATTAAAAGGAAAATATTTGAATTCTCTAATCGGTTGATAGATAAATATCCAGTTGACCATAAGATTTCTGCTTCATACAGAATAATAAGAGCAATTGCTGATTTTTTTGTTTTTCGTAAGTTCAGGTATCAGCTTGGAGGAAAGATAAAATTTATTGGTTGTGGTGGGGCAAAATTAAACCCAAATGTTGAATTATTCTTCTGGACAGCAAATCTTCCAGTTTATCAGGGCTACGGCTTGACAGAAACCTCCCCTTTAATTTCATTGAATACATATCGTGATGATAAGAACAGAATTGGGTCCATTGGCCCCATTATTCCTGATGTATCTGTGAAGATAGCCCAGGATGGAGAGATTTTGTGCAAGGGACCAAACGTAATGCTTGGATACTATAATAATATTGAGGAAACGAATAGGGCGATTGACAAAGAGGGCTGGTTTCATACAGGAGATATTGGTAAACTCTCTACTGATAATTTCCTTTATATTAAAGGGACGTAAAAAATCAATCTTTAAAACTTCCTATGGCAAATATGTATCACCCATAACAATTGAAAGTCTCTTCCGAGAATCTAATATAATTTCTCAAGTGGTTGCTTTAGGCGAAAGCCAAAAATTTGTAAGTGCCCTTATTCAGCCCGACTTTGAAAAACTCAGTTACAGATTTCAGTCAACTGAGACATTAAATAAAATAGAAAAAAAAGAGTTATTAAACCATCCAGATGTTTTGCAATTATTCAATGATGAAATAAATAATCTAAACGAAAAATTGAGCAAACATGAACAAGTAAAAAAATTCCATCTTGTTACTGATGAGTGGTCTGTTCAAACTGGTGAGCTTTCGCAGAGTCTAAAACTGCGACGTTTTTTTATTCACGATAAATACCGGAAAATTATTCATCGCTTTTATGAAGAATAAGAAATAAAAAGATTGGTAATTTAGATTGTTAAAACTAAATCTCTTTTCAATTAAAATCCCGTTCGAAAAAAATCAAAAACTAAACTTTTATATATGCCTGATTATAAACTAAATGAGATTCGAGATCAAGCAATAAAAAGACATGTAAAATTTTAGGTCGAAAAAATTACCAGATTTTAATATATTTGAGAAACCTTAAAACCTCACTCTATGGAATTTAAACGAACTTTTGACCTCCTTGACTGGTCATTGGAAAAGTACAATAAGGAGGTAGCATTTGCTGGAAAAGTAAATAACGAATGGGTAACATACAGTAATTATGAAGCAAAAGAAATTGCTACATTTATTAGCTATGGTTTATTGACCTTAGGTATGAAACCTGGAGATAAAGTTGCTCTGGTTTCAAATAACAGGCCGGAGTGGAACTTTATAGATATGGGAGTAAGCCAGGCCGGAATGATACTTCTACCAATCTATCCTACGATTGCTGCAGATGAATACGATTATATTCTCAAGGATGCAGAACCAAAGGCGATTTTTATTTCTGATTTATCCCTTTTTGATAAGATTTCACCTGTTATTGAAAAAGAAGGGAATATAAAAGATGTTTTTACGATTGACAAAGTTAAGGGAGCTAAAAACTGGGATGAGGTTGTTGAGCTGGGTAAAAAGAATGAGGAAAAATTCAGGGATGAACTTATTAAAATTAAAAACTCTATAAAGCCTGAAGATTTGGTTACTCTCATTTACACTTCAGGAACTACAGGATTTCCTAAAGGAGTAATGCTAAACCATACTAACCTGGTAAGCAATGCAATAGCTACGGCACCAGTTCATGCTAATGGTCCTGAATCAAAATGTCTGAGTTTCCTTCCATTGTGTCATATTTATGAAAGGATGCTTAACTACCATTTCCAGTATAAGGGAGTAAGTATTTACTATGCCCAAAACATGGGTACTATAGTAAATGATCTTAAAGATATAAAGCCTGAGTTGTTTTCAACAGTTCCCAGGCTCCTTGAAACAGTTTACGACCGCATTATTGGTAAAGGCAAAGACCTAAAAGGAATAAAAAAACAGATTTTCTTCTGGGCAGTAAATCTTGGCCATAAATTTAAACTACATAATCAGAATTCATGGTTTTATATACAGAGACTTAAAATTGCTGATAAGATTGTTTTCACTAAGTGGAGGGAGGCTTTAGGAGGGAATATTGATGTAATTGTATCAGGTGGGGCAGCACTTCAGCCCAGGCTTGCCACTATATTCTGGGCTGCTGGAATTCAGATTTTGGAAGGATATGGTCTGACTGAAACTTCTCCTGTAATTGCTGTAAATAATCTTGTCACAGATGAAATTGTAATAGGCACTGTTGGACCAGTAATTGATGGTGTAGAAGTTAAAATTGCTGAAGATGGAGAAATCCTTTGCAAAGGCCCAAATATTATGATGGGATATTATAAAAAGCCTGAACAGACCAATGAGGTTATTGATAAGGACGGTTGGTTTCACACTGGAGATATTGGAGTTTTTGTAAATGACAAGTACCTGAAAATTACCGATAGGAAGAAGGAGATTTTTAAACTATCGAGCGGCAAATATGTTGCCCCACAGGTAATAGAAAACAAATTCAAAGAATCCTTTTTTATTCAGCAGCTTATGGTTGTTGGTGAGAATGAAAAATTCGCAAGTGCACTGATTGCACCACATTTTGAATTTCTTCATAATTGGTGTTCTATTCATGGAGTAAAATTCCGGGATAATAAATCATTGATCCAAATCCCCGAAGTTGTTGCAAGATATCAGAAAGAAGTGAATGAAATGAATAAGGACCTGGCTTTTCATGAACAAATAAAAAGATTTAGGCTGGTGTGTGAAGAATGGTCGAGAGAAACTGGAGAACTATCGCAGGTGTTCAAATTGAAACGACAATTTGTATATAAAAAATATGATTCAATATTGAGGGAAATCTACATGGTTACCGAATAACTAGGAAGAGTATTTCGTATTACGAGAAGGCCTGGTTTACGGGCCTTTTTCGTATAAGTAATAATCCAACAAATGTAATTAGTCCATTGAGTATAAGCAATTCAAATCCCATATTGTAGCCTGGAATTATATTGACTGAATACACCTTGAAGATATGACTGAGAACAGGAGCTAGCACCGCCACTATCGGAACCCATTTATCATGAACCTGGTAACGAGTAAATAGTCCAAATGTATAAAGTCCAAGTAATGGTCCATAAGTATATCCTGCAACCTTAAAAACTGCTGTAATTACACTATCATCATTGATAATCCGGAAGATAATTATTACTAAGAATAGTATTAATGAAAAACCAATGTGCACTAATAAACGACTATTCTTTTTTACTTTTTCTTCCTTGTTCTCAAGATTTAAAAAATCGATGCAGAAAGCCGTTGTCAATGATGTAAGAGCTGAATCTGCACTTGAGAATGCAGCCGCTGTAATTCCTAAAAGAAAAATTATACCAACCAGAGGAGTAAAATGCCTGAGAGCAAGAATTGGATATAGATCGTCTGATCTATCAGGCAATGCAATACCATTTTTACTCGCATATACATATAAAAGTAGCCCCAGGCTAAGAAACAAGAAATTTACCGGCACCAATATCCCACTGAACCAGTACATATTCTTTTTTGCCTCTTTAATATTTCTGCAGGTCAGGTTCTTTTGCATCATATTCTGATCCAATCCGGTCATTACTATAGCAATAAAAGCTCCTGAGAAAAACTGTTTAAGAAAGAACTTAGAACTTTTCCACTCCCAAACAAATATCTTTGAGTATTCATTTTCCTTGATTGTGGCTACCAACCCATCGAAGGAAAGATTGAGATTCTTCGCAATAATAAAAATGGTTACTACAACAGCAAGCATCATAAATGCTGTTTGGAGCGTATCTGTCCAAACAATGGTTTTGATACCTGCACGAAAAGTATATATCCAGATCAATAGAATTGTAACAAGAACTGTTACAAAAAAAGGAATGCCATAAGCATCAAAGAATGCAATTTGTAATACTCCGGCAACCAGGAAAAGTCTTAATGAGGCTCCCATAGTTTGAGAGATTAGGAAAAACAGGGAGCCTGTTTTATATGTTTTTAAACCGAAACGCTGATCAAGGTAGGTATAAATTGAAACAAGATGAAGCTTGTAGTACAAAGGCATCAAAACATTAGCTATTACGAAGTAACCAAGCAAATAACCCAATACCAATTGGAAATAAGAAAACGCCTTATAACTTGGTTCGTCAGCTGAAATAATTGCACCTACTTCACCTGGAATTGATATAAATGTCACCCCGGAAAGAGATGCACCAATCATTCCAAATGCGACAACAAACCATGGCGACTGTCTGTTACCTGTAAAAAAGGTTTCATTACTCGCATCCTTAGAGGTAAAAAAAGATATAATTATGAGTAAAAAGAAATAACCTGCAATAACACTGAAAACCAGAAGAGGACTCATAAAAATCAGATTGAAATAAAGAGCCCACAAGGTTACTAAAAACATTTAAATTAAAAAATTGCATAAGCTCAATTGGTATATTACTTTTGGGGAATATTTAGACAGAACTTCAAATGTCCTTTGATCAATTTTCATCAAAATTGTTTGAAAATGCGGTAAATGAATTTGCCCGTTTGCCTGGCATTGGAAAAAAAACAGCCTTAAGATTAGTTCTTGCCCTTTTGCGTCAGGATAATGAAGAAGTGAAAAACTTTGGCAATACATTCATCGAACTAAAAGAAAAAATTCATTACTGCTCAAGCTGCAATAATATCTCAGATTCTGAAATTTGTACAATTTGTTCCAACACCTCTCGCGATCATGAAACCATATGCATAGTTGAAAATATAAGGGATGTTATGGCCATTGAAAACACGCATCAATATCGTGGAATCTATCATATCCTGGGTGGAATTATATCACCGATGGATGGTATTGGCCCCGATGATCTGGAAATTACACTTCTTGAAGAAAAAATTAAAAGCGGGAAAGTCAAGGAACTGATAATGGCCCTGAGTACAACTATGGAAGGAGATACCACCAACTTTTATCTATTTAAAAAGTTCAGTAAATATCCGGTAACTATTACCACCTTGGCCAGAGGTGTTTCTATTGGTGATGAAATTGAATATGCTGATGAAATTACCCTTGGAAAATCTATTATCAACCGCACACTCCTATCAGATTCCCTTTCTTTATGAAATTCTTGAATCTGTATTATCTTTGGCATAGCTAAACCCATTTGTCCGATGGAGCTTTCTGTAATTATTGTAAATTTTAATGTTAAGTACTTCATTGAGCAATGTCTTTTATCGTGCAAAAAAGCACTTTCAGAAATTGACGGTGAAATAATTATTATTGACAATAATTCTGTAGACGGCTCCATCTCAATGATTAAAGAAAAATTTCCTGAATATAAGTTAATCGAGAATCCTCAAAATGATGGATTCTCAAAGGCAGTAAATCAGGGAATTAGAAAAGCAAATGGGAAATATATACTCCTCCTTAATCCCGATACTGTAGTTGAAGAAAACACCTTCAGAAGAAGTATTGATTTTATGGAAGCTCACTCAGAGGCTGGTGCCTTGGGTGTAAAAATGATAGATGGGAAAGGTAAATTCTTGCCCGAATCAAAAAGATCAATGCCTACACCTTCAGTAGCCTTTTATAAAATTTTTGGCCTTTCCAGGCTCTTTCCAAGATCGAAGACATTTGCCCGATATAATCTTGGATATCTAAGTCCTGATGAAATAAATGAAGTAGAAATATTACCTGGGGCATTTATGCTCATTAGAAAAAAGGTATTAGACAAGATTGGTCTGCTCGACGAGGATTTTTTTATGTATGGAGAGGACATTGATCTTTCTTATCGAATATTACAGCAGGGTTATAAAAATTTCTATTTCCCAGAAACAACAATTATTCATTATAAAGGAGAAAGCACAAAGAAAGGCAGCATGAATTATGTGTTAATGTTTTATAATGCCATGCTAATCTTTGCAAACAAACATTTCTCCAAAAGAAAAAACCGTTTTTTTTCATTAATGATTGGGATTGCAATTTATTTCAGAGCTGCACTTTCTGTTATCAGGAGAATTATAGAGAAATCATTTCTTCCCTTACTCGATATCTTAATAATATACTCTGGCTATCTGTTTTTAACACCCGTTTGGGAAAATGTAAAATTGGCAAAAGGCACAAAATATCCTCCTGAATTTTTACATTTTATAGTTCCTGCATATGTTTTTTTATGGGTGCTTTCAAACTATATTAATGGTGCTTACGATAAGCCTTTTCGCCTGGTTAGGAATTTTGTTGGAATCCTTGTTGGAACCTCAATAATTCTTATTATTTACGCCCTATTGCCTTTACAATTAAGGTTCTCCAGAGCTTTAATATTTCTTGGTGCCACCTGGGCCATACTTTCAACATCACTTATTAAGAATTATATTAAATTATTTAAACGCAAAGTATTTTCAATTATATAAACGAGCAGGGAAGAAGATAGTGATTGTTGGGAAGGAAGAAGAAAATGAGAAAGTTTCTAATTTGTTATTGAAATCAAATGTAAAACCCAGCTACGTTTCTTTTGTTACACCTCCAGACTCAGAAATGAAATCATCTTATATCGGAAAGTTTGATCAGCTTGATGAAATAATTAAAATTAATAAGGTTGATGAAATTATTTTTTGTGCTAAGGATATCGAAGCTGCTGAAATAATAACCAAAATGATTGAATTGTCAGATCGCCAGGTTGAGTTTAGAATTGCTCCCGATTCTAGCTTTTCTGTAATTGGAAGTAACTCTACTTATTCTATTGATAATCCTTATCTAGTTGAAGTTAATGCCATTAGCCTTCCAAGAAACAAACGAATTAAGAGATTGTTTGACATCCTTACTTCTGCCATTTTTTTAATTTTATATCCCCTGTTTTTTCTAATTGTCAAAAATCCATTAGGATTTTTCCAAAATATCTTTAAAGTGGTTGGAGGAACCAGGACATGGGTTGGTTATTCCCTTAAGAAGTCAGGAACCAGTAAACTTTCACCCTCCTTGAAAGCAGGGATCTTAACACCAGGAGATGGATATAATTCTTCAGATCAAAATCATGATGGACTGCCAACAATTTACCTGACTTATGCAAATAATTATAGAATCTCAAATGATATTTTGATAATTCTCAAAAATTTTAGGTTTTTAGGAAGGGAAGAAAGTTAAATGATTGATATCTCTAAAAAAGTTTGTACTTTTGACTGTTATTTAGACTAAATAAGGCTTTTATGGCGAAAATAGAGATTACACTCCCAAGAATGGGTGAAGGAATTATTGAAGCAACAATAACCAAATGGATAGTAAATGTTGGTGACACTGTTGAAGAAGACGATACTTTAGTTGAGGTAGCAACAGATAAAGTTGACTCCGAAATACCCGCACCTGAAGCTGGCTCAATTGTTGAAATCTTACTTAAAGAGGGAGATATTCCAAAAATTGGCGATCCCCTGCTAATCCTGGAAAATAATAAAGAAGAATCAGTTGAAGACAGCCAGGAAGTATTGGATGAAGTTAAAAGGATTAGAGCAGAAAAGAAGGTTCCTGAGACTGGCGAAATAGTTAAAGAAATCTCACATTCAAAATTGGATCAGGCAAGTTTTTCTAAGTCAGCAAACAGAACACCTTCCGGAAAATTTCTTTCTCCTCTGGTAAGAAAAATTGCTGAGGAAGAATCTGTTTCTCTCGAGGAACTTGATTCAATTGAAGGAGTTGGTAAGGATGGTAGAATTACCAAATCCGACCTAATGAATTTCATAAGCAATAAAGATAAGATAGAAGAATCGAAAGGGGTTAAAGAAGTTGCTAGTCCGGTTAAGGAAGTACCAGTTGCTGATGCCACTCCAAAAATTGTTACAGGCGATGGAGATAAGGTAATTGAAATGGATAGGATGCGGAAACTCATCGCTGAACATATGATCCATTCTGTAAAAACCTCACCTCATGTTACCTCTTTTATCGAGGCCGATGTTACAAATATGGTACTTTGGAGAAATAAGGTAAAAGACGATTTCTTTAAAAAAGAAAATCAAAAAATAACATTTACACCTCTGTTCATTGAAGCTGCTGCAAAGGCTCTTCGTGATTTTCCAATGGTTAATGTCTCTGTTGATGGAACACGCATCATTGTTAAGAAAAATATTAACATTGGTATGGCCACAGCATTACCTTCTGGAAACCTTATTGTACCGGTAATTAAGAATGCAGATGAAAAAAACCTTGTCGGATTGGCAAAGTCTGTAAATGACCTGGCTAATCGTGCAAGAAACAATAAACTGAATCCGGATGAAATTACCGGGGGGACATTTACTATAACCAACTTCGGTTCTTTTCAGAATTTGACCGGAACTCCAATTATCAATCAACCTGAAGTTGCAATTCTCGGTGTTGGAGCCATCGTAAAAAAACCTGCTGTTGTTGAGACAGAAATGGGTGACGCAATTGGTATTCGTCATATAATGGTACTGTCAATTTCCTATGATCATCGGGTTGTAGACGGTGCGCTTGGAGGCATGTTCCTTAAAAAAGTAGCTGATTACCTGGAACAATTCGATACTAGCCAGACCTTTTAGATAAAAATTTCATTATAAAGCCTGGTCATTCAGGCTTTTTTATTGTCAAATTTTGAAACATCTAGAAAAAACGTCTTAGTTCCCTGTAAGTCATTTCATTACCCAGAAATTATATTGTGCGAAATACTAAAAAAAGATCTAATCAAAATAGAATCCTCATTCGCGTAACCATTTCACCAACAATTACGTAATATAAATTCTAATATTACAATTAATTATATTTTTCCAGGTATGAAAAGAATCCGGATGAAAAGATTCTCCCTCTTTATCTTTTTTAATATCCTGATTATTGCTATTCCTATATCAGGGCAGGATAAAACCGAACTTAAGGAAACATTTGTTGAAGCAGAGTCATATTATCTTTTCGACGAATATACTGAAGCACTTCCACTTTACCTTAACCTTTTAAATGTCTATCCTGATAATGCGAATTATAAATACCGTATTGGTGTTTGTTACTTAAACATACCCGGTGAAAAAGAAAAAGCAATAAAATATCTTGAAGAGGCAACAAAAGATATTAATTTAAAATATCGAGAAGGATCATATCGAGAAGTTGGAGCCCCACTTGAATCACACTATTTTTTAGGCGATGCTTACCGTGTAAATAATAGGTTAGATAAAGCGATAGAAACTTATCAGTATTTCAAAGACAATCTCGATCCAAAAGATTATGACCCGGCTATAGTTGAATATCAGATTCAAACTTGCAAAAACGCAATAAAACTTGAAAAAACACCTCTGTTCTTAAGTTATGTTAACCTTGGTGGAACCATTAATACGAGGTTTTCAGATTATAATCCTGTAGTTTCAGGAGATCAAAATACTTTGGTTTACACTCAGAAATTGCAGTTTTATGACGCGGTATTTTATTCTAAAAAAGTAAATGGTAAATGGACCAATCCAATTAATCTGGCTACCTCTCTTTCTGTTGATCAGGATTTTTACTCTACATCTCTTTCATACGATGGAAAAACATTGTATTTATACAAAAATGATGAGTATGATGGAAACATATACGTAAGTCGCCTGATTAATGATGAATGGGCAGCGGTTGAAAAGCTAAATGAAAACATAAATACTAAATATTGGGAATCGCATGCTTCTGAATCAAAAGATGGTAACACCCTGTATTTCACTAGTAACCGAAAAGGTAGTCTTGGCGGTTTAGACATATATAAATCAGAACGTGATTCAACAGGGGCATGGGGGCCAGCCATAAATCTGGGGCCAAGCATAAATACTGAGTTAAACGAAGAAACTCCATTTATTACACATGATGATCAGATATTATATTTTAGTTCAAGAGGTCATTATAGTATGGGAGGATATGATATTTTCTATTCAACAATGTTTGAGGATGGTGACTGGAGCGCTCCTCTGAATATGGGTTACCCTATAAACACTCCAGATGATGATAAGTTTTATATGCCTGTAGGTGAAGGTCATTTTGCATTCTACTCTCTTTTTGCTGAATCAGGATACGGTAAAATGGATATATTCTACCTGGAGATATTCTCAGAAGAACATCCAAGAAAATTCAGGGTAAAAGGTATTGTCAACTTAAGCCAAAAACCTCTTGGATTCACTGAAAAAATCTATGTATACGTTACAGATTCTGAAAAGGAAGACACTGTAAACTCCCTAAAAGCATCTGATTCTGGAGAATATAGTTTTATTGTTGAAGCCGGCGAATACGATTTAAATTTCATTTCCGATGGCTTTGAACCGTATTCAATGCACCTTTCATTGCCCATTAACAATACTGACTCTATTGTTAATGTTCCATCAACAACATTGAGCTTACTTGACATTACAGCAGAATTATCACTAAAAGATAGTATCGTTGATATTGATTCAGATACTGTTAATATAAACCTTGGGGTTGAACCTGGGTCTATCCTTTTGGTAAATATTTATGGTGATACAGTATTGATCTCTTCAGAGGAATTCTATATTACTGACTCAGTCTATACATATTCATATATCCCTGAACCTGGAAATACAAGGATTGAGTTTGCTCTTACTGATAAATATGGAAATACTGAAAGAAACGAATTGCTCCTTCCGGTACCAGTTTATGTGGCGGTAGATCAATATTTAGCAGAAATAGAGGAGGAATTCGCAGAGGAAATAATTGTTGAAGAAATACTCCTGGAAGAACCTATAATAGACTCATCAATAATAGTTGAGGCAAAAAAAGAGGTCAAGGTTTTTAAAGAGGCCTTAACTGAGCAGGCTGAAGGAAATCTTAAAGAAACACTTGAAAATCTCGATACTGAAAAAGAAGAAATATACTCCACTTATGACCTCATTTCATTTTTAAGTGATAATGCGGAGTTATTAGGATATACCGAGGAAGAATTAGCAGTCTTGCTTGCTCTGATTGCCTCAAATGGAAATCCTGATGTCAATGAATTCAAGGCAAGCTTTTCTCCTTTACAAGCGGAGGTCTTAAAACAGCTCTGGATGATACAGACTTGAAGAAGAAACGTATAAAAAGAATTGAGGATCTTAATATTAGACCTTCTTAAAAATAAAAACTGACTATCAATTTCACTTCGTCCGATCTGATGAATGCTTTGATAACTATGATATCAGAACTGGATATTGATATGTCTAAGATTAAAGATTACATTAGTGAAGATGAAAAAGAAGGGCAAGGAAAGTCAGGTAAAGTATTAATCTGGATATTGGGTCTGGCAGGAACGTTCATAATATTCCTGCTCTACCGGAAACGAAAAAAGAAAGATGATAGTTAATTAATCGCATTCTAAACCTCATAAAAAGCCGGTGGTCAAAATTCTTATCGGCTTTTTTGCATTTTTGTAAATCAATTATCTATTCTTTCAATTAAATTATTAAATTTGCTATAATAGTAAAAATCCACTCTTATGAAAAAGGTAGTATTCATACTGGTTTTAACCCTTTCAAGTTTAATTGTTTCAGCTCAAGATTCTAAAGAAATTAAAGATGCATTCCTGGATGGTGAATATTTTCTTGCCTATGAAGAATATATTGATGCCTTACCTTATTATCTGGAAGTATATAAGCAAAATCCAGATAATGCAAATATAAATTATAGAATAGGGCTTTGTTACCTCAATATTACAGGTCAGAAGGAAGATGCAATTCCTTATCTTCATAAAGCAATATTGAATACTGCACCTGATTACAAGGAGGGTAATTTCAAAGAAGAAAGAGCACCTACAGATGCTTTCTTTTTCCTTGGTAATGCCTACCAATTACAATATAAATTCGATGAGGCCGAGGAATATTATAATGAATACCTTAAATTATTAGATCCGACTGATACGGTGAATATTAATTTTGTAAATCAGGGAATATCTTCCTGTAGTAATGCCCGTTCATTGATGAATGACCCTGTATATTTTGATGCTCAAAGACTGAGTGATGGTATAAATACAAACTCTAATGAATTCGCCGCAGTTATTTCAGGGGATGGTTCAACTATTGTGTATGTTTCCAGCCTTAAATTTTATAATGCAATTTTTTATGCAAAAAAAGTAGGAGGTGAATGGGGATTACCAGTTAATATAACACCGGATATTCAATCTGATGGAGATTATTCGCCAACTGGTCTTTCTCAAAATGGTGAAACAATGCTTCTTGCGAGGAATGATAATTTCAACAGTGATATCTACATAAGTAAGATTGTAAATGGTAGTTGGTCACCGGCTAGAAAGCTCGGCAAAAATATTAATACCAAATTCTGGGAATCACATGCCACATTCTCAAAAGATGAAAATACTATTTACTTTACAAGTAACAGATCAGGAGGACATGGTGGTCTGGATATATTAAAATCTGTAAAGGATGGTAGTGGCAATTGGGGGCCACCGGAAAATTTAGGTCCCAAAATTAATAGTCAGTTTAATGAAGAAACCCCTTTTATTTGTAGTGATGGAGATGTATTGTATTTTTCTTCACAGGGCCACAATAATATGGGCGGATTCGATATATTCATGGCTAAAGCGGACAATGCTGGAATTTGGGGTGATCCTGAAAATATTGGTTACCCAATTAATACTACTGATGATGACATATTTTTTCTTCCTAAAAATGGAGGAATTAATGGTTATCTATCCAGTATAAATTTTGGCCCTAGTTCAGGAAGTAAGGATATATACTATTTGGACATTTATTCAGACAAGAATCCCCGACCAGTAAAAATTAAAGGTAGTGCCAATTTAGGTGGTCAAAGACCTGGCGTTAATGAAGAAGTAAAAGTAACTATTGAAGGTGAAAGTAGTACATCCCCGGTAACTATGAGCACAAAAACAACTGATGGGAACTATTTACTTACCACAACAGTACCTGGTTCATATAAAATGAGCCTGGAGAAAGATGGTTATGTGACCGAAAGTAGAACATTTACTGTTCCAGATAATTATTCTGTTGGAGAAATCTTAATTGATGCTAATCTTAATAAGGTTCCTGAGATTGCAAAAACAACTTTAACTTTAGACAATGTGTATTTCGAATTTGCCAGTGCAAAACTTAGTACTGACCAGTCATCTAAAATTGATGCTGTTGTTGCCGCACTGAAAAAGACACCTGATCTGAAAATTGAAGTAGCTGGATATACTGATTCCAGAGGCCCCGCTACATACAATAAAACCCTCTCTCTCAAAAGGGCCCAATCTGTGGTAAAATATATCATAGGACAAGGCATCGACAAGAGCAGGGTAACTGCAAATGGTTATGGTGAAACCAATTTCATCGCAATCAATGAAAAAGGTAGTGGTGAAGATGCTCCGGAAGGAAGGAAATTCAACAGAAGGGTAGAATTCCATGTGCTAAGTGGTGGAGATGAGGTTTTAATTAAAGAAAAAGTGGAAGTTCCATCCTCCATTAAAATAAAAGAATAATAGCTTGTTTTTGGGCTTTATTCAATACTTTTTCAATATCTAAATCCATAAGATTTTGTTAAGAATCTACTTGGTTTTGATCTTGGTTTCAATATCCATTAAAGGATTTTGCCAGCAATCAGAAGATTTCAAGCAGGTCTATTACAATGCTGAATATTATCAGATCAATAATCAATTTAAAGAGGCACTGCCTCTTTATCTTAAGCTTTTAAATAACGATGTTACCAATGGTAATATCCTATTTAAAACTGGGTATACATACCTTCATATTTTAGGATTCAAACATAAGGCTTTACCTTTCCTGGAAAAAGCCATTGATTCTGTCTCAAGTAGTGTTAAGTTTAAAAGGGAAACTCCATTTAAGGAAACTTCAGCCCCTCTCGAAGCTTATTTGTATTTGGGAGAGGCCTACCAGGCAAATAATGAATTTGAGAAAGCCCTAGAAAAATATAACGATTATAAAGAAAGGAGTGATATTAATAAAAATAATTTTAGCCTGGCTAATCAGAAAATTAATAGTTGCAAATATGCGATGGAGATGCTGAATACTTCTTCTGTAAATAACTATAAGTTTTTTGAAGAATTCACAGGTAATGAATCATCTTATAATGCTGCAATTTCCGGTGATGGAAATTCAATTTGTTATAACGTAAAACGAAAGCATTATAATGCCATTTTTTCTTCAAAGAAAATTATGGGTCAATGGGAAAGCCCAAGAAATATTACGATGGAAGTTGAATCTGATGGCAGCTACTTTGTTTCTTCCTTATCATACAATGGAGGCAGGCTTTTTTTATCACACAGGGATGAGGATGACAACGATATATATCAAAGTGAATATGTTGGAGAGAGGTGGACAAAAGCCACAGCTTTAAATAAAAACATCAACAGTATGCATAATGAAACTCATGCTGTAATAAATAAGAGCAATTCAATATTGTATTTTGTTAGTGATAAACCAGGCGGAGAAGGTGGATTAGATATATATGAATCAAAAATGAATCAGGAAGGCAATTGGGCACAACCAGAGTCCATTGACTCGATAATTAATACTCCTTTTAACGAAAATACTCCTTTTATTTCAAGAGATGGAAAGACATTATATTTTAGTTCTGAAGGTCATCATTCTATGGGTGGATATGACATTCAACAGTCAACTCTTTCTGCTGATAATAAGTGGACTACACCAAAAAATCTAGGATTACCATTTAACACAGGGGACGATGATTTTTTCTTTGTTCCTATAAGTTCTGATTCTCTGGGAATTATTTCAAGGTGTAACCATGAACCAGGAGATAAAAAATCAATTTACCTGTTTCGAAATTTTACGGCTGAAGCCGATGAAACTCTGAAGAAAACCATTAAAGGCAATTTGGTTTTTTCAAACAGTAAAAGTAATCATTCTCAAAGTATTGATATTCACGTAACTGACAATGAAGGGATCGAAGTTGATTCAATTAAACTAGGACCAAATCAGAAATCATTTTATTTAATGCTACCTCAAGGTGAATACGCTTTAAATGCCACAGGCGATGGTATTAATTCCAAACCTATTTCAATTGTTATAGGAAATAACACTGAAAGTGAGGAGATTCCAATAGATTTAAGGGTAGATTTAATTAGTCCCGAAAAAATCCATTTTGTTATCAACTCAGTTTATTTTGAAACTGACGAATCCATATTAGACGAAAATGATGTTTTCATTTTAGAAAAAATTTTGGAAGCAATGAAAGTATATCCTGAGCTGGTGCTGACAGTTACAGGGTATACCGACTCGAAAGGTTCTATACCATACAATAAAAAACTTTCCCTTGATCGAGCTAAATCGGTAAAAGACTTCTTGACAAGACATCATATTTTAAATGAAAGAGTGATAATTGTTGGAATGGGCGAAAATATTCAGGAAGAAAGTGAAAAAGTCGATATTTCAGTTAATAGTAAAACAGTTGAAAAGCTAAATCGTCGGGTTACATTTTCATTTTCCGGTCCTGGAAATGAAAATATTACATTTCAAGATAAACCCCTCTCGAAAGGAATTTAACAAAAATTGAAACCTGAGCCCCATTAAATCAGTACAAGAAATAAATAGTATTGTTGTTTAGAAATAAACGATAGCATCATCTTTGCAGATAAGTATACCTCAAAGATGCATTTCTATTGCCTAACAGTAAGAAAATGAAAATGAAAAAAACAATAATATTCTGCATTCAAGTATTATTAGTTATAAATATTGGTCTGGCCCAGGAGTCCATAAGTTTGTCAGAGTCGCTTGACGATGGAAATTTTTTCTTTAACAGAGAAGATTATTCTGAAGCAATTTTCCATTATTTAAACCTTAATGGCACTGAGCTGATGAATGAAAATATTCAATATAAAATTGGCATCTGCTATCTTAATATCCCAGGGTCTGAACCTTTAGCAATACCATACCTTGAAGAAGCTGTAAAGAATACAACACCGCGGTATAAAAAGAAATCAGTAAAGGAAACAAAAGCACCGGAATACGCCTATTATTACCTGGGAAACGCATACAGGATACATAATGAGCTAGATAAGGCCCTTGAAGCTTATAATAACTTTAAAAATATTTCTGGATTTGAAAATAAATTTAATCTGAGTGTATTAGAAAATGAGATCAAATCATGTGAGAAAGCGAAAATTATTAAAGATATCCCGATACAAGCAAAGATGGTAAATTTAGGTCCTCCTGTAAATTCTGAATCAGCAAATTATAACCCAGTAATATCATCTGATGAATCTACAATTATTTTTATGTCTGAGCTGAAATTCTACAATGCAATTCTACAATCGAAAAAAATAAATGGTATTTGGACTGAACCTGAAAATATTACTCCTCAGATTGAATCAGATGGAGATGTTGTTCCGACTTCTTTAAGTACCAATGGAAAAGAATTATATTTGGTAAAAGGTAGAGATGATGAAAGTGATATTTATATTAGTAGGCATAATGGATCTAGATGGATGAAAATGGAAAAGTTAAGCCAGGAAATAAATTCTGGTTTTGCTGAATCGCATGCCTCAGTGTCATCTGATGGCAATACTTTATACTTTACAAGCAACCGGAAAGGTGGGTTTGGAGAATTTGATATCTACAGATCAGAACTTTTAAACAATGGAGACTGGGGACCTGCAAAAAACCTGGGACCAGTTGTTAATACTGAATTTAACGAAGAAACTCCCTTCATTTCAGTCGATAACAAAACTTTATTTTACAGCTCCCAGGGCCATTATAATATGGGTGGATTCGACATTTTCTATTCCTTTATGAATGATGATGGCACACCCGGAGATCCCATAAATCTGGGTTATCCGGTCAATACAACTGGCGATGATTTATTTTATGTTCCAATTGGAAATGGGATTGTAGGTTATACCTCAAAAATCCTCCATGGCGGTCAGGGGAAGAAAGATATCTACAGAATTGAAATTTCCCCTGATGAAAACACCAAATTATCGGCTATAAATCAAGGAATTGATATGCAAGGTATAGTTCTCAACTCAAATGAGAATTTCAATATTCAGATTATTGAAAAAGGCTCAAATCAAGTAATGGGCACTCTTCATTTCAATAAGAAATCCGGTAAGCTAACCTATACGAGCAAAACAGGCAACATTGGACTGCAAATAAGCAAAGAAAAGTAAAATATAGTCCGAACTTTTCTAAATTCTTCAAATATGAATGCCTAATATTGAATTTTCTGATTAATAGGCATTTATGTAACCATTTTCCATATTAAACGTTAAATAAATTGTATTATTGAGTTAATATTAAAACTTTTAATAACAACTTACAGATTCTTCAGTATAGAATTGCATGATAAAAATTTTTAATCTGGAAATTTAAAGGAGCAGATGTATCTCGCAATAAATATTTTTAAACTCTTTAAAATTCGAAATGGTATTGCAAGTAGTCTCTGGCTACAGTTAATTTTTTCTTTTATTCTATCAACTATCCCCTATCATTCTAATGGGCAGCAGGATAAGCAGTTTAAAAAAGCTTTTCTAAGAGCTGAAGGATTCTTTTTCTATGAAGACGATTATAAATTGGCTATCCCTCTATATGAGCAGCTAATTGAGATGGATCCTGATAATGCAAATATAAACTTCAAATTGGGAGTTTGCTATCTTGAAACGCCTGGTAACAAGGCAGATGCCATTTCATGCCTTGAAAAATCAATTGAGAAAATATCAACTAATTATGAAGAGGGCAATTATAAGGAAAGATCTGCACCAGTAAATGCATACTTTTTTCTTGCTCAGGCTTACCAGGTAAGCAATCGTCTTGATGAAGCAATATCAACTTATGAAAAATTCATAAACCAACTTGATGATAAAGAATTTTATGAGATTGACTTCGTTAAAATGCAAATTGAAGCATGCAAAAGGGCGAAAGTCTATCAAAATCACGGTCTTGACATAAAGGCTGTGAAATTGAGTAAAACCATTAATGCCCACAAGCAAAATCAAAACCCTGTTGTATCTGGAAACGGGAAAGTTATGGTTTACACTTCGAATGTTAATGATGAGGATCGGATTTTTATGACCACGAATGAGAATGATCAGTGGACTGAGCCAATCGACATAAGTGACCAACTGGTTTCAAGAGGTGATTGTATTTCAAGTTCACTCAGTTACGATGGTAATACCCTGATATTGTATAAAAGCGATGATAAAGTTGGGAATTTATATATAAGCTATTATTATTACGGAAGTTGGTCCAAAATCAGTAAGATTAAGGGAATAAACACAAAGTATTGGGAGGCAAATGCTTGCATTTCTCCTGATGGCAAAACCTTATATTTTGCAAGTAATAGAAAAGGTGGCGTTGGTGGATTAGATATTTATAAATCAGAACTTAATTCAGAGGGGCAATGGGGCCCACCTGAGAACCTTGGTGATGTTATAAATACACCTTATCAGGAAAACTACCCACAAATTATTGATAATGGTAAGATCCTCTACTTTAGTTCACTCGGCCATTCAACCATAGGTGGATACGATATCTTCTATTCCAATTTAAAGAAAGACGGAACCTGGACAGAACCGAATAATATTGGTTTTCCGGTAAATACTACCAGCGATAATATCTATTACATGCCTATAAATGATGGAAGTGAGGCCTATTATGCCAAATATCCTGACCTGGAAGGAGAGAATCTGGAAATCTACCACTATACCCTTCTCTCAGGCGCACCTCTATCTAAGATTGAAGTATCTGGCGATGTTCTTCTCGAGGGGGAAATGCCAAATAAAAGCGGGATTGTAATTACAGTTCTTGATTCTACTTTCACGAGGGTAATTGATGTAATAATACCTGATTCAATTACGGGGAATTTTGCGATCTCAGTTCCATCGGGAACATATCAACTAAAATTTGCAGCTGAAGGTTACGAACCTGAAACAAAGGTGGTTTCAATTAAGGCTACATCTGATGTTGGAAATATTGAATTAAAATCAATCCAAAAAGCAGTGGAACCTGTTAAGGTAGAGGAAGTTGTTCTTAGTAATATTTACTTTGATTTCAATTCATTTAAGTTGAAACCGGAATCGAAAATTACACTTGATGGACTTATACTCGTACTCAAAAAGCATTTGCCATTAGAATTTGAAATCATTGGTCATACGGATTCAAAAGGTCCTTCACAGTATAATTTACTCTTGTCAGAAAAACGAGCAAAAAGTGTAGTTAACTATATGATCGAAAATGGAATAGATTCAAAAAGAATCAATATAAAAGCAGAAGGTGAAAATCAGCATATTGCTATTAATGTAAACCCCGATGGTTCTGATAATCCAGAGGGTAGAAGGTTTAACCGAAGGGTTAGTATTAATATTCTCAACTCTGTACCTAATGTGATAATTAAAAATGAAACTGGAATTCCAGAACATTTAAGATATAAGGATTCCAGTAAATAGATTATATAGGTAAATAAACAGCAAAGCCCATTTGTACCCTTTGGAATATTCCCTCTAACTTATCTACTACTCAATTTTAGTAGTCCAATTAAAAACTAATAGTTGTATTTTATACATGCATCGATCAGATAATGCTAATTTCAATGCAATTATCTGGTAAATCAAAGTAAATTGACTATTTTCGATACAGCATCAACCTTTGCCAGCTAAATAATTTCGAAAGGGTGACTATTTGAAATTCAATATAAGGATATATTAATGCTTCGGTTAAAGAAGTTAAAGGTTTAAAGAAATAGGGTTTTAGATTGGAATCATTAAAAAAGTTTCAAAAAAATAATATTACTCTTAGGGCTCCTGAGCCTTCCGATATTAATCTGCTATACGAATGGGAGAATGATCCATCTTTATGGGAGGTAAGCAACACTCTTGTTCCATTTTCAAAACATTCAATTGAGCAGTTTATTCAGGACGCAACATTAGACATATATCATACAAAACAGGTTAGATGGATGATCGATCTAATGGCTAATGGTAAAAGAAATACTATAGGAACTATTGACCTGTTTGACTTCGACCCCTTGCATAAAAGAGCTGGAATCGGAATCTTGATAAAGGAAGAAATAAACAGGAATAAAGGCTATGCATCTGATGCATTAACATTAATAATTAGCTACTGTTTTAATACTTTACAACTTCATCAGTTATACTGCAATATTTCAAAGGAAAACTTACCCAGCTTACAATTATTTCAAAAGCATGGCTTCAAAATAACCGGTGAAAAAAAAGATTGGTTAAACAGAAATGGGAAATGGATAGATGAACTATTTCTTCAATTTATCAGACCAAAATCAACTTAGAATTTCTGAAAATGCCGGGATTTCTTTAAGAAAAGTATATGATTTGTTACTAAAATCCAATTTACAGCAGTAATGTTTCAATCCATTGGTAACTATTAAGTATTCCACTTTCAGAGTCATATTATAACGTGCTATCTGATCAAATACTTTCTGCGATATTTTTATATCAGGTGCCTTACATTCGATAAGCAATACTGGCTTCCCATGATTGTCAAAAACTACTACATCACTCCTTTTGGCTAGTTTATTTAACCTTAAACCCATTTCAACTTTAATCAGGGATTCAGGATATTTCTTTTCAATTAACAGAAATTGAAGAAAATTCTGCCTTACCCATTCTTCAGGTGTAAGTACTACCTGCTTTTTTCTAAATGGATCAAATATTGAAACCTGATCTCCTTTTTTTGAAAACCTAAATGAATATTCTGGCAAGTTTAACTTATTCATCTATTCCCTGGCAATTTTAGTATCTTAGCAAAAGTAATAAAAGAATAATACTTTTTTTAAATGAGAACGAAAGAAGAAATTGTAAAGAACTGGCTTCCAAGGTATACTGGAAAAGAATTAAATGGATTTGGAAATTATATATTGTTAACTAACTTCTTTCAATATGTTGAACTTTTTGCCAAATGGAAAAAGGTTCCTGTTCATGGAAAAGATACAAATATGCCCAATGCAACTTATGATGGGCTAACCATCATTGATTTTGGGATGGGCAGTCCAAATGCTGCAACCATAATGGATCTATTGGGTGCAATTAGACCTAAAGCTGTATTGTTTTTGGGTAAATGCGGTGGGTTGAAACCAAAGAATAAGCTTGGGGATTTAATCCTCCCTATTGCAGCCATAAGGAGTGATGGTACATCGAATGATTATTTGCCCCCAGAGGTGCCTGCTCTCCCATCATTCAATTTACAGAAAGTAGTCTCAGATTCAGTTGTAAAATTTAACAGGGATTATTGGACAGGAACAGTTTACACCACTAACAGGCGAGTGTGGGAATACGATGTAAGGTTTAAAAAATACCTTAGAAAAACCCGGGCAATGGCTATTGATATGGAAACTGCCACAATTTTTACAGTGGGTTTCGCAAATGAAATACCCACGGGAGCATTATTACTTGTATCAGATCAACCTATGATTTCTACTGGTATTAAAACAGCGGAAAGTGATAAGAAAGTAACAGATAAATTTGTTGAGGATCATATTAAAATTGGAGTTGAATCGTTGGAGTTACTTCGTAAATTAGGATCCTCTGTAAAGCACCTAAAGTTTTAATATAAATGACTTACGAACAAATAATTTCTGATTTAAAAAATAAAATTTTTCACCCAGTTTATTTCCTTACAGGTGATGAACCATATTATATTGATAAAATAACAGATTACATCGAGAAAAATGTCCTATCGGAATCAGAGCGTACTTTTAATCAGATTCAATTATATGGCAGAGATACAGATATAGCCACAGTAATTAATACTGCTAAAAGATATCCGATGATGGCCAATCACCAGGTTGTAATTCTTAAGGAAGCGCAAAACCTAAAGCAATTGGATAGTCTGGTTCATTATATAAGTAATCCGCTGAAATCAACGATTCTTGTAATTAATTTTAAATATAAATCCCTTGACAAGAGAACCAAATTGTATAAAGCTTTAAGGAAGGATACTATTGTTTTTGAATCTAAGAAGTTGTACGAAGATAAAATACCGGGATGGATTAGGCAGTATCTGGAGAAAAGAAATATAGAAATGGACCATGGAATAGGTTTTACTTTGACAGACTTTCTTGGAAATGATTTGGGTAAAATTGTTAATGAATTAGAAAAACTTATAATTGTACTTCCTGAAGGTAAAAATAGGATTACTGCAGACCTTGTTGAACGGAATATTGGTATTAGCAAGGACTTTAACAACTTTGAACTGCATAAGGCCTTGGGAAAAAAAGACATATTAAAGGCAAATAGAATAATTAATTATTTTGGGAGAAATCAAAAAGACAATCCAATTACACTAACACTTTCCTCATTATACTTTTATTTCAGCAAAGTTTTAACCTATCACTACATAAAAGATAAGTCACAAAGTAATCTGGCCTCAAAACTAAAGGTTGCCCCTTTTTTTGTGCAGGAATATAAAATCGCAGCCAGTAACTATTCACCGAATAAATTATTCTCAATCATTTCTTTTTTGAGAACCTATGATTTAAAATCCAAAGGAATTGGGAATACAAGTATGCCAGAAGGAGACTTACTTAAAGAACTAGTTTATAAGATACTGCACTGATCATGACCATAATAATAATTGCAATTACTACACTTGTGTCTATTATTTCTTTTCAGAATGATCGACTTTTTTCTATCCTTCTTTTAAATCCCTTGAAGTTTTTGCGCAAAAAAGAGTATTACAGAATACTTAGTCATGGATTTATTCATGCTGACTGGATGCATTTAATTGTCAATATGTTCGTATTATTTTCTTTTGGAAGGGCAATTGAAGGTTATTTTGATCAGTTGAAAGAAATGGATTACCTACGGTATCCTCACCTCCATTATTTAGCTCTTTATATTGGAGGAATTATTGTATCATCAATACCATCTATAATTAAGCATAGAAATGATTCTTGGTATAATTCAGTTGGAGCGTCAGGTGGTGTATCAGCTGTTGTATTTGCAAGTATTTTTTTCGGTCCTTTAAATATATTGTACCTGTATTTTATCCCTATACCTGGAATCGTTTTTGGAGCCTTATATCTGATTTATTCACAATATATGGCAAAACGGAACAAAGATAACATCAATCATGATGCACATTTTGCGGGTTCCGTTTATGGGTTTTTGTATCCCCTATTAATAAATATAGGACTGTTTAAAGTATTCCTTAATCAGCTTAGTTTTTGAATTATAATCAGATTAGTTCAAATCAGGATCATCTGGAAAATTAGCCCACAACTTATATTTTTTTCCCAATTGTTCAAGAGCTTCCTTCCAACTTCCAGAGCTTCTATTTTCCATAACTTTTATTGGTGGGATCTGAGCAATTACCCAGGAATTTTCTGATATCTCCCTATCAAGTTGCTTTGGTGCCCAACCTGAATATCCCACAAAGAACCTGATTTTCTGATCATTTATCAAACCAGTCTCCAGCATATCCTTTACTGTTTCAAAATTTCCTCCCCAGTAAAGATCTTCAAATACGTGAACACTTCCCGGAATAATTTCTCCAAGGGTATGAAGGTAATGTATGGTATCAGTTCCTACTGGCCCACCCATTGATACCACTGTCTCAATATCGGGGAATCCCTTTATAACATCTTTTACTTTAATATTAACTGGCTTATTTAAAACAAAACCTACTGTACCCTCCTTGCCATGTTCAGTCAATAAAACAACAGACCGTTTGAAATATTGGTCACCTAAAAATGGTTCAGAAATTAAAACTTTGCCTTTTTGAGGAGTTGTTAACTCTGGACTTATGGAGAAAAAATCGAAATCAAGACTCATACAGCTGAATTAATATTGAAATTTAAGAATTATTTGATTTTTTAACAATAAAAACATCTGAATTATTGAATAAAACGAGAATTAGGCTCATTTTATTCTTAATAAAAGTACAACAATATTAATTTTGTACATTTGCTAAAATAAATTGAATTTATGCTGAAAAATCTTGCAGGAATAACTTTTTTAATAGTAGTGATATCAATTTCTTCTTGTACAACAAAGAAACAGTTGACCTATCTTCAGAATGTTGATTCATTGCCTTCTGGAACAGTATATTATAAAGAGCCTATTGAATATCGAATACAAAATGAGGACATTTTATATATTCGAGTTGTAAGCCTGAGTGACCAAATAAATATGCAGATAAATACATTCCAGTCACAAAATGGCCAGAATATGTTTCAGAATGAAATAAGCTTGTTTCTGTATGGTTATTCTGTAAGTGACTCTGGTTTTGTTGAAGTTCCATCATTGGGTAAAATCCATGTTTTAAACAGCACAATTGAAGAGGCTCAGAAAATAATTTACAATAGAGTTAATGAATCGATAAAGAATTCAACAGTTATAGTAAAACTTATAAGCTTTAAGTTCTCAGTTCTGGGAGAAGTAAGAAGACCAGGTGTTTATAAGAATTATAATAATCAGCTTACAGTATTTGAAGCAATAAGTACTGCAGGTGATGTGACCGATTATGGAGATAGGAAACAGGTCTTGGTAATTCGTCCCACAAAGAACGAAACAAAAACATACAGAATGGATCTTACAGACAAAAGTATTTTAAGTTCAGAAGCTTTTTTTCTTTTACCAAATGATATTGTGTATGTAGAGCCCATAAAAAGTAAATCCTTTAAAATTAACATTCCCATCATGACACTTGTATTGTCAACAGTTTCTACTCTAATTTTGGTACTTAGCTTTATAAAATAATTGAATGGATAATAGTGAAAACATATATTTTCAGGAGGAAAATATAGATATAAAAAAGTTTTTATTTAGAATACTCAGAAATTGGTATTGGTTTGCTATTTCCTTATTCTTTACTATTACGGCTGCCTATCTGATTAACCGTTATTCAGAACCAATTTATAGCGTAAACTCAACAGTAATTGTTAGAGATGATGAGAAAGGCAAAGGTTTGTCAGGGGCAGAACAAATGATAGATGGGATGGAAATGTTCCGAAGTCGTAAAAACGTCCAAAATGAAATGGGGATTCTTCAATCTTATAAGCTTACCAATGAAGCTCTAAAACAACTAAGAGATTTTGAGATCACCTATATCAAAGTGGGAAGGAGAGGTATAAAGGAAGCCAAACTATATAATCAGTCTCCTTTTGTTGTAAATATCGATACTTCAATTGCTCAGAGGCGTGGATACCCTGTATTTGTTACAATATTATCAGCTGATAAATATTTCCTCGAAATTGATGAGGGTTATGATATTTCAAGAGAAATGTATTTTGGAGAACAATTTGAAAGTAACGAATTTAATTTCAATATAAATCTTCGAAATCCTGAGGGTTATAAACTTGAGGAAAAAACATCAAATAAATACTATTTTATAATCAATGACCTTAATTCTCTAACCAACCAATACAAAGGGAAACTGGGTATTACTGTAAATGACAAAAAAGGTTCAATCCTAACTCTTACTACACAAGGTTATGTAGCACAGCAAGAGGCTGATTATCTAAATAAACTAGGTGAAGTATATAGAGATTATGGTCTTGGAGAAAAAAATCAAATAGCAGAAAATACGATTAATTTTATAGATAGGCAACTTGCAAATATTTTAGATTCCCTTGATGTTGCAGAAACTGACCTTCAAAACTTTAGAACGAAAAACCAGGTAATTGATATTAGTAAGGAAGGACAGCAAGTTTTTGAGAAGCTGGAAGAATATCAATCTGAAAAAGTCAGATTGGACATAAATCTAAAATATTATGAATATTTGCTTTCATATATAAAGGAAAAAAGTAATTACTCTGATATTATTGCACCCTCAATAATGGGCATATCTGACCCTGTACTGGCGGCAACTATGAGCAAATTAATTCAATTGAATTCTGATAAAACAAGCCTTCAGTTTACTGTAAGGGAATCAAATCCTTCTCTTGAACTTTTGAACTCTCAGATTCATGCAACAAAAGATGAGTTGATTGAAAATATTGAAAATCTGATAGGTAATACAGAGGGAACTGTAGCCCAGATTGAGAGTAAAATCGATGAGACAGAAAAGCAATTGAAAATACTCCCTGGTACAGAACGGCAGCTTATTCAAATTCAGAGAATGTTTAATTTGAATAATGAAATATATAATTATCTACTGGAAAAAAGAGCAGAGGCAGGTATTGCCATGGCGTCAAATATTGCTGATAACAAAATTCTTGACGAAGCAAGGGCAATTAATGCTGCAAAGGTATCTCCTAAAAACTCTCTCAATTATATGGTAGCTCTTGTACTTGGATTAATGATACCCATTGTGATTATTTTATTGCTTGATTTTTTTAATAATAAAATTGTTGATAAAAAAGATATAGAAAATCATACGAAAGTATCTGTGCTGGGTGGAATAGGCCACAATGGAGATAATTTTGACATCCCGGTATATGCTAATCCTAAGTCATCAATAGCAGAATCATTTAGATCACTAAGAACAAATATACAATACATAAGTCCTGATGAAGGAATTAAGGTTATAATGGTATCATCAACCATTAGCGGTGAGGGAAAAACATTCTGTGCCGCAAATCTTGCAGCTATCTTTGCTATGTCAGGAAAGAAAACGCTCCTTATGGGTTTAGACATGAGGAAACCAAAAGTACATAGAGACTTTGGCGTTTCAAATGAAATAGGAATAAGTACTTATCTAATCAATAAAAACACATTTAATGAGGTTATTCAAGAGACTACCATAGAAAATCTTTTTGTTGCTCCTTCTGGGCCTATACCACCTAACCCGGCTGAGTTAATTGAAACAAACCGAATGAAGGAGTTCATGGAAGAAGCCCGAAGTAATTTTGATGCTGTTATTATGGATACTCCACCTGTGGCCATTGTAACTGATCCGATTTTATTAGCAAAATTTGCAGATGCAAATATTTTTGTTGTCCGCCAGAATTATTCTAGCAAAAATGTAGTTCAACTTATCGATGACCTGTACCATAAAATAAAATTAAGGAAGCTCGGGATCTTAATTAATGATATAAAACTAAGTGGATATTATGGGTACGGCTATGGCTATGGGTATGGATATGGGTATGGGTACGGGTATGGATATGGACAGGGCTATTATGGTGATGATAAAAAGAAGAAACCTACTTTTTCTATTAGCAAACTCTTGAGGAAAAAATAATTTTATCCTCTTTCGCTTAGTCTCCAACAAATTTTCAAATTGCGATAGGAATATCTAGACTAATTCAACATTGAAATGAAATATCAGGAGGTTTAATGAAACAAAATGTAAAAACACCTAGTTTATTCCAATCGTTCATTCCTCTGATTATACTGATATTCCTTCTTTCAATTAATGTGAAGTTCTTTGGGGACGATACACTGGCAGGCTCAAACCAAATGGCACTTATTCTAGCTGCTGCATCTGCTGCAGTAATTGCAGGATTTCTAGGAATTAAATGGGTGAAACTGCGAAAAGGAGTGGTTAGAAGTATTGGTTCTGCCATGCCCTCAATACTCATACTGTTCTTAATTGGCTCTTTAGCAGGGACTTGGATGATAAGTGGAGTTGTTCCCGGGCTTATTTATTATGGCCTTAAAATTTTAAACCCCAAGATATTTCTTTTTGCCACTGTAATTATTTGTGCTCTGGTCTCCCTTGCCACAGGGTCTTCGTGGTCGACTGTAGCAACCATTGGTATAGCACTACTTGGAATTGGAAGGACTATGGGTATGGGGGACGGATTGGTTGCAGGTGCAATCATTTCCGGAGCCTATTTTGGGGATAAGATGTCACCTATGTCGGATACAACAAATCTTGCTCCTGCTATGGCTGGTACTGACCTCTTTACACATATTCGATATATGGTGTATACTACAGGGCCATCCATATTAATAACACTGGTTATATTCTTAATTATTGGATTTACAATCGACATCGACACTGAATCTGCCAGAGCTGAAGAAGTGTTAAATGTGCTTCAGCAAACCTTCAATATTAATCCTTTGTTATTTATTGTACCTGCTTTTTTAATTTTCATAATTATTAAAAAAGTATCGCCTGTGCCTGCATTACTTGCTGGTACCTTAGTTGGTGGTATATATGCAGTGATATTCCAACCAGATATCATTAAAAGTATTGCTATGTTGGATACAAACTATTTAAAGGCCTCTTATATCACAGTTTTAAAATCAATGTTTGGCCCGGTAAGTGTTATTACTGAAAATGAAATGGTAAATGACTTATTATCGACGAAAGGAATGGCAGGTATGTTGAATACCATATGGCTTATTATTGCAGCCATGGTTTTTGGAGGAATCATGGAATCAGCTGGTATGCTGGTGAAAATAACGCAAACAGTTATTAAACATGTAAAATCAACTGGGGGTCTTGTTGCCTCAACTGTTGGAACTTGTATATTCTTTAATGTAACTGCTTCTGACCAATATATTTCTATTGTTGTACCTGGACGAATGTATGCCAAAGCCTATAAAGACCAAAATCTAAAACCGGAAGTATTAAGTCGCACCTTGGAGGATTCTGGCACTGTTACCTCAGTTCTTATTCCTTGGAATACTTGTGGTGCAACACAGGCTGGAGTTCTAGGAGTATCGACATTTACTTATGCCCCATATGCATTTTTTAATATAATAAGTCCTTTTATGAGCATTTTTATGGCTGCATTCAATATAAAAATAAGAAGGATCTCTGACCAGAAAAAATGAACGACCAGAATAAAAACACTTCAAAAAAGGCATAAAAAAAGCCCCTCAAAGGGGCTTCAAATAGAAAATCAAGACTTAGTATAATTTTGGAAATTTCTTTGGGTCAGCCTCGTTCATCATATTATAAACTATCTCAAAAACATCTTCAGCATTTGGATTAGAAAAATAGTCCCCATCAGTAGCATATGCTGGTCGATGTTCTTTTGAGCATAATGTTTGAGGAGCTGAATCCAGGTAAAAGAAGGCTTTCTGCTCCTCAATTACCTTTTGCATCATAAATGCGGTTGCTCCACCTGGAACATCTTCATCAAAGAAAATTACTCTATTCGTTTTTTTAACAGATTCCAATATCAAATGATTTACATCGAAAGGCAGTAAAGTTTGTACATCAATCAATTCGACTGAAACTCCAAAGCCTTTTAATTGATCCACTGCATCCTGTGCAATCCGAACACATGAACCATAGGTTACCAGGGTCACATCTGTTCCCTCCTCAAGTATTTCAGGGATCCCTAAAGGAGTTTTAAATTGACCAATATTCTCTGGCAACTTTTCTTTTAATCGATAACCATTTAAAGGCTCAATCACCAGTGCAGTATCATTGGCTTCCAAGAGTGTATTATAAAATCCTGCAGCCTGAGTCATATTTCTAGGAACACAAACATAAACACCTCTAATTGAGTTAATCACCATACTTAATGGAGAACCAGAATGCCAAATTCCTTCTAACCTATGCCCTCTTGTTCTAACTATTACCGGAGCAATCATATTACCCCTGGTACGATAAGTTGTAGTAGCCAGGTCGTCACTCATAGTTTGAAGCGCGTATAACAAATAATCAAAATACTGAATTTCAGCTATTGGCCTCATCCCTCTCAGGGCCAGGCCGATACCCTGTCCAAGTATAGTTGTTTCACGAATACCAGTATCTGTAATTCTCAACTCACCAAATTTTTTCTGCAGGCCTTCAAGACTTTGATTTACACCGCCAATGTGGCCAGTATCTTCACCAAAAGTAACAACCAATGGATTATTTGAAAAAATATGATCAAAATTTTCTCTTAAAACCTGACGTCCAGGAACTTCTTCTGTTTCATCTGTGTATTTTGGAGCTACTGCCTTTACATTAACAGCAGAAGCTCCTCTTTCATTATAAACGAAGGAATTGTAACGCTCCTGGTTGTCTTCATAATTGCTCTCCAACCATTGACTTAAATCTTGCTGAAGGTTTTTACGAATTGTACAGTCGGTGCACACACTTCTTAGAATTTTCTTCGCCGAGCTAAAAACATCTTTCCGAATAGGATTGATAATCTTTTTTAAGTCCTTTGTGATTGTCCCTACCTTGTCAATATGCTCCCTCTTACAAACACATGATCTGTTATCAATGATTTTAACAAGTGCATCCCTTTCTACCTTTATTGGATTTATAAATGCATTCCATCCAGCCTTTCTTGCATCCTTTGCATCTTTAGAAGCCATTTCTTCAACCTCATCAAGCTCAGCATCATTTGCAATTCCAGCCTCAACAATCCAATTTCTCATTTTTTTGATGGGATCGAATTCAATCTCCCATTCCAATCTCTCAGATGATTTATATCTTTCGTGAGATCCAGAAGTTGAATGACCAAGGGGTTGAGTAACTTCCTGCACATGAAAGATTACTGGTATTTGTTCTTCCCTACACCTTTTAATACCCTCTTCATACATTTTGCACAAGCCTGGATAATCCCAACCAAAACCTTTATATATAAGGTATCCTCCGGGTATTCCTTCCTCCATTTCAAATCCTTTAAGAAGAGTTGAAATATTCTCTTTCGTAGTCTGGTATTTCTTGGGAACTGAAATACCATAACCATCATCCCAAATCGACAGAGCCATGGGCACCTGAAGAACACCTGCAGCATTTACTGTTTCCCAAAAATGACCTTCGGAAGTACTTGCGTCACCTATTGATCCAAAAGCAACTTCATTTCCTTTTATAGATAAGTTTTCAAATTTATGTAACTCCTCATTATGGCGGAAAAGCTTCGAGGCATATGCTAATCCCAACAATCTTGGCATCTGGCCAGCTGTGGGTGAAATATCAGCAGAGGAATTTTTTTGACGTGAAATATCCTTAAATGTACCATCTTCATTAATGTTTGCTGTAGAAAAATGATTATTAAATGACCTGCCTCCATTGCCAGGATTTAATTTCCCATCAGTATTACCGTAAAGCTGATGAAAGAACTCTTCAGCACTAAATATACCAGCAGCCATCATCCAGGTTTGATCTCTATAATACCCTGACCTCCAATCCCCGTCTTTAAACTGCTTTGCCAACGCTAACTGAGCCACCTCTTTACCATCACCAAATATGCCAAATTTAGCTTTACCCGTCAGAACCTCTCTTCTTCCAATCATACTAATACTCCTGCTAACATTTGCTAGTTTATAATCTGCTAAGACCTCTTTTTTAAATTCCTCGAAGGTTTGACCCTTTTGTAATTCTACAGTTGCTTGATTCATTTTTCAATATTTTAAGTATTGGTGCGCAAATTTAACAAGAATAATTCTAAATTAGAAGATTCCATGGATAAATCAGAAAGACACCCAAAAATATAATAATTATCAATGATTTTCTACAATAAGTGATTTAAATGAAATGGAATATGCATAAAAATCAAGGAGAATTTCTAACTTTGCATAAATAAATATTGCAATGTTTGTTACTCTATTAGTTTTATCAATAATAATCATAGGCCTTAGTACAATAGGGTTGGCCATAAAAATGTTGATTATTGATAATGGCAAGTTTCCAGTTACTTCAGTTGGGGGAAATATTCATCTTAAGAAAAAAGGTATTTCCTGTCCAAAACATGAAGAATTAAGATATTACAGGAATCTCAAAAGTGGAAACCCTTGTGTTGGATGTGGGTATGAGGTGTAAATGAGACAATGGTTCACACTTATCTAATTCAATTGGCTTTCTTCAAGAATCAATTCCTCAAAGCCTTCAGTTTTCCAGATTTTAAATTCCCCACTTCCCCCAGAATAAATCAGATATGCCTCAATTCCAGGTGTTTTCTTTATAAATTCTAGACACTGATTGAAGCCCATTACCATACATGCTGTTGCATATGCATCGGCTGTCATGCAATCATTGGCAATAATAGTTGCGCTCAACAAAGTGTCCATTACTGGATAACCATTCTGAGGATTAATAGAATGGGAATATTTTACTCCGTCTTTCTCATAGAACTTCCTGTAATTGCCCGAAGTAGCTAATGAACAATTCCTGAGTTCTAAAATTACCTGTAGGTTTTGCCCCGGATTCAGATTGTTTTCAAAGGGTTTATCAATACCAACTCGCCATGGTTCATCATACAATTTTGTACCTTTTGATCTAAGTTCTCCTCCAATCTCAACCAGATAATTATTTATTTTCCTTTTCTCAAGAAAATCACTAATAACGTCAACAGAGTAACCCTGAGCAATGGCATTTACGTCCAATTTTATTCCTTCATTATCCTTAACCAATTTATCATCCTCTATCCTAACTTTATCCATACCCACAAATTGTAACAAAGAGTCAATAAACGCTGAATCTGTCTGAGTTTGTTTGCCAGGACCGAATCCCCAAGCATTCACCAGAGGCCCGACTGTTATATCGAATGATCCATTAGAGGCTTTAAATACATCCTTGGATTTTTCAAAAACCACCTTAAAATACTTATCTACCGACACATATTCCTCATTGCAATTTATGCGAGATATAATAGAATTTGGGACATAAGTAGAAAGGGATAAGTCAAATTCAGCGAATATTGCTTCAATTTCACTTTTCATCCTTTGTGGAGATTTACCAAAGGAACCATCTCTTTCATAAATAATGTGATAGGTTGTCCCTTGGGTAAATCCATCAATAGTTTCAAACGATTTACTACAAGAAAAAAAAAGTAGAGAAATTATTATAAGAAGATAAATTCTGGTCATATTTTGCTAAAAAAAGGCCTCATTTCTGAGGCCTCTGGTTTTTATCCGCCAAAATCATCAAAGGCTATCATTTCATCGGGAACTCCCAGGTCATATAGCATTTTATTAACTGCATCATTCATCATGGGTGGTCCACACATATAATATTCAATTTCTTCGGGCTCTTCATGTTTGCTCAGGTAGTTATCATAAATTACCTGATGAATAAAGCCTACCGGACCATCCCAATTATCTTCCGGGGCTGGCTCAGATAAAGCTATATTAAAATTAAAATTCGGAAATTCTTTTTCAATCTTTTTAAAATCTTCCTCATAGAAAATCTCTCTTTTCGATCTGGCACCGTACCAATAGGATATTTTTCGACCTGTCTTCAAAGTATTAAACAAATGAAGAAGATGTGATCTAAGAGGTGCCATTCCTGCACCACCACCTATATACATCATCTCTTTATCAGTGTCTTTAATATGGAATTCCCCATAAGGCCCTGAAACCATTACTTTATCACCTGGTTTCAAAGAGAAGATATATGATGAACAAATACCAGGATTCACATTCATAAATCCACCTTTTGCTCTGTCCCAGGGTGGAGTAGCAATTCGAATATTTAACATTACAATATTGCCTTCGGCTGGATGATTAGCCATCGAATAAGCTCTATAAGTTTCTTCAGGATTCTTCATTTTTAAATCCCACATCTTAAACTTATCCCACTCATCTCTGTATTCTTCTTCAACGTCAAAATCTTTAAAGTTCACTAAAAGCTTTGGTACATCTATCTGAACGTAGCCACCAGATTGAAAATCAAGAGTTTCGCCTTCAGGAAGCTTTACAACAAATTCTTTGATGAAAGTGGCTACATTGTGGTTAGATAAAACTTCACATTCCCACTTTTTAATACCCAATACCGCTTCGGGGACCTTAATAGTTATATCTTCTCTGACTTTTACCTGGCATCCAAGTCGCCATTCATTTTGTTGCTCTTTTCTGGTAAAAAAACCAGTTTCAGTAGGAAGTATAGTTCCTCCCCCCTCAGTCACCTGACATGTACACATTCCACATGTTCCCTGTCCACCGCAAGCAGAAGGCAAATATATTTCGTTGTTACCTAGAACTGACAATACAGTCGAGCCAGGACTAACTGTGTATTCCCTATCGTTGACTTTAAGTTTTACTTCTCCCTGTGGAATAAGTTTTTTCCTTGCATATAAAAGCATTACCACAAGAAAAATTATCACAAAAAGAAAAACAACAATACTTGTTAATATTACTGTGAGTGATGTTGCTAAAAGAATCATTTTGACTTCAGTTTAAAAATGTCAATTAAAGTTTTATACCCATAAAGCTCATAAAGGCTATTCCCATGAGTCCTGTAATAATAAAAGTAATTCCTAATCCTCTGAGCGGTGCAGGAACTTGAGAATAGCGTATTTTTTCACGAATGGCTGCAATTCCCACAATAGCCAGGAAAAATCCCAAACCTGAGCCAAGACCAAAGGAAGTTGCTTCAGCAATATTTTGATATTCCCTTTGCTGCATGAAAAGTGAGCCACCTAAAATAGCACAGTTTACAGCTATCAGAGGCAGAAAAATTCCCAAAGAATTATATAAAGTTGGCGAAAATTTCTCAATTACCATTTCAACCAGTTGAACCATGGAAGCAATTACAGCAATGAACATTATAAAAGAAAGGAAGCTTAGATCCACATCAGCAAAATTCTCTCCCAGCCAAAGCAAAGCTCCTTTTTTCAATAAATAATTATGCAATAAATAGTCAATTGGAACAGTAATGCCCAACACGAATATGACAGCAATTCCAAGCCCAACCGATGTTTTTACGGTTTTTGAAACTGCCAGATATGAACACATGCCTAAGAAATAGGCAAAAACCATATTATCTATAAAAATGGATTTAACAAATATGTTAATTAAGTTTTCCATTGGTATCTATTTAATTTTCGATCTAATTATCTTCAATAAGTCCTTTGCTCCTGCTTCTTTGTACCCATATGATTATTCCAACAACCATTAAGGCCATAGGAGCTAAAATCATCAGGCCATTATTTTCATAGCCTATATTATATAGACCAATTTTTTCAATTATTGGCCAGCCTAAAAGCTCCCCTGAGCCCAGAAGCTCTCTAAAAAAACCAACTATAACAAGAATTACTCCATATCCAGCAGCATTTCCAACCCCATCAAGAAAAGCTGGCCAGGGCTTATTTGTCATAGCAAAGGCCTCTAATCTTCCCATAATAATACAATTGGTAATTATCAAACCTACAAATACCGATAGTTGCTTGCTTACATCATATGCAAATGCCTTTAAAACCTGATCAACAAGGATTACCATAGCTGCAATAACCGTTAATTGAACTATAATTCTAATCCTAGGAGGTATTAAGTTCCTCAATAATGAAATGACGACATTGGAAACTGCCAAAACAGCCAAAACTGAAAATGACATTACAATTGAAGGTTCAAGCTTTGCTGTCACGGCAAGAGCAGAGCAAATACCCAGAACCTGAACTGTGATCGGATTATCCTCATTAAGAGGATTTGTCAGCAGTTTCAGGTTTTTAGCAGAAAATAATGGTTCTTTATCTTTCATTGTATTTTTTAATTCATTTGCTGTTTAAAAAATGCTTCGTAGTTACCAAGGCAATCCCTCAACATATCTTCAAGTCCATTGGTGGTTAAAGTAGAGCCCGAAATAGCCTGCACTTCATTCAGACTGTTTGGATCTATCTTTCCTTTTTTCGTTTTTATGGATATAAATTCACCATCGGGTGAAAATATTTTCTTTCCTATAAACTGCTCCTGGAACCAGTCTGTAGTAATTTCAGCACCTAGACCAGGAGTTTCACCATCATGGTCAAAGTCAGTACCTAAAATTGTATTAAAATCTTTTTCAAAAGACACATAGCCAAAGATTGGTCCCCAAAGCCCCAATCCTCTCACAGGAAACACATAACTTTTCTCTCCACTTTCGAGAGTTCCAATATAAACAGGAAGGTTTTTTTCCTCAGGTGCTTTGCGAAGCTCATCTTTAATGTTAACAGTAAAAGCATCTACTCCTTCTTTTACATTCCCATTGATATCAACAACATAAGTTTCCTTAATATATTTTTCATACAAGGATTCAGCATCATCGGCATCACTAACAATTCCAATTGAGGCCAGTATCTTTTTCTTCTGTTCAATTTCCATATTTTTCTGCTGTAATGGCTGCAACACCATCGCCGCTGTGGATAGGATAGCAGCTACCAGAATTACCATAACAGTCGAAAAAATAAAAATATACGTATTGCTAAAACTTTTCATAAGACTATTATAAATATATTACGCTTTAACCTTAATTCTCTTAAGTCTATTCTTAATATTTGCTTCAATTACATAATGATCAATTAGTGGAGCAAAAATATTCATGAATAAAATCGCCAACATTACACCTTCCGGATAGGCAGGATTAAAGACTCTTATTAAAATTGCCAATATTCCAGTAAGGAAACCATAGATCCATTTTCCTTTTTCGGTTTGGGTGGCTGTTACAGGATCAGTAGCCATAAATACTGCACCAAATGCAAACCCACCTAACAATAGATGTTCCCAGGCAGGTAGTTCCATATATGGATTTACAGCTAAAATATTCATCGTTAGGGCCATAAGAAAGCCTCCAGCAAACATTGAGGCCATAATTTTCCAGCTTCCAATACCGGTCCATAATAAAATAACGGCACCTAGCAGAATGGCCAGGAATGAGGTCTCTCCTACTGAACCGGGAATAATCCCAAGGAACATATCTAAAGTTGATGGCATATTCCCAAGATTTCCAGCAGCCGCTTCAGCCAGAGGAGTAGCCCCTGAGAAACCATCTACAACCTTATCTCCATTTTTCACCATACCTGAAATCCAAACAAAATCTCCTGACATCCAACCTGGGTAAGCAAAAAACAGGAAGGCTCTAACTGTAAGAGCAGGATTTACAATATTCATTCCAGTTCCACCAAATACTTCTTTACCAAGAATTACAGCAAATGCTACAGCAATTGCAAGCATCCACAGTGGTGTATCAATTGGAACAATTAAAGGAATTAAAAAACCGGAAACAAAATAGCCTTCATTTACTTCATGTTTTCGTATTTGAGCAAATATAATTTCTATTCCCAAGCCAACTACGTATGAAACTACAATGAGTGGTAACACTTTTAAAAAGCCAAAACCAAATTGTTGCCAGAACGTAACATCTTCACCAAAAGCAAGAAAATGCCAGTGACCTACATTCCACATTCCAAAAAGCAAGGAGGGAACAAGGGCAACCATAACGAGGATCATTGATCTTTTCATATCAATAGTGTCTCTAATATGTGCCCCTCTTGATTTTGTCACTTCATCAGGTACAAAAAAGAAGGTTTCAACTGCATCAAAAGCAGAATGAAGTACCTCAAACTTTCCACCTTCCTCAAAGTTTGGCTTTATTTTGTCAGTAAAATCTCGTAAAAATTTCATTATATATGAATTATTAATTCAAGGATAAAGTCTAACCCAATTCTTTTAACATAAAATCAAATCCATTTCGCAGAATTGATTGAACTTCTGTTTTTGATGTGCATACAAACTCGCAAAGAGCCATATCCTCTTCTGAAACCTCATATATACCAAGGTTTTCCATCAGATCAAAGTCTTCAATAAGTATAGCTTTTAGAAGTTCAACAGGGTAAATATCCATAGGAAGAACCTTCTCATACTGCCCTGTAATAACAAAATTCCGCTTACCACCATTCAAATTTGTATCAATAGCAAACTCCTTTTTAGGCATCATCCAGCTAAAGTAGGACATAGACGTGCTAAATTTGTTAAGTCTTGGCATTATCCAGCCAAATGGTTCATGATAGTTACCTTCAGGAATTACAGTTATCTGTTGATCATAAAAACCGATGAACCCTTCCCTGCTAATTGCGGTTCCAGTAAGTACATTGCCACTTATATATCGCAGGTTCGAACCAGTTATATTATTTTCAAGAATTTCCTTAACAGAAGAGCCAAGAATTGTTTTATAATATACCGGATTTTTCACCTCAGACCCTGTCAGGGCAATAATTCTTTCAGGATCAAGCTGGCCCTTTTCAAATAATCTTCCAATATTTACAATGTCTTGAGGATTTATAACCCAAATTACCTCACCCTTATTGATTGGATTTAAATGATGTATTTGAATACCAACATTTCCAGCAGGATGCGGTCCACTAAATTCATTGATCTCAATATTGTTGATCTTTTTGTAGATAGACTGTTCTAATGTTCCCTCTTTTACACCTAAGTATACTTTCCCTTCTGTTAAGTTGGCTAGAGCATTTATTCCATACTGAAAAGAATCAGCTGCGTCTTTCAATATAAAGTTCAGATCAGGGGCAATGGGAGAAGAATCAAAGCCTGAAATAAAAATATCTCTTGGTTTGTCTTCAGGATTTGCAATTACATTAAATGGACGTTGCCGAATAAATGGCCAGAGTCCTGAACTCAGCAGGTTTGCTATAATCTCTTCGCGTGAAAAAGTTCCTGGATCGCCTTTTTTAAAAGGTAAAGCAGAACTCCTTCCATCGGTCTTAACAACTACTTCAAGTATTTTTCTCCTTTCTCCCCTATTAATCGCAACAACTTTTCCACTTACGGGTGATGTAAACTTTACATCTGGCCGATATTTATCAAAAAATAGAGGAGACCCAACATTTACAGCATCATCTACTTTTACAGAAAGTTTTGGGATAAGTCCAGGAAAATCAGTGGGTTTAAGAGCAAATAATTCAGTACTTGGAGCTGAAATGAGATTTTTTTCGGGCTTGCCTTTAAGCCTAATATCCAGCCCCTTTCTTATTCTTACAGCCATGTTAAACTTTTAATTATTTTAGTTTGCAACAAAAATATGTAAATTTTGATTTAAAATCGTTCTGAATAACCTTTTTGCAAAAATGACAAACATACAAATTTGTTAATATGTTGAGAATTAAATAATATTGGAACAAATGTTGTTAAACATATTATTAAATTGTTAACTAGTCTTATAACCAAATGATTGTGATTATTAGAACCTCAAGATATAAATTACTCATTGGAATTGCTTTTGTTGTCTTATTCATTTTTACCACTCAAGCCTTGAATTCACAGGGATTAAATCAGGCAATGGATTCCTTAATGCAAACAAATCATATTTTCAAGAACAGTATCAAAACCATTCAATTACATAAAGAGGAGTGGGAATTATCCTATCCGATGATAGAAATTAATTCCAATGAAAAACTTCTACTAAGTTTTGATGATTTGTCTGATAATGTTGGTGACTATTATTATTCATTTATTCATTGTGATGCAACCTGGAATGCTTCATCTTTACTTGAACAGGATTACCTGGAAGGATTTCCTGAAAATCAAATAATCAATTATGAATATTCATTTAACACCACCGTAAAGTATATTCATTACAAGCTTACTTTCCCTAATGAGGATGTAAGTTTTAAAATTTCCGGAAATTACATTCTTATTATATATCAAAACTATGATAAATCAGATGTATTACTTACCCGGCGCTTTATGGTTACCGAAAATCTGGTTGATGTTGGAGCATCAATGAGACGACCTGCTAATACTCAGTTTTTTGATGATGGACAAGAAATTCAAATCGCAGTCAAGTATCCAAGATATTCCATTTTTGATCCATACAGCGAGGTAAAAGTAGCAGTAAGTCAAAATGGCCGATGGGATAATGCAGTATTATTTGATAAACCTTCATTCGTTCGAACTTCGGAATTAATTTATGATTTTGACAGAAGGAATATTTTTTACGGAGGAAGCGAATACAGATATTTTGATATTAAAAGTATGCGATACCAAACCCAATATATTCAATATATTGATTTTAAACATCCATATTACCATGTAAGTCTATTTCCTTCAAAATCGAAAGCCAGGATTTCTTACTTCTATGAACAAGATATTAATGGTAGATATTACATTAGAATACAGGAAGGTGATAATAATGAGATAGAGGCAGATTATGCAAAAGTATACTTTACCTTAAAAAAAGAAACCCCATTTAATATGGGTGAGGTATATATATATGGTGCTCTTTCGGACTGGAATTGCAATGACAATAGCCATATGATCTACAATTTTGAAACACGTGCCTACGAGGGTTCTCTCTTTCTTAAACAAGGATATTATAATTATGAATATGTGGTAAAAGAAAATGGTAGTACCTATGCAGATAACACTTTCATCGAAGGAAGTCATTACGAAACCGAAAATGATTATCTAATTTTTATTTACCACAGAGCCGCAGGATCAAGGTATGACCGCATAGTGGGCTATGCTATGGTTAATTCCCTTACAAATCCCCATTGATGGTTTTTAATTAGTAGGTCTTAATTCTAGTAACCTTTTGGTCAGGATGAAATGTTCTCATGATAAAACCATGAAATATTTCATATTATTTTGGTTTTCGAATGTCTAATTTTGAGTCCCATTTTGATGTATATATATTCATTTTAATTTATTAAACTATGATAGACAATTTATTTCAGGTACCAAAAGCTGAGAACGAACCTGTATATTCCTATGCTCCCGGTACAAAAGAAAGAAAAGCCTTGAAAGAAGCTCTTACTGAAGCAAAATCCAAACAGATCGAGGTTCCCATGATTATTGATGGAAAGAAAGTGAAATCGGGAAACCTGGTAGAGATGAACCCTCCACATGATATTAAACATAGTCTCGGGCGATACCACAAAGGTGATGCAAGTCACGTGCAGATGGCTATTGATGCTGCTCTTAAGGCTAAGGAAGATTGGGCTAAAATGCCATGGAGAGCAAGGGCAGCCATTTTCCTTAAAGCTGCTTCTTTGCTTGCAGGACCCTATCGTTATAAGATGAATGCCGCTACTATGTTAGGTCAATCAAAAACTGCCTTCCAGGCCGAGATTGATGCAGCTTGTGAAGCAATTGATTTCTTTAAGTACAACGTTCAATTTATGTCAGAAATTTATGCACCACAGCCCAGGTCTTCAGAAGGAGTTTGGAATCGACTGGAGCAAAGGCCACTGGAAGGATTTATTTTTGCCCTGACTCCGTTCAATTTTACTTCAATAGCTGCCAATTTGCCCACAGCACCGGCTATGCTAGGAAATACAGTTGTATGGAAACCTTCCCATACACAGGTATATTCTGCCAGGATTCTGATGGAGATTTTTATGGAAGCTGGGTTGCCTGACGGAGTTATTAATTTGGTATTTGTATCAGGTCCAGTTGCAGGAAAAGAAATTTTCTCACATCCTGATTTTGCAGGTATTCATTATACAGGATCTACAGAAGTATTTCAAACCATCTGGAAAGAAATTGGAAACAATATAGATAAATATAAAACCTATCCACGGATAGTTGGAGAAACTGGCGGCAAAGATTTTGTAATGGTTCATAAATCAGCCTATCCATTGCAAGTTGCAACTGCACTTACAAGAGGAGCTTTTGAATACCAGGGACAGAAATGTAGTGCAGCCTCAAGGGCTTATATACCAGATAACTTATGGCCCGAAGTAAAAAAGGCACTTGGAAAACAGCTTGCAGAGGTTAAAATGGGTGATGTAGAAGACTTTTCGAATTTCATGAATGCGGTAATTGATAAAGCTTCCTATACTAAATTAACTGGTTTTATCGATAATGCTAAAAAGGATAAAGAAGCAGAAATTATTTTTGGAGGCAAATATGATGATTCAGTAGGATATTTTATTGAACCAACTGTAATTCTTACAACAGATCCTCATTATATAACAATGGAAGAGGAATTGTTTGGACCTGTTCTTACAATTTATGTATATAAGGCTGAGAAATATGAAGAGACTCTTGATTTGCTCGATAATACATCGACCTATGCACTTACGGGTGCTATTTTTGCAAAGGACAGGGCAGCTGCACAATTTGCCACAGAAAAATTGGTGAATGCCGCAGGTAATTTCTATATCAATGACAAGCCAACTGGTGCGGTTGTAGGGCACCAACCATTTGGTGGATCAAGGGCTTCGGGTACAAACGACAAAGCCGGATCAGCGCTAAATATGTATCGATGGCTCAGTCCACGCACGATAAAAGAAACATTTCTACCTCCTGATGATTTCAAGTATCCATTTATGGATGATGCTGATGATAATTAATTAATATTATTTCTATCTGATTAACTGAAATATTAAAATGAATAAAATGCTTTTGCGAATGATTATTCTGCAAAAGCATTTTTTTGTTTAACAGCTTGTTTTTTATCCCTAACTTTGAGCTGGTTTTTAATTTGAATATGACTGAAAAGAATAAGAAGCTGCTTTCCGTTCTAAAGAACAAATTTGTTCTTACAATTATAATTTTTGTTGTGTGGATTTTTCTTTTCGACGGCAACAATATTTTAGATCGAATGAAGGATATCAGAAGTCTTCGACAGCTTGAACGGGACGAAGTATATTACCTTGAAAAGATTCAAACAGATTCTGCCAGGCTTCAGGAGCTAATCACCAACGATGAGAACCTTGAGAAATTTGCGAGGGAACAGTACCTGATGAAAAAAGAAAATGAAGATATTTTCATTGTAATCGATAAATCGAAAAAGGAGGAATAGTTTAGATTTACTCTTTTTCCATTTTCCTGTAAAAGAACAACATTTCTGAAAGGTCAGAAGGTACAATATTCACTTCCACAACTTTACTGAGGTACTTTCCTGCCTCTTCAAGAACATCCACTCTTTCATAATAGGATAAATGAATATAATTCAGGTATTTAATAATTTTAAAACCATTAAACCAGGAATAAAACCGCTTTTTAAATGAAACAGGGTTAGATGAATTCTTCTGAATTTCATTTATCTTCCTGACAAACTCATCCTCAGAAATAAATTCCTTTATTGAATTTGGGAGTGATTGATAACTAAACCTCAACTCAGTTTCATTTGAGTCATACAATCCAAGTGTTGATTTAAAAAAAACTCTTAGATCAATAAATGATTTTAAATTATAAGTTTCGTATGTTTTTACTTCCTTGTTTATATACTTGTTAATCCACGGTCCAGTTCCAAATGGCACCCTGTCAGATGGTCTTGGTGAAGGAAAAACCCTGGTGCTAACCAAATCAATGAAACTTACATTGGGTATCACCTTCTGTAGGAAATAAAAATCCTCCCCTCCTTTCTTCCTGTTCATACCTCCAAAACGGGCATAAGCATCAGATCTTACAAAAAAGGCTGAACCCAGTGTGTGATGGGCATAAGGGAATCCAGTTGATCGCAGTGCCTGAAGATAATAACGCATGTTTAGTTCGTACAGACTAATTGCCCTGTATACTTCATCGGGAAATTGAATCCCTGAAACAGGATGTTCAAAATAAATAGAACCGGCTTCAATTTCAGGATTCTGATTAATTTTTTCTTCTATTGCAATAAAGTAGTTCTTTTCGCAGGTTGTATCAGCATCAAATGAACAAATTATACCTTTCCCTTTTTCTGTGAGTCCAAAACGATATACTGCCTCATCCATACCAATTTTTCGGGCTAAACCTGGTCCAGCATATTTTTTAAGAATGTTTTTCTCGGTGATAACATGAATCTGAAAGTCCTCTATATCATGCTTTTCCTGCCAATCCAGTATTTGTTCAATGCAAATTTCATTCTGCCGTAAAACAGAGTCCTCTGCACTAACAGATGAATTAACAACAACAATTAATTCAACAGGCTTTTGGGGGCGTTCGCAATTCCACAATGATTCTATTGTGGTAATTAAATCCCTCTCATTATTACTGGGGATAACAACAATATACCCAAGTTTATAATCTGGAGGCTTGGAAATTCTTGGTTTAAAATCAGGCTGCTTTTGCAGGTAATCAGCCACTAAGCCCATAGTACTATTTTAAAAAAAGAGTCCTATTTGTTATCCAGGCTTTCTTTATATTCATTATTCAAGCCGACAAGCACTTCACTAGTGATATCCAGTCCTGATTCAGCGAATAATAGTGGTCCTCCGAAAGATTTGCTAATTACATACTGAAAGCTTTTATCTTTATTATATTCTTCAAGATATTCAAGTATAGCATACATAACTTTACGGTCCATTACCTGCTTTTCTTCTCCCAGCTCCATGGACATATCATCTCTTAATTTAAGAATATTTTGCTGATCCTGGTACAATTGTGCTTCAACCTCAGCAGCCTGAGAACGGGTAATTAATCCTTTGCTCATCTGATTCTGGTATTCACCAGCACTTTTTTCCCAACTTGATGATTTTGAGTTTAATTCAGCTTCCGATTTCCTTTGTTTCTCAACAAGAACTTCTTGCAAGTCAAGGAACATATCATAGTTTGCTAAGATAGAGTCAAATTCAACGAACGCAATTGAACCTGGTCCAATATTCGCAGATATGGGTGAAGATGTTTCGGTTATACCTGGTTCTTCATTCTTACTGGTAAAAAAGAGGATATAAAGTACTAAAACAGCCACTAAGAGTACTCCATTCAGGGCGATAGATAAATTTTTCATTGTTTGATTTTGGTGTTGTTATAATTTCAGCCGACAAATATAATAGTATTTATATCAAGCTGAAAACATTTAACATTTTTTTACTGGAAAGCCTGCAATATTTTAAGGTGTTTCATTTCCAGAGCCTTAAAAGATGGTAAGAAGTAAAAAAAGTGAAAATAGATGAAACGAATTTTAAAACTCCGGGCAAGGAATAGCATGAATTTTTCTCTTCTTCCTTTTATCAGATTTAAATTCATACATGAAGGAAATTTCGTGTGATCCTCCGGTGGCGCCAACTAACTGTGATATAGTGAAGTCATAACTGTATCCAATATGCAAATATTTAGTCTTATACCCAACCAGTAAAACAACAGCATCCCTGTCAAATACTTCGTCAATTAAAGGTAAGCCTCTATACCAGAAACCAAATACCAGAGGTGACTTAAACCAATAGAGCCCCAGATCCAACTGAGTAAATTTACCCTGGTTCTCAAAATGAAATGCAACAGACAGACTTTCTTCAAGAGGTTTGAACAATCTTCCCTTTTTAATGATTTGTATACCACCAAAAACCGATGTTTTTATAGGAACCTTACTTATTTCACCATAAAATGATTGATTAGGCCTTAGGATATGATCGACTGTAACACCGAACCAAATCCTGTCAGTATAACCCAATATTGAGGCACCAGCATCTATATCGGCTACATTTTCAAATGGAGGTTGTTCAATTGTTGGTGTATCCCCACTTGGTGACATTCCATCACTGAATACTAGCCGATAGAAATCTAATCCTCGCTGAGTATAATACAATTGAATACCAGGTCTGATATAAAAACTTTTATTTACCTTTATATTATAGGAATACAATATACCAAAATTTGTATTGCTCAGTCTTCCTGACCCTGCTCTATCGTGTGTGACAAGCACACCAACCCCTGAGTTGAAGTTGGAAAAGTAGTGATCATATGAAAAACTATAAGTAAGAAATACTCCAGGAATTGAAGGCCATTGATTCCTGTAATTCATTGTTATCCTATTTTCTTCTGTAGCGCCTGCAAAGGAGGGAGCCAGATATAATGGGTTAGCATAAAACTGAGAAAACCTTGGGTCCTGTGAAAATCCATTTAAATGCATAAGAAGATATAGAATGAATACTAATGAATACTTATTCACCAGTATTTTCCTATAAAATTCAGGTCGGTTTATTTTAATATTTCTGCCTGCAATTAATCCAACCAAAACTCTTATATACCTAGTATTTAATAACACTTATGTTTAGATACGTTAATTTTTAAATAGGGTTTTAATAAAAGAACTATTTTTAATTCAACCCAACTTATTTAGATTCCAATTTTAAATATGTTGAACAAATAGTCTTCGGATAACCGAAGACTATTTGTTTTCATTTTCCTACTAGTGCAGCAGAGTAATATCACCTGCCTGGCGGTATGGTTTTCCATTATTAAATCTACCTTTCACCTGCCATACATAAACATCTTGTTTACATAATTGGCCTTTATAATAACCATCCCAACCAATATTTATATCATCACTCTCAAATAGTTTCTCACCCCACCTGTTAAATATCTCCAAATGATAATCATCAATCTGCTGTTGAATTGGTGGGAAGAATACTGAATTTATCAGATTCGGATCACTTGGAACACCACCACCTGTTGGACCACCCTTATTAGGTATAAATGCTGAAGGGTATCTCAGTACACCAGCTGGTTCAACAGTTACTGCTGGTGACAATGTAAATTCATCCTCACAACCATTATCGGAGTATACATGCAGGGTAATATCATAAATACCTTCCTCCATATATACATGATATGGTTCATAAATTGTATCTGTTGTTCCATCTCCAAATTCCCAGAGATAGGAATCACCATAGGTTGAGAGGTTGAAGCATTTAACTGCCTTATCATTCACATATACTGTATTGGTGCAACATCAAGCATAGCGGTTGGTGACTGATATACCTCAACCATTTGCTGGTACTTATCCTGTCCTCCAGGGCCAATCGCTGTCAGTCTTACAACAAAGGTTCCACCTCTGTAATAAGTATGTTCAGGATTCATTTCACTTGAAGAAGTACCGTCACCAAAGTCCCAGAAATAGGAGGTTGCATGTTGTGATGTATTTTCAAATTGAATTGTATACGGACTACATGCTGGAGGTACTTCAGTAAATGATGCTATTGGAAGTATAGGATTAATCTCCACATTGTGACTAACTACTTCTGAACACCTATCGTTTGAAACCTCAAGTGTAACTGTAAATGTACCAGGAACACTATAAGTATGAGTGGGGTCTTCCTCGGTAGATGTATTTCCATCACCGAAGTTCCAGAAATATGTCCAGGTTCCTGCATTCGTTTGGTTTATGAATTGAACCTGATTACCAGGCCATGTTTGACTCGCCGGATTTGGACTAAACTCTGGTACCGGTGTTGGATAGATTACAATATCCTGTGTAGCAACATCAGTACAACCATAGAACGACTCAGTTGTTAAAGTAACTGTTCGGGTAATTATACCTGTTGTGGTATTTGAAAAGCTATGTGTTGTTACATTACCTGCATATCCTGAGTTACCGTCACCAAAGTCCCAATGATAAGCTGACCCACCTGGAAGTGCAGCCAATTGTACCGGGCCATCACCATGACAAATTGTATCAGGTGTAATTGTAAACGATGCTTCAACTGTTGGATATACTGTTACTACCTGCATCACACTATCAATACATCCACCTGCAGATTCAGCAAATAGTTTAACATTGAAGTACTGAATAACAGTAGAAAGGTTATTATAAGTATGTGAAGGATTTGTAGAATTATCCACCGGAGAACCATCTCCAAAGTCCCATGTATATGTAGCTGCTCCCATTGAGTTGTTAGTAAAGTCAACTGCAACTGAGTTACATCCTGTACTTGAACTCATGCTGAACAATGCTCTTGGTGAATCTACATTTATAGTTACATCATCGCTACCCATACATCCATTGTCATCCGTTACAGTGTAGGTCATTGTATATGAACCTGTGAAAGTAGTATTGAATGTAGGCGTTTGAATTGTGATATTGTCAAGTGAACCAATTTGTCCTGACCACATATGTGATATATAATTTCCAGATCCATCGGCTGGATTTCCATTAAGGATCAAATCTTCTCCACCACATACAAAGAGTGGATCTAAACCACCATTTATACTGGCTGTAGGATTCGGATTCACGGTAATAACTACCGTTACTGTATCTCCTAAGCATCCCAGTCCGCTCATTGGCACCACTCTATAGGTAGCTGTTTGAGGACTTCCTGTAGTATTATTGAATATATCATTGATAATACCTGAAGGTCCGGCTGTACCACCTGTCATTCCGCCAGTCATTAAAGGAGCATCCCAATTATATGTTACACCGGAAACTCCATTCGTAACAGAAAGAATAATATTCGATGGCAGGTTACTACAAAGTGTTTCATTTAATCCAGGAGTAAGTATTGGTTTTGGCTGAACCGTGACAATTACCTGTCTCAAGTCACCCTCACAACCGTCTGCACTCACCGGAACGATATCATACACAACATTTAATGGGAATGAAGTGATATTTGTAAACCTATCATTCTGTATAGCATTCGATGCCAGGCCATTTCCTGCAATTGCATTCATAGGATCAGGCGTTAGGCTTGGATCTACCATAATATTCAAGATATTATATGTAGCTGCTGCTGTACTTGTAGCTGAAACATCCAATACTATTCCTGTATTTTCATCACTACAAACAGCCCTGTTCAATCCAGAACTTAGAATTGGTTCAGGATTTATAGTTATTGCTATTTGAACCGGCTGGCCATTACATCCAACTGCACTTACCGGCACAACCGTATAAATTACATCCAATGGATTAGCTGTTTGGTTGGTATATACATCATTGGCAATTGCATCAGCCATTTGTCCCATTCCGGGTCCTGCATTTCCTACGCCAGGTATTAATCCGGCTGGAACATTAACAGAATTTATTGTATAGCTAGCAGCGGCCACGCTACCAGGGGCCTCAACCAATGTAACCCCTATAGGCAGATCACTACAAACCGGAGTATCAAGATTTGGATCAAGAACAGGTTCTGGATCAATTGTGAAAGTGATTTGATTCATCGTACCCTCACAACCTACACCTGAAACTGGAACTACATCGTATACAACTGTTAATGCAGCATTTGTAGTGTTAATAAATTTATCTGTTGATATTGCATTTGCACTCTGGCCATTTCCAACAATTGCATTTCCTGGCATAGCGACCAGACCTGGATCCATATTGATTACCAGGATATTGTAGGTTGGTGCAGCAACGCTTCCACCAATAACACTAAATACAATACCTGAATTGTTGCGACTACATACTGTTGCACCAACTGGGTTAAGTATTGGTTCAGGATTGACAGTTAGGGTGATTTGTACTAATTCACCTATACAACCTGCAGCACTAACCGGAGTAACATCGTACACTACCGTTAAAGGACCAGCAGTTAAATTCGTGAATATATCTCCAGCAATGGCATTTGCATCCTGACCTGCACCTACTAATGCATTGCCTGCATTTGATACCAAGCCTGGATCAACTGTGATTGCTGAAATATCAAAATGATCTGCTGCAACTGATGTAGGAGCCACATTAATAACTATTCCGGATGCAACATCACTACAAATATTAGTATTCAAATTTGGATCAATTACAGGCTCAGGATCAACAGTTAGTATAACCTGAACAAGATCACCCAAACATCCATCCGCACTTACTGGAATAATTCCGTAAGTAACTGTCAATGGATTTGCTGTTGTATTTGTAAATACATCATTTGTTATAACAGTTGCTGGTTTCGCTGTTCCAACAGTTGCATTTCCAACCTGTGAAACAAGACCTGGGCTAACAGTTATATTAACAAGATTATAAGTGAGAGCACCTACAGATCCAGCTGCAACATCCAGTACAATACCTGATGGTAATCCACTGCAAACAGTTGCATCAAGAGCTGGGCTAAGGATTGGCTCTGGGTTTACAATTAGTGTAATCTGAACCATATCGCCTTCACAACCAGACGCACTAACAGGTACAACATCATAAGTTACAGTCAATGCTCCTGTTGTAGTATTTGTGAATATATCGTTTGCAATTGCAGTCGATGAAAGACCATTTGCAGGAGATGCATTTCCAGCATTTGCTACCAGGCCTGGATCAACATTTATTGCAAGAACATTATAATTTGCTGCAGCCACAGATCCTCCGGCTACTGAAAGGTTAATACCACTTGCAACATCACTACAAGTTGTTGAATTCAATCCAGGATCAAGTATTGGTTCTGGGTTGACAGTCAACATTACCTGCTTCATATCACCTTCACATCCATCTGCACTTACTGGTATTACTTCATAAATAACCAGTTGTGGACCACCTGTAAGGTTCGTAAATACATCATTCGAAATTGTATCTGCGGCCATTCCTGTCCCAATTGTTGCATTTGAAGCACCCGGTATTAACCCAGCAGGAATTGTAATAGCAACCAGGTTATAGCTAGAAGCTGCTACTGAAGCTGCAGACACATCAAATACTATACCGCCAGGTGCATCACTACAAGTCATTGCATTCAGGTTAGAGGCCAGAATCGGCTCAGGATTGACTGTTAGAGTTACTTGTACCATATCACCCTCACATCCATCTGCACTTACTGGTATCACATCGTAAACTACAGTTAACGGACCACCGGTAGTATTTCTGAACATATCGGAAGCAATAGCATTCGATGTCAGGTTCATTCCAGTTGTTGGTGTTCCTACAAGAGCTGGATCTTTAGAGTTCAAACTTACGTTGTAAGAAGCCGCAGCAACTGATCCTGCATCTACTGCCATTACAATTCCACTAGCTGCATCACTACAAGCAGCTGCATCCAGATTTGGATCCAATACCGGTTGTGGATTCACAGCAAGGATTATTGTTTGCATATCACCAATACAACCATCAAGACTTACAGGAACAACATCATATTCTACATTAAGTGTACCTGAAGTTGCATTAGTAAAGATGTCGCCAATAATAGCATTATCAGCCTGACCATTGCCTACGCTTGCATTACCTGCATCAGGAATAAGTGCTACATCAACCCTTATATCAATTATATTATAGCTTGCAGCTGGTTCCGAAGTACCATTTGTTTTCAACAATATACCTGATGGTTGATTGCTACAAGTTTCCTTATTCAAGTTCGGATCCATTACTGGCTTCGGATCAACTGTTAGCAATATAGTTACCATATCGCCAATACATCCAGCACCACTTACCGGCCTAATATCGTATTCAACCGTTAATGCTCCTGGTGTATTGTTTGTAAACATATCGTTCACGATAGCATCAGCCAATTGTCCAACACCTGTTGTTGCATTGCCCGCATTTGCGATAAGGTTAAAATCTTTCCGAATTGATATAATATTATAACCAGCAGCTCCAACTGATGTACCATCTGTATTTAAAGTAATGGAAGATGGCTGATCACTACACACTATATTGTCAAGGGCCGGATCCATAACTGGTTTAGGATCTATAGTAAGAGTCAATGTTGCTAAATCTCCTTCACACCCGCCAGCACTCACTGGAACTATATCATATTCAACTGTTAATTGACTTGCTGTAACATTCACAAACCTATCATTGAATATTGCACCAGCTGGTTGGCCATTACCTACTGAAGCATTGCCTATTTCAGAACTTAAACCAGCATCCACACGGATAGCAACAATATTATAATTGCTAGCTGGAACTGATATTCCATCTGTATTGAGTGTAATCCCAGATGACTGATCACTACATATAGTATTATCCAGATTTGGATCAAGAACTGGTTCAGGTTCTACTGTTATAATAACCGTTACCATATCTCCCTTCACAACCAGATCCACTAACTGGTACAACATCGTACTCCACATATAACAATCCATTTGTATTATTTGTGTATAAGTCATTTGCGATGGCATCAGCAAGTTGACCATTGGCGGGTGAAGAATTTCCAGCTCCAACCACTAATCCAGCATCAACTCTAATATCCAAAATATTAAAAGTAGCTGCTGCCACAGAGATTCCATTTGTTGTTAATGTCACCAAGACAGCCAGAACCGCTTACAGGTACAACATCATACTGAACAGACAGTGATCCACCCGTTGTATTGGTAAATTGATCATTTGCTATTGCACTTGAAGGCTGACCGTTTCCAATAGCAGAATTGCCACCACTTGGAATCAATCCTCCTGCTACTCTAATATCTAAAATATTATAGGATGCTGCTGCTATGGAAGTTCCATCGGTAGATAATGCTATTCCTGAAACATTGTCACTACATACTGTGTTATCTAATCCTGCTGCCATCACTGGCTTTGGACTTACAGTCAACGTTATAGTTACCAAATCACCCTCACAATTATCAGAACTTACCGGAATAATATCATACTCAACTGATAATGTACCTGATGTTGTATTTGTGAATACATCATTACTGATTGCATTGGAATTTTGGCCGTTTCCTATGGAAGAATTTCCTCCACCTGCAATGAGTCCGGCATCCACACGGATATCCATAATATTATATCCGGCTGCATTTACTGATGTACCATTTGTTGCAAGAATTATTGCTGATGGCTGATCACTACATACTGAGTTGTTTAACCCGGGTGCCATTACAGGCTCAGGATTAACAGTCAATATTACTGTACCATATCACCATAACAACCATCTGCACTAACAGGTACGATATCGTACTCAACTGTCAATGGGTTTGCTGTATTATTTGTGAACCCATCGTTAAATATTGCATTGGCTGCCTGTCCTGTTCCTGGCGTTGCGTTTCCAACACTGGCATTCAGACCAGCTGCTACCCGAATTGCACTTATATTGTAAACATTTGCTGCCACTGAAGTACCATTGGTAGCTAATGTAATATTTGAAATATCCCCACTACATATTAAATTATCCAAATTTGGATCAAGAACTGGTTCCGGATTTACAGTTAATGTTATTGTTACCAGATCACCAAGGCATCCATCACCGCTAACAGGAACAACATCATATTCAACTAGTTAATGGAGTTGCTGTTTCATTGGTAAATATGTCATCTCTTATCGCTATAGATGGCTGCCCAGCTCCTGCAATTGCATTTCCAGCTCCAGCAATCAAGCCTGGAGAAACTCTAATGTCATTGATATTGTAATTAATTGCTGCAACACTTCCTCCGGCAACATTGAGTGAAATTCCAGAAGCAATATCACTACAAACTGTCATTATCCAGCATTTGGATCAAGAACTGGTTCGGCAAAAATGGTAAGCGCCATATCATCTACTGTAGTCAAACAAGGAGCATTACCAGTTACGGTCATTGTAAGAGTTACGATACCCGTTTCACCAATACCAGGAGTATATACAGGAACCAAAATATTTGGATCAACGAATGAACCGGTTCCATTATGTGTCCAGTTAACAGACACATAATTTGATGCAGTAGGTGGTGTTACAAGTGTTGAAAGATCGAAAGGAATGTCCTCACAAATTTCGGCATTGCTACCGGCATCTGCATCCGGACCATCAACCACAACAAGCTGCATATTATCATTGGCTGTTGTACAGGAACCATTGCCTGTCACAGTCATTGTTAAGGTTACTATACCAGTTTCTCCTGCACCTGGCATATAAGTAGGTGTAAGGATATTTGGATTATTAAATGAACCTGTACCTGAATGTGTCCAGGAGACACTTGTAAAGTTACTGGCAGTTGGTTTTACTGTTGAAAGCGAAAGATCAAAAGCAGTACCCTCACATGTTTCCTCATCACTTCCTGCATCGGTAACCGGAGCAGGAGTAATTGACAAGGTCATAATATCATTCATTACTCCACAAGGAGCGTTTCCTGTAGCAGTTAAGGTAAGAGTCACTGCACCAATTTCTCCTACTCCAGGAGTATAAATTGGTGTTAAAGAACCTGGATTATTAAATGTTCCTGTTCCACTTGTAGTCCAAAGAACAGAACTATAGTTACTGGCAGAAGGTATTACTCCTGAAGTTGACAAGTCAAAAGGCATATTTTCACATGTCTCTTCATTTGTACCAGCATCAACAGCTGGTAAAGGAACAATATTTACAATTACCTGATCCTGAACACTTGCACATCCTGATAGGTTATCGGTAACAAACAATGTGTATGTTGTTGTAACAAGAGGAGAAGCATTAGGATGTTCTGCACTTGCATCATCCAAGCCAAATGAAGGTGCCCATAGATAGGTAAAGTTTCCAGATCCTCCAGAAGCACTTGCTCCAGCCCCATTTGGAGTTCCTCCTAAAACTGCAGATGATCCAGCACAAATTGTTACATCGCTACCTGCATTTGCCACAGGAGGATCGTAAACATTTGCAGTAATTTGCTGAACTGGTCCAGGACAATTAGCTGGAGGAGGGGAATATTCAGTTACTTCAATAACGAAGGTTCCAGAGACCGGATAGTTTAACAGCACATAATTGTCCCCAGCACCTCCACCTAATACCACTACCGGACCAGCTGGAATATTCCATACATAACTATTCCCAGCATTGAATGGTACAGAATAATATTGACCATTGGTACCTACACACATTTCTGTTGCTCCACCACCGGCAATAGGTGGTGTATTTGGAGAGGAAGTTAAAGTGTAAGAACCATATCATCTGATCTGGAGGACAGGAACCAGGACTATTTACTGTCATTGTAATAGTCACTGATACCATTTGTCCTGTCAGTTGCACCAATGTTATATTCCGGATTCGTAGCAGTTAAGATCGGTAAATGATCCATCACCACTTGTTGTCCAAATTACATTTCCATTTGTGAATGAAGCACCTGAAACAGTATAACTTACTTCAGAAGCACAAATTTCATCATCAGATCCAGCATTTGCAGTAGGTTCCGGTGTTATTGAAAGAGTCATGTTATCAACAGCCGGACCACAGGATCCTGGGCTTGATACCATTATAGTAAGAGTAACTGAACCAGTTGTTTTATCAGTTGGTCCCATCGTATAAACCGGATTCAAGGCAGTAGCATCAAGGAAGCTACCATCACCACTTGTTGACCAGTTAATTGAACCGTTTGTTGCCGTTGCACCAGAAACAGTATAACTTATTTGATCTTCACATATTTCATCATCAGCACCAGCATTTGCAGTTGGTAAGGGTGTAATAGTTAAGGTCATTGTTTCAACAGCAGGGGCACATGAGCCACCGCTGGTAACAGTCATTGTAAGAACAACTGAACCACTTGCTTTATCTGCTGCAGAAAGAGTATAAACCGGATTATCCAGTGTATTATCATTAAAAGTTCCACCACTCGGTGAGGACCAGGTCACATTTCCATTGGTATGGGATGCTCCTGAAATGGTATAGGTATTTTGATCCTCACACACTTCACCATTACCTCCTGTATTTCCTGTTGGTAATGGAGTAATAGTTAATGTCATATTATCAGCATCTGCTGCACATGAACCAGGACTGGTGACAGTCATTGTGAGAATTACTGAACCTGTAGTCTTATCATTTGCGCCAAGAGTATAACTAGGATTATCAATGGAGCTATTTGAGAAAGCTTCCATCTCCGGCAGTTGTCCATAGAACTCACACCATTCGTATGCGATGCTCCTGAAATTGAATAAGCTAGCCTGGTCAACACAAACTTCACTATTACCACCTGCATTAGCTGTTGGCAAAGGAGTAATAGTTAATGTCATATTATCAGTGTCATCAGTACATGAACCTGCACTTGAAACTGTCATTGTTAAGACTACTGATCCAGAAGAAATATCAGTTGGTCCAAGATTATAAGTAGGATTATCTACATTAGCATTAACAAAAGTTCCATCTCCACCTGTTGACCAGCTAACTGAACCGTTGGCATGGGATGCGCCTGTAACTGTAAATGTAGGTTGATCTTCACAGACCTCATCATTACCACCTGAATTCGCTACAGGTGCCGGAGTAACTGTCAATGTCATTGAAGAAACAGCTGGTGCACATGAACCAGGACTGGTAACGGTCATTGTAAGAACCACAGAACCGTTTGTTCGATCTGCAGCAGTGAGAGTATATGTTGGATTATCCAATGAATTATCATTAAAAGCACCACCGGTTGGAGAACTCCATGCGACAGAACCAAAGGTGTGTGAGGCTCCTGATACAGTGAAAGAAACCTGATCAGCACAAACCTCATCATTTCCTCCAGAATTAGCTGTTGGTAAAGGAGTAATAGTTAAGGTCATATTGGAAACTGCATCAGCACACGAACCAGGACTGGAAACTGTCATTGTTAAAATCACAGAACCATTGGTCTTATCAGTTGCTCCAATTGTATATACCGGGTTGTCAATGGTACTATTTGAGAAACTTCCATCCCCTGAAGTTGTCCATAAGACTGAACCATTCGTATGAGAAGCCCCCGAAATAGAATATGTATTCTGATCAACACAAACTTCATCATTTCCACCCGAATTTGCAGTTGGAAGAGGAGTAACTGAAAGAGTAAGGTTATCAGATACGTCAGGACATGACCCATTGCCAGAAGCAGTTAGGGTTAAGGTTATATTTCCTGTTTCACCAACATCTGGAGTATAGATTGGCGTGTAATGCATTTGGATTGTTGAAATGTTCCTGTTCCTGAGCTTGTCCATAGCAAAGAGGCATAATTTGATGCTGAAGGGAGTGTAGTAATTGCTGAAAGGTCGATGGCCGTGTTCTCGCAGGTTTCCTCATCGCTACCAGCATTTACTGCAGCCCTTGCTTCAATTGTGATTGGATAATTGCCAGCAGGATTGCTTCCACAAGCATTACTTGCTACTACGCTCACATTTTCAGCTCCAACAGGAACTCCGGTAAAGTCAACAGTAATACTTGTTGTACCCTGTCCGGCTGTAATCGTCGCAGCAGCTGGTACAGTCCATGTATAGGTTACACCACCTACAACTGCATTACAGGTAAAATTAACACTGTTATCATCTTCACAAATATTTGCCGGACCAGCAATTGTTGGAGTAGCCGGAGCAGCAGGGCTATAAGATACTGCTATATCTTCTGAAGTAGAACATGTACCATTTACTATAGTCCAACGGTAGACATAACTTCCTACCAAAGAAACAGAAGCTGTAGTATTAGGATTATTCGCACCAGCATCAAATGTAACAACACCTGGTCCACTAACCTTACTCCAGGTACCAACTCCAACTGTGGCAGCATTTCCACCTAAAGGATTAGAAACCATAGTTCCACAGAGATCCTGATCAGCACCTGTTGTAGCAGCAGCTGGTGCTTCATCTCTTATTATGCGAACATCGGAAGAACTACTTGGACAAATACCGTATTCACTAACAATAGTCCATCTGAAATCATTGTTACCATAATTTAAGTTTGAAACGCCTGTCGTTGGATCGTTGATATCTGTGAGACATGGGCCAGGAGTTAAAATAGACCAGGTTCCTGTTCCATTGTCAGTAGCGACATTTGCAGCCATGGTAGCTGTGGAGAGATCACAGAACTGTTGGTCTAGCCCAGCATTCGCTGCGGTTGGTGTTATATCTCTGGTAATAATAACATCATCGGAAGTTGTTGGGCATGCACCATACTGACTGGTGACAGTCCAACGGAGTGTATTAAATCCGGGTTGCAGATTAGAAACAGTGGCATTAGGATTGTTGGGGTTACTAAACGTTGGGAATCCACTTGAAAATCCTGAACCAACAAATATATTATCAAATAAGTAAAATTCATCATCGAGTGAATTGTAGGCAGTAATTTCAATAACCAGGTATATTTCCATTGATGCCAGAAGTTGTAGCACTGAACTGTTTTTAACGGAATTGAAGCTCGCACCGGTAGATCCATCTACCGCACCAAAAATTGAGAAGAACTGAGTTGGAGACCCCATCAACAATATAACTAACTCCTCAAATAATCCTGTGGATTTTCAAATCCATTCCCTGTGGCATAGCTTGAGAGATCAACTAGAAATACCAATATCTGAAAAAGCACTTATATTTATATTACCAGAAGTCCATATCGTTCGGTTCCTTGTTAATTTATATTGTTCCGATTTCACCTCTGAATACCAGCCACCGCCTGTAAGATTTATTGCTCTTGACCATGCAGTAGCGCCACCATCATTATGTGGTGCCATCGGCTAGGCCATTAAATTGTTCAAACCATATAGGATTGGAAACTGCTGACCATGTACCAGTACCACCATTGGTTGCCGGACTTGCATTTAAAACGGTAGATAGATTATCACAAAGATCCTGATCTGCACCTGCCGCTGCTGGAGCAGGTGTCAGGTCACGAGTTATAGTAATTGTTGCACTTGAAGTACAAAGGCCACGGGTTATGGTCCATCTAAATACATTAGGACCAGGATTTAAATTGTTTACCCCTGAATTTGGACTTGTTGAATTTGTAAAATTACCATTCCCTGAAACGACTGTCCATAGACCTGTTTCTCCAGCACCGGCATTCGGGGTATTTCCACCAAGGTCAGGATAACTGGTACCGCAGACCGCATCATCTGGTCCTGTTGTAGCAGGAGTTGCGGCCGGGTCAATGGTTAGTAATATATCATCTGTAAATGGAGGACATCCTCCTGGTCCTGTTGCTGTGAGGTGAAGTAAAACTGAACCGTTAGAAATATCATTTGTTCCGGGAGTATAAATTGCTCCCATATTGCTTATATTATTAAATGTCCCATCCCCATCTGTGCTCCAGGTGGCAGCTGTTGCTGCATTGCTAAATCCTCCTGACATTGTAGCTGTTTCACCCTCACAAATTGTTTGGTCAGGCCCGGCATCAGCGATGGGGCCATCTACAATCTCAATTAAGGCTGTAGTTTCCACAGGTGTACCCAAACCTCCGAGGTAGGGATTACATGTTCCCCAGTTCCGAATTGTAACTTCAAAAAAGTCACCTACCAGATCAGTGATTAGATTACCAGCATGATCTACCGGCAAAGTAACCGCATTTGGAAAAGGAACATCGGCAGAATCATAATAATGTACAGTAGGATCAACATAACCACCTGGGAAAAGAACATTCCCGGCATTATCCGTAACCTGAACTCCATTTACATATACGTTTGGTATTTGACGTCCTGCCATTGTTCCATAAACAAACTGAACAAAGCGAGGGCCAATATTGGGTTTATTGGGTTCAATATCCTTTCGACAATTAAAAAGAGTTGCATCATCAAGAGTAAGAGTAAAGTCCTGTCCAAGGCATACTTCGTATAGGTCTGGATTAATTGCTAGTATACCAGTTGCAAGATTATCTGTATTCCAGTTAGTAAGAGACTGTGTCATTGTAGCGGAACCACCTGCACACCATACAAGTGGTTGTACCCCTTGGGGAGCAGAAACGGGAAAAGCTGTAATATCATAAACACATTCTGTTCCAACTAATGGATAAGTGAAAGATCTTGTACCTTGAAATATTCCATTTCCCAATGCTGTTTCAGTTAAAGTATAATTAGCTACTGTATTCGCTGGATCTCCCCAATCAATTCTACTATATTGAGAATTGCTAAAATTAATACTATTTCTTGCCTGTCTTGACCACTCCCAGAAAAGGGTAATTGTTACGGAAACTGGTGCACATGGACCACTTAAGGCATCCACTGAAATTCCCTGAACACCGGTAAGCATACTACAATCAACAATAATGTCATTTACAGCTGCTTGTGGACCAAAGGCCAATAGTTGTCCTGAAGGCCCTGCTACATCACCATCATCTGCATATTGAATTGTTACGCCAGCTGTTACATCACTATAATCAATAATTGAAGGAAGAGCAAAGGTTAATAATATTAGTTCCATTTCCGCCTGGACCTAATACACCAACTACAGGAATTCCTCCTATTCTTACCGTCCAGGTTCCAGCACTTGTCCAACTTAGATTTTCATCAAACCGGACCTCCAATGTTTGCTGGTCAGGAGTAATATACTTGGCTGACACAAAATTTGGCTGCCCAAAAACAACAAATTGGCCCGCCGTAGCCAGCACAATAGTAATTATGGCAATAAACTTCTTCAAGATATTGATTCTAAACCTCATGGGTGAATATTTTTAATTTCCAGGTTTAGTGGTATTTTTATATTATATCACTTAACCAATATTATACTGTTATTTCTTAATTAAAGTTACATTCCCAAACTTCACAAAGGTCTGCCCGTTTATGTAACTGCCTCTGGCTTTCCAGATGTATACACCCAGATTTGCCAGATGATCATTTATGTACCCGTCCCATCCGATATCAATTTCATTGCTTTCAAATACCAAAGTCCCAAACCGATCGTATATTTTCAGGTTGTATTCAGCCACACCTTTATAAATTGGATGGAACACCTCATTTGTAGTCAATCCACGGGTATAATATCCATTGCTTGGACCATTAGGATTGGCTGTAAAAGCACTTGGAAATCGAATTTCATAGACTGACTTCTCAAATGCATTTGTAATAGTAATTGTATCTATACATCCATGCTCTGACCATGCCTTTAATGAGATGTTATAAGACCCTGTTTTTGAATAGTAATGAGTAGGTTCAAATAGAGTAGAAGTAGCGCCATCCCCAAAATTCCATTCATACTGAACTGCATTCCTGGAGAAATTATGAAAATGTACTGCATCCTTTGGGATAATTACATCTTCTGGATGGATCTCAAAGTTGGCTTCAGGTTTCTCATATACATGAATAAGATCATATTCAAAAACGCTCTCCCCGGTTGGACTTGATGCTGTAAGTCTTACCTGATATTCACCAGGCTTATCAAAAATGTAAGTTGGATTGACATCCTTTGATACACCACCATCACCAAATTGCCAGTCATAATTGGTTGCATTTTCTGAGGTATTTATAAATCTAACATTTAGTGGTGCACAACCCGATTTCACATTTACCAAATACCTTGCTCTGGGTCTGAGAATGGGTTCACTAATTTCTGAAAATGATTTATCATTTGGATTCTCTACTACCTCGTCCTCTACCCTACTTTGTATAAGCTCAAGTTGATCATTCCTCATTACTCGACTCATCTAATTTTCTGTTCTCTCCATCGTCCAAAACAACTCCATTATTTGGTTTTTTGTTTTTATTATTTCCCTTGGATTGGAGAGTTCCATCCTTTTCTATGGAATTTTTTGTTTCAATAGAATTTCTAGAATTTTTATTCTGACCAACATTTTCAGATGATGTGCTACTCTTCAAACCATTAAAGTTGGCAATTCCATTATCACCATAAGAATTCATGAAGACGAAACCTGCAGTAACCAGGGAAAGGATAACAGCTAGATAAAACACATTAAATCTGGTAACATTGAATTTGAAAAACTCACGAACAAATAGTTTTTTCGATAGTTTATTCCATGCACCTTCGGATGGCAATAATTTTATAATCCGAAAATTCATTCCGGAAAATGATCTTCCATATTTTTAAAGTCTTTACCCACGTTTTTCGAGTGTTTTACTTATTTTAGAAAGATTCTCACGTATTAATTTTCTTGCCCTTGAATATTGAGATTTTGAGGTATTCACATCAATTTTCATCATTTCAGCAATTTCATGATGTTTATACCCTTCAATAGCATACAGGTTAAAAACCATTTTATAACCGGGAGGTAAATTTTCAATCACATTTAGTAGTTCCTCCCTGGTATAATCTGAATCAAAATTCTCAATTGTAAAGAGCCCCGAAACCTGGGGTTCTTCAACATCAAAATGGTGACGGTGTTTATAATTCTTATGATAATATGTTATCGCTGTGTTCACCATAATCTTTTTCATCCAGTTTGATAAGCGGTCCTTTTTCAGAGTAACTTTTAAGATTCAGGAATATCTTCAGAAATCCTTCCTGTATCATATCTTCTGCTTCTGACAGATCTACTGAGTATCTTCGGCAAACACCTAATAAAATAGGTGCGTAACGGTCAAACAGAATCTTCTGAGCCCTCTTATCTTTCCTGAGACACTTTTTTATGATCTGTGCTTCCTCTGTCATTTCCTCGTTACATTTAGGACCAAGTGATGATCAAAATGGTTGCAGCAGTTGCAGAAAAAATATTTATTTGAAAAACATTTATCGTAAATACCTATGAATGAGAACTTCCGAAATCACTTATTATCCTGCATCTCGAAAACCCTCAAATAATTTATGCTGCTTGTCACTTATACGACTGACAAAGGTCATAGGTTTGAATATTATGATTTTTATTACTTTGGATCAAGAATGCATTTATTCGAGATATTTTATCTAAACCTTTTATTTAAGAATCATGTTTAACAAACTAATTGCCTCCTTGTTACCATATATGCCAAAAAAGTTAGTTTGGATATTTTCAAAACCATATATTGCAGGTGTAGATATAGAAAGTGCTATAAAGGCTTCAAAAAAGTTGAATGAACAAGGAATTAAGGTAACCATTGATGTCCTGGGTGAATTCATCAAAGATTTAGAGGAAGCAGAAGAAAATAAACAGGAATACCTTAATGTAATTACTCGTGTTGAAGAGAATAACATCGATGGAAATTATTCCCTAAAACCTACATCATTTGGATTGCTCATTGATAAGGATATTTGTTATGAGCATATCCGCGAGATTGTTAAAAAATCAACTTCACACAATAATTTTGTACGTATAGACATGGAGGATTCTCCCTGCATCGATCTTGAGATTGAATTATTTCGCAAGTTACATGCCGAGTTCCCAAAGAATGTAGGGCTTGTTTTTCAGGCCTATATGAAACGTACTTTGCAGGATTTAGAAAATTTATTAGACATTCATTCAAAAGAAACTCCTTTGAACTACAGACTCTGTAAAGGAATATATGTTGAGCCTGCTGAGATAGCTTATAAAGATCATGGTGAAGTTAATCAGCATTTTCTTGAAGATCTTGAATTTCTATTCAAAAATAAAATCTATCCAGGAATAGCAACGCATGATAAATTTTTAATTAATGGGAGCTACAAGCTACTTGAAAAGTACAAGGTTCCAAAAGAAAAATATGAATTCCAGATGCTGTATGGCGTAACACCTGAATTAAGGAAATCAATTGTAAATAATGGGCACACAATGCGAGTATATGTGCCATTTGGTAAAAAATGGTTTGGTTATTCTACCAGAAGGTTAAAGGAAAATCCTAAAATGGCCTCCTATATTATAAAGGCCTTGTTTAGAAAGGGTTGAAAGGAAGATTTTGTATTTGAAATATCTTTGTAATCAATTTCCATTTAAATTCCCTATTTATAGTTTAGGGTGTCAGATATAAATCCTTTTTGCTGTAAATTTTTTCTGTAATTCTCTAATATTAATTCATACTCATTTTCAGAAATATAAACATCATCGGGTGGTTTAATTTCCTCTTTTGTCATTTTATATATAAGAAATGGAATTACAGCTAGAAAATTAAGTGCAACCATTTCATTGGGAGCAACCAGACCTTGATTTATTGCGGCCATTTCTTGCCTCATCTTCACCATTTTGTAACTTTCATCTGCATCCCATTCAATCCCTTTTCCCACAATTCCCTGATAGGAAGAGATGGCCAGATTTCTTTTTGCAATGTCAAAATCCGGATCAGGGGCAATTTTCATACTTAAGATCTCATTCCGCAAATCTCTTCTTCTTGGAACGATCATAACCTCTTGCATTAAAATTGTATCACGCGACATCAATATGCCAACAACATAATCTCCTGGTAATAGAGTATCACTGATTACAAAATTCACATGTTTATATCCAACATAAGTAAACTTAATTGTATCATTCATCTGAACGAAAGCCTCAAATCGACCCTGGAGATTTGTAACTGTTCCAACATTCCTATTTTCAATTCTTAAATGAACATTGGGTAATGGAGAAAGGCTATCTTCATCAAAAACAATACCTGATATTTTAATAGGAAATTGATTATCAGATTGTCCCAGGACAGGAATACTGACCAAAAATAAAACAAATACAAAAAACCATATTTTCATTCAAGGAAATTTAAGTGAAGGCGAGAAATATTACTTGGTTTCTCTAGGATTGAGTCATTCAAAATTAACTAAAATATCATCAATTGATCTTTTTGGAACATGATGATTTCCTTCCTCATCTCTCCAATATTTGATATCTCCATCCTCTCCCATATTTTCAATATAAACTTTCTCAGCTGGTTTGCCAAAGGCAATTATATAAAGTAATTTAAGGTGATCTGGAATCCTGAATTCCATTCGGAGGGAAGTTCTATTAATGGATCCAATAATGCAACCATTAAATCCCTTCTCAACAGCTCCCAACAGCATGCTCTGCATTGCTATTCCAGCATCGCACTCAAATGTCTCAGAAATTCGGGTATCCCCTAAAACCATAATGTAGGCTGATGGCCTTTCGATAATATCAGGTCCCTCCCAGTCCTTCAAATAACCAGCCCACTTTAAATTAGGAAATATTCTATTATTTAGTTCCTTACTCGTGGAAATAGAAAATTTTAGAGGCTGGTCATTTCTCGCAGAAGGTGATTTTCTGGCCAGATCGATCAACTCCACAAGAACTTCAGTTGGAATTTTTTCTGACTCTATAAACCTTCTGACACTTCTGTTAGAATAAACCAGCCTTTTAAAAACCATTGCGTTTTTACAAATATTTAAACTGTATCAAAACGCCTGGCTACAGCTTTCCAATCAATAATTTCCCAGTAAGCTTTGAGATAATCTGGTCTTTTGTTCTGGTAATCTAAATAATAGGCATGTTCCCAAACATCGCAGGTTAATAAAGGAGTTAGTCCATCTTTTAATGGATTTCCTGCATTTGACTCCTTTACAATACTTAATGCACCAAGGTCATTCTTAACCAACCATGCCCATCCTGCCCCAAATAAAGTAGCAGCAGCTGAAGTAAATTGAGTCTTAAAATCATCGAAGGAGCCAAAATCCTTTTCAATAGCCTTGGCGAAATTTCCATCAGGTTTTCCTGGTGCATCAGGACTAAAAGTCATAAAGTAGAATGTATGATTCCAAATCTGAGCTCCATTGTTAAAAACGCCACCACTAGATTCGCGGATAATGTCTTCAAGGCTGGCATTCTCAAATCCGGATCCTGGAAGAAGATTATTCAAATTATTTACGTAGGCCTGATGATGTTTCCCATAATGAAACTCTAATGTATTTTTTGTAATATGCGGTTCTAAAGCATTTAACGCATATGGTAATTCTGGTAAGATAAAAGCCATAATACTTATATTTTAGTTAATAAATTTTCCGTTAAATTAATAAATCGGAGCGATACGGCAAAAAACTTACGCGTTATTAATGTCTATTCTAACAACAAAATTATTCCTTTTGGTTTTTTGTTCAGGACATTACGATTGTTTATTTTCAGCACGTAAAATTATTTCATGAACAAGAATATCCTTCGTCTGGCCATTCCCAGCATTGTAAGTAACATTTCAATCCCCCTACTTAGGAATGGTAGACCTGGCGCTTGTTGGACACCTTGAAAACATAGAATATATTGGAGCTGTTTCAATTGGTAGCATGATTTTTAATTTCATCTATTGGGGATTTAGCTTCTTAAGGATGGGTACCACTGGTTTGACAGCCCAAGCGTATGGATCACGCAATTTAACTGAGGCTTTGCTGACTTTAGCCCGGTCATTTATAATTGGACTTGGAGGTGCTTTGGTTATTCTTTTGCTTCAGAAACCAATTGATTTGTTGAGTTTTTCAATTTTTCATGGTAGTGAAAATGTTGAAAAGTATGCACAACAATACTTTTATATACGAATTTGGGCCGCCCCTGCTACCATTGGATTATACTCCTTAACAGGTTGGTTTATTGGAATGCAAAACACACGATTTCCAATGATAATTACCATTTTCATAAATGTGTTAAATATTGTTTTTAGCCTATATTTTGTTCTTGAAATGGACATGAAATCAGACGGTGTGGCATTAGGAACAGTTATTGCTCAATATCTTGGTTTTGGGCTAAGCATATTTTTATACCATAGATATTACAGGAGGTTAAATAAGTATTGGGATATTAAGAAAATGCTCAATTCTGAAGCTTTAAAGAAGTTTTTCAATATAAACAAAGACATTTTCATCCGAACCTTATTTTTAATTTTTGCATTTGCCTTTTTTACTGCAGAATCGGCAAATATGGGGGACGAAATATTGGCCATAAACACCTTATTGTTACAATATTTCATGTTCTTCTCATACTTGATTGATGGTTTTGCCTATTCTGCAGAAGCTCTTACAGGCAAATATATGGGTGCAAGATCTGTAATCAAATTAAAAGAAAGTATTAAACTACTTTTTATTTGGGGAGCTGCAACCAGTATTCCGTTTTCATTATCCTATCTTGCTGGTGGAAAATTTATTCTAGGATTATTAACAAATAATCAGGAGCTAATTGGACTTTCCTCTGAATATTTATTCTGGATTGCACTTGTTCCAATAATTACTTTCCCAGCGTTTATACTAGATGGCATATTTATTGGTGCCACAGCATCTGTTGGTATGAGAAATTCAATGGTAATTTCAATCCTAATTTTTTACCTTCCTGTTTATTATTTGTTAAAAGAAAGCCTTGGAAATCATAGTCTATGGCTTGCTTTCATGGTATTTATGATTAGCCGTGGAGTATTATTACTTATTCGGCTCCCAAAGGATGTTTTCAGGAAGATCTCAGGAACAGTCATAAACGATTAATAGCAAATTCTTGAAAGGGTATTATCACAAAGTATATATATTTGAAATATACTCAAGCGCATTTAATCCTTCGAAAATTCTATCAATTATTAAAATAGGAACTTATAAAATATTGGATCATGCTTATTAACAAGGAAATAACTATTGAAGAATTAGTTGAAAAAGTTCCAAAATCAGTGGAATACCTTATGAATGCAGGGATTAAATGCATTGCTTGTGGTGAACCCATTTGGGGAACACTTGAAGAAGCCGCCATGGAAAAAGGTTTCAATAATGAACAGATTCAAGAATTTGTAAGTGATTTAAATGAATTAAATTCTACAAATGTTAATTAATTCCAAGAAAATTAAAGAGATATTTGGTTTTAAATACTTTGCAATTTAGAACTAAGAGTTCAATAACATTAATGGATTTCTGACACAAACAAGTTTTTGCTAACATTGGGTATCAAATTCCTGTCGCCAGCCAATTGGAAAAATTTATTTATAGCTGATTTCCCCTTAGCACCCAAGTTGAGAGTGTATTCGTTTACATATAATCCAATATGCTTCATCATAACCTCCTCATCCATTTCCTGGGCATATTTCTTCACATAAGGCATAACGGCTTTGGGCTGATTAAAGGCAAATTCGATACTCCTTTTTAAGACCCGATTAACTTTTTCTTTCACTTTATCAGGAAGTTCTCTTCGGATTACAATTCCACCAAGTGGTATTAATTCATTTGTCAACTCCTCCCAGTATTCCCCCAGGTCAATAATTTTCAATAAACCTCTCGAAGCATAGGTAAACCTGTTTTCATGGATTACTAACCCGGCATCAACCTCACCTGATAAAACGGCTTCCTCAATGTCAGAAAACAGGTATTCTGTTTTTAACTGAGCTTTTGGATATGCAATTCCTAACAATAGATTTGCTGTTGTATATTTTCCTGGAATAGCAATTTTTAGATTGTCTACCTCATCCGGGTAGATCTTTGTCTTACTTAAAAGCAAGGGACCATTTCCTTGCCCCAGGGCGCTTCCAGAATCAAGGATCATATAGCCATATGATAAATATGCATAGGCATGATAGCTTAATTTTGTTATATCAAGCTCATAGCGAAAAGCTTTTTTATTCAGCTTCTCAACATCTCCAAGAAAAGTAGTGAAATCAAGTCCTTCTGTATCGACTTTTTGATGCACCATAGCGTCGAAAATAAAAGTATCATTGGGACAGGTTGAGAATCCAAGACTTAATTTCATTATTACTAAATTTCATTAAAGTAATTAATCACAACTTCAGAGAGGTTTTTAACTGCTAATGGGATATTCCAGCTAGCTTTATCAGTGATTCCAACCCTGTTGGAAACTGACCGAATCTCAACAAAAGGGACAGATTCTTGCAGGCAGGTGTAGAAAACTGCAGCTCCTTCCATATTTTCAATATCCGCACTAAATTTTTCTTTTATATACTCTGCTTCGACAAGTGATCCTGTTGATTTATTAACAGTTACCCCAATAACTCTTTTCAGATTACCAATAACCTTTCCACCGATTCTAGTTGTATTTAAAAGCTTTCCATTGCTATATGGTCTCATATCCTCTTTTGCCAAACCAGCCTCAAATATTGTTCTAAAACCCACCTCTGCTTCCACCCCTAAATCTGCAAACATTTCCTCCTTAACATAAACTACTTCACCTAAGCTGATTTCATCACTAAAACTCCCACAAATTCCAAGGTCTATAACAATATCATACTCTGCATCAGTCAATTCCCGAGCAAGATGGTATGTAGTATGCACACTTCCAATTCCTGTTATAAGGAATTTTATGTTGTGCGATTTATATGTTACACTCAAGCTATTACCTGAAGCAGATAAATCTTCAGAAATCCTTTCCAGAATTGGATCAATCTCTAATTTTGTAGCAGAAAGACAGAGTATTTTCAAGGTTTTATTTACTTTTATATCAGTTTTGTAAAAATATAACTTTCAGGTGTAAATTACCATTTTAATGGCTTTTACTGCAATTCGCAAAACTTTTCATTAATTAAATTAGGCCCATCTATAGTTTTTCATTATGATTTACCTGACTAGAAGAGAAAGATTTAATGCTGCTCATCAATTGTTTAACCCTGACTGGTCTGCAGAAAAAAATTTTAAAGTTTATGGCAAATGTTCCAATCCAAACTGGCATGGTCATAATTATGAGTTGTTTGTTACAATAAAGGGTGAAATTAATGAGAAGCTTGGGTATGTTGCAGATTTAAAGTTATTGAGTAAGATTATTAAAGAAAAGGTGATAAATGAATTGGACCACAGGAACATCAATCTTGAGGTTAGTTTTATGAAAGGAAAGGTTGCAAGCACAGAGAATCTGACAATTTCAATTTGGGAGGTATTATCACCTCATGTTAAAAATATGGGTGCAGAAATACATAAAATCAAGATTACTGAAACTGAAAATAATTCAGTAGAATATTTTGGATAAAATTATATATCATGACGAATTCAAGTTTAAAAGATGGTTTTGGATATGAAAAGGTTGAGAAGTGGAACGATGAAGCAACTTTAAAACTATCCGAGCATTACGGAGAAATAATTAAACTAATTGGAGAAAATACTTTGCGTGAGGGATTAGAAAAAACCCCGGAAAGAGTAGGTCAAGCTATTCAATTCTTGATGCATGGATATAGTCTCAAACCAGCTGAAATTTTGAAATCGGCCATGTTTCGGGAAGATTACCAGCAAATGGTCCTGGTAAAAAATATTGAAATTTATTCTATGTGTGAACATCATATGATACCATTCTTCGGAAAGGCTCATGTGGCCTATATCCCTGATAAATATATAACCGGACTGAGTAAAATTGCCAGAGTAGTTGATGCTTTTGCTCGTCGACTTCAGGTACAGGAAAGATTAACTACACAAATAAGAGATTGTATTCAGGAAAACTTAAATCCCCTTGGGGTTGCTGTTGTCATTGAGGCCCATCATTTATGTATGATGATGAGAGGAATTCAAAAACAAAATTCTGTAACTACCACATCTGCTTTTACTGGAGAGTTCCTGAATGAAGCCACAAGGGAAGAATATATCCATTTAATTGGATCAAAATTACACTAAAAAACTTAACACTCTAATTATGAAAGCCTATGTTTTTCCCGGTCAGGGAGCTCAGTTCCCTGGTATGGGGAAGGAAATGTACGATAACTCTGTATTAGGTAAAAAACTTTTCGAAACTGCAAATGAAATTTTAGGTTTCAGAATAACCGATATTATGTTTAATGGCACTGAAGATGATCTGAAACAAACTAAAGTAACACAACCAGCTATTTTTTTACATTCCACAATTTTAGCTAAAACTATTGGAGACCATTTTAAACCTGAAATGGTGGCCGGACATTCACTCGGAGAATTCTCATCTTTAGTTGCCAATAGAGCACTATCATTTGAAGATGGTCTGTCACTTGTTTCAAAAAGAGCACTTGCCATGCAGAAAGCATGTGAAATTGAACCATCTACAATGGCGGCTGTAATTGGATTAGACGACACTGTTGTTAACGATGTCTGTGAAAATATCGATAAAGTTGTAGTTCCCGCAAATTATAACTGCCCTGGTCAAATTGTAATATCCGGTTCAATTGAAGGCATTGATTTAGCTATGGAAGAATTGGAAAAACGTGGAGCGAAAAGGGTTATTAAGTTAATAGTTGGTGGAGCATTTCATTCACCGCTGATGAAACCTGCCCAGGAAGAACTGACAGAAGCTATCCATGCAACCAAATTTTCGGTGCCGATATGTCCTGTTTATCAAAATTATACGGCAGAGCCAACAAATGATCCTGATGTAATAAAGGCCAATTTAGTTCACCAGTTGACCGCTCCAGTAAAATGGACTCAGACCGTACAAAATATGATTCGGGATGATGCCAGTTCATTCACAGAAGTTGGTCCTGGAAAAGTTTTACAGGGATTAATAAAGAAAGTTGACCGAAGCATGGAAACACAAAGTGCGGTTTTTCAGTCTTCCTGATTTAATGGAGCATCAGGTCTAAGCACTACCCCTTTATTGTGTCGGCCATCAATTTTTATGATTAATGGGTCCTTAAACCGGACATGCCTGATTATATCATCTTCATATTCAGCCTTAAGACCATTTAGGTATTCTATATCATAGTAGCCATCATTTATAAAAGGATTTATAGTAAAGTACCCAACCCGGAAAGCAGTTAAATTCTGAAAAAAGTGAGAACCCTGACTTGGATCTACCCTAAAATTTTCCAATCCAGATTCGACAATTACCTTTGCCTGGGAAATCTGAGGCCATTTTACTGGAATTCCAAGCCAGGAATCTTGTGATCCCCATCTTCCTGGACCTATGAGAACATAATGTTTGTTTTTATTTTTAAAAACTGTATTTATTTTCTCAATATCACTTGCAATTTTAACATTCAATCCAGGATTAAAAGATTCCGGTTTAATATATATAATATCGTAAACGTCTGAAACTATTCCATTTCCCATTGCTGAATCAGATATAATAATGGCCTTCTCCTGATCAATTTCCTCCATGCTAAAACTTTTGGATTGGTCATTATCAACAATAGGACGAATCTGTAAGGCATTAAAAAACACTTTTTTAGTATTGCCGGGAATAATATTTACAGCAAACTCAATCTCTACCGGATTCCCCATCTCCTTTTGACCAATTTCTAACAATTCACTGATTATCTCTGCCAAAGGAAAAAGGTTGTGGTTAAGAATTTGAGAAAACGTAATAATCTTCTTTCCTTTTCCCATGACCCCATCTCTAATCATCTGATTTTCATAATCATATGTCGATGCCAAGTACTTGAATGCGGGAATCTCACTAGCTTCCTCAATAGGTAATCTTTTTAAGTTAACACCATCATCAGTTGATGGAACAAAACTTTCCTCAGAGAGCTCGAGAGCAAAAAACACCTTTTGAGTACTTTTTAAAGCCATATCAGGGGAAGAAAGCTGCAATACTTTTCTGGGATACTTTGGAGAGAATCGTAATGCCATTCCTCCTTCAACTACCAGTTTTCCCAGCCCAAGTCCAACCCTGGCCATACCATCCTCGGCTTTCTCATTCCCTGTTGGATAAAAATTAATTGATCTTGCTACTCCTGAAAAAGTTGGATAATAATAATCCCCGTGCTTACTTCCGCAAACTTCTTGCAGTATAATACCCATCTTCTCCTCGCCAATAATATGAGCCGTAGCATTTATATACGATTTGCTGGTTTTGTAATAAACTGAAGCATAAACCTCCTTGATTGCATCTGATAAAAGCTTTACCATTCTTTGATTATCAGAAACTTTTGGTATCATGTAGGTTGAATATATCCCTGCAAAAGGCTGGTAATATGAGTCCTCAAGTTTACTGGAAGATCTGACAGCAAGTGGTTTTGTTAGAACTGAAACAATTGCATATAGATCCTGATATATCCATCCTGGCAATTCAGCTTCTAAAAAGCTTTGAAGGATTTCTTCATCCGGAATATCGGATAAAGCCATGTCATACAATTCATTTGCCTCCATAAACTCATCAAATACATCAGTGGTTATAACAATTGTCCTGGGGATTGTTATCTGTACATCTGGATACTTATTAAATAGCCTGTTTGTTTTTATAAATGAATTCAGGAATGCTAGTCCACGAGCCTTCCCTCCAATTGAACCATTACCAATTCTTGAAAATATCAGGTATTCATCAAAGCTCTTTTTATCAAATTTAGCGATAACTCCCCTGCCTTTACCTAGCCTGAAACTTGATATGGCAACATACACAAAAGATCTAACATCTTCCAGTGTTTGAAAGTCCTCTTTCTTCAGATACTTAAACATTTGAGCCAATGGAAATAATGCCCTTGCATTCAACCATTTAGAAAAATGATTATTGTCTGTATGAAAAGCGAGAGACTCGTCAGAAATCGTCATTAATTTCTGTTGAAATTCCTGCAAATTTTCGGCCCTATCAAGCTCTTCAAATGTTTCTGGGTCACGAAAAATAAAAGGACCAAAGGCAAGATTCCTTATAATAAAGTTTCTTAACTCAAAAGACAAGGTTCTTGAAAATTTATAAAGGAAGTCAACCCCTAGTTCCTTGGCCATAGCCTCATTATCTGCATTGGATGATTGGAGAAGAAATGGCATATGCTTATCCTGCTCCTTTACTAGTTTACAAAATTTTATTCCTGCATCTGTATCCTTTTTTCCTTTCCTGGTGAAGCTTACATCGGAAATCACACCCAGCATATTATCCTTAAATCTATTAAAAAGTTCAGTTGCCCCTTCAAAAGTTGTAGCCAATAAAATCTTGGGACGTCCTCGCATCCTCAGCATTTTTTGATGATCATTCAGAGCCTCCTGTTGAAAAGCCCTTGACTGTACAAGGACAATTTTGTATAAAGTTGGCAGATAAGAAGATGTATAGCGAATGGAATCCTCAACCAGCAAAATTGTTTGCACGCCAATTTCTTCTACATCATACTTTGCATTCATCTTATCCTCTATCAACTTAATGATTGCTACCAGGAGATCTGCATTCTCCAACCATGAGAAAACATAATCAATAGCGGATAAGTCTTCATTTTCAAGTCTCAATGATACTTCCCGAGTGAAATACGTCAATACTACAATTGGTATGGCAAAAAACTTATGTTTAATCTTTTTGGCGATCTGGAATATATCCATTGTTTGGGTACCCTTCACCAGAATTATTAGATCAATTTCCTCGTTATCAAGCACATCAAACGCTTTTTCCTCATTGTCAACCTGTTTAAATACAGGAGGATAACGAAGGTTTAGGGAGGTATATTCATTAAATATCTGCTCATCAATTCTTCCATCTTCCTCAAGCATAAAAGAATCGTAATTGCTGCAAACCAATAGTATTTTATAAATCCGCTTTTGCAGCAAAAGGCTGAAGGAAGTATCATTAAAATCGTATTCCTGCTTCGATAATTGATGAATATCGTTAATCATTTTCTACAATATTGTTACTTGACTCAATTTGATTTTCCAAAACTATTCAACTTCCAGGCTGATCTTTATTCCACACTAATTAATGCTGTTCTCTTTTTTCCATCCATCTGAATGATTAAATTACTGTTGAACCTAACATGCCGGAAATATTTTGTTTCATCAATTACTTTTTGATGATTTAGCTTATCCCAGGAGATAAAATCTACCAGAGATGTATGATTTACAGAAAAATAACCTACATTCATCGAGATTACATTATGAAAAAAGTGGGAACCTAAAGAAGCATCTAAAGGAAAATCTTCCAGGCTCATTTCAACTATTACTTTGGCATTTGAAATTTGAGGCCATGCTACCGGGATGCCAATAAATTTATCTCTTGTACCCCATCTTCCAGGCCCCATTAATACAAATTTTCTCTTTTCTTTAATCATCTTCGCATTCAACAATCCAATTTCTTTAGCCATCTCAATAGTTTCATGTTTATTAAACTTTTCAGGCACAACAAAAATCACATCACAAATATCATTTATCCTACCATTTCCCATGCTCTTTTCAGCATATAGAATCTGCTTGCTTTTCTCAACCGAATTCAAATCTACACTAAAGTCTGCCTGGGCTCCAAGCAAAGGTTTTACCTGCAGAAGATAAAATGAAGCCTTCCCATCTTCATCTTTGGTTAAATCAACTGCATATTCAATTTCTACCGGTGTTCCGAAAGCTTCTTTAACTAAATCCAATAAAACATTTATAGTTTGTGCCAGAGGTATATAGTTGTATTTCAGAATGTTAGAGAAGTTAATTATTCTTGGACCAGGTGCACCAAGCCCAGGGTCAAGCCGATCATTCTCAATGGAATATACAGAAGCAGCATGAGTTAAAGTTCCATCTTTTTCTGCCTGCGAAATATCAAGTTTTATTAACCCAGCCAGTTCTCCCTTTTTCAGGTCAATTTCTTCCCTTGACAAATCGACTGCGTAATACAACATTTGTGAATTATTGAACAGATATTTTGAAGTATTAATTTCAAGGTTTGGATAAGCTGGTGAAAACCGAAATGACTTTTCTCCCTCAACTACATAATAACCAAGGCCCAAAGCAGCAAGAGCAAAGCCTTCATCGGGTTTCATATGAGCATAAGGATAATAATTATGAGATTGCGCTGTTCCGCTAATATGTGGGTAGAAATATTTTCCATGCTTTTGGCCAACAACCTCCTGTAATACAATTGCCATTTTTTCATCCTCAGCTTTGAAATTTATCGCTTTCAGATAATTATGTGCATTATCTGAATAAATTGAAGCATATACCAGTTTTATTGCATCAGCAGCTTGTTTAAACCTGTAATTGAAGTTAGGGTTATTATTTGGTAAAAGAAATGTTGTAAAAATACCCGCAAAAGGCTGATCGATTGAATCCTCTAACAAGCTGGAAGACCGAATTGCAATTGGTTGGTTTATTAACTTCAGAAAAACTTCCAACTTATAGGTAAGTTCTGGTGATAGTCTACCTTCGAGAAATCGTTTTTGGATAAGTGAATAATTATTCTCTTCATGTATTACCTCATGAAGCTGGTTATTTTCAAGAAACTGATCGAACTCATCTGTGCCAATTATTACAGTCCTGGGGGTTCGGATATTAATTTCTGGAACTAAGATTTGAAAAGTTAAAATCGTATATCAAAGTACTCACGAATGCTAAACCACGCCCCTTTCCACCAAGGGATCCGGATCCCATACTTACAATATTTTGTTCATCTAAAATCGAGGCCTCATCAAAAGCCACAATTTTCCCCCTGCTTTTTTCCCGTCTTCTTTTTCTGATAATCTGAATTATCAGATCTCTCATCTCATTAAGGTTCTTAAAATCACTTACCTTAAGTGGAAAAATCATTTTTGCTATCTTAATTTCTCCTCGCGCCATAAGCCACATTGAGAAATGGTTTTTCATTGCGTGATAAACCAAAGAATCCCCCGGGATAGTTTCCAATGAGGCTTCAAATTCTTTCATTGATCTGGCCACCGCAATTTTTCGTCCCCGATTATCCCGATATATAAAATGTCCGAAGCCCAAATAATAATTGATGAAATATTTAAGTTCCTGTACCAGTGATTCGGAGTCTTTCCACATAAAATGTGCACCCAGATTTTCTGATGTTTCACGATTACTCTGATCCGATGATTGCAATACAACAGGAAGATTCTCAAACCTTTTTTTAACTTCATTTACTAAATCAAATCCAGCTTTATCAACCATAATATTATCTACTGGGAAACGGATATCTGATATAACACATAAAAGATCATCCCCAAATTGGTTAATGATACTTATGGCTTCATTATAAGTCCGGACGAGGATAATTTTGGGTCGGGCTCTTAGTTTTATCACTTTGTAAATATCCTCGCTCCCAACATCTTCAATCAAATGCCTGGTCTGATCAAGCACCAGGGAATAAAGGATGGAAAGGTATTTTGAATAAAAGATTGGGCTGTCTTCAACAAGTAGGATAACTTTTGATACTCCAAGTTTTGTGTCGTTCTCAGCATTAACCCAATCCTCGAGCAATTTTACCATAGTAAAAAACACCTTTGAATCTCCGTTCCACACAAATATGTTCTCAGGAAGAAGCGATAAGCTATTTTCCTCACTGATTGCAGCAATATCCCTGCTATTGTTAAGTAACAGATTAATTGGAATATATGGATAATCTTTGTTTATTCTTTTTTGAAGTTTCAGTGCTGAGACCTTGTCTACACCTACCATTATAATTACTAAGTCAAAATGGTTCTCTCGCAGCCTGGTAAGCGCCTCCTGCTTAGATGCTACTCCTGTAACCCTGGGCATTGTAGTCAAATTCATCTGATTGTATTCTCCTAAAATATGATCCGAGAATCTCCCTTCTCCTTCAATTATATATGCATCGTATAGGTTCGCTACCAATAATATCTCCTTAACTTTAAAAGGCATCAACTCATGAAAAAGATTTCTCTCAGAATTATGCCGATCAAGAAATTTTTGTAATAGTTGCTGAGTAGTAATTTGCTTGCTATCTCCTTCATTATTGTAGCCTGTCTCTTCACCAAAATCGATTGAGGTTTCAATAATCTCAAGAGTTTTCTTCCCATTTAGATATTCAATAATTAAACCAGTTATTGCTTCAATGAATCTTTTCTCACTGGATAAAAATGGACTGGGTTTTTTGCTCGGATTATCTTTTAGGTAATAAACTCTAATCTCTCCCTTCAGGTCATCAATTGTTTTGAATTCCTTTTTTATAAACAACTTAGTTTCTTCAAATTTTGAACTTCGATATTCTATATTATCATAACTTATACAAACTGCTTTATATTCAGGATCTTTCATTGCACCAGGTATCTCTTCTGCAAACTGTTCAAGAGTTTCCCTAATTGGTTTACCCCTATTTATAAGAGAATTCAGTTTGTTTATGCAAGCCAGTTCTTTTAAATTTTCTGTCTTACCTGCAAGTAAACTTTCAATTTTCTTATCTGGATTTAATCGTTCATCCATTAATTAGATATATTTAATTTTTACACCTTCAGAAGTTAATTGTACTGATTTCAAGTAGTTTAATGTCCTAATTATCTTTTATATATTTCTTTTTAAAGTTAGTCTTTTTAGAACAAAATAAAGAAATAAATAATATAGGGACTCCGTTCAATTATGTTAGGTACATTATACATTCCATGGGCAACATATCTTTTAAACCTAAAACAAAAAAAAGATCTTCGTATTGAAGATCTTTATCATATCTATATTTAAATTCAATTATACCTTCCAGGTGTTCCCACTCATTAATAAATCATCCATGTTTTTTATTTTAGATGATTTTCTCACTTTTTGCAATTGTGCTTTCATAGCCATTTCATATGTTGGGGCATCAACCTTCCGTATAATACCCAGTGCAACAGGGTAATTAGGCCATCTCATGTTTGCAAGCATTGTATGAATTCCTGGATTGTTCTCGCTAACCTTGTGAACTAATAAGTCATTCTCAGTGATCCCATTCTCTCCTATCTTTACAACTTTCAGCTTCATTCCATCTAAAATTAAGCCTTTATCTCTCTCCTTGCCGAAAATCATTGGTTTTCCATTTTCAAGAATAATCTGGCGGTCATCCTTTACATGTTTATCGGTAATTTCGCCATGCGTATTATCATTAAAAATGACACAATTTTGCAATACTTCAACAACGGAAGTTCCCTCGTGCTTTCCAGCTTCTACAAAAACGCGTGTAGATAACTTTAAATTCGAATCAACTGTACGTGCAAAGAATTTTCCCTGAGATCCAATTACAAGTTCACCAGGATGAAACGGAGCTTCAATTGTGCCAAAAGGTGATGTTTTTGTTTTAATACCTTTTTTTGATGTCGGTGAATATTGGCCTTTTGTTAAACCATAAATTTCATTGTTAAATAAAATCAAATTTATATTGATATTTCTCCTAATCAAATGAATAAAATGGTTGCCTCCAATAGCTAAAGCGTCACCATCCCCTGTGATTTCCCAAACACTTAATTCAGGATTAGCAGTTTTAGTTCCACTGGCTAAAGCAGCTGCACGACCATGTATTCCATGAAATCCATATGTATTCATATAGTATGGAAATCGCGAAGAACAACCAATACCAGATATAAAAGCATATTTCTCCTTAGGTATATTTAATTCAACTAAGGCTTTCTGAATACTATTTAATACTGCATGGTCACCACAACCAGGACACCACCTTACTTCCTGATCGCTTTTAAAATCTTTAAATGTTAATTCCATCATTTTTTCCGCCATGATTTTAACTCTCCAGAAGTGTTGAAAATTTCTCTTTTAGTTCGATGATAGTAAAAGGAATTCCTTGCACCTTATTAAATTGATAATACTGAAAATTCTGGTGTTTCAATCGAAGGTAATTTGCAAATTGTCCCAGATTTAATTCGCAAACAATTATCTTTTTGAAATTCCCAAATACTTCCTCGACATTTGCTGGTAGAGGTTTTATATAATTAAAGTGTGCCAAACCTATCTTTTTTCCATCATCATTCATCTCCTGAACAGCAGTTTTTAAATGTCCATAGGTTCCTCCCCATCCAACAACCAATATATCTCCTTCCTGCTCTCCTAATACTTTTAAATTGGGTATAATATCAACGACTCTCTCAACTTTCTCTTCTCTAATTTCAGTCATCTCCTGATGGTTTTCAGGTACATAAGAGACATTCCCGGTTAGTGTATCTTTTTCAAGCCCACCAATACGATGCTCCATTCCTTTCATTCCAGGTGCAGCCCAACTTCTTGCAAGTGTAATAGGATCTCTAGCATAGGGCTGGTATTTACCTCTTCCTTTTCTATGAATCCTTGTTTTTATCTTTGGGTAATCTTTCATTGATGGAATCTTCCAGGGCTGAGATCCATTTGCAAGAAAACCATCTGTAAGCAATATAACTGGTGTCATTCGTTCCAAGGCAATCTTAGCAGCTTCAAAAGCATAATCAAAGCAATTAGAAGGAGTGCTTGCAGCAATAACTACTACAGGAGATTCTCCATTTCTGCCATATAATGCCTGCAAAAGATCAGACTGTTCAGTTTTTGTAGGAAGGCCTGTGGATGGTCCACCTCTTTGTACATTTACAACTACTAGAGGAAGTTCAGTCATAACTGCAAGTCCAAGAGCCTCAGATTTTAAGGCAAGACCAGGACCTGAAGTAGTTGTAACACCCAGAAGTCCAGCAAAGCTGGCCCCTATTGCAGTACAAATTCCAGCAATCTCGTCTTCAGCCTGAAATGATTTTACTCCCAAATCTTTCCTGGCTGCTAATTCTTCAAGTATTCCTGTCGCCGGAGTAATTGGGTATGATCCAACGAATAACTTTAATCCTGATTTTTCTGCAGCCGCTATCAAGCCCCACGCTGTAGCCTCATTTCCATTTATATTTCTATATGTTCCTTCTTCGATTGGGGCAGCAGAAACCATATAGGTAGGCTTCATTGCCTCAATGGTAATCCCAAAATTATATCCAGCCCTTAATACCTTATTATTTGCTTCAACAATCGCAGGGCGTTTTTTAAATTTCGATTCAAAAAATTCTTCAGTAAATTTTAATGGGCGATTAAAAAGCCAATAAACCATTCCTAAGGCAAACATGTTTTTACTTCGAAGAATACTTTTTTGATCGAGTCCTGAATCTTTAAGAGCTTCTTTTGTAAGACTTGAAATAGGTGCTTTTATGACATTAAATTTATCCAACTTTTCTTCTTGAATTGGATCTTCAACATATCCAGCTTTATAAATCCATTTTTCAATGAAGTTGTCATTATCAATAATAATTGTTGCCCCTGGTTTTAGCCACCCAGCATTTGCCTTAATGGCCGCGGGATTCATAGCCACCAAAACATCAGCATAATCTCCAGGAGTATAAATTTTGTTCTTTCCAAAGTGTACCTGGAAACCAGAAACTCCACCAACAGATCCCAATGGAGCCCTTATTTCAGCTGGATAATCAGGAAAAGTAGAAATATCATTTCCCAACAGCGCAGAAGTATTGGAAAATAATGTCCCAGTCAATTGCATACCATCTCCAGAGTCCCCTGAAAATCTAATTACAACATCATCAAGTTCAACAACTTTTATTTCCTCACTCATAGGTTTTAGTATAATTATGTTGTATTGATACTAGATCTAAATATTCGTTATATACCAGCCCTCTTTAGAAATAAATACTAAATAAAAAGCTTATGCAAAGCTAAGTATTTTCGCAAAGGAAAATTAACATTAAAAACATTTTTTTTAACATAAAATATCTATATATATACAAATGATAAGATTTCAGATGTAATCAATCAAATAAACTTGAAAAGAGTAACAAATGATACACTAACTACACTAGCAATTTGCAATTTTGTATCTTGCAAAAAAAATAAAAATGGCCTTAATACTTTCACTACGAGGATTTGATCCCAGCTATGGGAAAAACTGCTATTTCTCAGAAAATTCTTCAATAATCGGAGATGTTGTAATGGGTGATGATTGCACTGTTTGGTTCAATGCTGTAATCAGGGGTGATGTTAATTCAATTCGAATAGGGAATAAGGTAAATATACAGGATGGTGCTGTTCTTCATACAACCTACAAAAAATCTATCATTACAATTGGTGATAATGTAAGCATCGGGCACAATGTTATAATTCATGGTGCTACTATTCATTCAAATGTACTTGTAGGAATGGGAGCAATAATTATGGATCATGCTGTAATTGGAGAAAACTCAATTATAGCAGCAGGAGCTGTTGTTCTTGAGAATACTATAGTGGAACCAGGAAGTATATATGGTGGTGTTCCTGCAAAGAAACTGAAATCTGTTGAGGAAAAGCAAACTAAAGAGATGATCGAAAGGATTGCAAACAATTACCTATTTTATGCTGATTGGTATAGAAACGAAGAGTCAAATACTAATCCCAGAGATTAGATTTTATCATTTTAACCTGCTCCTCAAAAAACATTTTAGCAATCATTTCAAAATGTTCAGTATAGTCTGATACGAAGAATTCATTTTTCGATGATTCTTGACGATTTAAAAGCTGCTTTTCTTTCAAGAGTAAATTAAGCTCATTTGCCACTATCCTGGCAGAATCAAGGATTTCAACACCGAAATTAAAAAACTTACTAATCTGGTTCTTAATTATAGGATAATGTGTACAGGCAAGTATCAGGGCATTTATTTCTTTAAACATTTTATTTGATAGATATGACCTTATAATAGCATTGCTAATGTCATCAAAAATAAATCCTTCTTCAATCATAGGAACAAATAATGGAGTTGCCATTGACACAACATCCAATCCTTGACATTCATTTGATATTCTGGTTTCATAGGTTGCTGAATTAATGGTGGCTTTTGTTCCAATAACTCCAATCCGGCCAGATTTATAGTTGAATTTAAGGTAATTTACAACTGGATCGATTACATTCATAACAATGGCCTGGTCGCTAAATTGTTCATGCATCTCCTTATATGCTACTGATGATGCTGAATTACAGGCCATCAATATAACTTTGCAATTCTTTTCGAGTAAAAATTTGCCTATTTCCTTAGAATAATGAATTATTGATTCCTTTGATTTATCACCATAAGGCAAGTGCGCAGTATCTCCAAAGTAAATGAGGTCTTCATTTGGGAGGATCTGTTTAATAGCATGTGCAACGGTTAAACCACCTACACCTGAATCAAATATTCCTATTGGCTGATTCGATTGAATATTCATGAGTAAAAACTCAACTGTTAAAAAAAGTTAAATTTAATAAAAAAACCACCCGTTGGTTTCGAGTGGTTCATATTCCTTCTTCTTTAACAAACTATTTTAATATTGCCAACTTCTGTTTTACCAATGGCAGGATGTCTTCACTGTCAGAGGAAAAATATAAGATAATTCCACTAGAGATATCATAAATATAAGTAAATCCATTGGCGGCTGCAACTGCTTTTATTGCATTTTGAGCTTTCTCAACAATAGGTTGCATTACCTCAGCCTGCTTGCGTTGCATGTCCTGCTGTGCACTTTGGTTAAACGCCTGGATGCGTCCCTGAAGTTCGTTTAACTCCTCCTCTTTGGTTTGTCTAATAAGTTCAGTATAGTTGTCTCTTTCAGCCAGATAGTTTTGATACTTTTTATTCAGTTCAACCTGCATTACATCAGCTTGATCTTGCAGACTCTGAGCATACCTTTCTAGCTCAGCTTGAGCACTATCACTCTCTGGCATTAAAGCTATTAACTCCTGGCTATTTATATGTCCAAATTTAAAATTTGTCTGAGCTGCTATATTACTGGTAATAAATACAGTAAGAAGCAGAAAAGTGATTTTTAAATACTGTTTCATTTTGGTTTTGTTTAGTTTAAAATTCAATATTGGGCACAAAAGTAATGATTTAATTATTATAACCTAACTTTTCTAAAACATCATCACTTAAATCATACCTCGGGTTGGTATAGAGCATTGAGAGGCTTCCTGATGAGTCAAAAATGACTGCATAATTCCCATCAACGGCTATCTCTTTCACTGCATTATAAATTTCATCCTGAATTGGCTTGATTAACTCCTGTCGTTTCTTAAAAAGTTCGCCTTCCAGTCCAAAATATTTATTCTGCATATCTTTAGCCTGCTTTTCTTTATTAACAATTTCCTCTTCTCTTTGCTTCTTCATTTCCTGAGTTAATAATACTGCTTCATTCTGATAGGCTTTGTAAAGTCTTTCAACTTCAGCATACAATTCACCTATTTCCTTTTCCCAGGTTGCAGAGAGCTGATCTAATTGATCCTGTGCAGACTTATAAGACGGAATATTATTCAAAATATATTCTGTGTCAACAAAAGCGTATTTTTGTGCATTTACTACACCAAAAAAAGCCGTTGCCAATATCATTGAAAATAATAACTTTTTCATGATTTTTATTTTTTTGTTTAACCTAACTATTAAAACTGCTGGCCTATTACAAAATGGAATTGACTACCATTAGCATTTGGGAAACCTGGAACAGGGTTGAAACCATAACCCCAATCAATTCCCAACAACCCAAACATAGGGAGGAATGCTCTGAGACCCACCCCCGCCGACTTATAAAGTGAGAAGGGATTAAAATCCTGAATACGATACCATGCATTTCCAGCCTCCAAATATACTAAAGCAAAAACTGTTGCAGACTGGGCCAATGAAATTGGATAACGTAATTCAAGAGCTATCTTTTCATAAACATTTCCAGATTTATTTCCATTTACAATTGGTGTCAAAGAACCATTTTCATATCCTCTCAATCCTATAACGTCTCTTCCGTAAAGATTATACCCTGACATGCCATCTCCTCCAAGATCAAACCCTTCAAAAGGTGAGGGGCCAATATTACCGTTATAAAATCCCAGATAACCAAGCTGTGCCCGGGCAAATAAAACCAGCTTTCTACCACTAGGGTTCAAATTTCCTGCCAAAGTTATAAACCAGTCTGATTTAAATCCCCATTTGTGATATTCTACCCACTTATACTTCTCACTATCAATCATATCCGGATCGGAATAATCTACTCCATTAAATAAGGAATATGGTGGTGTCAATTGTAATGATAATGAAAAATTGGTACCCTGTGTCGGATAAATTGGATTAGGACCAGCCGAATTTCGACTTAACATAGTTGTATAACTCAAATTATTAGATGATCCATTAGAGAAAATAAAATACTGGTTCCAATTGTTTAGATTATAGTTCTGATAATTTATTGCATTGTACCAGCTAAAATAATCATCAGGCCATTTTAATCTTTTCCCAAGACCTACTGAAAGACCTGTTACCTTTAGTGACTGCCTTGAAGGATCACCTTTTTTACGGCCATTGGTCTGTGAGGAAATATATGCTGAGAATGAAAATGAGTTTGGCTTTTTCCCTCCAAACCAGGGCTCAACAAATGACATGTTGGCTGACAAATAATATTTCCCATTGGATTGCACCCGAAGACTCAATGTTTGCCCATCTCCTGCAGGAACTGGTCGCCAGGCTTTAAAGTCCAATACTCTTCGAATGGAGAAATTATTAAACCGAAGACCCACAGTACCAACAAGCATTCCTGCTCCCCAACCACCTGATATTTCAAACTGGTCATTTGCTCTTTCCTCTAACTCATACTCAATATCAACAGTACCTTCAGCCTGATGAGGTATTGGATTTGGTGCAATTTTTTCCGGATCAAAATGCCCCAGCTGTGCCAATTCTCTTGCAGACCTTACAATAGCAGTTTTGCTGAACAGGTCACCTGGATTTGTTCTTAGCTCCCTACGGATAACATGTTCATTGGTTTTTGTATTACCTCTAATAATAACCTTATCGATTGTAGCTGGCTGCCCCTCATAAACTCTCATCTCAAGATCAATCGAATCATTCTCAATACGAACCTCCATCGGCATAATTTGGGCAAAAAGGTATCCCTGATCCATATATATTGAGTTAACAGCATCCTCATCAATAAACAACCTCTCTTCAAGCTTAGTTTTATTGTAAGGGTCGCCCTTTTTCATACCCAGATATGTAGAAAGCAATTCGGAAGGAAATTTTGTATTTCCAATCCATGCAATGTCTCTTATATAGTACTTACTGCCTTCAAATATCTTTATAAACAAATTAATTCTATTCTCACTTATTTTAGATATTGAGTCTGATAAAAATTTAAAATCCCTATAACCATTCTCATTGTAAAAGTTATCAACACTCTTTTTATCCTCAAGATAATCTGCTTTTATAAACTTTGAAGCTTTGAATATATTCCAGTTTTTCTTTTTAGTGTTTTTCATTTCTCGCCTAAGCTTCTCAGTTGTAAAAACTTCATTTCCAACAAAAAAGATTTCAGCAATTTTCACTTTTTCATTTTTGGAAATTTTAGCATTCAATTGAACACTATTTGGAAGTTTAGGATCAACCAGTTGAGAAATTTGAACATCGATATTTAAATAGCCTTTATCAATAAAGAAATCCCGAATTATTTTATCAACATTATTTATAACATTTTCAGTAACCTGACTACCGTTAATGAGATTCACTTTTTCAAGAAGATCCTGGGTTTCACTTCTGTTGATTCCCTCAAAAGTAAGTTTGGATAGACGATGCCGTTCACTGAAAAAATAGTCGAGTGATATTTTATTTCCTTCAATCTTTGTATATGACACTTTTATATCGGAAAATAATCCTTGTGACCAAAGCTTTTCTATGGATTGAGTAATTCTCTCACCTGGAATAAGAATTTTTTCACCTACCTTAATTCCAGTCAATTGAACCAAAATGCTAGCATCTAAAAACTTAACTCCAGAAACAGTGATTTTTTCAACTTCATACTCCCTTGGATACGCATAATCCATGACAGGTATGTTAAAGTCTAAAGTATCAGTGTCTTGGGAATAACTATTTAACGCAAAAAAGAAGAAAAGAAATCCACCAATTAGTTTTAATAAGCCATTACCTCTATAAATATTCACCTTCATCTATTTCTCGTTTTTCCTCTTAATATATGTTAATTGATTTTTGAGTGGGTTAAATCTTGACTTGTTCACTAGTTTTACCAAACCTTCTTTCCCTGTTCTGAAAATTCAAAATTGCTTTATAAAATTCATCTTTTCGAAAATCAGGCCATAAAGTACTTGTGAAGTATAATTCAGAGTATGCAATTTGCCAGAGTAAAAAATTACTAATCCGATATTCGCCACTTGTGCGTATTAATATATCTGGATCAGGAATTTCACTCGTATTTAAATATTTATCAAAAAGCTCATTATCAATACTATCTACAGAGACTTTATTAGATTTAACATCGAGGGCAAGTTTTTTTGCAGCATCAACAATTTCCCACCTTGAACTGTAACTAAGTGCCAGAATTAAATTCATTCCTGTATTTTCACCTGTTTTGTCAATTACTGATGTTAGCTTTTTTAAAACATTTACCGGTAAACTTTTAATATCACCAATTACAAGTAACCGGATATTATTTTTCATTAATGTCTTAGTTTCAGAATTTAAAGAAGTAACCAAAAGTGACATTAAAGCATCAATTTCTTCTCTAGGTCGATTCCAATTTTCGGTTGAAAAAGCGTATAATGTAAGGTAATTTATCCCTAATTCTGCTGCTGCTTCTGTTACCTCCCGAACTGATTTTACACCACTTCTGTGGCCTTGTACCCTATGTTTCCCCTGATTCCTGGCCCACCTACCATTCCCATCCATAATAACCGCAACATGATGCGGAAGATTGTTTTTATTTATCTGATCTTTCAATTCCATCTCCCAATATTAATCTTCATATGCAGGGCATAAAGTCTTCATATAATTTATCTTGTAGCTCAAAGTTATCCCAACGAAATAATACCAGTCATTATTGTGCAATTTAGAGCTAAAGCCAGGATCTGGAATGTCTTCGTACCCATCAAGGTCATCCATAAATGTCTTCCTAAACTCCCATAATACTGCACCACTAACTCTTCTTGAAAAATTAACCTTAACACCAAGTCCGAACGGTATAATCAGATTAAAGGTATTAGCTGGAGAAGGATTGACAGGACCTGAAGGATATAAACTGCGGTCATAATTATAAGCCACAGTCTTATTATAGTATCCCATACCCAACCCACCAGAGACATAGGGTGAATAAGTTAGATTCCTCGATGAATACTCAAATTTTTTAAAATTGAATTCAAACTGGATTGTAAAATCCACAACCGTTGTATTAAAAGAAAAAGGCCACACGTTTGGGGGATCGCTTTGAGGAACCTCATTATAAATATTGCTATTATCTCCTTTTAGGGAGCCATACGTTAAAGAAGTTCGAATGGCATATCTGGGGTTTAAGATATATCGATAGAAAGCACCTGCAGATATAGTTGGGTTCTTGAACAGTTTTTCTTTGTTCAAATCGCCCAAATAAAATGATTGCCCGAAGAATCCTCCAATTTCGGAAGCGTTCTGTGCTTTCAAAATACCTGAAAATAACAGAATAAAAAGGACAACCTGAATCTTTTTCATTTACTCTAAATCAATTCCCAAATCTTCTTCTAATAGTTGGCCATCCTTTCCTGGAGACATCTAGGTTATAGATCGCATGAAAAGTAGCGAAAAAATAATTATCGTTGTATTTAGACCATTCAGATGTAAAAGCATCTAAATAATCTGTGGTGGTAAATCTTCCTCCTATTTCAAATCCAATTTTCCAATCAGGTGTAAGGCCATATTTTAAACCCAGTCCTATCGGAAAAGCAATAGCCACGGTACTAAAATCTGATTCAGCCCTGTTGTTAGGATCATCTAAAACTTTAGGCCAGAAAAAAGCTGGACCAATACCGGCAAAACCGTAAAAACTAATATTTGAAGAAAAAGACATAATACCTTTCCCGCGCATCATCAAATAATTATCAGCGCTTTTATCCTTAATAAAAGCATATTCTGCCTGGCCTGTTATTTCAAAAAGTGGGAGTACTAAACACAAGCCCCCGTTCCTGATTTGATCCATAATTAGAGTCATCTCCATAAAGCCATCCATAATTCACATTCAACTTAACCCAAAATCTTTCCAAAATCTTATATCTGAAACCCAAATGTATTACAGGTCTTGTTGAGGAAAAAACTACATCTTTAAAACCTCCAATATTTTCGCTGGGAGTTACACTGCCAATATCACCCATATAAAAAGATCCTCCAGCTCCAGCCTCTACTTCATACCTTTTCATCTTCCAGGTTTGAGAATTACCTAATCCGGATATTAAGAATGATAAGATTATGGTGAGGAATATTGACCTTTTCATGACCATTAGATTAATTTACAAAAGTAACAATAATTCTTATTTAACTTAAATAATTCTATATGGCTTATAAATAGAACTAAGAACTGCTCATTTTATTGAGCAAGAGCATAATAAAATTACTTATTTGTTGTCTATTAAACAAAGATAAAGTTTTAATTTCTAATATCAATACCCCACAATAGCTTTGCACGTATTGTGTTATAAAAACTATGGCCATCTAATTTAAGCATTTTTACAGTGGCATCTGCTTTCCTGAGTATTATTTTCTCTGTGGTATCAATGAAATGCGATCTGTAATCAGCCGAAACTAAATATTTAGAAGTTCTTCCCTCTACTTCGAGCCTGATTTCATGAAAATCAGGTATAACCAAAGGACGTACTGCCAGAGTATGAGGTGAAATAGGGGAAATTATAAAATTCCTTGACCCAGGAGCAACAATTGGACCACCCACACTTAAAGAATATGCAGTAGATCCAGTAGGAGTTGCAATTATAAGACCATCAGCCCAATAGGAGTTTAGCAAATCTCCATTTAGATATGCATGGATCGTAATTAATTTGGAATCTTTCTTTTGAATGGCAATTTCGTTTAATGCAAATTCATGCAAAAGACCGCCTGAAGTATTCATCTCGATTATGGAACGATCTTCAATAGAATATTTACCCTCAAAAATAAAATCGATCGATTGCTCAAGGTTATCCTCAGAAATGTATGCTAGGAATCCTAATCGTCCAATATTTATCCCGACAACAGGAACATCCATACCACAAATTAGAGAAGCTGCTTCGAGAAAAGTACCATCTCCACCAATACTAAAAAGAAAGTCCATCCCACCGGGAAAATCACTTTGCCCAGTATAAGAATTTAGTTTATTCCCATATTCAGGGAACGAACTTTTAATATAATCAAGGAATGGGCTTATAACCCATATTTCAACCTCTGAATTAACTAATTTATCCAGAAAAGTTTTCATTAAAGGTTGAAAATTCCCATTAAAAGCCTTCCCGTAAAGGGCTATTTTCATTTTATATATTAATTGCTGGTCAAGAGTTATATACTTAAGTATTTCATGAACTCTTCATACCTGTTATTATAAAGTGAATCCAATTCCTCATCTTCCATATAAGATGCTTTAATCTCATAATTAAATCTTTCAAATGTTTGAATAACTGAGGATAGGTCTGTTCGATTTACCTTAATGATTACCTCAAGCTTAACAGATTCTTTAGGTGAGTGAATATATAAGCTTAAAATTTTGGCATCATTTGATTCAACGATTTGGGCAATTTGAGTTAAGGAATAATCGTTCTGATGCAATTCAAGTACAATAATACCCCCAGGATTATTAACAGCTGCCAATTCGGCAAAATACTTGATAATGTCATTCGAAGTTATCAAACCAAGATAATTTTTATGCTCATCCAATACGGGTACTACTGTAAGATTCAATCTATGGATCAATTCAATTACCTCATAAATATGCTGATCTGCTACAACATATGGACTAAAAAGTGATAGGCTATGATTTCCAATTGGCTCATCGGCCAGGTTTAAATCATAAATATCAGTATCAGAAATAAGACCCAAAAATTCCTTATTGTTCACGATTGGAAGGTGCGACACTCTAAAAATCTCCATCCAATTTAAAGCTTTCACTCCAGTATCAGAAGTCTTAATAGAAGGGACTACATCTGATATTAGTTCTATTGCTAGCATATTTATACGAAGGTTTTCCTAAATTACTTTAATTTTGTAAACGTAAAACAAAACAATTTGTTCTACAATTATATTTTTAAAAATGACTCAATTAAGTGTAAATATAAACAAAATTGCCACAATTAGAAACGCGCGTGGAGGGAATATTCCGAATGTATTAACCGCGGCCATTCGTTGTCAAGAGTACGGTGCTCAAGGGATAACTGCCCATCCACGTCCTGATGAAAGACATATTAAATACCAGGATGTTCGCGATCTCAAATCAATCATAACTACTGAACTTAACATTGAGGGCTTTCCAAATGAAAAATTTATTTCCCTGGTCCTTGAGGTCTTACCAAATCAGGTTACACTGGTTCCTGACCCTCCAGAGGCCATTACATCAAGTGAAGGCTGGGACACAAAAAAACATCTTGATTTCTTAAAGGATATAGTTTATACTTTTCAGTCAAAAGGAATTCGCACATCACTCTTCATTGATACCAATGAAGATAATATTTTATATGCATCTAAAACTGGTACCGACAGGATTGAATTATATACAGAACCATTTGCCAAAACGTTTGTATTGGATTCTGAAAAAGCAGTTAAGCCCTTTACTGAAGCAGCAATTCTGGCAAATAAATATGGTCTGGAAATAAATGCCGGCCATGATCTAGACTTAAACAACCTGAAGTTCTTTTGTGACAGTGTACCATTTGTTAAAGAAGTATCTATCGGCCATGCCTTAATTTCTGATGCCCTCTATTTTGGCCTGGAAAACACCATACAGATGTACATGAGACAACTGAAAAATTAGGAAATTTCTATTAATTCTTTAAAAAAAACAATCAATAATGTCTTAAATGGAGTTATTCTTTCGAAAATATGGTCAAGGGCCAACATTGGTTATCGTTCATGGTTTGTATGGTGCTTCAGACAACTGGGTAAAGATTGGCAAAATGCTTAGCAATCATTTTGAGGTTTATATAATTGACCAGCGAAATCATGGGCGATCTTCACATCATGTAAATCATAATTATGAGGAAATGAGAAATGACTTATATGATTTTATGGTTTTTCATAATATCAAAAAAGCTATACTCTTGGGTCATTCCATGGGTGGAAAAACAGTAATGTTTTTTGCACAAAAATACCCGGAACGAGTTAATGGACTGATAGTTGTGGATATTGCTCCTAAATCTTATGCCGTTGTAAATACATCCTTTAAGAAAACAATAGACCACGCCACAATAATAAGTGCGCTGCAAAGCGTTGATTTTGAATTAGTAAAAACAAGAAATGACGTTGATAATTTTCTAGCTCCTAAAATACCTTCCAGGAGAATTCGACAGTTTCTCATGAAAAACCTTCAAAGAAATAAGGATAATTCATTTAAATGGAGTCTTAATTTAGATGCATTGCAGAGTAACCTTGATGAAATACTGGATGGTATGAATGAAAAAGAGTTTGAAAAAGGTAATAGTATAACAGGATTTCCAGTATTATTTATTCGGGGAGCAAATTCCAATTACATTTTAGACAGTGACACAGCTTTGATAAACAAAATTTTTCCCTATGCCGAAATCGTCAGCATAAAAGATTCAGGTCATTGGCTTCATGTGGAACAACCCGATTTACTGTTTCGCTCAATTGAAGATTTTTTTCTCAACTAATTTCTATATCTAGAAAGTAGTAATCTCTATTTTTTCATCTGGAATTATTGGTTTTCCCTGGTAACTGAGGAATAATTGAACCACAGCAATAACATCCTTTTCACAATATTTCACTATCTTCTCCAATTCATTATTCTTCCAGTAGGCATCACCAACCATACTACCATCCATATCATCTTTTGGGGTGGGAATTTGAAAAATTGTGGTTAGTAAATCAAGGGATGTATAATGTTTATAATCACCGAATTTCCATAGCTCCATAGTATCCAAGAAATGATACCTCCCATGGTTTTTTTCCAGCAACATCCAATAATGCAGGCAACTCAAGACCGTTGATTAACATTCTTCGGGCTAAATAGGGAAAATCGAACTCTTTTCCATTATGCGCACAAAGCTGTAATTCGGATTTCTGACTCAACTTCTTTAATAGCAGGTTAAAATCCATAAGTAGATCTTTTTCATTATCCCCATAGAATGATTTTAGCCGAAAATGAGTTTCCTGACCTTTTTTATAAGTCATCCCAATTGATATACAAATAACTTTTCCGAATTCTGCATATATTCCAGCTCTAGAATATACATCTTCAGCAAGCTCTTCATCTTTTCTAAAAAACCCAGACTTCTTATCCCATAAGGATTGCATCTTCTCCGGTAATTCGTCGAACTGGGAAGTCCCTGGTACTGTTTCTATATCTAGAAAAAGAATATTCTCCAGTTTTATTTTTTCCAGCATAATTATAATATTACGTTTTATGAGTGTTTATCTAAAGCACGGTTAATTACATCAACCAATATATTTATAGCAACTAAGTTATCACCACCTTGCGGAATTATTAAATCAGCATATCTTTTCGAAGGTTCAACAAATTGAAGATGCATTGGTTTTACAGTCTTCTCATATCGCTCAAGAACTTTTGAAACCGACCTGTCACGTTCGATTATGTCTCTTCCAATAACCCTTCCCAACCGATCATCAGCATCAGCATCAACATAAACTTTAATATCAAATAAATTCCTCAATTGCTTATGTGTTAATATTAGTATTCCCTCAACTATAATCACATGTCTTGGAAAAACATTAATTGTTTCTTCAGATCTAGTGCAGGTAATGTAAGAATAAATTGGTTGGTCTATGGATTCGCCTTTTTTTAGCTTTTTCAAATGATCAACAAGTAATGAAAACTCCAATGATCTGGGGTGGTCAAAGTTTATTTCCTGCCTTTGTTCAAGACCTACATCACTATTATCTTTATAGTATGCATCCTGAGGAATAACAACAACCTCCCCTTCAGGAAGCCTATCCACAATTTTTCTTACGACAGTAGTTTTTCCGGAACCAGTCCCCCCTGCAATTCCAACAATAAGCATAATCTACTTGTTTTATCCTAAAAAAATATACCTTTTGAATTCGCCAAAATACAAATTAACCATATTTTTACATGCCTAAAAATACAATAAATATACAATCGACCGGAATCACTTTTTAAAATTCTTTACAATGAATGAGCTATATCCTCTAAAATTCCAGCCAATTATCAAAGAGATCATATGGGGTGGAGAAAAATTAAAAACGCTCTTAAATAAGGATACAGGAATAGTGAAAAAAGCCGCTGAAAGCTGGGAAATATCTGCTATTCAAGGTAGTATTTCAGTTGTCTCAAATGGATATTTAGCAGGGAATAATCTCGAGGAAATAATTGAAATTTATATGGGAGACCTTGTGGGCGATAAAATTTATGAGATGTTCGGCATTGAATTCCCCCTTCTGATTAAATATATTGATGCCCAAGATAATCTTTCAATCCAAGTCCATCCTGATGATAAACTTGCAAGGGAAAGACACAATGCTTATGGCAAATCAGAAATGTGGTATATTATTCAGGCTGAGAAAGGTGCCTCATTGATCTCAGGTTTTAGTAATGAAGTTAACAAAGAAATATATCTTAAACATTTCAAAGAAAAGACCTTGCAAAATATTTTAAACACTGAGATAGTAAAGCCCGGAGATGTGTTTTATATTCCAGCAGGAAGAGTTCATGCCATCGGACCTGGCATTTTATTGGCCGAAATCCAGCAAACCTCAGATGTAACATATCGAATATACGATTGGGATAGAAAAGATAAGAATGGCAAGGAAAGGGAGCTACATACCGATTTCGCTCTGGATGCAATTGATTTTAAATTCTATAATAATTATAAAACCACTTATTCTAAAAAACTAAATAAAACTGAAAACCTGTTAAACTGCAAGCACTTCACAACCAACATTATAGAATTTGACAAAACACTGGAAAAAGATTATTCAGCAATAGACTCTTTTGTAATTTATATGTGTACAGAAGGCTCATTTACTCTTGATTATAAACATGATACCTTAAAAGTCAACAAAGGAGATACTATTCTCGTACCTGCAACCTTGAAAGAACAAGTTCTTTTTCCGGATGAAAAATGCACCTTACTGGAGATTTATATTTCATAGAAAATAAATGTTGTTTCCTTAATAGAATGTCATTTTATTCCAATCTAAATCTTTGAATGATTTGGAATATTTGAACTAAATCCATAAATCAGTAAATACTTTATGATCAAGGGGTGAATAAATAATTTTGAATACCTTTGAATTCTGAAGTCTTTGACAAAAACAAAATTGAAGGATGAAACAGCGCCTAAATTGCATTAGAATTTCTTTCACAGGATTCGTTTTCCTTGCAACAATTCTTTTTTGTGGATGCAAAAACATTTCTAATAAAGAAACTCCTATTAATGAAAAGAATGATTCAACAAAATTTAATGGTGTTTATAAAAGTTACCGTGATGGCTATTTATATTCTGAAGTTACCTTAAAAGACGGTAAAAAAGAGGGGTTGGCAAAGAAATTCTATAAAAATGGCAGGATAAACACCGAGGTATACTATAAAAATAACATTAAAGTTGACACATCAAGATGGTACTATACTGATGGGAAAATTTATAGAGAAACTCCCTACCAAAACGGAGTAGTTCACGGAATACAAAAGAAATACCACAGGAATCGTCTGCTTAAAGCTGAAATCCCTTATGTTTATGGGAAGAGAAAAGTAGGACTAAAAGAATATTCAATCTATAACAATCCCGTTAAATCCTACCCGTCCATTAGCCATATTATTACCGACAAAAGAGCAGAAAACCGACAGGTAATACTGACTGTAAGATTATCAAATAATTCGCAAAATGTTAAGTTTTACCAGGGAGAATTAGAAAAAGGTATTTTTGATACTGACAAAATTAAATATATACTTACAGAAAAGGGGAAAGGGTCAATTACTTTTGTTGAAAAACCAGATTTTGAAGGTAAAAATCAAATTAATATTATTGCCTACTACAAAACAAAAAATGGCAATTATAAAATTCTACAAAAAAGAATACCTATGCCATCAACCCATCTAAAAGAATAAATGGAAAATAGATCAGGAATCGGATTTCAGGTTGGCCATTCCTATAAAATTGAGAATATTGTATCACAAGAAGATACAGCTCTTCACTATGGGTCTGGAGGACTGGAAGTATTGGCCTCCCCTGCCCTGATTGGCTACATGGAGCAAGCTGCTTTCCTGTCTTTGGAACCCTATCTTCCAGATGGTTTCTCAACCGTTGGCATTTCTATTCATTTAGAGCATATTGGAGCAGCAATTCAAGGAGAAGAATTTGAATGTGAAGCTATCTTGACAAGTTTTGATGAGAAGAAATTTATTTTCAGAATAGAATCCAAAAGTCATATCCGAAAGCTGGGCACAGCAAAGCATATTCGGTATTTAGTTCATAAACAAAAATTTATGGATAGAATAAATGCAAAGTAATTTGTCCAATAAAAGCAAAAATTAACAAAGTCATAACTGAAGGAGTAAATTTCATGCAGATCAAAGAAAATAGGTTTTTAATAAGTAGTCCGAATTTTAAGAAATGTCCAGCTCCGGATAAACCAGAATATGCATTTATCGGTAGATCCAATGTTGGAAAATCCTCCCTCATCAACATGATTGTGGGTAAGAAAAAACTGGCAAAAATATCTTCAACACCAGGTAAAACTCAACTAATAAATCATTTTATTATTAATGAAAGCTGGTATCTTGTAGATTTACCAGGATATGGATATGCTAAAATTGCAAAAACAAAACGACAGGAGTGGAAAAAACTTATAAATGATTATATCCTTAACCGCGAAAACCTGATGTGTCTGTTTTTATTAATTGATTCACGGCTACCTCCCCAAAAAAACGATCTCTCTTTTATCGAGTTTTTGGGATCAAGTTCCATTCCATTTATAATATTATTTACCAAAACAGATAAGATTAAACCAAAACAAATAGAACTCAATCTTAACACTTACAAAGAAGAACTAAAAAAGACCTGGGAGACAGTGCCTGAGTTTATTATAAGCTCAACAATAAACAAGAATGGAAGGGATGAAATCCTTAATTTTATAGGAGAAACAAACAATCTTTGGAAAAAGTGATTTGACTATAATATAATTCTTAATAAGGTATTAACTTTGCAACTTGTTATTTAACCTAAGAAACTTTAATTAAAACATGCCTGCACAACCGCCATTAAAATTTTTTTCTGGAAGAGCCTCACAATACCTGGCAAAAGAAATAGTCTCAAATTTTGGTGCGACTCTTGGAAAAAGTTCGGTATTAAATTTCAGCGATGGAGAATTCCAACCTTCATTTGAAGAGTCTGTTAGAGGCTGTAGTGTTTTTATTATTCAATCCACTTTCCCCCCTACAGAAAACCTTTTTGAACTTTTACTAATGATTGATGCCGCTAAAAGAGCATCTGCATACAAAGTTATAGCCGTAATTCCTTATTTCGGATTTGCAAGGCAAGACCGAAAGGATAAACCAAGGGTTTCGATTGGAGCAAAATTAGTTGCTGACTTATTAACAGCTGCTGGAGTGGACAGGATTATGACTATGGATTTACATGCAGATCAAATTCAAGGGTTCTTTGATCTTCCTGTAGATCACATTTTTGCATCATCATTATTTGTTCCCTATATAAAAAACCTGCAGTTAGATGATTTAGTAATTGCTGCTCCAGACATGGGTGGAACAAAAAGAGCAAACGCCTATTCCAGGTTCTTAAAAACCGATATGGTAATTTGTTATAAACAAAGGAAAAAAGCGAACCACGTAGAAGATATGGCTGTGATTGGTGATGTTGAGGGAAAAAATGTAATTATCATTGATGATATGATAGATACAGCAGGTACTTTAACACTTGCTGCGGACATGATGACTGAGCAGGGTGCAAAAAGTGTTAGAGCTTGTTCTACTCATCCAGTTTTATCAGGTCCTGCTTATGATCGAATTGAAAATTCTTCACTTGCCGAATTAGTTGTATCTGACTCTATTCCACTAAAAAAAGAAAGCAAGAAGATCAAAGTTTTATCAATAGCTGAGCTTATGGCTGATGTAATTAAAAAAGTATATAATTATCAGTCTATAAGTAACAGTTTTATCCAATAAGTTATTATCTTTGCACCCTTAATTTTTTTAATCATTATACGTGCGATGGGAGACTGTATTCTGATGTATATCAGAGCTAAAACAGAATTCAGTAACACAAAAAAACTTGTAAAATGAAAACTTTTGAAATTAAAGGCCGTCTTAGAAAAGATGTCGGTAAAAAATCTTCCAGGAAAATTAGAAATGATGGAAATGTACCTTGCGTTATGTATGGTGGTGAAGAATTAGTTCATTTCTCTGTTCCTGAATTGAGTTTTAAAGATGTGGTTTACACTCCAAATGTATACCTAATCAAACTGGATATTGATGGAAGAACTTTTGAAACATTGCTTCAGGATATTCAGTTCCACCCTGTATCAGACCATATAATTCATGTTGATTTCAAACAAATTTCTTTTGACAAAGAAGTTGCAACCTATCTGCCAATTAAATTGGTTGGAGAATCAGTTGGGATCAAACAAGGTGGAAAACTAAGATTAAAGCGTAGAAAACTGAAGGTGAGAGCCTTACCTGGAAATCTTCCAGACTTTATTGAAATAGATATTACCAATATAGATATTGGTGAATCCATCAAAATTGGTGAAGTAGTAATTGATAATCTTGAATTGCTTGATCCACATCGTTCTATGATAGTTGCTGTAGCTTCTTCTAGAATAGCTAAAGGAATGGAAGAAATGGTTGAGGAAGAAGAAGAGGTTACTGAAGAGGGCGAAGCTGTTGAAAGTGATGTTGAAGAATCTTCAGCTACTGAAGAGGAAAAAACAGAAGAATAAATCTTCAATAATTTGAAATATCTGATTGTTGGACTTGGGAATATAGGCGATCAGTATAAAAATACTCGCCATAATATAGGATTTAAGGTATTGGACGCTTTGGCTGAAGCGTCCAATATTCATTTTGATGACAAGCGTTATGGTTTCAAAGCTGAGCTCCCTTATAGAGGCAGGAAGTATATCCTGCTAAAACCTTCCACCTATGTAAATTTAAGTGGCAGGGCAGTTCAATACTGGATGCAGAAAGAAAAAATCCCTCTAGAAAAACTATTAATTGTAGTTGATGATCTTTCAATACCTTTTGGAATATTACGATTGCGGAAAAAAGGTGGTGATGGTGGACACAATGGATTGATGAATATTAATCAGGTATTGGGATCACAAAATTATGCTCGTCTTCGATTTGGAATAGGTAATGAATTCCCTAGCGGGGCTCAGGTTCATTATGTGTTAAGCGAATGGTCTAAAGAAGAATCAGAGCAACTTCCTGAACGAATAAAAACTGCTGGAGAAATGGTAAAATACTTTGGTTTTCATGGAATAGATCAAGCTATGAACATGTTTAACAATAAGTGACATTTTTCTTGATTGTAATCTGAATTTCCTATTTGAAAGGCATTGCTTTAATATGGAAGAACAACTTCGAATAGATAAGTGGTTATGGGCTGTTCGGATTTATAAAACCCGGAGCCTGGCATCTGATGCTTGCAAGAAAAATAAGGTATCAATAAATGATGAAATTGCCAAACCAAGTAAATTAATAAAGAAAAACGACACTGTTCAGGTTTCAAAAAAGCAAGTTACCTATACATTTAAGGTAAAGGACCTGACTAATAAACGAATTTCTGCCAAACTTGTTCCAGATTATCTTATTAACCTTACATCTCAGGAAGAGCTTAATAAGCTAATACCTGCTAAATTTCCAGATTTTGGAAAGAGAGAGAGAGGTTCAGGTAGGCCCACAAAAAAAGAAAGAAGGACTATTGATCGGCTTCAAAATAATTAATAAAACAATATCCAATCACATGATTATTGCCCAGGAGAAAAAAGAACAAAATGTAGTCGAGTATATATTATATATGTGGCAGGTTGAAGATATCATTCGTGCCAGTAAATTCAATTTGAAAGTAATTAATGAACATATAATTGAGAAGTATAAACAACCTGAATCTACAAAAAAGGATATATTGGATTGGTATAAAAACCATATTGAGATGATGGTGAATGAGGGAAAACAAGAAACTGGGCATCTAATATATTTGGAGAATATCGTTGGTGAATTATATGATCTACATAATAAATTGCTTCACCAAAAGCCAGATAATCATTATCAAAGTCTCTTTGGTAACGCTTTACCTGTAATTTCAGAGCTTAAAACAAAATCCGGTGGAAATCAAATGAATGAGCTGGAAATATGCTTCAATGGGCTATACGGATATTTAATGCTTAAAATTAGTGGGCAAACGGTTACTGAGCAAACCTCTCAAGCAATAAAAAATTTGAGCAACATGCTTGCTTACCTGGCTGACAAGCATAAAAAAATTGAACAAGGAAAAGAAGAAGTTTAGTAAATCTAAACATGAGCTACTCACAATACTCTCTATGTCATGTTATTACAAAATATTTCCGAAATTAAATTAGGCTGTTTAAATAATTTTAATTATCTATATCTTTTCAAAAACCAATATTCTAACCAATTTTAAATATTATGTTAGAAGGATTACAAGCAATTGACGAAATTAGGCTCAACTTCAGTCCTACCGGGCTCTTTATCCTAAATTTAACTATTTCATTTATCATGTTTGGTGTAGCTCTTGAGTTGAAACCTGAAAATTTCAAAAGGCTGATCCAGCATCCTAAGCCTGCATTGATAGGCGGAATCTCACAATTCATACTAATGCCGCTAATGACCTTCATTCTGGCCATTGCCCTTCGGAATTACATCACACCCACCATAGGCCTGGGAATGATACTTGTTGCTTCCTGCCCGGGTGGTAATGTATCTAATTTTTTTAGCTCACTTGCTAAAGGAAATGTGGCCTTATCTGTAAGTTTAACAGCAATCTCTGATCTCGGAGCTATCCTTATTACTCCATTTAACTTTGCATTTTGGGGCAACTTGTTTACCAAGGTCTATTCACTTACCAATGCTTCAGAACTGGTAAAACCATTGGTTATTGATCCTATTGATATGTTTCAAACAGTTTTTATATTATTGGGTGTACCTTTAACTCTCGGGATTTTGTTTAACATGAAATTCCCAAAGCTAACTTCAAAAATTATTGTTCCGATAAAAAGACTTTCCCTGTTTACTTTTGCAGCCATTGTAATTATTTTATTTGCAAATAATTTCGACTATTTCATTAAATACATCAAATATATCTTCCTTATAGTGCTAGTTCACAATGGCATAGCTCTCAGCATGGGTTATTCTTTTGCATCACTCTTTAACTTGCCGTTTCAAGACAGGAAAACTATATCGATTGAAACAGGAATTCAAAATTCAGGTCTTGCTCTAGTTCTAATGTTTAATCCAAAAATATTCCCACCTGATCTTGCTATAGGTGGAATGCTATTTATTGCCGCCTGGTGGGGTATATGGCACTTATTAGCAGGTTTTTCTATTGCAGGATACTGGTCAGGTTTCTCTTTAAAATCGAAAAAAGAGACTTCAAAAATAATTATTCCCTAAAACTTTTAGTTCTTAAAACATGAAGATCGAGAACATTGAAAAATGGTCCTTTAACTATGCCATGTTAAAAGCATATTCCATGTTTTGGCATAACCAGTTTTTTTATAAAGAAGTGGTTATCATTGGAAAAGAAAATTTACCTAAGGACGAGCACCTCATTTTCACACCCAATCACCAGAATGCATTAATGGATGCAGCAGCTATGTTTTCAGCTATTGATACCCAACTGGTTTTTATGGGTAGATCAGATATTTTTAAGAACCCCATAATAGCCAAGTTTTTAATCTTTCTGAAGATTCTTCCCATTTATAGAATTCGTGATGGCTTTGAATCATTGAAAAAGAATACGGACGTTTTTCAGAAAACCATTGATGTTATCAAAAATAAAAATGGCCTTGTTATCTTGCCTGAAGGAAGTCATGATATTCATAGAAGATTGAGACCATTAAAGAAGGGATTTGCCAGAATTGCATTTCAAACAGAGGAAGCAAATAATTTTACTTTAGATACTAAAATAATTCCCATTGGAATTGATTACAGCAACTTTGAGGACCTTAGATCAACCTTGCTTATAGTGTTTGGAAAACCATTACCTGTTTCGGATTATTATGAACTCTATAAAGAAACACCTGTTAAGGCTATTAACCAGTTAACATCTGATTTAAGTGAGCACATTAAACCTTTAATTGTAAACATTGAGAGTGAAGAGTTTTATGATTTATACAATGAATTAAGAGAAATATATAAATACCGGATGTGTGATAAACTATCCCTTCAGAACTGTAAACATCCTAATAAATTAAAAGCCGACCAGGAATTAATCAGGGTACTAAATAAATTTGAAGAAGGACATCACGAAGAAATGAGCGAGTTACAAAAGCTTGTAGTTTCCTATAACAAAAAGTTAAGAAAATCTGGTTTTTCAAATGGACTTATCAATAGTGGATATGGTAACCTGGCAGGTATGCTAATGTTATCGGTATTTCTGATTTTAACCATCCCTTTATTTCTTTATGGATTTATAAATAATATTCTTCCTTTCCAGCTACCAATTAAAATTACTAAAAAGAAAGTAAAGGATACGCAATTTATAAGCTCATTTATGTATGTCTTGTTTATGGTGATGTTCCCCGTATTTTATTTAATTCAGACACTGATTGTTCTTATTTTTTCCTCTTGGCAAATAGCGATAATTTATTTAGTTTCTCTCCCAATTCTCGGCACATTTGCCTGGTGGTATAGTTTTAAATATAAAAAATTGGTTATGAAATGGCGATTTTTCTTTAAAAAGCGAAGTAAGAATAAAAAAATAATGAACCTTATTAAGGATCAAGCAGATATTATCTCAAGAATTGACGAAATTTTCATAAAGTTTGCCTAAAAATTACATCAATTTAATTCAATCCTGCCGTATTTCTTTCTAACTTTGACAGCTTATTTTTTAATAGTTTTTTTATGAAAAGAGTTTTAGTTGCAACAAGTGGAGGGGACTGTCCTGGATTAAATGCAGTAATTCGGGCAATTGTTAAGAGATCCTCACAAGAAAGAGATTGGGAAATAATTGGTAGTATTCAAGCCTACGATGGATTATTGCGTGAACCGACTGAAGTAGTAATTTTGGATGAAAAAGCAGTTTCAGGAATTCATGTACAGGGTGGTACAATAATAGGTACCACAAATAAGGGTGGCCCTTTTGCATGGCCCATTAAAAATAGAGATGGCAGCTGGCAATATGTTGACCGATCAGATGAAATGATAAGAAAACTCCAATATATGGGAGTAGATGCTGTAATTAGCATCGGTGGTGAAGGATCACAGAGAATCTCGGAATTACTTTATGAAAAAGGTTTAAATATTATTGGTGTTCCAAAGACCATCGATAATGATTTATCCATGACAGATTTTACTTTCGGTTACCAAACAGCTGTTCAAATTGCTACTGAAGCAGTAGATAAGTTAGTCACTACTGCTCATAGTCACAATCGGGTCCTGGTTCTTGAAGTAATGGGTAGAAATGCTGGATGGATAGCACTAAGTGCAGCCATTGCGGGTGGAGCAGAAGTTTGTTTGATCCCTGAAATTCCCTATGATATAAATAAAGTAGTTAAAAAATTGGAATCAAGATTTCTACGTGGAAAGGGGTTTGCAAATATTGTAATTGCAGAAGGCGCCAAACCAATTGGAGGAGATGCAGCTGGTGAAAAAAGCAATGAAATAGGATATGAAAACTTCAGGCTTATGGGAGCTGCCTCTCGTTTGCTTAGGGAAATAAAGGATGCAGGATTTGAGACGGATATGCGTGAAACCGTTCTTGGTCACCTTCAGAGAGGTGGAATTCCAAATGCTTACGATAGAATTCTTGCCAATCAATTCGGAGTAAAAGCATTTGAAATGGTTCTTGAAGAGAAGTATGGTGAAATGGTGGTCTATAACCATCCAGATATTTGCTCAGTACCCTTTAAGGAAGCCATTCAAAAAGAAAAGTTAATTGAACCAAATTCTGCTCTTCTTCATACTGCCAGAGGTATTGGAATTTCCGTGGGTGATTAATTAACTAATAGTCGAAGAGGTTAAGGTTGAATTTATTTCCTGACCAAAAAAATATAATAAATAAGGCTGATTAATTAGCCTTATTTATTTAGAATATACCATTACTAAACCTTCTCTGCTACTTTTTGCACCTCTTTGAAAACCCTCATCACATTTCCACCCCATATTTTGGCAATTTCTTTTTCCGTGTAGCCCCGCTTCACTAGTTCCAGAGTAATATTTCCTATTTGACTCACATCATAACAATCCTTTAGTCCTCCTCCACCATCAAAGTCGGTTCCGATACCAACAAAATCTACACCAACTACTTTAACAATATGATCAATATGATCCACGGCTTCAGATACTGTAGCCAACTCTCTGGGGTATTTCTTGTTTAAGGCATACCATTCACTTCTGGCCTCATTCTTTTCTTTATCAGATAGTTGATCAAAGTTGTTAAATTTTTGCCTTAATGCCGCAAAAGCCGAATCCCTTGCCGGAAAAGGATCAGGAGTTCTAATGTAATCACTAAGGATACATAATTGAATAACTCCGCCATTTTTGGCCAGTTCCTTTAGCATATCATCTGTTAAATTTCTGGGATTATCACATAATGCTCTAGCACAAGAGTGAGATGCAATAATCGGTGATTTTGAAACATGAATAACATCGTAAAAGGAGCTATCAGAAATATGAGAAACATCAATTAACATTCCCAATTTATTCATTTCAACAACAACTTCTTCTCCGAATGTACTTAAACCATTAAATTCAGGACCATTTCTATCCGTCGATGAATCACAAATATCATTATTTGATGTATGGCATAATGTAATATATCTAACTCCACGATCATAAAAAGCATTCACCAATGAGAGATCCTTCCCAACCGGATAACCATTCTCCATCCCTATATAGATGGCCCTCTTACCCTCTTTTTCAATATCATAGCCATTGTTTGGATTAAAAGCTAAAGTTGCTATGTCTGAATACCGATCAACAACTGAATATATTGAATCAATAATTTCAAAAGCCTCATCCTTTGCTTTTTCATTTTGCTCTGGAGTTCTAGGCCCCTGACCAAGAAATACAGCAAAAAACATGGCATCCATTCCTCCCTCTTTCATCCTAACAAAATCTACCTTACCTCCACCTTTTTCCGGGTCATTTTTCTTGCCAATATCGAATCCAGGTCGAAATAGCATCATAGGAGTATCACAATGTGTATCAACCGTGAAAACTTTTTCATGTATTTTTGCTGCCTTTTCTTCCATTGAAATTTCAGTCCGATTGCAGGCTGAAGCAGAAAACACAAAACCCAGACAAATAATAATAAAATGCTTAATTTTCATAGATTTGGTTTGTTGATAAATAAAATTGAATAAACGACTTCTCAGAGTTAATCTGAAACGATAAAGATAGTAAAAACAAATATTGGAAGTACTTTTGGAAGCTACTGGAGACTATATTAAGCAGTAATAATGAAGTTTATTATTGCTGCAAAACCAAATAGAAAAATAACTGCTCCGGCAATTCTATTCAACAAAAAAATCTTTTTTAGTCGAATTCTATTGCGAAATTTATTTACTACAGAACTTATCATAAACCACCATAGAGAGGCTCCTGAGAAGATTCCTACAACTATAGTGAGAGCTGGCATAAACGAACTTTTATCAAATAAGTTCATTGTGGTGAAAACAGCCAGGAATGCGAAAATTATGAAAGGATTGGTTAAAGTGAGTAAAAGTCCTGAAAAATAATGCCAGGTAAACTTTCTGCCACTTTTATTTCGAAGTCTTAAACCTTTGATAGGATTGCTCATAAAAATGCGAATTCCTAAAAGGATAATAATTGCTGAGCCCAAAATATGAAAAAAGAGCTGCCTCTCCTCAAGGAAATGTACAATAAATGATGCACCAAAACCGGCTATAATTGCAAATATGGTATCTCCTGTGGCCACTCCCATCCCTGACAAAAAACCAGAAGTTCTGCCGTTTGTAAGAGTGCGGTTTATACAAAGTAAGCCCATGGGTCCGAATGGAAACGACATTAGAACACCAATTAAAATACCTTTTATTAACAGTAATAAATCCATAGTTATTCATTGCAACAAGTCGTGATATAATGCCAAATTCCAGGCTACACGCTTATATAAAAATCAGGCAAAGATACACATTGCTTATATACTTACAAAATACAATATGTACAAGAAGGTTATACGAAGGAAAATAGAAATCGTTCTATCTGAGCATAAAATATTTAAGTTAGATGATGAAATTCTTTTAGGGTTAGAATTAAAGGAATGTTGAGTTTCCTTAGAAATTATCATAATCGACTCTTTACAAGCAACTTGGGCTCCATCATCTCAAGAATTGCATACTTTACGCCTTCTCGTCCAAGGCCAGAATCCTTTACACCTCCATATGGCATGTGATCTACACGAAAAGTAGGGACATCATTAATTATTACCCCACCTACATCAAGATATTCAAATGCCAAATTCATCTCAGACAATTCATTAGTGAATATGCCAGCCTGTAAGCCATATTTTGAGTCATTAATTTGCTCAAGAGCAATCATAAAAGAAGAATATTTCTCCAGTGTTACAACCGGGCCAAAAATTTCAAGTGAGCAAACCTTCATATCAACCCTGGTATTTGTCAAAACAGTCGGCTCAAAATAACAACCTTTTTTTCTTCCTCCGCTAAGAACTGTAGCACCATCCTTGATGGCTTCATTAACCCAGTCCTCAACCCTATCAGCATTTTCATTATCAATCATTACTGAAACATCTGTTTCTAAATCCAATGGATCACCAGTTCTTAATCCATTAACCTTTGAAACAAATTTTTCTTTGAACTCATCAAAAATACTATCGTGAACATAAATGCGCTGAACATGGATACAAACCTGTCCTGAATAAGCAAAGGATCCAACCAAGCATTTTTGAACTGATAAATCAATATCCGCTGATTTTGAAACAAGCACTCCTGCATTTCCTCCGAGCTCAAGAATTACCTTCTTTTTACCTGCCTCTTTTTTCATCTTCCACCCCACTGATGGAGATCCGGTAAAACTAAGTATCTTGAATCGCTCATCAGTTACAAGCTGGTTTCCAGCCTCTCTATCCATTGGAAGGACTGAAATTGTGCCTTCAGGAAGACCCGATTTATCAACAATACTGGCCAGTTCAAGAACAGAAAGTGGTGTAGCTCGGGAAGGTTTTAGAATTATTGGATTCCCTGCTGCAATTGCTGGAGCAATCTTATGAACCGCTAAATTCATTGGAAAATTAAAGGGTGCAATTCCTGCTACCAGTCCAGCTGGAAAATATTTCACCCATCCTTCTTTTCCTAAACCCGGCTTTGTCCAGTCAAGGCTTAGATATTCACCTGGAATTCGCTTACATTCTTCTGCAGCTATGAGAAAAGTCTGTGCAGCCCTTTCGATTTCTCCTAATGCATATCTCATTGGTTTCCCTGATTCCATTGATAGGGTTTTAGCCAGATTTTCTTTATTTGCAACTAGCTCTTGAGAAATAAATGTTAAAGCATTAAACTTCTCATAAACCGGTAAGGATCGAAGGTCCTTCTCTGCCTTTTTCCCAACTTCAATAGCTTTTTCGAGTTCAGTATTTCCAGCTAACCAGGTTTTTGCAAAATTTTTGCCAGAAAACGGATTTGAAACCATTAACTCATTGCCGGTTTCAATAAACTCTCCGCCTACATATATTTTATATTCTTTCATGATTTAAGATTGAAATTCAGATAAAATTAACCACTAAAAAGGAATATAACCAAACAAATAGAGTTTATTTGCCCTGAAATAATCATTAATTTGCGGCTTTATAAATTAATTATCTTTGCTAAAATTAAAAGTGAGCATGGATTTAACTGAGAAAAAATGGCAATGGGCTATGTTAATATTTCTGGCCTTTATTTGGGGAACTTCATTCATCCTTATGAAAAAGGGTTTGCAATCATTCACAAATTCTCAGGTAGCTTCATTTCGGATTTTATTTACATTTATTTTTTTTATCCCTGTATTCATCCCAAGAATAAAGAAGATAAATAAGAACAACCTAAAATCTCTTCTAATAGTTGGAATTATTGGCAATGCAATCCCTGCTTTTCTTTTCACCAAAGCACAAACAAAAATTGACAGTTCTCTGGCTGGGGTTTTAAATTCTCTTACACCACTTTTCACATTGCTAATTGGATTAATACTATACAAGAGTCATGTTAAGCTTATAAACATAATTGGTTTGATATTAGGTTTTTTGGGAGCAGTGGGATTGATATATAAAGGAAATTCAGGTGGATTTGAACTTCAAACAGGTTGGTATTCTTCATTTATAATAATTGCAACTTTTTGTTATGGGATAAGTGTTAATGAGATTAAACATAAATTACATGATTTAGATGGTCTTAGTATTGCATCCCTTTCATTTATGTTTGTAGGACCCATTGCAGGTATAAATCTCCTTTTCACAGATCTTGCCGGGTCTTTTTCTCACCCTCAGGCAATTACAAATATGGGATATATTGTTTTATTAGCCTTATTTAGTTCAGTTGTAGCAGTAGTTCTCTTTAATATTCTGATTAAATATACAACTGCAATATTTGCCTCCTCAGTGACATATATTATTCCAATTTTCGCAATATTCTGGGGGATTTTTGATGGGGAAAAAGTAAGAATTGAAGAGTTTCTTTGGATGTCTGTTATTCTAATTGGTGTTTATCTTGTAAATAAGAAAAAACTGGTAGAAATTTAGACAAAATATAATGATAAAATTAAAACGCAAGCACTCTCTGATACTGGCAGGTTTAAGCTCCCTGCTATTAATTCTACCATGGCTTCAACAGTTTTCCGGTGTAATACTTTTTGTGGCATTCATACCATTGCTGGTTATTGAGCATAATCTTTATGTGACAAGACAAAATAACAAATCAATTCAAGCTTTTATATATGCATATTTAATATTCTTCATCTGGAATTTCGCTACAACTTATTGGATTTACAATGCAACAATTGCCGGGGCTATAGCTGCAATTTTATTAAACTCACTATTCATGGCGCTGGTGATCTGGCTATTCCATATTACCCATCGTCTACTAGGCCACAGGTATGGCTATTTTGGACTTATTACATATTGGACAGGTTTCGAGTTGTTATACCTGAATGCCGATATTTCATGGCCATGGCTAAACCTGGGGAATGGACTTGCGAAAGATATCAAACTAATTCAATGGATTGAATATACCGGAATCACCAGTGCTACACCCTGGATTTTACTTATTAATATTTTACTATTCACAGTTATTTTAGAATATGCAGAAAAGCTGAACATCCGAAAAAAGATTTTTGAATTGATAATATTGTTGGGGGTGACTCTTTTCCCAATAAGTTATTCTATTTACAAATACTATAACTACAATGAAACAGATGATCCATACCAGATAACTGTTCTTCAACCGAATATTGATCCCTACAATGAAATACCTGCTAAGCTCACTAATCAAGAAAAGCTTGACCTTATTCTGGATCTGGCTAATTCGAATGTGGATCTTGAGACAGAATATGTTATAGCGCCGGAGGCGGCCTTAGAGGATAATATCTGGGAAAACAATCTTCCAAACAACAGGAGTATTAAAAGAATCAAAGAGTTTGTTGGATCGTATCCTAATTTAAAATTTATTATTGGTATGCAGTCTTTATACCGTTATCAACCAGATGAGCAGCCTTCTTCTACAGCAAGAAAGTTTTCTGATTCCAATGCAATGTGGGACTTATATAATTCAAGTGTCCAGATTGACAATAATAATAACTTCCAGGTTTACCATAAATCAAAGCTTGTAATTGGGGTTGAAAAAATGCCATCTGGCAGAGTATTTAAAATTTTAGAAAAGCTAATAACGAAATTTGGTGGTGCATCAGGTAGCTATGGAACTCAATATGAACGAACAACACTAAATGATCCAATCAGGAATGGGAAAATAGGTACATTAATTTGTTATGAATCAGTGTATGGTGAATTTGTAACAGAATATGTTAAAAAGGGTGCAAATATGCTTTTTGTAATAACCAATGATGGCTGGTGGGGAAACACTCTGGGTTATAAACAACATTTATACTATTCCGGTTTAAGGGCTATTGAAACAAGAAGGAGTATAGCACGTTCTGCCAGTACAGGTATCTCTTGCTTTATTGACCAAAGAGGGGAATTTATGAAGCAAACAGAGTATGGAAAAAAGGCTGCAATAAAAGCCCAAATAAATGCCAACTCAAAAATGACATACTATGCAGAACATGGCAATTTCATTAGCCGCATATTATTGTTTTTTGGAATTCTAACTTTACTTTACACTATTGTAAAGCTACTGATGGGCAAAAAGTTATTAAAGCCTTAATTGTATATTTGTAAACTGAGTAGTAATTATCCGCAACTTTTAAAATATCTTTACTATTCTCAAATCCTAATTCCCTCTTTTTCTATAAGGGATTTACCAGGCTCACTATATATGAAATTGCTCTCACAAATACTGTTTATAATTATCCTCCTACCAGTATTCGTCCAGGCTCAGAAAAAAGAGGATCCTAAATACACTATAAGTGGGACCTTGCGTGATGAGACAGGAGAAATTATTATTGGAGCAAATATCTATATTGATTCTTTGCAATATGGAACCACAACAAACGCATATGGGTTCTATTCCCTTAGCCTTCCAAAAGGAGAATATTGGGTAAAGTACTCCTATTTAGGTTATGGCCTGGTTGAGAATTTTACCATCCTCAATGAAACCATCACGAAGGACATAGTATTGACGAGAGAGGCAAAAGAACTTGAAGGAGTACAGGTAGTTTCAGATAAATCCCCATCCCAGCTCCAATCTCTAAGATCAGGGTTGTATCAAATTACAAGTCAATCATTGAAACTCTTACCATCAATTGGTGGTGAACCTGATTTAATAAAAGCCATTCAACTTTTTCCCGGCATTCAGGCAGCAAGGGAAGGTCTCTCAAATTTTAATGTAAGAGGAGGTAGTTTCGATCAGAACCTGATTATCCTGGATGAAGCTACGGTGTATAATCCTTCTCATTTGCTCGGTTTCTTTTCAATTTTCAATTCCGATGTTCTTAAGACATCTAAAATTTATAAAGGTGATATCCCGGTTAAATATGGTGGCCGATTATCTTCACTGCTTGAGGTTAATTTGAAGGATGGTAATTCACAAAGATTCTCACTATCTGGTGGAATTGGAACAGTAAGCAGTAAAATTACCCTGGAAACCCCTATTTTCAAAAAAAAAGGATCTATCCTGGTATCTGCACGAAGGTCTTACGCTGATCTATTTCTGCCTCTTTCAAATAATGAGGATATCAAATACAATAAAATATACTTCTTTGATACCTATTTGAAGGCAAATTACCAGATAAATGCAAAAAACCGTATTTATCTTTCTGGTTATTTGGGTCGTGATGTTTTTAAATATAAAAATGAGTATTATGTTACCTGGGGAAATATTAGCGGAACCTTTCGCTGGAATCACCTGTTTTCTCCTAAGCTATTCTCAAATCTTTCTTTAATTGTAAGCAACTACGATTACAGACTTGGACAAACAGTTGATATTTCAGGTGTTGAATGGAATTCATCACTATCAGATCTACGAATTAAATATGATTTCACTTATTATATGAATCCCAGGAATAAACTTTCATTTGGTTTTTCATCTTCCCTGATGCAATTTAAACCTGGATATATTATTGCAGCAAGCGATTCTTCAATATTTAACGACTTCTCTATTCCAAATTCACGTAGCCTTGAGAACTCAATATACCTTGGAAATGAACAAAAGATTGGATCATGGCTTATAGTCTCATATGGCATCAGAGCCTCATGGTTTCTAAACATCGGACCAACTACTGTTTATAATTTCAATTCAGATTTCGAAAAAATTGATTCCACTAGCTACAATAATTGGCAGGTTTATAACAGTTATTTTGGTTTTGAACCCAGGGTAAGCACAAAATTCTCTCTTTCAAAAAAAGCTGCTATAAAAGCAGGTTATTCAAGAACCTTACAATACCTCCATTTGATTTCAAATACAACAACCGGAACTCCTTTAGACATCTGGATTCCTTCCAGCCCAAATATCAAACCACAAATAGGCAATCAATTCACTGTAGGATATTTCGGAGAAATTATGAATGGCATGGCTGAATTTTCAGTTGAGACCTATTATAAGCAGATGGAAAATCAGATCGATTATAAAGACCATGCAAACATTGTTTTAAATCCCGAATTTGAAGGTGAATTGCGATTCGGAAATGTATCTGCCTATGGTTTAGAACTGTTCTTTCATAAAAATACCGGCAAATGGCAAGGGCTGATTAGTTATACCTTATCAAAAGTAACCAAGAAATTTCCTGACATTAATGATGGAAACCCTTATCCGGCAGGCTTTGACAGAAGACATGATTTATCAACTCTTATTTCATTTGATTCCGGAAAAAGATGGAAATTTTCAGCTACATGGGTTTTCTTAAGTGGAGCACCTTCAACCTTTCCAATTGGAAGATATAGTTTTGGAAATGTTGTTGTACCTGTTTATTCTGGCAGGAATGCGTATAGAATGCCGGTATATCATCGACTGGATGTAAGTGCAACACTTAGAGGAAAGATTCGTAAAGACAAAAGGTTTTATGGAGAATGGAATTTTTCTTTATTCAATGTCTATAATCGAAAAAATCCCTGGATAATATATTTTAAATCTGATGATAATAATCCGTTGGTTACAAATGCATATAAGCTATATCTGTTTCCAATAGTTCCTTCGGTTAGTTATAATTTTAAATTTTAAACTATTGAAAGCATTCTTAAGATATACCATTTCATTTTTTCTGGCAGCAGTAGTTGCAGGATCCTGCTCTGAAGAGATACAACTTGAATTGGATGATGGGGAAACTCGAATTGTGATTGAAGGTGCGGTTTCGAGTACCATTAGAAATCAGATTGTTAGAATCTCAACAACTAGCCCGTATTATGATAGCCTTCCTGTCCGTCCGGTTCGTAATGCGAAAGTTAATATCTTTGATGATATGAGCTCCTATGACCTGATTGAAGTCCAGCCGGGAACCTACATCACCAACTTTTCTTTTGGAGGAAAACCTGGATTAGAATATCGCTTAAAAGTTGAAGTTGGAGGAGAGATATATGAAGCATCTTCAACTATGACAAGGGTTCCAGCTATTGATTCACTAAAATTTACACCTGATGTGGATAATCCTCAGTTATTTCATATTGGCTTGTTTGCTCAGGAAAATCCACTCCCAGGAGATTTTTACTTCTGGGGGGTTTTCAAAGATTTAATATATCAAACAACTAACCTTAGCTTGTTAAGCTATACCAGCGATGAACTTATAAATGGTTCATACATTAATGGAAACAGTGTTCAATCAGTTAATGCAGGGCCAGGCAACCGTATAACACTTCAGATGGCAAGTATTCCTAAAGATTACTTCAATTATTGTATCTCAGTCCTTCAGGAAACAGTTTATAATGATGGCCTTTTTGAGGCTGCCCCTGCGAATATAGAGGGAAATATAAGTAACGGCGCCCTGGGGTTTTTCTTCACTTATTCAGAGACTTTTAGAACCCAGATTATTAAGATTGAAGAATAATTGTGATTGGCGTATTATAAAAAACGACCACACTTCAAAAGCATGGCCGTTTTAAATATAATTCCTGGGTTCTTCTATTTATTATATGCCTTCTTTCCGGCATCTAAGAATTCAATAAATGTGCTGATGTCCAGATCATGTCCCATTGGTTTAACCAATGAATTGCCATCTTGATCTACAATAGCATAATAGGGCTGTGAATTCATCTGAAACATCTCTACCTGTAAATCGGCATTTACTTTTCCTATGGTTTTCTTAACCTTGCCATCAACTTTGGAGGTTACCCATTCATTTTCTGGCAACTTTGTACGATCGTCAACATATAGCCCAATAATTACAAAGTCATCTCTAAGTCTTTCAAGTACCCGTGGATCTGACCAGACCTTTGCTTCCATTTCTTTGCAATTACTACATGCATGACCTTTAAAGTCAAGAAATATGGGCTTATTTAATTCTTTTGCGCATTCCATACCTTGTTCATAGTCGAAATATCCCTGCAAACCATGAGGAAGGTGAAGAAAATCAGCATACTTAGGATCACTACACAACTCTGATTTACTATCTTCACTTTCAGCAATCATCATATTCGAACTGAGGGATGATGCTTGCATATTGAAACTTTGCTTTTCCATTGGAGGAATTAAGCCTGAAATAGCCTTTAAAGGAGCTCCAAACAAGCCAGGAATAAGATAAACAACAAAGCTAAAGACCACAATTACCAATATTAGTCTAGAAAAGCTAACATATGGAATATCACTATCATGTGAAAACTTTATTTTTCCCAATAAATAGAAACCCATTAAAGAGAAAATAACAATCCAGATGGCCAGGTAAACATCCCTTGTGAATATTCCAATATGGTATGATAAGTCAATAGCCAAAAGGAATTTCATACCAAAGGCCAAAACAATGAATCCAAGTACAACCTTAACCGCGTTTAACCATCCACCTGACTTTGGCAACTTATTCATCCATGATGGGAAAATAGCAAACAGGGTAAATGGCAATGCAAAAGCAAGACCAAATCCAAACATTCCTATAGTGGGTTTGATAACCTCTCCTGAAGCCGCCTCAACCAATAAAGCACCAACAATTGGCCCAGTACAAGAGAACGATACCAATACAGTTGTAAGACCCATAAAGAATGCAGCCAAATAACCTCCTTTATCCGCCTGCTTGTCAGCTCTATTAACCAAACTACTAGGCAGAACAAGTTCAAACAAACCCAGAAAAGATGCCGCAAAGACCATAAAGAGAACAAAGAAGATTAAATTTGGAATCCAATGTGTACTTAAGTTATTAGCAAAATCAGCACCTGCACTGGTTAATGACACAATAATACCAATTGAGGTATAGATAAGAATTATTGAAAATCCAAAGATAAAAGCTTTTAATATCGATTTTCCCCTATCCTCACTTCCCTGAGAAAAGAAAGCTACTGTCATTGGAATCATGGGAAAAACACATGGAGTAAGAATGCCCGCAAATCCAGAAAGCATTGCGAGAAGGAAAAAGCCGAGCATTGAAGACCCCGAACCCTTCTCATTCTTTGAACTATCGTTTAAACTTGCATTCTTTGCACCTTTGTCACTTTTGATGCTAAAGCTAAAATCTACTTCTTTTGGTGGGAGGCATCTTTCGTCATCACAGCTCATAAATTCAACATATCCTTTTATGTTGAATGCCTCTTCTGTTAAAACTTTAATTTTCTGCTTAAATATTGCCTTCTCAGAAAACAATTTCAAGTCCTTATCAAAGCTCGCATCATAAACTACCTCACCTTCTGTGAGTTCCATGACCTTCCCAATCAATTCAAACTTATCTGATTCTTCAAAACTAAAACTTGTGGGTATTGGTGGTCCACCATCTTCAATATCCACTGAATATAAATGCCAGGTTTCATCTATTTTCGCTTCAAAGACCAATTCATATTCATCATTCCCTAGGTTTTCAACATGATAACTCCAACTCACCGGATCAAAAACTTGAGAAAATAAAATTCCTGAATAGGCAATAATTGCTATAAATGATAAAAATACTTTGCGTCTCATATTATAAGATTTAAAAATATTCAACAAAAATAAGGTAAATTGTGAATTTATAGTGTCACTAATCCGACATTCCGTTTAATATCACTTCATCTTTATAGGTATCAAATATATGATATTCCATGAAGCTATATGAACTATTGGATTGCAGAGTGATCTTACACTTTAATTTTTTTCTCCAATTTCTCAAAATTGAAAAGAATCCTTTCTCAATGTATGCCGCAATGTATGGATGAACACTTAAAGTAAGTTTAGTGAATTTTTGCTTTCCCAGCACTTGCTGAAGGGTATGTTCAATTTCCTCAATAAACATGATACTAGGTGCAGCCTTTCCTGTACCTAAACAGGTTGGGCAATTTTCCAACGTTTCGATAAACATTTCAGGACGCACCCTCTGCCTAGTTACCTGTAAGAGGCCAAATTTACTTAAAGGAAGAATATTATGTTTTGCGCGATCGGTAGACATGGCTTCTTTCATCTTTTCAAGTAACATTTGCCTGTTTTCAGATGTTACCATATCAATAAAATCGACAACAATAATACCACCCATGTCGCGCAAGCGTAATTGTTTAGCAATTTCTTCAGCGGCAGATAAATTTACACGTAATGCATTTGTTTCCTGGTCATCCCCGGTCTTCGATCTGTTCCCACTATTTACATCAATTACATGAAGTGCTTCAGTATGTTCAATAATTAAGTATGAACCATTCTTAAATGAAACTGTTTTACCGAATAGCGATTTAATCTGCTTGTTTATCCCAAAGTGCTCAAAAATGGGCGCTTTCCCCTGATACAATTTTACAATATTTGCCTTTTCAGGAGCGATGGTTCCAATATAGTCCTTTACTTCCCTATGAATTGCCTTATCATTAACATATATACTATTAAAGGAGACATTCAGAATGTCTCTTAGCAGGGCTTCAGTTCGATTAAGTTCGCTGACTATTAACTTTGGAGGGGTAGCATTTTTCAATTGTTCAGTTGCACCTTCCCACTTCTCTACAAGCTTTCTCAACTCAGCATCAAGTACAGCTACTTTTTTTCCTTCTGCTACCGTGCGAATAATAACGCCATAGTTTTTTGGCTTTATGCTCAATAAAAGTCTCTTTAAACGATTCCGCTCTTCTATTGACTCAATTTTCTGAGATACTGATACCTTATCAGAGAAAGGCATAAGGACAAGATTCCTTCCAGCAATAGATATTTCAGATGTCAACCTTGGACCTTTCATAGAGATTGGTTCCTTGGCTATTTGTACTAAAATTTGCTGACCAGATTTGAGAACATTCGATATTTTACCATCTTTTGGAATATCAGGTTCAGTTCTGAACTTAGGTAAGGGGATTATGGGCTTGCCTCTTTTTGACAAAATGAGGCTAAGATATTTACTAAGGGAATTAAATTGTGCACCCAGATCAAGATAATGCAAAAAAGCATCTTTCTCATATCCTACATCAATAAATGCAGCATTGAGTCCAGGCATGATTTTGCGTACTTTTCCAAGGTAAACGTCTCCAACTGAAAATTGCAGACTACTCTTTTCTTTAGTAAGTTCAATCAGTCTTTTCTCCTCTAAAAGCGCTATTGTTATTGCCTTAGAGGTTACATCAATCACTATTTCATTACTCACAACACCAACAAATTAACTGATTCAAATTTCAAACCCTAGCAACACAGGGAATAACAGAATAAACCTAAAGGCCCGAACGGATCTTTAGGTTTAGTAAAGTCAATACGATAAGATTGTAAAAGGTATTATTTCCTCTTCTTATGTCTGTTTTTCCTCAAACGCTTTTTACGTTTGTGGGTTGCCATCTTATGTCTCTTTCTCTTCTTTCCGCTTGGCATATTAAACTAATTTAATCGCTTTAATACTACTTTACGTTTTTCTTAACCTTATTCACAAATGATTTTGCAGGTTTGAAGGAAGGTATAAAATGCTCGGGAATGATTATAGTTGTATTCTTAGAAATATTCCTTGCTGTTTTCTTCGCTCTTTTCTTAACGATAAAGCTACCAAATCCTCTTAAATAAACATTTTTATCTTTTACTAGGGAACCCTTCACTGTTTCCATAAATGCTTCAACTGTTTTCTGAACAGTTACCTTTTCAATTCCTGTACTTTTTGAAATCTCGTTTACAATGTCTGCTTTAGTCATTTTTAAAATCTTTAATTATCAATACTTTAAATAAATAATATCTTTAGGGACTGCAAATATAAAAAGTTTTTTAATTATATATCAAATGTTATACTATTATTTTTGAGGCAATTATGAAAATTATGTTGACACAACCTGCCAATATATCTGAAATTTTATTAAACTGGTATAATATTAATAAAAGAGACCTGCCCTGGAGAGAAACCAAGGATCCCTATTTTATTTGGGTTTCGGAAATAATTTTACAGCAAACACGTGTAAATCAGGGATTATCTTATTATTTTAAGTTTACGGAGGCATTTCCTGATGTTACTTCTCTTGCTGAATCTGATCCTGAAAAGGTAATGAAAATTTGGCAAGGACTTGGTTATTATAATAGAGCCATAAATATGATAACTGCTGCAAAAATGGTCAAAACCAGATTTAATGGATCGTTTCCAAACAATTATGATAGTCTATTAAGTCTAAAAGGAATTGGCAAATACACAGCAGCAGCTATTGCTTCAATTTCAGGAAATGAACCTGCAGCTACTGTAGATGGTAATGTTATAAGAGTGCTTTCTAGATTATTTGGTATTAATAATACAAATTCCAAAGAGTTCGATTCGAAAATACATAAAAAGGCAAATGAAATACTTTCTAAAGAAAACCCGGGTGACCACAACCAGGCCATAATGGAATTTGGTGCATTACATTGTGTTCCAACAAATCCATCATGTAGCGAATGTATTTTAAAGGAATTGTGTTTTGCCTTTCAACATAATAGAGTTAGTGAATATCCACCAAAAAAAGTGAAAGTCAAGAAAAAGACCCGATACTTTCACTTTTTAGTAGTAAGCTGTAAGCAGCAAACTTATGTCCAAAAAAGAGGAAAAAATAATATCTGGCCAGATCTTTACCAATTCCCCATGGTAGAAACTGAAAATAAATCAAATCAAAAGGCGGTTTTAAAAATGTTTGAAAGCCTTCTAAGTATTCCTATTGAAAAGCTTGCCATTTCAAAATTAAGTGGCGGCTTTCATCATTTATTAACTCACCAGATAATAAAAGGGGAATTTTATCTACTTGAATTAAGTCCTGAGGTTAGACTGCCAGATACCATATTTTTGAAAATCAATAAGAAAGACATAAAAAAACTAGCATTTCCCAAACCTCTTATATCTTTTATTGAAAAATATAAGATGGACTAATACCAACTAATACAATTTGAAAATCTGCATAATATTTCTACTTTTACAGAATCTTTTAACTTGAGTTTAACATATGATAAATAAAGTAATTTTGTTAGGAAATGTAGGACGTGATCCTGAGGTAAGATATCTGGACAATGGAGTTGTTGTAACAAAATTTCCCCTTGCTACAAGTGAAACCTATACAAATAAGAGTGGCGATAAAGTAACGAATACTGAATGGCATAATGTTGTACTTTGGAGGAAACTTGCAGAAGTCGCTGAGAAATGGGTCAAAAAAGGAACCCCACTCTATATTGAAGGTAAAATAAGAAGCCGTTCTTATGAGGATAAAGACGGTAATAAACGTTATATTACTGAAATAGTTGCTGACAACATGCAAATGCTTGGCAGAAAATCAGAGGATCAATCCTCTCAATCAGGCGATCAGGATCCTGGACAAAATGCTGAGTCTCAAAATGAAACTACTAATAAAGGAGATTCTACCGCTGATGCATTTGGTGTTAATTCTGGGCCACAGGAAGATGACGATCTTCCATTCTAGCAATTTGACAAACTTTTAAATAATCATTTTGGAACCAGATGACCCAATCCCGCTTATTTTCATGGTTGAGCTGAACGTATTATTCCACCCTCCTACCCTTGGTATAATAATCGGGCTAATTGTGTTGGTATTTTTATTGATTTGCTCTGGCCTTATCTCAGGTTCAGAGGTGGCATTTTTCTCACTTTCACCTTCTGACCTTAATAAAGTTCGATAACACCAAATCTAAAAATGCCGAAAAACTTATTTCGTTGCATAGTAGACCTGAGGAACTCCTTGGAACGATACTCGTGGTGAACAACCTGGTAAATGTTGGTATAGTAATTCTTTCCAGTTATATTACTAACTCGCTGGTAGATTTTGCAGGAGCTAAAGTCTTGGGGTTTATAGTTCAAATAGTACTGATTACTTTTATTTTATTGCTATTTGGTGAAATCATTCCGAAAATTTATGCCAATGTTAACGCTACTAAGTTTTCACTTCGAATGGCACCTACAATATATATTCTTGAAAAAATATTCTACCCAATTGTTGTAGTTATGGTTTCTTCTACTTCTTTCGTTAACAAGAGATTGTCGAAGAAAAAAGAGTCCATTTCAATGGATCAACTTTCTGACGCACTCGAATTATCGGCTACTGAAATTCCCGAGGATGAACATATTTTAAAAGGCATTGTAAAATTTGGGAATATTGATGTTCAGGAAATCATGAGATCAAGGATTGATGTTTTCGCAATTGATATTGCTATTACCTTTCCTGATTTGATTAAGAATATTCTGGAAGCAGGTTATTCCAGAATTCCAATTTTTTCTGAATCATTTGATCAAATAAAAGGTATTTTGTACATAAAGGATTTATTACCTCATATTCATAAAAAGGAGGATTTTAAATGGCAATCATTGATTAGGCCACCCTACTTTGTTCCTGAATCAAAAAAAATTAACGACTTGTTGAAGGAATTTCAATCAAGTAAAATTCACATGGCAATCGTAATCGATGAATATGGGGGTACAAGCGGGGTAGTTACTCTTGAAGACATACTTGAAGAAATAGTTGGTGAAATTACTGATGAATTCGATGAAGAGGAAAGTTTCTATTCAAAAGTAAATGACAATACATTCATATTTGAGGGCAAAACACTTTTAAATGATTTCTTCAAGGTAGTAGATAAGCCAGATGATATTTTCGATGATATTAAAGGAGATGCAGATACTCTTGCAGGATTAATCCTTGAGATAAGTGGAGAAATTCCAGAGCAAAATGCAACTTTTAAGCTTAATGATTTTGTTTTTACCATTCAATCAGTAGACAAAAGGCGAATAAAGAAAATTAAAGTGACCATGAATTCAGGGAATGATGAATCGAAATAACATCAATAGAATAATCCACCTAATATTTATCATTTCTCTGATTTTATTTTCTGGATGTCGTAATAAGTACACCCCGAAGCCCAGAGGTTATTATAGAATTGATTTTCCCCAGAAAAAATATCAACTATACAAGGGCAATTGTCCATATTCATTTGAATACCCTTTATATTCTATTGTAAATAAAGATAATAGTCCTAACTCAGAACCTTGTTGGATCAATATAGATTTTCCTGATTACAATGGCAGTATACATATTAGTTATATTGAAGTTAAAGGTAATCTAAACGCTGTTCTAGAAGATGCTCACACATTGGCATATAAACATACTGTTAAAGCCGATGCTATTAATGAGCATTTAATAAATAAAGATATGGATCGTGTATATGGTATCCTTTATGATATTGAAGGAAATGCTGCCTCCTCTGTTCAATTTTTTTTAACTGACAGTACCGATCATTTTTTAAGAGGTGCCCTCTATTTCAAAACCAGGGTTGAAAAGGATTCTCTAGCACCTGTAATTGATTTTTTCCGGCAGGATGTCATCCACTTTATTGACACATTTGAATGGAATTAATTATATTTGATTAATTTCCATTTTTATCTCTATTACCCCGATTTTTAAATAACAAATTCGGAAATGGGTCTTATCGCAAAAAAAGAAATGCCAAAAGATTGTATTCTGGGCACCTGGGAGATAACCGAAGATCTTGACACTTTGCGTTCACAGGTTCACTTAGAAACTTATGAGCAAGTAAGACTGGATGGATTTAAAAATTATAATAGAAAGCTTGAATTTCTTAGTGTTAGAATCCTTCTTAGAGAGCTGGCTGGTGAAAAAGCCAGAATTATTTATGACAAGACTAACAAACCCTACGTTAAAGACAACTCATTTCAAATAAGTATAACTCATTCTCACAAGCTAACTTCTATTTTATTAAGTAAGACAAAAAAAGTAGGAATTGATCTTGAATTCATGTCCCATCGTATTGAGAACATTGCCGATAAATTTATTCACCCAATGGAAAAAATTAGCACTGATCCTGGTCTAAGGAGGTATCATATGTATATACATTGGTGTGCGAAAGAAGCTTTGTACAAGATTTGCGATAAAAACGAATTAAATTTCAAACTACACTTATTTATTAAACCATTTGAAGTATCAGAAAAAGGTGAGATAAAAGGTTTTGTGCATTCTGAGAAGAAACACGATGAGTTCAATATGCAATATTTTAAAATGGATAATTATGTTGTTGTTATGTGTTGCAAACCATTAAGTATATGATTTACAATTTTATCAATGAAAATATAGGAAAAAGGAAATTCTTTGCACTATTAATTGACCCGGAAAACTATTCTCATAGTGCATTAGTCAAAACTATTTCAGCAGCACACCAATCACAGGTAGATTTTATTTTTATTGGAGGAAGTCTTGTTTCAAACACATTGGATAAGCCCATTGAAACAATAAAATCATTAACAGATATTCCAGTTTTGTTATTCCCTGGTAGCTTAATACAAATATCGGGAAAAGCTGATGGAATTTTATTAATGTCACTAATATCAGGACGGAATACTGAATATTTGATAGGGAATCATGTAGTTGCCGCACCAATAATTAAGAAACTTAACCTTGAAGTTATTCCTACAGGATACATCCTTGTGGGATCAGGACAAAGGACTGCAGTTGAATATATGAGTCAAACGAATCCTATTCCTGTTGAAAAAAAAGAAATTGTTATCGCTACTGCTATGGCAGGTGAGATGCTCGGACAGAAATTGATTTACCTGGAAGGAGGCAGCGGTACAAGTATGCCAGTGCCTGAAAAAGTAATTAGAGCAGTTCGAGAAAACATTTCTGTGCCATTGATTGTTGGCGGAGGCATCAAAACTGAAGAAGATGCAAATAAGTTTTATAATGCTGGTGCAGATATTATTGTTGTTGGGAATGCCATTGAGAAAAATATAGACTTAATTAAAATAGTCTCCCAGGCTTGCCAAAATTGGAGTAAATAATAGGCAGCGAAATAATTTTCGAGATTCTAATTTTTAATCACTTTTACTACTGAACCAGTTCCTTCATTTGTTTGGATTCTAATAAAATAAAGACCTGGTTTATTGGTAAATGGTATTTGTAATTCGGATACCGATTGAACCTCTGATTGGGAAACGAGCTGTCCACTCCCATTAACTATTTCAACTTTAACATTTTTGTATAGTTTAGTTAAATTTATCGTAAGTCTCTCTTTAACAGGATTTGGATAGACTGAAAGCTCCATTTGACTATTTTACTTGTCCCTTAATGGTCGCTGTTTTAGAAATAGTAAGCTTTACAGTATCTTGTAATGAATTTATTACTATCCCATCCACTTTTACAATTCCGTTTTCATCGGTTTGTATTGATTTTTGCGAACCTGAGTAGTCAGCAATGAGCATCTCATTGTTTCCAGGTTTAAACTGAGTCAGATTTCGTGGAGTAACACTCACAGAAGAAGGATACTGTAAAAAATCACCTTTCGTAAAGATTTTGGTGCTCCATGAATCAGCAGTTTCCGTAACTTCAATCCAGTAAATTCCCCTATTCTTCCAGCCAACAATGTCGCCATTGTCTTTTTCTCCATTCCCTGGATCTTTACTAATTGAAGATTCACTAAACGCAGGATAACTTTTACTCTTTCTTATTTCCGGGATTAAACTAAATAGATTTGAGAAATCTTCAGGTAGGGAATCATGCATATTGTGTGCTCCATTATCCCAATAGCAATAAAATCCTCTGTTTGTCTCATCAAGTGCCTGGTAAAAAGAAGGATTATTTATCCAAGGTATAGATGCATCATTTCGACCATTGCATAAGACAAGATAAGGTAATTCACCTTTAAATTCCCGAACAGTTTTTTCCCCGTTCATATAATCAATGAAGCGAATCCCAGTTGATGTGTATATTGTGCTGTCGCAAGGCTTACCACAAACCCCATCCAGACGATACAAACTACTCCTTTCATCACTTCCACTTTTATCCGTAAAAGCAACGATTGGCACTTTGCTTTCAATGCGTGCAAACACATCAGGATTGTGAAAACCTACTGAAATTCCTCCTGCTCCTCCCATGGATGTTCCTTGAAGGTAAGTTCTGTCAGGATCTGTTTCATAGTATTCCTGGGCCCATTTAACAAGGTAAAGAAGAAACTTTTCAGTATAGTCAACCATTACACCATCCTGACTAAGCTCTTCATCATATATCATATTATTGCATCCATACCAAAAGGTATTAATTGCCGGGACATGATCCCGCATATCCCTACTATACAAAAGTGGTCTACCGATCCACGTCCGATCATATGGCATGATAATTATGCTTTCCTCAGTTTCTCCAACATAAAACTTCCTGGCAAGTCCTTCCCTCCATCCATGCGAATTATCACCAAAAAAAAGAAAATTCGAGTTACCACTTACAGATGCATCACTACCTCGTCCGTGCAGTTGAAATATTAGAGATTTCCCATTTGAATTTCCAGGTAAGGGCGCATTATCCAAAGGAATTGGCTTAGCTTCACTTACCATTCCCTGAACAGGATTAAGTAATGAATTTTCACCGGAGACAATTTCTTGATCTTCTGAACTTCCATTTGAATAAGTGACAGCAAAATATATCTGCACAGGATCTGAAGATGTGACTGTATGGACAAATAACCCGGAAGCAGGATCTAATGTTCTATCATGTAATTTAAATCCATTGGTTTTATTGTCAACTGAATCAGCAGAAAAGGATGCTGGATTCTGCCACCAGTCACATGCACTGGAGGTCTCAATATGATGACCAACTTTTGTAGCTGATGATAAGTTTTCACTAGTAATAGGAACACTACTCAGGTATACATTAAAATGAGTACTATCAGTGATATTGGTTTCATTCCATGTAAGAAAAACCTGGCCATCCCTGTATTCTCCTTCCAATGAAGAAATTACAACCTGTGACCAGGCCTTAAAAGAACTGGCAACAATTAAAACAAAAATAATTAATATCGCTTTTGTCTTAGTCATACATTTATTCTAGGAGGCGGTGATTATAGTTAATTTTTATAAAACACTATTAACCAAAATCTTAATTTTATGTAATATTTCTAACAACTCATCAAAAACATATTATATTATTTTATAATAAGCTGCACTACAACATACTTTTTCACTGCAATAAATGAGAAATTCTTTAGAACATAACTTGAAGAATATACTTTAAAAAAAAATGCCCCCATTAACAACTGGAGGCATTGTATTTTATTCAATATCCAATTTAGGAACCCCCAAAAAGTCTAATTACATTTCAAAACAGTCTCAATCTGGTACTTTGCATTTTGGGCATATTCGCCATGTTGTGCTTTTTTGAAAGAATCACAGGCAGAAGTATTATCCCCCTTACCAACAAAAGCATTTCCCAACTCGTAATAGTATTTTGCTTTAGCGACTGCATCACCCTGATCACCCTGAATTGCAGTATTTAGTGAAGCAATTGCTGGATCCCATTCTCTTTTGGGCAACATATACTTTCCCTAACTGATAATGAGCATCAGGAGTATCATTTCCATATTCAATAGATTTTTTTAAACTTGTTTCAGCCTCACTCCCAATTTTTTGCACCAATTGCCTGCTAACTGCATTGTTAAAGCTTGTGTTTTTGGCCAGTTTCTTTGCTGATTCAGCTGTTTTTTTATCTCCGGATGAACCTACTTCGATGGCTTTATCACAAGCCATAAGCATATTCTCAGTATCATTTTGCGCTTTATATATTGTAGCTTTTACAAGATATGGTTTTGCATACTTTGGATTTAATTCAGCAGCCTTATCCAGCGAAGCCAATGCTGTCTCATATTCCTTACTCTTATATTCAGAACTTCCTTTTGCATAATAAAACTGAGGAATAATCTTTTCAGACTTGGCACTGATTTCCTTATTCCCATACTTATCTGCAACAGCTTTTGCCTCATTCAAACCAGCAATCGCAGCATCAAAATCTTTCTTTTTATAGCTATTTAGGGCAACTGTATAATATAGTAAAGGTAATTGCTGTTCCGCTTTTTCTTTTGTATCACTTTCCTTCATCCCCAAGTTTCTCAGAAATGCTAATACATTTCTCAAATGCTTTAATAGCACCATCAGGATTGGATTTTGTTAATGAAGCGCCCTCATTAAAAGCATCAACCGCTTCCTTCATTGATTGTGAGAATCCAGTTATAGAAATTGAAAATAACATTACTAGAACCAGACTTTTCACGTTTTTACCTGAAATCATTCTCATTTTTAATTGATTTTATTAGTTTACAATTAGTTAATCAAGCTGCAAATATATAAATATCTGCATACTTTTAAAATTCAAAGCAAAAAAATTCCTTTTTGTAAAATCCTCCAGTCAAGTCTACTTTAACAACTCGAGTATAGGAGTTCCAAAACTTGCATCGGGTAATGGAATATTCAAAAACAATGAAATTGTAGGTGCAATATCCGCTATATCCACATTGTTGTATATAACATTCTTGCCAATTTTCCATCCATACCAAACCAGGGGTACCTTTCTATCATAGTTATAACCTGATCCAATAATTCCTTCATCATCCATTCTCCAGCCGGGCCGCAATACAACCATAACATCTCCAGATCTTTTTGGATTATACCCGTTCTGAACCAGGGCAAATAAATTATTCTCAAAATTCGCTGAATAAAGAGTTGAAGCAGTAATTGCATGGGCTACGCCTGAGAACTGGACCATGAAGTTTACTACGTTTCCACGAATCTCATCAAGAGGAATACCAGCATCTTCAACTAGGGTCCTGTTAAGGTAAATCTGATTTCCAAAAAATCCTCTGACCCAATTTCCATTTCCATATTTTACATTCAAATAGCTTCGTAATAATGACAGGGCCTGATTTCGCTTAAACAATCCTACAGGAAGTTTTAATTCTTCAAAGTACGTCTGCTCCTTGGGCATTCCGCGAGAAGCAGTCATAAAGACCAGAACATTTTCCTTCCCAATCCTTTCTTCAACAGATTTAAGAAGATGTGAGAGTTGTAAGTCCAATCTTATCATTACATCTTCCAACTCCATCGATTCTTGTCCAAAAGTACTTGAAACCGGACCCAAAGAAGAGAAAGTAAGAGCTAAATAATCAGTATAAATATCACTACCCAGGTCTTCCTCAACCATAAGCTGCACAGCCATATCGACCACTAAAGTATTTGCAAAAGGAGTATATTGTAAAATAGAATAATCTCTCTCATTTCTCTTCTTCTTACTCATTTTATCAAGATCATATGGCAAAGAAGTTTTTCCATGAAAATTTACATCTGCTTTTTTAAGTGAAGGGGGCAGAATTGAGTAATTCTCAATTGGATGGAAAGTTTCCCAGCTCCGTGTAAGATAAATGTCAGCAAATTTTTTCTCATTAAAATCTGTTAGCCATATTGGCAAACTATCAAGGTAATAGGAACTGGTCATCCAATTTCCTGAAATATCATCAAACCAGAATGCTGCATTAGCAGAGTGTCCTCCACTAAGTATCACTGTTTCATAATTCAGGCCCACACTAAATACTTTAGATTGAAGCTGGTTAGAGAATTTCAATTCGTCTGCAAAACCGGATACCATTATTTTATTTGGGGAAAAAGGTCCATTCTCAAAACTTCCTCCAATTGGTAGAACTGAGGGATCATCAGTGCAAAAAACAAGCTTGTCACTAAGAATCTCAAACCACTGCCTGGCCACTATTCCATGTTCTGATGGTTGCGTTCCGGTTGCAATAGTAGTATATCCGGATGCTTCGGTTGTGTTGAAATTGCTATACGAAGCTGATTTTACAATTGTCCCATTATTCATTAACTTTTTGAACCCGTCGTTGCCATATTTATCCCAGTATTTCTGAATCTGGTCTGGTCGCAGTTGATCGAACATTATTCCAATTATCAGCTTCGGTTGCTCAGAAGGTATTCCTGCTGGTTGCTGAGATTGTACAGTATAAGATGAGAGTAAAGTGATAACCCCTATTAGAGAAACTCCAAACTTCTTTAAATCAAACATTAAGCTATTAGTTTTAAATACCAGAAAATATTAAGCTGCAAAGATAAGGGAATAACCCAAAAGGTCTTAAAAATATTATATTATGTACTTCGTTTTTGTGCATTCTGTCATTATATATTCACATTTAGAAAATACATTATTAAAAAAATCTCAAAAAACTAATCTGTAAATAAAATTGGTGGGAATTTCAAAAATACTAAACATTAAATCTAATGTGGAGGATATCCCCGTCTTCTACAATGTAGCCCTTGCCCTCAATGTGCAGTTTACCTTTATCCTTACAAGCCTGTTCCGAACCAAGGCTTACAAAATCATCATAATGCATAACCTCAGCCCTGATAAATCCTCTTTCAAGATCGCTATGAATTACCCCGGCTGCTTGTGGGGCACTCATTCCTTCCTTTATCGTCCATGCCCTGATTTCTTTAGGCCCAACAGTAAAAAAGGTTTTTAAGTTGAGGAGTTTATACGCCGACCTGATTAACTTATCTACTCCTGGTTCCACTAATCCCATTTCTTCAAGAAATTCATTCCTGTCATTTTCGGCTTCCAGTTCGGCAATTTCAGCTTCCATACCGGCTGCTATCACCAACAGTTCCGCATTTTCACCTGCGATAGCCTCTTTCATTTTTTCAACATAATGATTTCCTTGTGAAGCAGAGCTTTCATCTACATTGCATACATACAATACCGGTTTCGCACTAAGAAGTGAAAGGTCTTCAATAAACTCTTCTTCTTTCTCAGTAAAATTGCCCGTCCTAACCGATTGAAAATCTTCAAGGTGTGCCTTAAATTTATTTAGCGCATCGACACCTTCCCTGGCCATTTTATCCCCGGATTTTGCCTGTTTTGCCAGCTTCTCAATTTTTTTTTCTACCGATTCAAGGTCACGTACCTGAAGCTCAAAATCAACAATTTCCTTATCTCTTACTGGATCAACTGAGCTTTCAATATGGGGCAAGTTTTCATCGTCAAAGCAGCGCACAACGTGTATCAAAGCATCTGTATTTCGTATATCGGCCAGGAATGTATTTCCAACTCCCTCACCTTTGCTGGCTCCCTTAGCCAGACCTGGAATATCAACCAGTTCAACAGTTGTAGGAATAATTTTTTCTGTTTCCTGGAACTCTTCTAATTGATACAATCGTTGATCAGGAACGTTTACCATTCCGATATTAGACTTATTAGAGCTAAAAGCAAAGTTGGTAATTTCAGCTTTTGTATTTGATATACAATTAAACAAAGTTGTTTTGCCAATATTTGTCAATCCGATTATTCCGCATTTAAGCCCCATCTTGTCTGGTTTTTCTAAATTTTTGGCAAAATTACACTTATTCTGTGGTTTTTAGAAACTTTCTACCATTTGTAATCGTTAAAACTAATACAAATACAGTTTTAACTGGTTCTGGGAATTTGATGAGGTTTAAGATTGAGCTCAATAGAATTTACAGGATCAGGGCTGGCTATTTTGTACGGAAATGTTAAAATAATAACATTTCTGAATACAATAACCAGAAAAGAGGAATTTTTACTATTTTTATTTTTTAAACAGCTCTATTAGTACCTTGAAAAAATACTTAACCCAAATAATAATTTTATTTTTGGGGGTTTTATATTTTGAGCCTTCTTTTGCTCAAATAAAAATCTCTGATGATAAAACGGAACCTCCCGTTACCCGTATTTTATTTGTCCTTGACTGCTCTCAAAGCATGGCAGGCAAATGGGAAAGTGATAAGAAAATCAATATCGCCAGAAAATTTTTAATCCATACAATTGATAGCCTTGAAAATATGCCCTACACTGAAATGGCTCTTCGTGTATATGGACACCAGAGTCCTGTTCCACCACAGGACTGCAATGACACTAAGCTTGAGGTAGCATTTGCTAAAAATAATTCCTCCAAAATACGACAAAAACTCCGCTATTTGATACCTAGAGGGACCACACCTATAGCCAATTCACTTGAGAAATGTGCAAATGATTTTCCAAAAAGCGATAATAGCAGGAATATTGTAATTCTTATTACTGATGGAATTGAAAAATGCGAGGGAGATCCTTGCGAAGTTTCAGCCAAGTTGCAGAAAGAGGGTGTCTATTTAAAACCATTTATTATTGGAATAGGATTAGACCCTGAGTTCAGGAAAACATTTGAATGTGTGGGACGACTATACAATGCTTCTGAGGAAGAGAATTTTCAAAGTGTTCTGGGTGTAGTAATTTCAGAAGCACTTAACTCAACTACTGCACAGGTAAATTTGCTTGATCAGGATGGATATCCCTCTGAAACTAATGTAAACATGTCCTTTTATAATTCTGAGTCGGGCAAAATAAAATACAATTACATACATACAATTAACAGAAGAGGAAAACCTGATACTATTACCCTTGATCCGCTGATTAAATATCGGATGGTAGTTCATACAATCCCAAAAGTTGTAGTTAATGATATAGTTGTTTATAAAGGCAAACATAATATTATCGCCGCAGATGTCCCACAGGGTTATATGGAAATTGTTTCTTCAGGCACAAGGTATAAAAATCAGCATGTAATTGTAAGAAAAGCTGGAGACATGAGCACAATTAACATGCAAATTGTAAATGAACCAGGGAAGTATCTAGTTGGCAAATACGATCTTGAAATCCCAATATTACCAAGGATATTTATTAAAGATCTTGAAATTAAGCAATCTACAACCACCACCATAACAATACCGGTCCCGGGAATTGTTACTCTTTTGATGACAAATCCAGGTTATTGCAGTATATATGTACAAAAGGAAACTGAATTAGAATGGGTATATAATGTTGGCCCTGATGTGAAAAATGAAACTGTAGTATTGCAACCCGGAAATTATAGAGTTGTCTTCCGCCCAAGGTATGCAAAATCAAGCTATTATACCATTGAAAAAAGGATCATAGTAAGATCTGGAAGCTCACAATCATTGAAATTATAATTTCATCTTAATTAAACCTTCCGCATACAGCATCATCTAAGAAGAAAAGAATATATAAATCCGGATCTATATAAATGTCATATACGGATAAAGAACTTGTTACTCTTTTCAAAAAAAAAGGCAGTGAAACAGAGGCTTTCAATCTGATTGTGCGAAAGTACCAGGAAAAATTATACTGGCACATTCGAAAAATTGTAATAGTCCACGATGATGCGGATGATGTTATTCAGAATACCATGGTAAAAGCATGGAAAAATCTAAATAAGTTTAAAGAAAAGTCTCAGCTTTACACTTGGTTATACCGAATTGCCACCAATGAAGCTTTCACCTACATAAAGCAAAAAAGAAGAAACAGCTTAGTTCCCTTTGACGAGTATGAAAACTATTTGGTGAATACATTGGAAAGTGACTCATACTTTAATGGAGATGAAATTCAAATGAAGTTGCAAAAGGCGATTCTCACCTTGCCTGAAAAGCAAAGAATAGTATTTAATATGAGATACTTTGACGAAATTAAATATGAAGATATGTCAGAAATTCTTGACACTTCAGTGGGAGCATTAAAAGCTTCGTACCATCATGCAGTAAAAAAAATTGAAGAAATATTACAAAATAATTAAACCTTTTAACTTATTTTTATTCTAATAATCAGGAATCAACAAGAGAAAAAATGGGAATAGACTTGCATAATATTAAAAAAGAAGGCATGTACAATGTCCCAGAGGGCTATTTTGACAAGTTACCCGAAAAAATTGCAGATTCTATTAAGGAAAGTGAAATAAGCGATGCATTGAAACAAAAAAGATCCCGGAAATTATGGCCAACTATTTTCGTTGCAGCATCTATACTGGGTTTCATTATGGTCGGTTATTACTTTTTAGATCATTTTAATGCCAAGCGACTTGAATTAGTTGTTTCAAGCAATAATGCTCTAGAATATGTTGATTTTTACGTTGAAGATTTTGATGAATCATTTATTATTGATAACATATTAGAAATTAATGGATCAGAAAATGGTGAGGAAGATTCATCAGAAATAATTCATTATTTAATTAATGAGGGAATTGATGAATTCACTCTTTACAAAGAACTTTAAGGAAATAGATATGAAAAATATAAAAACTACAGGTCTGATTTTAATTCTACTCTCTTTATGCACTATGAAAGGGATGTCACAGGATATGGATATTGAAAAACTTGAGCGATTTAATGCACAAAAAATTGCATTCTATACTCAAAAACTAAATCTTACCTCTGCTGAGGCAGAAAAGTTTTGGCCAGTATATAATGAATATCAAAAAAAGAAAAATGATATTTTACTGGAGAAAAGAGACACAGATAGATATCTCAGACAGAGTTTCAGTACACTTTCTGATAAAGAAATTGAGGAAATCTCTGATAAATATATTGAGTATAATAAAGAAGAGGCTAATTTGCTAACTATATATCACAAGGAATTTAAAAAAGTTTTGCCCATAAAGAAGGTAATGAAACTTTACCAGGCTGAGAATCAATTTAAAGAAATGTTACTACGTCAGATCAGGAACAATCAGCAAAGAAAAAAACAAGGAATGAATTAGGAGTGCAAACCAAGGATTGAAGAGAATTTGCTTTACCAATATATTCTTTAAATACTATCCCAGAATTCCAATCTCATTTTCTACTTCATAGAGAATTTCGCATGATTTTACAAGCTCCTTCATAGTTGTATGATCCTCATACAATGGCCTGTCAACATCTAGAAATTCAACATATTTCCTAACCACTTCTTTGGCCGTAGTTACCCCTTTTCCAAATTCATATTCTCTGAAATCAAGTGCCTGAGCCGCGGCCATAAATTCAATACCCAGAATTCCATATGCATTATCCAAAATCTGGAAATTCTTTATAGCTGTATTCATCCCCATCGATACAAAATCCTCCTGATCGGCAGCAGCAGGAATGGATTGAATAGAAGCTGGTGCAGACAGGATTCTCTGCTCTACAATTTGCATATCAGCTGTATACTGACTAAGCATCATGCCTGAAAACATACCTGCTCCTTTTGTTAAAAAAGCTGGTAACCCCACACTTAATGCCGGATTATTCAATCGATTCATTCTTCTTTCCGACATAACACTTACCATGGTTATGGCTATTCCAGCCATGTCCATTGGTAATGCAACAGGTGATCCCTGGAAATTAGCACCAGACAATTGCATATCCTCATCTGGAAAGAAAACAGGATTATCACCCACTCCATTTAGTTCTATTTCAACCTGACTACGAGCATATTCTAATGCATCATGTGCTGTACCAATAACCTGCGGTGTTGATCTCATTGAATATGCATCCTGAACTTTGCATGCAATTTTCCCAGATTCAAGATCTCCTCCTTTCACAAGTTTCTGAATTGCTCTTGCACTGCGAACAGCTCCTTTAAATCCTCTTACCTTATGAAGTTTAGTCGAATAGGGCATCATATTTGCTTTCAAAGCTTCCAATGACATTGCTGCTGCAATTTCAGCCTGTTTCAACCAATTATTTGCATCATAAAGAAATAAAGCACTCATTGCAGTCAGCACATTCGAGCCATTTATGGTTGCAAGGCCATCTCTTGCTTTTAGTCCAGGAACTGCAATTCCAGCTTCATCTAAAGCCTTTTTTCCATCTAACAACTCTCCCTTGAAGTAAGCTTTTCCCTCTCCCAAAAGTAAAAGTGCTATTTGAGACATGGGTGCAAGATCACCTGAAGCCCCTACGGACCCTTTCTGACAGACAAAAGGTGTTACACCTTTGTTCAACATTTCAATAAGTGTAAATGTAATTTCTGGTCTACAACCTGAATTCCCATGTGCATGTACATTTATCCTGCCCAACATCGCGCCCCTTACGTATTCCAGAGGCATAGGATCACCAATCCCAGCAGCATGATTATAAATTAAATATTTCTGAAAATCTTTAACCTGGTCGTCGTTCAAAACTACTTCAGAAAACTCCCCAATTCCGGTATTTACTCCATACATGATTTCCCTGGCCTCAATCTTTCGTTCCACCATCAATCTGCATTTTTTAATCCTTGCGAGTGCATCTGGGTGAAGTCTCACCTTTTCATTGTTTCTAGCAACCCTAACAAGGTCTTCAATTTTTAAACCAGTACCAGTTATAATTAATGCCATGATATTATTAGATTAAAATACAGTTTCAAAAATAAAAAAACTGGGAAATATGTTACTTCGGGCCCTTATGTTTGCCAACATATCTAAAACCAAATATTAGCCGGTTAATAAAGTCAATTATGGTTCAGGAAGAATAAGCTCAATATCCCTAAGGAAGTTAACTGTTTTGTTCATTTCCTCATACATGGGTTTATCAGATGAAATAAAAGGCACAATTTCCCTATACTTTTTTACCATCTTTTCAAGGAAGGAGGAAGATTTAAGAGGTCTTCTAAAATCGAGTGCCTGGGCGGCATTGAATAACTCAATAGCCAGAATTCTTTCAAGATTTAAACAAATTTGATATGCTTTTAAGGCAGCATTTGCCCCCATACTAACGTGGTCTTCCTGCCCCTGAGAGGATTCAATTGAGTCAACTGAAGCAGGTGTTGCCAATTGTTTGTTGTGACTTACCATGGAGGCAGCCGTATATTGTGGAATCATAAATCCGGAATCAAGACCCGGATTTAAAATTAAAAAGGGTGGAAGGTCTCTCTGTCCGGAAAGAAGTTGGTATGTTCGCCTTTCGGAAATATTTCCTAATTCAGCCATGGCTATAGATAAATTATCAAGAGCAAGGGCTAGTGGTTGTCCATGAAAATTACCTGCAGAAATTATCAAATCTTCCTCAGGAAAAATTGTTGGATTATCAGTTACGGAATTTATCTCATTTTTAAAAACATAGGCAACATAATTAATAGAGTCTTTACTCGCTCCATGTACTTGTGGAATACATCGGAATGAATATGGATCCTGAACAGCTTTTCCCTGGCGCATAATAAGTTCGCTGTCGTTTAACAAAAAACGTATTCTACTGGCTGTTTTAATTTGCCCCTTGTGAGGCCTGATGAGATGAACATTTTCAAAAAAAGGTTCAATCCTCCCATCAAAAACATCCAATGACAAGGCTCCAATCACATCGGCTAATTGTGACAACTTAAACACTTTTAGAACAGAGTAAACACCAAAAGCACTCATAAATTGAGTCCCGTTTAACAAAGCAAGTCCTTCTTTGCTCTTCAATTCTATTGGATTCCAACCTAATTTTTTTAAAACTCCATTAGCTTTTAATTTCCTTCCATCATAATTTACTTCCCCCATTCCTAATAAAGGTAAACTCATATGGGCTAAAGGAGCCAGGTCACCTGATGCTCCAAGTGACCCATACTGGAAAACAACTGGAAGTATATCGTTGTTAAAAAAGTCAATAAGTCGATATACTGTAGCTAGCTGAACACCAGAATTGCCATAAGAAAGCGACTGGATTTTAAGAAAGAGCATTAATTTCACAATTACCTGCGGCACTTCATCTCCCATTCCACAGGCATGTGACATTACCAGGTTTTTCTGCAGTGTACCTAAGTCTTCTTTGGAAATGGACCGATCATGCAATGCCCCAAAACCAGTGTTAATTCCATAAATAGGTTCATCAGAGTTTTTAAGTTTGTTATCCAGGTAGGCCCTGCACTTTTTTATGCGATCTTCGGCTGCAGGTGACAATTTCAATTTTATATCATTTTCAAGAATTTCCTGGATTTGATTAAAACTTAAAACATGGGATGATATTTCATGAAATCTCTCCTGCATATTTTATTTATTTAAAAGAGTCCATTAATTCACGAGAAAGTTTGAAAATTACTCTGGATTTGACAATTTTGAGATTAGTTCCTCAATCTTTACTTTTTCCTGCTCTCCGTCTTTCATATTCTTGAGGGTAATCAATCCTTCCTCAATTTCATTGTGTCCAACAAGAGCAACATAGTTGATTTTTTTTGCATTGGCATAGGACATCTGCTTTTTCATTTTGGCCCTATCAGGAAATAATTCAGCTGAAATTCCTTCAGAGCGGATCTTATTTAACAAAGAGAGGCAGTATTTTTCTTCTTCCTCACCAAAATTCACAAACATTAACTGCGTTGTTTGGGCCAATTCCTTTGGAAAGAGGTTTTTATGCAACATTACATCATAAATCCTGTCAGCTCCAAAAGAAATACCTACCCCTGAAACATCCTTAAGTCCAAAGATCCCCGTTAAATCATCGTATCGACCTCCCCCACAAATACTTCCAATGTCCATATCTTTTGAGGCAATCTCAATAATAGCTCCAGTATAATAATTCAAACCACGTGCCAGTGAGAGATCAATCTGGACTTCAGCCGACAGATCAAATGGTCCAAGGTAATCCATTACAGACTCTAATTCATTTACTCCCTGCATACCTATTTCAGAAGAGGATAAAATACTTTTCAATAGTTCCAGTTTTTCAACGGATGTTCCTTTAAAGCTTAAGATGGGTTGCAGTTTTTCAACAGAATTTTTTGGAATACCGGCCTCAATCAATTCCTCATTCACTTTTTCCAGGCCAATTTTTTCAATCTTATCAATGGCAATGGTAATTTTCATCATTTGCTCAGCCTGTCCAATAACCTCAGAAATACCTGCCAATACCTTCCTGTTGTTTATTTTTATCAGAATATTTAAGCCCAATTTATTGAAAACCTCATTTGCTATTTGCACCAACTCAACCTCAGAAAGAAGTGATTCGCTGCCGATTACATCCACATCACACTGGTAAAACTCCCTGTAACGGCCCTTTTGAGGTCTATCCGCTCTCCATACCGGCTGAATCTGATATCTTTTAAATGGAAAAGTAATTTCATTTCTGTGTTGAACAACGTATCGGGCAAATGGAACGGTTAAATCGTATTTTAAACCTTTTTCTGTAATTAAATTTGCCAGCTTTTGTGAATCAATCCCTGTGAGATCATTTTCAGATGCCTTAGAAAAAAAATCTACCGGAATTAAGGATCCTGAAAAGTAGTTTATCACCCTCTTCACCATATTTTCCCAGAAGAGTACCCAGGTTTTCCATTGCAGGTGTTTCAAGAGGCTGATAGCCGTATTTAATGAAAACCTCTTGAATGGTATTAAAAATATAATTGCGCTGGATCATTTCGGCAGGGCCAAAATCGCGCGTTCCTTTTGGTATGGAGGGTTTCTGAGTGGCCATTTAAGTTGTTTTTCATCAAAATTAATGATGCAAAGATAGGAAAGATTATGTAGTCGATTTATTATCTAACCTCAAATGTTAGTGTAGCCCAGTTTGATTCATAATCAACATCCTTTTCACTACTCTTAACCATATGAATCGTCCGTAAATACCAAAATCCATGCTCGTTAATTTTCATGTTTACAATGCCCTCTAAATTAGTTTTGAGCTGTAGTTCTTCATGATGGTGCCCTTCATGTGCATCCTGATCATCAATAGTATGCTTATATCCAACATAAACCAGATGATTCTTGAGGGGTTTTCCTTTCAAAAGAAGTTTGACTTTTAAGTCACCGGTAACTTCCAATTCATATGGATTATCCTGTGGGACAAATTCAATTGGGTATCCAAAATAATGTTTAAAATGCTCCTTGGTTTCTTTTCCTACCTGGAAAATAGCCTTTACATGTTTTGAATATTTTTCCCTGGCTGCTTTATTGAGTTCATTGTTTCCTTTTCTTTCCTCTAATACATCTAAGACCCCATCATGTTCAAGATATTCATTGAATTCTTCGGCTGTTAATTCTATCATATTGGGTGCAATGGAAATACCAGCAGCATATGTTCCGGATTTGCCTGTTTTAAAATTAAGGATAGAAATTTTGTCTTTATCGTGCCAGGAAATTTCTGATGGTTTTACTTCGTAATCTGGTCCTATTAAAGTAACATCCTGCATTCGATTCCTCTCAATTGAGTTCTCACTTTTCTCAAAAGTTCCATTAAAAATAAATAACTCAGATTGTGTATTTGGTTTCAAAAAATATGTGTCCAATTTGATGAACATATCATGAGAAGAAGCAATTATTAGAATCGCACCGAGTATTAAGATTTTCTTCATTTTAAGATGAATTAATAGTTGGTTTATTTGTAATTTATTGAATTAGATCAGCTTCAATGACAGTAATTTAAACAAGAACCTTGTAGACAAAACCTCTATTTTATAAGATTTAAAGACAATGGATATCGGAATGCTTCTCCTTGTTGGGCCTTAACAGCGGCAAGAATTACTAAAATCAGATTTATTAAACCCAGCATTGCTAGAAGAAAGATTCCTATTACAATAAATATTAATGGGATACAGATTAAATAATAGATGAGCATAGAAATTTGAAAATTCAATGCCTCTTTTCCCTGGTCATCTACAAAAGGTAATTCCTCCTTTTTCACCATCCAAATAATCATAGGAACAATTATTTGACCAAAAGGTAAAAAGTGCACAAGCCCACCCAAATGGCAAAGCATCGCCCAGTTTTTTTCATCATTGCTAACCATGACACATTTCAATTTATGATTAATAATATTCCAAAAAAGATTCTAATCCCGGTGAGTTTATTTGGCTATTCGCTTAAAATCTGTATCAAGAAATCCACCCGGTTTTTTCTCCGATATGGTATGTCTGCCATAATAATACAATCCTCCATCCCGGATCCCAAAAATCAATTTAAATGACCAACCTTCTCTCTGTGTTGGCTCTGGACCTACACAATGAAGGAAAAAGGCATTTTCATCATCTCCAACGACCTTTGCTAATTCATCATTAGTAACCATTTTAAAATCATAAGGATAGTACTTTAAAATTTTAGTAGATTCCTGAACATTAGGCGCCAGATCCTCTTTAAATAAGTATAAGGTATTGGTTTTTATCTTCTTTGAGTCTTTATTGTAGTATTTTAATTGCTTCATAGCTGCAACATTGGTACTTTCTTTAAGTTTTTCCACCCTGTTTTGCAAGAACTTTATCATTATACCAATTTTATATGAGTAATTTTCATTCTCTACTCCTGTATAAGCCAAAGGTAGGGATCCAAATTCAGGCATTTCTGCAATTGTTGGCACATCAGCACCAAGCAGGAGGTTTAAAAAGGTGTAGTTAACCCCCTCCCTATCCCGTTCAAACCTGGTTTCTGTAACAACCAGAAAAGAAAAATTGTTATCGGTTCTCATTTCTTCAAATTCTTGTTGTGAGATGGTTTCGAAAGGTGTGATATTCCAATATTTAGCAATCTCTTCTTTAATGTATATATCGTATGAAGAAAATCCCCCCTCAAGGACAACAAGAGTTTTTGATTTATAAAACGCATCTATATCGGCTGTAGTGGGCATAGGAGCCTGGGCTGAAAGTGAAGCAAATACTAAACCGAGTAGGAATAATAGGCTAGTCCTTTTCATATTTTAGGTATTTTTTTAATTTAATAAATCTAATGTACCTGACTTGTGTTAAAAGTACAAATTTGACAGGCTATTTCAAACAATTTTAATCTGAATAGTTGAAATAGACGAACAGCAGATATAAAAAGTACTAAATGAAAAGAAATTATTAAAAAAGAAGCATTAAAAATTATAACAGAATCCTATTTTGGAAAATAAACGGGATTGCGCTCATTAAACTTTCTGATGTACACAAACTTCAGCTGTTTTCTTTCCTTAGATTTTAGCATAGAAAACTCATCGTGAAGCTCCGGATCCCTCATTAAGGCAATATCCAGATTATTGGTATTATAATCCATTACCTTACCTGTTTCGAAATCAAGAATAAACTGCTTCATTTCAGTTCGCGAATAGGATTGGGACTGCTGAGGGTAATAGAAATTATTATAGTAATTATAATAGTTGTAACTATATGGATTATAGCGATTATAATAAGGGTCTACATACCTGGTATCAGTAACAGTTACAGTTCCTACAAAATGACAAATTCCTCCAACAATAGTAATTCGATTAAATTCTCCACCAATTCTAATATATAATACCCCATTTTTAGCATATCCCCAGATATCCTCTAACAATACTTCATTTCTGGTGGCATTATCATCAAAATAGTATAAAACATCGTTACTTAATACTTTATCGAAAAAAGAAGGATCATGATAATCTGCATTGGTTAGGATTTTGTATTTCGGTAATGGAGCATTTTGTTTTACCTGTTCAAAATTCATATAAATTCCATCCTGGAACCTGAATTCATGAGTGTATTTAACACTAACCCTCTCCTCTTCACCCTGGCCATAAACAGCACCAGAAGAAATTAATACTAATAGAAAAACGATATTTATAAAACGCCTCATTGCCTACTCTCTAATTAAAAAATATGATCAAATTTAAGAATTCCTTTCTTATTTCTACAAAATGTGCAAAAATGAAAATGTTCCAGAAAAACTATATCAAAAAATGTGCCTTTTTGAAAAGTATTTTGATTCATTGCTATGAGTTATGTTATTTTATTATTTTTATAATTCAATTTTAAACCCGATTGTTGTATAGAACAAATAGTCGCTACAATTCAGAATTATATGATTTCAAGTGAAAAAATATTGCGCTATCTTTCATTTAACCTGCTGAATTTTAAGCATAGGCAATCTACCGACCGAGTTTTACTTATCCAATTCTTAGTGCTTTGTTCAATAATTGGATCATTTATTTTCAGTATTTTATCATTGACTTCTCAAAATACTTCTTTTGGAATATTAAACTTTATTATATTCCTTCTTCTAATTCTTGATTTTTTCCTTTACAGACAAACGAAATCATTTGTTTTTTATTCTGTTTTTTCGATAGTTTTGATTTATGCCTTTTTGTTCATCAATTTCTTTTTTGATGGTTTTAAGTTCCCAGCCGACATAATCTGGTTTAGCTTTATCCCTGCCTTAACTATTTATTTACTCGGTGCCAGGAAAGGAAGCCTATTATCGGGCATTTTGTATATAGCCTTAATGATTGGTTTAATCATTTATTACAGACTTTACGGTGGTTTGCCAATAACAGGCTCATCTATAATCGTTTTTTCTATTTTTTATTTATTCATTTTCCTAATTAGTTTGAGCTTTGAATTTGTTTATCAGAGATTGTTGTTTGACCTTAAAAGGGCCAAAGAAAATGAGATATTTATAAAAAAATCAAAAGAAGATTTTATATCAAGACTTTCTCATGAGATCAGAACTCCTTTGAATGATATGGTTGTGCTAAATAATCTTTTAGCAAACTCAAAACTAAATGAAAACCAGAAAAATATTACAGAAACACTTATTGCTTCCACCACTAACCTGGTTAATATTATTCAAACAATTTCTGAATCGTCCCCGTCTGATGTTAGCTTCCAACATAGAGCAAATACATTATTTAACATCAAAACTACCATTGAAGGAACCATTGAATTTTATTCAAAAAAAGAAATTGGGGAATTTAATTTAAGTTTAAAAGAGGATACTGTTCCTAAAGAAGCAATCGGCAATCCTGTTATTTTAAAACAAATTATGCTAATTCTGATTGAAAGCATAATGAATGCAAGTACAAAGGGCAAAAAGAATGTTGTTGATTTAAATGTTGAGCTTGATAAAAAGACAGAGGACAGTTTCACTTTTGTATTTGACCTCCGCTCAAACAATCGAGTATTTTCTTCTCAAGATCAGATAGATTCTATTCTTTCAGCAATTGATAATCCTGAAAAAGCTGGTGGTCTTCAGCATGACCTCCTGGGATTAAATATATTATTTGGCAGAAAGCTTATTAAGTTGCTTCAGGGTAACCTCCAAATAAATATGGAGGAGGAATCCACGCAATTTCTTTTCAAAACTGTTTTTGGCATTCCGAGTGATCCAGAACATAGAAGTTATGAGCATGCCAAAGTTCCTGAATTTGATAAAGGAAAGGCAAAACTAGAACTTAAAGATGCAAACCTGCTGCTGGTTGAAGATAATGAGTTAAACCAGAAAATTGTTAGAATAGGTTTGAAGGATTATTTCAGAAACATTGATGTGGCATTTAATGGGAAGGAAGCATTAGATAAATTTGGCACATCTAAATATGATATAATTCTAATGGATATTCAGATGGCGGAAATGGATGGGATTACTGCTACAATGAAGATTCGTGAGATAGAAAAAAGCACCAACTCTCATGTACCAATTATTGCAGTGACAGCCAATGCTTTGCTTGGGGACAGGGAAACATGTCTATCAGCTGGAATGGATGATTATATGAGTAAGCCCTTTCAAATAGAAGATCTGTTAGAAATGATGAAAAGGTTGATTTAATAGTATATCTATCTCTTCATCGGTTGAATGCCAATCACCTGAATATCGTCAACCTGTTCTAAATCGCCCATCCATACATCCAACGTTTCCTCCAAAAACCTTTTCTGTTCAGCCATAGCCACCTTATGCACTGTTAATAAAAGATGCCTGAACCTTCTGTACATAAATTTTTTCCCCTTTGGCCCTCCAAATTGGTCAGCATATCCATCTGTAAAAAGATACATACGATCATCTTCCTCGATATCAAGAAAATGATTTGTGAAGGGATCTCCTGTCTCATTGGCATTTAATCCAATTGAATACCTATCTCCTCTAATTTCTGTAAGTTTATTATCTCTAATCAGGTATAAGGAACTGAAGGCCCCGGCAAATTCAAGTTTTCTTTCTGTTTTGTCAATCATACATAAGCCAAGGTCCATTCCATCTTTAACCGTAATATCATCATCGCTTCGACTAAAGGTTGCTTCCACACCTTTATTTAAAATATTCAAGATTTCAGCTGGTTCAAAAATCTCCTGATCGTTAATAATCCGATCTAGAATCTCAAAACCAACAATTGACATCAACGCTCCAGGCACTCCATGACCGGTGCAATCAGCTGATACAATAAATACTTTTCCTGCTTTTTCAGTTACCCAATAGAAATCACCGCTAACAATATCCTTTGGCTTTAGGATAACAAATGATTCAGGAAAAAGTCTTTTGAAAAAATATGTGGACGGGAGCATTGCTTCCTGAATTTTTTGAGCATATCGGATACTATCAGTGATATTTTTATTCTTTATAGCCAATTCTTCTCTTTGCCTGGCAATTTCCTTAGCAGCAACTTCCTTCTCTTTAAGAACCTGATTTGCTTTTCGAAGATTCTTGGTCCAATATCGAATTCCCTGAAAAACAGCTAGAATAAACAGGATTATATAAATTAAATAGGCAAACTTTGTACTTTGAATAGGAGTTGAAACCACAATTTTCAAGCTGACTTCCTGTTCCGCCCATAATTCATCATTATTACTTCCTCGAACCTTGAAAGTATAGGTCCCTCTTTTCAGATTTGAATAAATTACATTGCCAGGATTAATACCCTTCTTCCACTCATTGTCAAAATCTTCCAGTTTATATTCAGAAAGATTATTAGACGGGTTAGTGAATTCCAGGACTGAATACTTTAAAAAAATCGAGTTAGTTCTGTCTGTTCTTAATTTTAACGACTCTCCAGAAACCGGAATATCCTTCCATCCTGTGGGAGATAGGTACTGAAAATCAGTAATAGCTATTTGAGGTAAAAAGGGGTTTAGTTTTATGTTGTCAGGGAAAAATGCATTAAATCCATCATATCCACCAAAAAATATCTCACCCCTGTCAGATTGAAACCAGGCACCCTGAGTAAATTCATTTCCCTGTAAGCCATCATATTTATTATAAATCCGGAAATCGTTCGATTCCGGCGAGTATCTAATAACTCCTGAATTTGAACTCATCCATAAATTCCCATATGGATCATCAGTAATAGAATAAATACTCACCTCTGGGAACTCATACGCATCAGAGACCATTTTAATTGAGTTGGATATCGTATCAATATATCCAAGTCCTTCCTGTGTTCCAATCCAAAGGTTATTTAACTGGTCAGCCTGTATAAATAAGACTGGGCGGTTTTGAATTTTTCCACGATTTACCCTGTGAATTTTTTTTCTTTTCTGATTAGCTGGATCTATTAGTTCAACTCCTGTTTGTGAACCTATCCAATACCTGTTTCTATAATCCACAAAGAACGAAAACACCCTATTTTCAGTTAATTGATAAAATTCACCTCCAGTTTGCTTTGGATTCTTTTCATTCAAGAATTTTAAATCAGTGGCAACAAGTCCCTGGTTCGTCCCAAATAACATGATCTCATTATTATCCTGTCCTATTTGATATACTCCAAGATTAAGCAGTAATTTTGAATCCCCAGAACTGGAAAGAATTTCTAAGTTCTCGAAACGATTTGTAATCTGATTAAAATGAAGCACTCCTGATTGGGTCCCTAGCCAGAGTTTCTTATCAGAATCCTCAAAAATACTTAATATGTGGTCATTGCTAATTCTATTATTTATTGATTTGCTATCAGTACTGTATTCGACAATATTCCTTCTGTCTGGTGAAAACTGAAATAAGCCGTTACCATCAGTTCCTATCCACAAATAGCCTTTATAATCAACTTGGATCGAAGATATTTTCTTAATATTTAGATTGGCTGGAAGGTTGAAATTATTACTATACAGTTCAAAATTCCCTGGCTTCAGATCAATTTTCACCATGCCATGCCAGGTTCCCAACCAAAGAATTCTAGATCTGTCTTCTATGATGGTTGTAACAGGAACTCCCTTCCCGATCTTAGAAATATATGAATTCAGTCCTTTGTGAGCGATAAATTTACTCCCGGAATTTATAAAAAACCCAATATCTGTACTTAACCATATGCGACCAGACCTATCTTCAAATAAATGTGATGAAGATACCGTAGTTGAAGTAAGATTCTCAACTGGAAATACCTGTATTTTGGCGCCTAGATGAGGTTTAAATTGATAAATCTCCAATCCTGTAGATGCCCAGATAATTCCATTCCTATCAATTAAAGAAGATTTTATTTCACTTCCTGGTTTAATAGGTAGTTCAAATGAACCCTCTTGAAGCTCTGAACCATTCTTCCCATTAAGGATAATGTATTTAAAGACATTATTTGTATGAAACCATAATTGTGATCCAGATTTTAACAATTGTGTTTTGGAATATGGGTCATTCTTTATACCAAAAACGTCTTTTCCTCTTTGAATCTCTAATATATCGCCATTCTGAGTATCCAGTAAATCCAATGAATTTCGAGTTGCAACCCAGATTTTATTGTCCTCGTCAGGAAGTATATCAAGAATAAACTTTAAACCAGTTACTCCAAATACAGGATCATCAAAATAATAGTTCCTAAAATTCCCGGTCTCTTTACTAAAGCAACTCAAGCCATTGGCTGTGCCAATCCACAATTCACCATTCAGGTCTATTTCTAATGCAGAAATATAATTATCTGGAAGAGATAAGGTATCATCCGGATCATGGCGATAAATCTTAAATTCAATCCCATCAAATCGATTCAGACCATCTTCGGTTCCTATCCATATAAAACCATCGGGGTCTTGAACAATGGCTGTAATAACTGATTGAGAAAGGCCTTCAAGAGGAGTATATACTACTACTTCTTTATTGGGCTCAATTTCTTCAGCCACAACCTGAAAAAAGGTAAATAAAGTTCCTAAAATCAGAAATATCTGAAGGATCCATTTCATAGGGCAAAAATAATCAATTATACGGTGTGTCAATCTTTATCATCCACTTTGGCTCCACCAGCCTTGATCAATGCTTTATATTTTATAGATGGGGAAGAAATAAAATCACCCAGATCCAGGGAATCCCATAAATTATCAATTTTTTCAATTGTCTCATCATTTGACACAATGATATTTGGCCAATCTCTTTCAAAGTTCCCCAGATGTTTTGCCTTCCTTGTACCATCCACAACCAGATGGGTTATTTCGCTATCATCTAAATTTTTAATTATTTTGCAGTCTCTTAAGGGATCAATATTGTTGGCAACAATCCAGGTGACCATCTGAATATCAAAGACATCAAGTTCCTCATCTACAAAAACCAATAGCTTTGCAAACACGTATCCCGTATGCTTCATGAATTTATTGGCAAGGTTATCCACATCTCCTGAATCTGTTTTTCTAATTGAAAATATTTGAATGGAAAGTCCCTGTTTTAGCATTTCAGCGTTTACAGAAACCAGTTCCGGAAACTTTTCATTGAGTGTTTTTAAGTTTCCCTCAGAAAATCCACTGGTAGTGACAACCTCGTTCAATCCCTCTTCTGGAAATTTTTTTGTGGCATCAATTCCCATTTTACCGCCAAATCCCAATTTTGCAGATGCATGATCAAGTACATCCAATGGTCCCTTGCTAAAATAAACATCCCTCTCTGCAGAAAAGTTCTTAAATATGTGTTCAGATAAAGTAGTATAGTTTTCCAATTCTATTTCGCCATCAACTACCACAAGAATTTTATTAAGCATCATCTGACCTGCTCCCCACAATGCATTCATGACCTTAAGAGCCTGGCCGGCATAACTCTTATTAATTTTTACTATCGTTAAATTATGAGCCACTCCTGCAAAGGGCAGCTCCATGTCTACTAATTCTGGAATTACTGATAATTGAAGGGGTGTGATAAAAATCCGTTCAGTTGCTTTTGCCAGGTATGCATCTTCCTGCGGTGGAACACCGACAATAGTGGCAGGATAAATAGCATCCCTCCGATGTGTAATGCATGTAACATGAAACTTTGGGTACAAATCTGCAAGTGAATAATAACCGGTATGGTCTCCAAAAGGTCCTTCCATAACCAATACTTCAGTAGGATCAACAAAACCCTCGATAATGATATCGGCATCAGCTGGTACCTCAATATCCTGCGTAATACATTTGACTAATTCTACCTTTTTTTTCCTAATAAAGCCTGCTAACATATACTCGTCCATATTGTCAGGAAGTGGTGCTGTGGCACAATAAGTATAAACCAAATCACCACCAATAGCCACCGCAATTGGCATTTTTCGTCCCAATTGTTTGTATTCCATGTAATGCCGGGCACCTACTTTGTGTTTATGCCAATGCATTCCTGTCGTCTTATTATCAAAAACCTGCATCCTATACATCCCCACATTCCTTATTCCGGTAATTGGATCTTTGGTATGAACCAATGGTAAAGTAATAAATCTGCCCCCATCCTCCGGCCAACATTTCAAAATCGGAAATATGGAAAGGTCAGGACTATCCAGAATTACTTCCTGGCAAATACCCTTTCCTGTAATTACTTTTGGCATCCATGAGGAGATCTTATTCAATAATGGAATGGTTAATAACTTGTCTTTAAAGGAATCTTTTGGAGATGAAAGGTTAAATAACAAGCGCTTAATTTCATCTCCTATCTCATCCAGGGTTGATACACCCAATACCATACAAATACGCTTCAGGGAGCCCATTGAATTAATTAAAAGAGGGAAATCTGTACCATTGTTTTCAAAAAGCAAAGCTTTTCCCCCACCCTCTGATTTTGAAATACGATCAGTAATCTCTGCTATCTCTAAAACTGGATCGACTTTTTCATTGATTTTTTTGAGTTCTCCAATTGATTCCAGGTCTTTAATAAAATCTCTTAATCCTCTTACTGCCATATGTTTTACAACTTAATACAAACAATTATCTTTAACTTCCCAAGATACTGAATTTATTTAAGGTTGAGATTATTGCCATTTTACATTTAATATTGACCTCCAAAAAGCAAAAGCCACTGCAATAAGCTTTATGAAATATGAAATTAATCGTAACTTAGTTTCCAGCTAATATCTTTCTAATTAATAACGAAAATATCTAATATTAGATTTAATTAAGTAACTACCATTTTGAATAAGAACAGTTGAATAACAAAATTATAACCATATGAGTCGGGAATTAACTGAATTCAAAATAGCCATATCTGCCAGGGACCAGGGAAAAGGATCGATAAACACCAAGAAAGAAGCAATTGATCTGCTTACTTTAAGTGAAAGAGTAATGGCTAAAAGGAGGTCTAACAATACAGACAAGGAAGAATGGTTCTCATTCTTAAAAACAACGGGAAGAAGCTCATATCTTAAGAAGCTTCCTGACCAGGAATACCGAACTCGCTGGGCTGAACTTGCATTTAAAGCCATCCAGGTATCAGAATATACACTTAGAGATCTTTTCCAGCATAGGCTTGAGGAATTCAGAAATGACATCCTATTCCAGGATATGTCCTCTTCAAACATAAGTCAGCTAACCTATGATCAGGTCGATCGCCACGTAAAAGAAATAGCTACATCATTTTATTCTGCTGTTAAAACAACCCCAAGAGTTGCTATATATTGCGATAACAGTATAGAATCAGCATGTTGTGATTTGGCCTGCCTGTTTTACGAAATTTTTGATACGCCACTGAACACCCATTTTAACCAGGAAATATTAGAAAATATTTTTAAGCAGTTAAATATTAATATCATTATAACAGATACTGCCCAGCGGTTGACAATGCTTGAAAACCTGAGAAAAAAAAATGGATTGTCATTTGTCATATTTGTTCTTGACTCAAACCTAAATCTTAAGAACTCTCAGGATATATTTCTTGGAGAAGACTGCAAAAGATTTAGTGAGGAAGATATCAATCAGGTTTTAAAAGTTAGGCCCAAAACTGACATAAGAAGGGTAGCAACAACCATGTTTACATCAGGAAGTACGGGTCTTCCCAAAGGTGTTTCCTTCTCAATTTACAATCTGGTATCAAAACGATTTGCCCGTTCAGCAGCTTTACCAGGAGTTGGTGGTAACGAAGTGTTGCTTTGTTACCTACCCCTTTTTCACACCTTTGGAAGATACCTTGAACTTTTAGGATCAATATACTGGGGAGGTAAATACGTATTTGTTGGGAATCCTTCAAAAGAGTCTTTACTATCACTTTTTCCTAAAGTAAATCCGAGCATTTTTATTAGCATTCCTCTAAGGTGGGCCCAGCTACATGAGGAAGCAATGGCTAAATTGGGTACAAATGCAAGCCTTTCAGAATCTTCCACCATTACAAGGAAGGTGGTTGGCAAACGACTAAAATGGGGTCTATCCGCAGCTGGCTACCTCGACCCTAAGACTTTCCGGTTTTTTCAGGAAAATGGAATTGCGCTATGCAGTGGATTTGGAATGACTGAAGCCACAGGCGGTATAACAATGACCCCACCAGGCGAATATTTCGATGATTCTACCGGTATTCCATTGCCCGGTGTGAACTCAAATTTTACAGATGTTAATGAACTTGAGATATCGGGTCACTATATAGCCAGATATCTTGAAGATAAGGGTCCAGATGACCTGATTCCTTTTCCCGGTGAAGAAAAAGAGGAGTATTATTTAGCTACTGGCGATATATTTAAAATATCTTCTAATGGCCACTACTCTATTGTTGATCGCGTAAAAGATATTTATAAAAACAACAAAGGACAAACCGTTGCACCAAGAACTGTTGAGCAAAAATTCTCAGGTGTCCCTGGTATTAAACGCACATTCCTGGTTGGTGATGCCAAACCATACAACACATTACTGATTGTGCCTGACACGGATGATCCGGTTTTAAAAGCCTCCCCCGGAGCAACAATCCAATCTGAATATTTTCATCAAATAGTAACAGCAGCTAATAAGGACCTGGCTCCTTTTGAAAGGGTAATTAATTTCATACTTCTTGAACGGGATTTTGATCTAACAAAGGGAGAACTTACACCAAAAGGATCGTTTAACAGGAAAGCCATAGAAAAGAACTTCAAGGAGGAGATTGAGGAGCTCTATAAGAGTAACTTCATAATTTTGAAAAGAAAGGATCTAAAAGTAAGAATTCCAAGATGGTTTTACCGTGACCTGGGCATACTTGAGAACGACATTACATTTACTTCAGAAGGTCTTTTAAATAAAGTGAATAATTTAATTCTGACCCTGCAAAAGGGAAAGAATAATAAACTTGTTCTTATTGGTGATCTTCAATATAGAATTAATGATGATATTATTGACCTTGGGTTATTTGCACGCCAACCACGATTATGGATTGGTAATCCTAATTTAATAGAATTTTGTCCCTGCAAGGAAGGTTGGGATCTTATATTAGAAAATGTTTCTGCCCAGGTATTTCTTAATCCTGAACCGGCTAGGGTGTATCACCACAATAAGTTTCCTTCATTGGACTTTATGCGTGACCAGAAGCTTAACCTAATAAATAATTTAATTTGTTGTGCTTTGTTTTCAGAATCCAAAACATCTCTTTCATGCACTCGACAGATTGGAGTAGTATTTGGTGATTATGACGAAAAAATTGCGGTTGTAATTAGAAGACGTCTTGAAGCTTTATCATGTCATCCGGATGAAAAAGTCAGAGCCCAGGCCTACCAAACATTACTGCTGAATGATCCTCACCATGATTATAGCAAGTTATTTCCAACCTTTATTCAATCGGGTTTATCATTTCTAACAGAAAAATCAATTAAGGAAATAGCTACCCGGGAAATTGGTAAACAAAAATTAGAATCATTACGTCAAAGATTATTTACTTATCGAAAGCAATTGAGCTGGCCAGCAGATGAAGCAACAAAAAATCAATTCAGGTATCTATTGAAGCTACTTTATAACTTCGCTATAGAAAATCTTGAATACTATATCCCAATTCGTGCAGAGTTAGCCAGCTGGATTTTACATAAAGCTGATCCCGTACTAGCACATGCAGCTAAAAAGTACTTTATAGAACTAAATAAGTACTACGAAGAAAAGTCTATAAGCAATTATGAAATACTTGAAGAATCAGAATGGAATAAAAAACTATATTTTGACCCTGGTATCATTGTAGAGGAGGTTGAAAATATTAAAAACATATTAATTGGAACTTTCTTCCTACAGCAATCTATTAAACTTGCTTATAATGAGGAAGACTTTGATGTTACAATGATATTAGATAATGAGATCTGGGTATCAAAATTACCCTCCTTCTTTTATTATAGAAAATATCGGCTAAGCATCAATACGAAATCAGGTAAGCATTATGACCTATGCCTCATGCTGAATGACAAGCTAAAAGAGCCCAAAGGTATGGAAACTATCTATCTTTGGGCTGCCATTTCTGGTCATCCCTATGGTAGTTTGAGTTTACCCGCCCTTGGATGCTCACAACCAAGAATGGGAGTAATGTCTGCCATTTTTATAAGTGAATTAACTGCATGGGATAAGATCAGGGAGTATGCTGGGCTGCATTATTCTCTTGGGTACTTAAATAAACCAAATGCATGGAGGAAGCTAATTATCCGAGCTATAAAAGTATATTTCTCAATCTGGGAACAAAGTAATTACCAGGTTGTTCCAGGAATGATTTCACCAAATAATGTTGTAGTTCCTGAGCTGGATTATCTCGAAACTGCCACTATTCAATCCCTGGCAGGATGGGAACCATATAAATCTACGCTTTCTCTTATCAAACCTATGATCAAGAACTTCTATTATAAAACTCTATCACATTATCCATGGTGTAAAAAACAACTTGACATAAACTGGATTTTTGACTCTTGCGTTGAAGCGCTTGGAGATGAAAAAGCAAGCAAATTTTTTGAGGACCTTCTTAAAGATTTGGAAAATGATACCGTATTATCATGCGATGGGATGAGGTTGATAGATGATTTAAACAGATATATCTTGAGAAGTCAAAACAGGTATTATCTGCCTATAGCCGTTTTTAATGCGATTGATCAATACAGGGAATGGGAAGAATTAAATAATGGTGCTACTGCTTCTGCAAAAGAACAGATGATGTTTGAACTATCAAGTTTATTCAGGCTTTATAAATATCCTGAAATTGTAAGATATACTTTTTATCGCCAGGCTTATTTTAATTCCATGAATAAGAAACGTTCAAAAAGCATTTGATGTCCTGCTCGAAAGAATGAATAAGGATATATCTATTCCAGCTTTTCAGCTTTCTGAATTGTCAGATCTACAATCGACTTTAACAGACGAACAGGATAGACTTATTTTCAGTAGAATGGTTTTTTCCAGGATGCAGAGTTATCAAAAAATTGATTTGATGAAAATTGGGGATGAGAAAACTGAACACATTGTTGTTACAACTGAACTTACGGATAAGAATAATATAAACTATTCGGTTCGTGAACCAATAGATCCCTCTGAGATAGGCCAACTATATCGTTTATTTTTTGAAGAAAACTACCCGAAAACCATTTCAGAAATGGACAAGCATCTAATTGTGCTTGATAAGCAAAACAGGGTCATTGGAGGTCTATGCTATATTCCTCTTGAAAATGACATTGTGTTATTAGATGGCGCAGCTGTGACGACTCCTCTAAAAGGGCGTGGAATAGGAAGTGCTATGATTGAGGATTTTAGTGCACGAATGGCTGAATTGGGTACCAGAGTTATAAAAGCTCATTTTTTACATGGCAGCTTCTACCTTAAGCTTAATTTTAAAGTGGATAAAAAATGGGGGGCACTCGTTAAGTTCATTAAATAAAACCAATAATATTGGTAGATAAAAAGAAAGCTGCCAGTAATAGCAGCTCTCTTTTATTCAAATTTTTTGACTCAATCACTTTTTGCCCATGGCAATTTCTTCCAGCATAGCTGTTGTTAATGATTTTGGTCTCTCAATTGGATAACCAAGTGCACGGTCCCAAATAATATTGGCAGTAACACCAATGGCCCTTCCAATTGAAAATAATACTGTATAGTAATCATATTCGCGAAGTCCATAGTGCCACTGAATTACTCCAGATTGAGCATCTACATTAGGCCATGGATTTTTAGCTTTACCTTGTTCCCTGAGTATATCGGGTACAACTTCATACAATGTACTTACATACTCAAAAATCGGATCATTGGGTAAATGCTTCAGGCAGAAATCACGTTGAGCAGTATACCTTGGATCTGTTTTACGGAGTACAGCATGTCCGTATCCAGGAATTACCTGTCCTGAATTTAATGTATCCCAAACAAATTTGGTCATTTCTTCTTTGGTTGGGGTTTTGCCACCCATTTTGTCCATCACACCCTGTATCCAGCGAAGAACTTCCTGGTTTGCCAATCCATGTAAGGGTCCGGCCAATCCATTCACCATAGAGGATATGGAATAATAAACATCTGAAAGGGCACTGGAAACAAGATGACCAGTATGGGCACTAACATTACCACTTTCATGGTCGCTATGCAGAATAAAATACAATCGCGACATATCATCGTAAGGTTTATCAATACCCATCATGTGTGCAAAATTAGCTCCCATGTCAAGATCAGGATTAGAAGGGATAATATCTCCTCCTTTATACTTTTTCCTGTAAATGTAGGCACCAATTTCTGGCAGTCTCGCCAATAAGTTCATGGAATCTTCATAAGTAGGTTCCCAATAAACCATTTTGCTCATTCCGGCGTTGTACATTTTTACGAACTCTGATTCTTTTTGCATTGAAACAATTGCAGCAGATAGCATTACCATTGGATGTGTATCCTCTGGCATAGCATTGATCACATCAAAAACATACTTTGGAACTTCTTTCCTGATGTTAAACTCTTCAGCAATAGCTCTTACATCATCGGCAGTAGGTAGGTCACCGGTTAAAAGAAGGTAAATAAAACCTTCCACACATGGAACTTCACCTCCAGCTGCAGCTTTAGGCAGTTTTTCAAGTACTTCAGGTATTGTGTATCCTCTAAATCGAATACCTTCAAATGGATCGAGATATGAAATATCTGTAACAAGACATTTTACACCACGCATTCCACCAATAGCTTGCGACATTTTTACTTCACCAATAGTAACGTCACCATACTCCTTGAGTAACTTTACGGTCCGAGGCCTCCAGGCTTCAATTTTCTCTCTTAATTTATTCTTAAGATCAGACATTTTTAAATAATTTAAATTGATTAATAGTTAGACTTTGACTCGTTTATAATTTAGCTACTAAATTTATTAAAAAAATCTATGACTTTTGTAATCTTATGATGTGTTTTACAATAGGTTTTTGTATTAATGTAGCAAAACTTGAAAGGGAATAATGGTTATCCTCTATTAACCTTGAACTTAGCACTAATCAATTAAACCATATATGTTTCATAACATTTTAAATGCTTAAATAAGCATTTAACGGAGTTAATTGGGATAAAAAAAGGGATAAAGCTTTGCTTCATCCCTTTCAAATTGAGTTATTTAATATTATTTATCTTCAGACTTATCATCCTTTTTTTCTGGTTTCGTCTCCTCTTCTGGAGCATTCTCTGTAGTCTCTTCTTTTTTTGCCTCAACCTTTTCAGCCTCTTCAACTTTAGTCTCTACTTCACCTGGTTTTTCTTCGACGACCTCTTCTGCCTTTACCTCAACCGATTCTTCTTCTTTAGCTGTTTCTTCAGCTACTTTTGCCTCAACTACTTTTTCTTTGGTAGCTTCTGCTACTTCTTCACTAGTTGCTTTCGTCCCACTCTCTTCACCGGCAGCAACTGGTTTCTTTTTACTTCTTCTTCTGCGTGTTGGTTTAGCCTTTGTAGAATCTTTCTCCTGGAGCATATTCTCATTGTAATCGACCAACTCAATGATACACATATCGGCATTATCACCCAATCTGTTTCCTGTTTTTAGAATCCGTGTATATCCACCAGGACGGTCTGCAATTTTGGATGAGACTTCCCTGAACAATTCATTCACAGCAACCTTATCCTTAAGATAACTAAAAACAACTCGTCTAGAGTGTGTTGAATCATCCTTTGATTTAGTAATCAATGGCTCTACATACATTCTAAGTGCTTTGGCTTTAGCTGTTGTAGTTTTAATTCTTTTATGTAATATAAGGGACGATGCCATATTGGCCAGCATAGCTTTCCTGTGTGAACTCGTTCTCCCCAAATGATTAAATCCTTTTCTATGTCGCATTACTCGAACTCTGTTACCTGTTAAACACTAATTTATTCTTTATCCAGCTTATACTTACTAATATCCATTCCAAATGTCAGGCCCATTGTTGTAAGAAGATCATCTAACTCTGTCAATGATTTTTTACCAAAATTTCTGAACTTCAATAAATCTGTTTTATTGAACTTAACCAAATCTCCTAATGTATCCACTTCTGCTGCTTTAAGACAATTCAATGCACGAACTGACAAATCAAGGTCCATAAGCTGAGACTTTAACAACTGCCTCATATGAAGTACCTCCTCATCAAATTCTTCATTTGCAAACTTATCTTCAGTATCAAGAGTTATTTTCTCATCAGAGAATAACATGAAATGGTATATAAGGATTTTTGCTGCTTCTTTCAAAGCATCCTTTGGATGAATGGATCCATCAGTAATTATTTCAAGAATCAACTTTTCATAATCGGTTTTTTGCTCCACCCTGAAATTTTCAATGGTATATTTTACATTCTTAATAGGTGTAAATATGGCATCCATTGTAATCAATCCAAATGGGCTATCCTCCAGCTGATTCTCTTCTGCTGCAACATATCCTCTACCTTTCATGATATTGATTTCAATCTGCAATTTCACGTCGGGTTCCATGGTGCAAATAACCAGATCAGGATTTAAAACCTCAAAGCTGTTAAGGAACTTATTCATATCCCCAGCTTTGAATTCATTTTGACCTGTCAGGCTAATAATTATTTTTTCGTTTTCAACATCATCTACCAACTTTTTAAACCGAACCTGCTTCAGGTTCAGAACTATGTCTGTAACATCTTCAATAACTCCTTTGATGGTTGAGAACTCATGTGAAACGCCTTCAATGCGTGCTGAGTAAATTGCATAACCTTCGAGGGAATTCAATAGAATTCTTCGTAATGCATTTCCTACAGTGATACCATATCCGGGTTCCAGTGGTCTAAACTCAAATTTACCATGGTTATTATCTGCTTCTACCATGATAACCTTGTCAGGCTTTTGAAATGATAAGATTGCCATAAACTTTTATTTTGAATATAATTCAACTATTAACTGTTCCTGGATATTTTCAGGAATTTCTTCTCTTTCGGGCACATTCATGAATTTACCGGTCATTTTGTCGGTATCCCATTCCAACCAAGAATAATTTGTATGGCGTGCTGAATCCAAAGATTCGGTTATAACCTCCAAAGATTTTGATTTTTCACGCACTCCCACTAGATCTCCAGGCCTAAGTGTATAGGAAGGAATATTTACAATATTTCCATTCACAGTAATATGACGATGTGAAACCAATTGCCTTCCACCGTCACGTGTAGGAGCTATACCTATACGATACACAACATTATCCAGCCTTGATTCGAGAAGCTGAAGAAGTACTTCACCTGTAATTCCTTTACTACGGGAAGCTTTTTCAAACATGTTCAGAAATTGCTTTTCAAGTATGCCATATGTATATTTTGCTTTTTGCTTCTCCTTAAGCTGAATGCCATATTCTGATTGTTTTCTTCTCCTTTTACTAGCACCGTGTTGTCCGGGCAGGTAGTTTTTTCTCTCAAAACTCTTATCGGGGCCATAAATTGGTTCCCCAAATTTCCTAGCAATTTTTGTTTTTGGTCCTGAATATCTCGCCATTTATTCTAATATTTTCAATGTAAATCAAATAATAAATACATCAGACACGCCTTCTTTTAGGAGGTCTGCAGCCATTGTGGGGCATTGGTGTAACGTCTACAATTTCAGACACTTCAATACCACTTGCATGTATATTTCTGATTGCAGATTCTCTTCCATTTCCCGGGCCTTTAACATATACCTTCACCTTTCTGAGGCCCATATCAAAAGCAGTTTTTGAACAATCCAGTGCTGCCTGTTGAGCAGCATAGGGTGTATTTTTCTTTGACCCTCTAAACCCCATCTTACCTGCGGAAGACCAGCTAATTACCTGCCCTGCATTGTTTGTAAGTGTAACAATAATGTTATTAAATGAAGCATGTATGTGAGCCTGACCTATGGGTTCAACCCTAACCACTTTCTTTCTTGATCCAGTCTTTTTAGCCATAATTAACTAATTTTATTTAGTTGCTTTCTTCTTGTTTGCAACAGTTTTCTTTCTTCCTTTCCTGGTACGAGCATTATTCTTTGTGCTCTGTCCTCTTACGGGCAGTCCAATACGATGGCGAATTCCCCTGTAAGACCCAATGTCCATTAGCCTTTTAATATTCATCTGAACATCAGAGCGAAGTTCACCTTCCAGTTTGTAATTCGCATTCAGGATTTCCCTGATTTTCGACAAATGATCATCTGTCCAGTCTTTCACCTTGATATTAATATCAATTCCGGCTTCTTCAAGAATTTTTTGAGCAGAACTTCTGCCAATTCCATAAATATAGGTCAACCCTATTTCGCCTCTTTTATTTTTTGGTAAATCAACACCAACAATTCTAGCCATATAATGAACTATTAAATGTATTATTAAAACTATCCCTGACGTTGTTTAAATCTGGGATTCTTCTTATTAATCACGTACAACCGACCTTTTCTTCTTACAATCTTGCAATCAGAAGACCGTTTTTTTACTGAAGCTCGTACCTTCATTTCTCTAAATTTTATTTATATCTAAATGTTATTCTTCCTTTTGTCAGGTCATATGGAGACATTTCCACTTTCACCTTATCGCCAGGAAGGATTTTAATATAATGCATTCTCATTTTGCCTGAGATGTGAGCTGTAATGATATGTCCGTTTTCAAGCTCCACTCTAAACATAGCATTAGATAATGCTTCTATAATGGTTCCATCCTGTTCAATTGAAGGTTGCTTTGCCATATTAATTATTTATATTACTAATAACCTCATCGATATAATCAAAAGTTGACAATACATCTGCTTTCCCCTTCCTGACAACCACTGCAAACTCAAAATGTGCAGATGGCATCTTATCTAATGTTCTTATAGTCCATCCATCCCTATCCTGCATGATTTCTTTTTTTCCCATATTGATCATAGGTTCAATACACAAAACCAATCCATCAAGCAATTTCTGTCCCTTTCCACGTTTTCCGTAATTTGGAACTTCAGGTGCTTCATGCAGATTTTTTCCCAATCCATGCCCTACCATTTCTCTCACCACTGAAAATCCGTTTTCCTCAGCATGCTTTTGAACAGCGAAACCAATATCACCCAGTCGTTTTCCAACTACAGCATTTTTCACACCTTCTGAAAGTGCTTCCCGGGTAACTTGTAGCAACTGCCTGACCTTTTCATCCACTTTTCCAACTTCAAAAGTAAAGGCAGTATCACCGTAAAAGCCATCCTTTTTCACCCCACAATCAACTGAAACGATATCTCCTTCTACCAGTTCATAGGACGAAGGTATACCATGCACCACCTGGCTATTAACAGAAGTACAAAGTGTGCCGGGAAAACCATGGTACCCTTTAAATCCGGGTTCTGCATTGTTGTCCCTGATAAACTCTTCAGCCCTTTTGTCCAACTCTAAGGTTGTAACTCCAGGTTTAACAAGTTTTGCAACTTCAGCCAGTGTTTTCGAAACCAGCAAATTGTTGTGCCTAAGCACTTCAATTTCTTCCTTCGTTTTTATATTTAACATCAAAGAACTATTCACTAATTAAATTGCCGCACCACCAGATCGTCCTTTTATCCTTCCTGATTTCATAAGACCATCATAATGTCTTATAAGAAGTTGACTTTCTATTTGCTGCAATGTGTCAAGTATTACCCCAACAAGAATCAACAGGCTTGTTCCTCCGTAAAACTGAGCAAACGATCCTGAAATTCCAATATTCACAGCAAGTGTTGGTAAAGCAGCAACTGCAGCAAGGAAAATAGAGCCTGGTAAAGTGATTCTTGACATCACTGAATCTAAGAACTCTGCTGTTTTCCTCCCTGGCTTAATTCCCGGAATAAAACCACCGTTTTTCTTCAGGTCATCAGCCATTTGATTTGGATTTATGGTAATGGCTGTATAAAAATATGTAAATACAATTATCATTAATGCCATCACAAGGTTATACCATAATCCATACATGTTTGAAAAAGCAACTGCCAATCCTGAAGTATTATCAGTTGTATATCCGATAAGCATGATTGGCAACATCATTATTGCCTGGGCAAAAATGATAGGCATAACACCCGCAGCATTTACCTTTAAAGGAATATACTGCCTGACTCCGCCATATTGCTTATTTCCAATTATTCTTTTTGCATATTGAACAGGCACCCTCCGGGTTCCCTGTACCAATAGAATTGTCCCAAGTATTACAACAAACAGGAAGATTATTTCAGCCAGGAAAGCTACCAATCCACCGGAACCATCCAGACGACTGCCAAATTCAGCCACAGTAGCAAACGGAAGGCGTGCAATGATACCAATCATTATTATCAATGATATTCCATTTCCAATTCCCTTGTCAGTTATCCTTTCTCCCAGCCACATTACAAACATGGTTCCTGTAGTAAGAATGATAACAGAGGTAATCTGAAAAAATACTCCTTTTACAATAAAAGCAGTTTCTGGTAGTTGCATATGCAAATTCGCCAGATAACTGGGTGCTTGTAAGACGAGGATACCAACAGTAAGATAACGAGTAATCTGATTTATTTTCCTTCTTCCACTCTCCCCTTCACGCTGTAGACGCTGGAAATAAGGTATTGCTATTCCCAATAACTGAACCACAATAGAAGCAGAGATATAGGGCATAATACCCAGAGCAAAAATTGAAGCACTTGAAAAAGCTCCACCTGAAAACATATCCAACAATCCCATAATACCCTGTGAGGTTTGCTCCTTAAGCTGACCCAATTGGGCGGGATCGATTCCAGGAAGTGTAATGTACTTACCCAGACGATAAATCGCAATCATTCCCAGCGTATAGAGGATCCTGTTTCGAAGATCTTCAATTTTGAAAATATTTTTTATGGTCTCTATAAAGCCTTTCATTCACTTAAATTTTTTCAACGGTTCCTTTGGCAGCTTCAATAGCATTTTTTGCTGTTTCTGAGAACGCATGAGCTTTTACATTCAACTTAGCTTTCAATTCACCCACACCCAAAATTTTTATCAATGTATTTTTGGATACCAACCCTGCACCGATCAACACCTCTGGTGTTATTTCAGTGACACTAAGTTTATCAGCCAGTGTCTGCAATGCTCTTAAATTGATTCCTTTATATTCTTTCCGATTGATATTTGTAAAACCGAATTTCGGAACCCGACGTTGCAGAGGCATCTGTCCTCCCTCGAAACCCACTTTACGTGAATATCCAGAACGCGATTTCTGACCTTTGTGTCCTTTTGTGGAAGTACCACCTTTACCGGATCCTTCTCCACGCCCAATTCGTCTTTCTCTATGTGTAGAACCTTTTGCAGGTTTAAGATTACTTAAGTCCATTTTATCCGTCTTTTCTAATCAATTATACTTCTTCAACCTTTACCAGGTGTCTTACCTTATGCACCATTCCCAAAATTTGAGGTGTGGCTTCTTTTTCAACAGGATTATGCATTTTACGCAAACCCAATGCATCGAGCGTAAGCTTATGCCTTTTGTTGCTTCCTATTCTGCTTTTAATTTGTGTGATTTTAATCTTAGCCATTTTTTCAGTTTCTAACCGTTAAATACTTTATTCATAGATACTCCACGGTGCTCGGCAACTGTATGAGCATCTCTCAATTCAAGCAGAGCGGCAAAAGTGGCTTTCACCAAATTATGAGGGTTTGAGGAACCTTTTGATTTTGCCAATACATTCTTAATTCCAAAACTCTCTAAAACTGCACGCATAGCGCCACCAGCTTTAACACCAGTACCTTCTGATGCAGGCTTAAGGAATACCCTGGCACCTCCAAACTTAGCTACTTGCTCATGTGGAATTGTTCCATGAAGAACCGGAACTTTTACCAGGTTTTTCTTTGCATCTTCAACACCTTTTGCAATAGCGGTTGTTACTTCCTTAGCTTTCCCCAAGCCATGTCCGGCAATTCCTTTTTCATCACCAACCACAACAATTGCAGAGAAACTGAATGTTCTACCACCCTTGGTTACCTTGGTTACTCTTTGAATGCTTACCAGCCTGTCTTTCAAATCGAGATCACTGGTTTTTACTTTTCTGATACCGTTTGTCATAATATCTTTAGAATTTAAGGCCACCTTTACGGGCAGCATCAGCTAGTTCTTTAATTCTTCCGTGATACAGGTACCCACTGCGGTCAAAAACCACTTCCTCAATACCCTTCTTTTTTGCCTCTTCAGCAACCAATTCTCCTACCATACGGGCCTGTTCAGATTTATTTATTTCTTTCTTTTCAAGAATGCCTTTTTCTAATGAAGATGTTGATAATAAAGTTTTTCCTTCAACATCATCAATAAGTTGCACATAAATCTGTTTATTGCTTCTAAAAACAGACATTCTTGGAGTCTCACTTGTTCCAGAAAGATCTCTTCTAATTCTTTTTCTAATTCTTAATCTTCTTTCAATTCTTGTCAAAGCCATGATCGAATGCTATTAACTATTACACACTTGCAGATTTTCCTGCTTTCCTACGGAGTTGTTCACCCACATACTTAACACCTTTACCTTTATATGGTTCTGGCTTCCTTAATGACCTTATCTTTGATGCAATATGGCCAATTAGCTGCTTATCAATACTATTTAAAGTAATAACCGGATTGCTTCTTCTTTGAGTAACAGCCTCTACTTTCACCTCAGGAGGTAACTCAAAAATGATATCGTGAGAATACCCAAGACTTAGTTCTAAAATCTGGCCTTTTGTTTCAGCACGAAAACCAACACCTACCAATTCAAGCTTTTTTTCATACCCTTTTGAAACACCTATAACCATATTGTTGATAAGTGATCTATATAATCCATGCATAGACCTATGATCCTTTTGTTCAGATGGACGCATAACTATAATCTGGTTATCCTCCTGCTTTAAAGTGATATCAGGATTTACCTTCTGACTTAACTCTCCTTTTGGTCCTTTAACAGTAACAATGTTGTCATCGCTAACCTGAACTGTAACACCTTCTGGCAACTCTATGGGTAACTTACCTATTCTTGACATTAAACTTCCTCCCTATTAATATACATAACATAATACTTCTCCACCTACGTTCATATCCCTGGCCTCTTTGTCAGTGATAACTCCACTTGAGGTTGAAAGAATTGCGATACCTAAACCATTCAGGATTCTTGGAATTTCATCCACACCTACATATTTCCTTAAACCAGGTCTACTTGCTCTTTTTAAAGATTTAATCGCAGGGACTTTGCTTTCCGGATTATATTTCAGTGCTATCTTAATATGACCCTGTGGTCCTTCATCAACAAATTTGTAGTTCAGGATATACCCTTTTTCAAGAAGAATTTTTGTCATATCCTTTTTTAGGCTCGATGCAGGTATATCTACAACCTTATGACCGGCCATAATAGCGTTACGGATCCTTGTTAGATAATCTGCTATTGTATCTGTCATCTCTTTACTTTTTAATCAAATTGAAATATGCCTATGAATCCTTATTTACCAGCTTGCTTTTTTCACACCAGGAATTAAGCCTGCTGATGCCATCTCACGAAATGTAATACGACTGATTCCAAATTGCCTCATATACCCTCTTGGCCTTCCAGTTATTCTACACCGGTTGTGCAAACGAATTGGACTTGAGTTTCTTGGTAGCCTGCTTAATCCAACATAATCGCCTTCAGCTTTAAGTTTGGCTCTTTTATCAGCGTATTTTTCAACAAGTTTAGCACGTTTAACTTCTCGCGCTTTCATTGATTCCTTAGCCATATTAGTTATTTTTAATATTTTTAAATGGTACTCCAAATTCTTTCAACAAGGCATAACCTTCTTCATCGGTTTTGGCTGTTGTAACAAATGTTATTTCCATGCCTGAGATCTTATTTATTTTGTCAATATTTATCTCAGGAAAAATTATATGTTCGGAAATTCCCAATGTATAATTGCCTTTTCCATCCAACTTATTATTTACCCCCATGAAGTCTCGAACCCTTGGTAATGCAACAGCTACAAGTCTTTCAAGAAATTCATACATGCGTTCCCGACGTACAGTAACTTTTACACCAATTGGCATTTTCTTTCTCAATTTAAAGTTTGAGATATCCTTGGTTGACATTCTTGTTATAGCCTTTTGTCCAGCAATAGCTGAAATTTCTTCCTGGGCGCTATCTATCAGTTTTTTATCAGATACTGCCTGTCCAACACCTTGATTGATAACTATCTTTTCAAGACGAGGAACCTGCATTACTGAAGTATAACCGAATTGCTTTGTTAAAGAAGAAACTATTTCTTCGTTATACTTCTTTTTAAGATTTGGTACGTATTCCATTACTTAATCTCCTCTCCAGATTTTTTTGCAAATCTTACTAATTTACCTTTTTCATTAAGCTTTCTTCCGATACGGGTAGGGCCACCAGATGATGGATCTACCAGTAATAAGTTAGAAACATTTATTGCTGCTTCTTTTTTAACAATTCCTCCCTGAGGATTCTGAGCATTTGGTTTGGTGTGTTTCGACACCATATTCACTCCCTCGACAATAGCTCTATTTGTTTTCGCGATCACCTGCAAAACACGTCCCTGCTGATCTTTATACTCACCACTGATTACATAAACAGTGTCGCCTTTCTTAATATGTATTTTTTTATATCTGCCCATGAATCTAAAATTTACCATTACAGCACCTCAGGTGCCAACGAAATAATTTTCATATAATTTTCTCTCAACTCCCTTGCCACAGGGCCAAAAATACGAGTACCGCGAATTTCATCGGCAGCATTTAGCAGCACAACTGCATTATCATCAAATCGTATATAAGAACCATCCTTTCTTCTAACTTCCTTTCTGGTCCTTACAACTACTGCCCTTGTAACCATACCCTTTTTAGCTTCACTTCCAGGCATAGCACTTTTAACGCTTACTACAATTTTATCACCAATAGAAGCATATCTTCTACCTGTTCCACCTAACACCCTGATGCACAGAACCTCTTTGGCTCCACTGTTATCAGCTACGGCGAGTCTACTTTCTTGTTGTATCATGATTACTTAACTCTTTCAACGATTTCCAATAACCTCCAGCTTTTATTTTTGCTCAAAGGTCTTGTTTCCATGATTTTTACTGTATCACCAATATTGCAGGTATTCTCCTCATCATGCGCTAAAAACTTAGTAGTTTTATTAATGAACTTACCATATATTGGGTGTTTAACTTTTCGCTTAACAGCAATTACAATAGATTTTTCCATTTTATTGCTAACGACAACACCAACACGTTCTTTCCGCAAATTTCTGTTTTCCATCGTTAATTATCCTTATTCTCTGTTATTTTCCTTCTTTGCAATTCAGTTTGCAACCTGGCAATATTTCTTCTTATACCTCTTACCTTCAAAGGGTTATCTAAAGGGGAAATCGCATGATTTAATTTCATTTTCGTCAGAAAATTCTTCTCATTTTCGATTCTTTCTTCCAGTTCCCTAAGGGTTAATTCGTTAATTTCACTGCTTTTCATAATGCTAGCTATTCACTATTCAACATAATCGTTCCGTACTACAAACTTGGTAAGAATTGGAAGCTTTTGTGCTGCCAAACGCAAGGCGTCTTTTGCCAATTCGTAGGGCACCCCTTCTGCTTCAATAAGAATTCTACCTGGTGTTACAGGTGCTACAAATCCCTCTGGTGATCCTTTACCTTTCCCCATACGAACCTCTGCAGGTTTTTTGGTGATGGGTTTATCAGGGAATACACGAATCCATATCTGACCTTCACGTTTCATCTTACGGGTCACTGCCTGACGTGCTGCTTCCAGCTGCCTACCAGTGATCCAGGCTTCTTCTAAAGCTTTTATACCAAAAGACCCAAAAGCCAGATAATTCCCTCTATGGGCATTTCCCTTCATTTTGCCTTTCTGACACTTTCTATATTTTGTCTTTTTAGGTTGTAACATTTTAAGTTCCTGTTAAATATTATTAAACCCTTTTATCTTGATCTTCTTTGTTGAAATCCTTTTGACCTTGTTGGCGCTTTTGCTCCCACCATTGGAGAAAGATCTCTTTTACCATAAACCTCACCTTTGCATATCCAAACCTTAAGGCCAATCAGACCAACTTTAGTAAGGGCTTCAGTTTTTGTAAAATCAATATCGGCACGAAGTGTATGCAAAGGAATTCTACCTTCTTTGTACATTTCTGAACGAGCCATTTCAGCTCCACCCAAACGCCCTGACACCAATATTTTAATTCCTTCAGCACCCATTCTCATTGTAGAAGCGATTGTCATCTTAATGGCTCTCCTATAAGAAATTTTCCCTTCAATCTGGCGAGCGATGTTGTTCGCAACTATTGTTGCATCCAATTCGGGTCTTCTAACTTCAAATATATTGATCTGTACTTCCTTCTTGGTAATTTTCTTTAATTCCTCTTTAAGCTTATCAACCTCCTGGCCACCTTTTCCTATTATAATACCTGGTCTGGCTGTATTTACAGTAACAGTTATCATCTTAAGTGTTCTTTCAATGATAATTTTTGAAACACTTGCCTTTGCTAAACGAGCATTCAGATATTCTCTGATCTTACTGTCCTCAATCAATTTATCAGCATAGTTCTTTCCACCATACCAGTTTGAGTCCCATCCTTTGATGATTCCCAGTCGATTCGATATCGGATTAACTTTTTGTCCCATAAATACTATTTTGTAGAAGTAACTACTTCATTTTTATTCTTACTATCCAAAACCAGGGTTACGTGATTTGATCTTTTTCTAATCCTATGTGCTCTTCCTTGTGGCGCAGGACGCAGTCTTTTCAGTGTTCTGCCCTGATCAACAAAAGCCTCCTTAACAAATAGCTGGCTGTCTTCAACCCTTACGCCTTCGTTTTTATTTTGCCAGTTTGAGATAGCTGATAACAATAATTTTTCTATTCTATCAGATGCTTCTTTTGAGCTATATTTTAGTATATCAAGGGCCTTATTCACTTCCTCGCCACGAATCATATCAACAACAAGTCTCATCTTCCTGGGAGAAGTAGGACAATTTCTAAGACTAGCAAAATACTGACCCTTTTTAGCCTCTTTTACCTGATCCGCTCTAATTCTTTTTTTTGCACCCATTTTAATTAATTTTTCAACCAATTCTTTAATTATCTGGCTTTACCACCATGTCCTCTAAAAATCCTGGTAGGAGCAAATTCACCTAATTTGTGGCCCACCATATTTTCTGTAATATACACCGGAATAAATTTGTTGCCGTTGTGCACAGCAATAGTATGACCAACAAAGTCTGGTGAGATTATCGATCTTCTTGACCAGGTTTTAATCACAGATTTTTTCCTTGCATCATTCATATCAAGAACTCTCTTCTCTAGCTTAAAATCAATAAAAGGTCCTTTTTTAAGTGATCTGCTCATAATATCTTAACTATTATTCAGTTTTAACGCTTCCTCTTTTCAATAATATATTTATTTGAATACTTCCTTTTGGCCCTTGTTTTAAAACCTTTGGCAGGGAGTCCTTTTCTGGATCTTGGATGGCCACCTGAGGCTCTACCTTCACCACCACCCATTGGATGATCAACGGGGTTCATAACAACACCTCTTACTCTTGGTCTTCTTCCAAGCCACCTGGATCTTCCGGCTTTTCCTGAAACCTCAATACCATGATCGGAATTAGAAGTAGCTCCAATTGTAGCTCTACATGTAACCAGGATCATTCGTGTCTCACCTGAAGGTAATTTAAGGATAGCATACTTACCATCCCTATTGGTTAGTTGCGCATAAGTACCTGCACTCCTAGCCAACATTCCACCTTTTCCAGGTTGCAATTCAATATTATGAATTACTGATCCCAACGGAATATCTGATAAAAACAATGTATTTCCAACTTCAGGAGCTACATCTTTTCCAGATTCAACTGTTTGACCAACCTTTAGTCCGTTAGGTGCAATAATGTATTTTTTCTCACCATCAGCATAAGTAAGTAATGCTATTCTTGCAGTACGATTCGGATCGTATTCAATTGTGCTAACTTTTGCTGGAACTCCATCCTTATTTCTCAGAAAATCAATTACGCGGTATCTCCTCTTGTGACCTCCGCCCATATACCTCATCGTCATTTTACCATGGTGGTTTCTACCACCTGATTTTTTAATAGGACGAAGTAATGATTTCTCAGGAGTTGACGTTGTCAAATCGTCGAATGTAACTGCAATTTTCTGTCTCTGACCTGGTGTAACAGGTTTAAATTTTCGTAATGCCATGATTATCTATCTAAATATTGCTGTAGAAGTCAATTGTATCACCTTCAGCCAATGTCACAATTGCTTTCTTATATGAGTTGGTTTTTCCTGTTTGGACACCACCACGTGTAAACCGACTTTTAACCTTACCTCCATATCGCATAGTATTAACTGATTCAACAGTTACACCATACATCTCTTCAACAGCCTTTTTAATCTGTATCTTATTTGCTTTCTTTTCCACTAAAAAACCAAATCGATTCAAATTCTCATTTTGAGATATCATCTTTTCGGTTACGAGAGGTTTTAGTAAAATATTCATGCTTCAAAAGTTTCTTAATTACTTAAAATTTGATCTAAAACCTCAATTGAACCGACAGACAACACCAATGCCGAAGCATTTACAATATCGTATGTTGTTAATTCTGAGGCGTTTACAACTTTGGTTTGCTTCAAATTTCGCGAAGACAAATATATATTTTTATTTGATTCATTTAAAACAAAAACAGATTTTTTATCTCCCATTTTTAAATTGTCGCTTATCCTAACAAATTCACTTGTTTTCGGGGCTTCAATATTAAAATCTTCAAGTACAATTATACCCTGTTCCTTCAGCTTATATGATAAAGCTGATTTCCTGGCTAATTTTTTTAGTTTTTTATTCAATTTGGAATCGTAAGTTCTTGGCCTGGGACCAAATGTACGACCACCACCTCTGAATAACGGGTTGGATATAGCTCCTGCTCTTGCTGTTCCAGTACCTTTTTGTCTTTTTATCTTCCTTGTACTGGCTCTAATTTCACCTCTCTCCTTAGTCTTATGTGTACCCTGCCTATTATTGGCCATATACTGTTTAATATCAAGATATATGGCGTGATCATTTGGTTCGATTCCGAAAATTGATTCATTTAAATCAACCTTTTTACCGGTATCTTTTCCCTCTGTATTATATATAGCTACCTTCATCACTTAGTAATTATTAAGTACGAACCATTAGGACCAGGAACCGATCCTTTTAATATCAATAAATTCTCTTCAGAAATGATTTTCATAACCCGTAAGCTAATGGCCATAACCTGTTGACCACCCATTCTACCGGCCATTCTCATTCCCTTAAATACCCTTGATGGGTAAGAAGATGCGCCCAAAGACCCTGGAGCTCTATTTCTATTATGCTGTCCGTGTGTTTGGTCACCCACGCCTCTAAAGCCATGTCTTTTCACAACACCCTGAAAGCCTTTTCCTTTAGCATAACCCCTAACATCCAGCCAGTTATCATCATTAAATAAATCAACAGTAAGAGTTTTTCCCAACTCAACACTATCACCAAATCCTGAAAACTCTACTAATTTTTTCTTTGGAGTTGTGGCGGCTTTTTTGAAATGTCCCTTCATGGCTTTTACAGTTTTCTTCTCTTTCTTTTCATCAAAGCCAAGTTGAACAGCCTCATAGCCATCCTTTTCTACGGTTTTAATTTGTGTAACCACACAAGGACCCGCCTCAATAACAGTACAGGGAATACTATTTCCCTCCTCGTTAAAAATTGAGGTCATTCCAACCTTTTTACCAATTAATCCCTGCATTATTTTATATTTTCCTCAATTAAACTTTAATTTCTACTTCCACACCACTTGGCAACTCCAATTTCATCAATGCATCGATGGTTTTTGGAGTTGTGCTGTATATATCCAGTAATCTTTTATAAGAAGCAACCATAAACTGTTCCCTGGATTTCTTGTTTACAAATGGAGAGCGAAGTACAGTAAAAATCCTTTTATGTGTAGGAAGTGGAATTGGACCACTAATTACAGCCCCTGTACTCTTCACCGTCTTTACGATCTTTTCTGCAGATTTATCTACAAGATTATGATCATAGGACTTTAACTTAATTCTGATCTTCTGACTCATTCTTTCAAATATTGTTAAACGTGTTCTAAAGTTCCTTTTGCTTTTTCAATAATCTTTTTCGAGATTTCTGTTGGCACTTCCTCATAATGCAAAAATTCCATTGTAGAGGTTGCTCTTCCAGAAGTTAATGTTCTCAAGACAGTAACGTAACCAAACTTTTCAGCCAATGGCACCCTGGCCTTTATGACTCTCGCTCCAGATTTTGAAACCATTCCTTCTACCTGGCCTCTTCTTTTATTAAAATCTGAGATGACATCGCCCATATATTCTTCGGGTGTCACTACTTCAGCTGACATAATAGGTTCAAGTAATACAGGATTTCCTTTTTTCGCCATATTTCTAAATGCCATTTTTGCAGCAAGCTCAAATGAAAGACTATCTGAATCCACCGGATGATAGGAACCATCTTTTAGAATTACTTTCATACTATCAATTGGATAACCTGCAAGTGGACCATTGTTCATGGCTTCCTTGAATCCCTTTTCAACCGCAGGAATATATTCCCTTGGTATATTTCCTCCTTTTACCTGATCAATAAATTGTAAGCCAGTTTCTCCTTCATCAACAGGTCCTAGCTCAACAATAATATCGGCAAATTTTCCTCTTCCACCGGTTTGTTTCTTAAATACCTCACGATGTTCAACTGTAGATGTTAGAGCTTCCTTGTAGGCCACCTGTGGTGTACCCTGGTTGCACTCAACATTAAATTCTCGACTTATCCTGTCAACCAATATCTCAAGATGCAATTCACCCATTCCACTTATAATGGTCTGCCCTGAATTCTCATCGGTTTTAACTTGAAATGTTGGGTCTTCCTCAGCAAGTTTACCTAATGCAATACTTAGCTTATCAACATCGGGTTGTGATTTTGGTTCAATAGCAATTCCAATAACCGGATCAGGAAACACCATTGATTCGAGTGAAATTGGTTTCTTGATGTCGCAAATGGTATCACCAGTCTTCATATCTTTTAATCCCACTGCAGCACAAATATCCCCCGCCTCAATTCTGTCTTTTGGACTCTGCTTGTTAGCATGCATTTGGTATAGCCTGTTTATTCTTCCCTTCTTCTGAGATCTTGCATTCATTACAGAACCTCCAGCTTCCAGCACTCCAGAATATACCCGAAGAAATACCAATCGTCCTACGAAAGGATCGGTGGCAATCTTAAAAGCAAGTGCCGCCAATGGTTCATTCGGATCCGGGTCACGTGTAACCTCCGCATTTCCATGTAAAGGATTAGTACCAGTAACACTCCCTACATCGAGAGGACTTGGTAAAAATGCTATAACAGCATCCAGGAGTCGCTGTACCCCTTTATTTTTAAATGCTGATCCACACATTACAGGTACTATAGTCTGGTCAATGGTAGACTGTCGAATCACGCTCAACATCTCCTCAGGCGTAATTGAATCAGGATCTTCAAAATATCTTTCTAGTAAAGTATCATCTGTTACAGCTACAGCCTCAATCAATTTCTCTCTCCACTCAGCTGCTTCTTCTATATTTTCCTCTGGAATGTCAATCATGTCATACACGATTCCCATTTCCTGATCCTCACGCCAAACTATCGCTTTGTTATAAATCAGGTCAATAACTCCTCGGAATGAATCCTCATGACCAATTGGTACTTGTACAGGTATAGGATTTGCCCCAAGTCTATCATTAATCTGCTGAACCACAGAAAAGAAATCAGCACCTGTACGATCCATTTTATTAACAAATGCTATACGTGGTACTTTATATTTATCTGCTTGTCTCCAAACAGTTTCAGACTGTGGCTCAACACCCCCTACTGCACAAAAAACAGCAACAGCTCCATCCAAAACCCTCAATGATCTCTCAACTTCAACTGTAAAGTCGACATGACCGGGAGTATCTATAATGTTAATTTTAAATTCTTCGTTGTTATATTTCCAGAATGTAGTAGTGGCAGCAGAAGTGATTGTAATTCCACGCTCCTGTTCCTGCACCATCCAATCCATTTGCGCAGCTCCATCATGCACCTCACCTATACGATGAGTTCTGCCAGTGTAAAACAAAATTCTTTCGGTAGTTGTTGTTTTACCTGCATCAATATGGGCCATTATCCCAATATTTCTTGTATTTTTTAGATTGCTGCTCATCTTCTGTATTCTGCCACGCAATAATTAAAATCTAAAATGCGCAAAAGCTTTATTTGCCTCCGCCATTCGATGAGTATCCTCTTTCTTCTTGAAGGCTCCACCCTCCTCTTTATAACCTGCAACAATCTCAGCTGCAAGCTTCTCACCCATATCTTTACCACTTCTTTTCCGTGCGAATAGGATCATATTCTTCATGCTGATTGATATTTTCCTATCTGGTCTCACTTCCATAGGTACCTGAAAAGTAGCTCCACCAACCCTTCTACTTTTTACTTCCACATGTGGGGTAATATTCTCCAATGCTTTTTTCCAAATATCCAATGGAGATTTTTCATCACCCTTGGTTTTTTCTCCAACAATATCAAGTGCTTTGTAAAAAATTGTATAAGAAATACTTTTCTTACCATCCAACATAAGATTGTTTACAAACCTGGTTACCATTTGCTCCTTATATTTCGGGTCTGGCAACAATATCCTTTTTTTAGGTTTGGATTTTCTCATCTTTTTATATTCTTCAATTAAATTATAATATTATTTCCTTGGCATTTTCGTACCGTATTTTGATCTTCTCTGTGTCCTGCCATCAACGCCCTGAGTGTCTAAAGCACCTCTAATAAGGTGGTATCTTACACCTGGCAAATCTTTAACTCTTCCACCGCGTATTAAAACAATAGAGTGCTCCTGCAAATTATGTCCTTCCCCAGGAATATAAGCATTTACCTCTTTCCCATTGGTAAGCCTTACCCTGGCTACTTTTCTCATTGCCGAATTAGGCTTCTTAGGAGTGGTTGTGTAAACCCTTACACAAACACCTCTTCTTTGAGGGCATGAGTCTAAAGCAGGGGCTTTACTCTTATCGACCAATTTCTTGCGTCCTTTTCTTACTAATTGCTGAATTGTAGGCATATAGACTATGTTTAATAAATATAATTTACAAATCGGGTTGCAAAGGTATTATTTTTTTTAAAAAAAAAACTCAAATTATATTTTTTTTTCAGGAATTGATGATAAGCTTCCGCTATACATATTATATATATATATGAACGATTTGTGAAAAATAAAACTTCATGTATCTTTAATCGTTTTTTAATAAATAATTGATCATAAAAGATCTTTTTTTGCTAATTGTTAAATTCATTGAGATTTGATCAAAATTGACCAAGTCAATAAATGAAATTTGTCATATTAATATATTATGTAAAAAACTATATTGCGACCCAAAAACTACCGTTTTTGATCCCAGCCACTGAATGAAGAAATCAAAGAATCATCTGAAAAAAGGTCACAAGAAGTATATATTTATTTTTGGCATTTTAATTGGCTTACTAGCAGTTATTGGAACTGACAAGGCCATTGTTGCTACCTCAAGCAATCAATATTGTTCATCATGTCATAGTCATCCACATTCCACTACATCATGGAAATTGTCTACACACTATGAAAATAAGGGTGGTGTTGTTGTGAAATGTGTTGATTGCCATTTGCCTGTTGAAGGTATTGATTATTTAACCACCAAAATAAAGTTTGGAGTAAAAGATGCTTATGGTGAAATTTTTAAAGATACATCTGAATTTGATTGGGAGCAAAAATCAAAACTTGAACATGCTGTAAAGTTTACTTTCAAAGAATCTTGTATTAGGTGTCATCAAAATCTGTTCCCACTTGATCTAACAAAAGAGGGGAATGAAGCCCATCTTTACTATACCCAAATACCAGATCAAATTCATTGCATTAACTGCCATTTGAATGTGGGTCATTACTCTGAAAATGCAGTTCATTCAAAGAACGTTGCTTTTGGTAAAACAATTGAAGAAATTGAAATTTATGAGGAACCTGCAGAGGTAACCTCCTTTTCTAATTTCACCGAATTTATTCCAGGTACTGGTGTGAAATTTGACATGGTTGCAATTCAAGGAGGTAGTTTTTTAATTGGGAGCCCTAAAGAAGAAAAGTTCAGGAACACCAATGAAGGTCCCAGGAAAGAAGTTCAGATCAGTCCGTTTTTTATTGGAAAAATTGAAGTTACCTGGGATGAATTTATTGCTTTTTATAACCAGACAGCCTCTGAAGGCAGACCTCCTGAAGCAACTGAATTTTTTATGAATGCGAAAACTGCTGATGCAATTTCTGGTGCAACTCCTCCCTACGGACCACCTGACCAGGGTTGGGGAATGGGAAACAGACCAGCTATCACAATGACCCATCATGCTGCGCAAGTATACTGCCAGTGGCTTTCACTTAAAACAGGTAAGAAATACCGTTTACCTACCGAAGCAGAATGGGAATATGCATGTCGAGGTGAAACTGAGAGTACAAATTTTTTTAATATTGATCCGAAACAATTTACTGGAAAGAACATGATTTCAAGGATCTTAAAAAAGGGAAATTCTGAAGTTGATAATTATGTAATTTACACTGGTAATGCTCAAGGAAAGACAGCAGAACCTGGCGGAATGGCTGAAAATCCTTTTGGACTCATAAATATGATGGGGAACGTTAGCGAATTTTGTTCAGATTGGTATTCACCTGATGCTTATTCAAAACTTTCTGGTGACAAATTAATTAATCCTACAGGACCTGAGTCCGGTGATGAATATGTAGTACGTGGTGGCTCATTCAAAACTGATGCCAGAGGAATAAGATCAGCTGCCAGATCATATACTAATACAAAAGAATGGTTGCTAACCGACCCTCAAATGCCAAAAAGTATCTGGTGGTATTCTGATTGTAATTTTGTTGGATTCAGAGTAGTATGTGAGCCAGATGAAAGCATAATAACTTTAGACCAGAAATAAACTCTTATCTATAATACGAACCCTTTAATTCTAAAAAAATGGGAAATCAAGAAAACAATTTATCGAGAAGAAAATTCCTTGGAAATGCGGTAGCAGTTGGTACTGTTGGTGCTCTTGGTATGCAGGGAATTATTACAGCATGTGGTAGAGAAAAAATTATTATTCCAGTCCCACTTGACACTGCTCCTGATGGACCAGTTCTAAAAGCAGGTTTAATTGGCTGTGGCGGCCGTGGTTCAGGAGCTGCCTTAGATTTTTTAAATGCAGGTCCCAACCTTCAGGTTACAGCTCTCGGTGATGTGTTTCAGGATCGCGTTGATGAAGCCAGGGCAAAATTAATTGACAATATGGAAAATGAAGTAGCTGATGAGAATTGTTTTGTGGGCTTTGATGCCTTTCAAAAAGTTATTGACTCTGGAGTAGATATTATTATACTTGCTACTCCCCCAAAATTCCGTCCAGAACATCTGGAAGCTGCTATCCAGGCCAGAAAACATGTATTTATGGAAAAACCGGTAGCAGTTGATCCGGTTGGAGCTCGTTCTATTATGGCTTCAGGAAAAAAAGCTGAAGCTGCAGGATTAAGCATAGCTGCAGGAACTCAAAGGAGGCATCAAAGAGATTATCTTAAAACCTATGAACAGGTCATAAATGGTGGAATTGGAGATATTGTATCAGCAACCTGTTATTGGAATGGGGGCAAACTTTGGCATAAGAATCATCAACCTGAATGGTCTGACATGGAATGGATGATTCGAAATTGGGTAAATTGGATCTGGTTATCAGGCGACCATATAGTTGAGCAGCACGTTCATAACATTGATGTAATCAACTGGTTCTCTGGGAAACACCCTGTTAAAGCGCTTGGATTTGGAAGCAGGCAAAGGAGAATTACTGGAGATCAATTTGATAATTTCAGTATTGATTTTGTTTATGATGGAGATATGCACGTTCATAGCATGTGCCGTCAAATAAATGATTGCACCAATAGTGTTTCAGAGTACATTCGTGGTACCAATGGTTACTCCAACTGCAAAAATGAAACTTTTAATGTGGATGGAACCTCTAGCTGGAAATATGATTATGGTTTAAATCCAGAGGGTGAACCTTTAACCAGTGTAAAAATTAGTCCATACGTACAGGAGCACATTGACCTGGTTGCTGCTATAAGAACAAATCAACCCATTAATGAAGCGAACAATGTGGCCACTTCAACAATGAGTGCCATTATGGGTAGAATTTCAGCCTATACCGGAAAAGCAGTTACATGGGAAGAGGTAATGAATTCTGACTTAAAGCTCGGACCTGAAACATATGTAATGGGGCCAATGGATATGACACCTCATATTCCGGTTCCAGGATCTGCGGCAAAAGAATAAGTAAAATAAATATATATCATAGGAGCAACCCAAATTCGGGTTGCTTTTTATTTTATATCAACTGATCGATAGGCCTCAATAAGAGCAATTTCTCCTTCCTTTCCAGGAATGGAATTTCCGTGTTCCATCCCTAAGATTCCCTCAAAATCTCTGTCATGGATATATTTGAAGACATTTTCATAATTTATTTCTCCTGTAGTTGGTTCCTTCCTGCCAGGATTATCTCCAATCTGAAAATAAGCTATTTCATCCCATGCGAGATTTATGTTAGGAATTAAATTACCCTCAGTAATTTGCTGATGATAAAGATCATCCAGGATTTTACATGCCGGGCTACCTACCGCTTTACATACCTCATAGGCTTGAGGAATGCGTTCAAGAAACAATCCGGGGTGATTATAAAAGTTCAATGGTTCTAATACCATTGTCAAACCATGAGGCTCAAGAATCTCGGATGCCTGCTTCAACGACTCAACAACATTTGCTGATTGGTATTCAATCTTTTTTCTCATATCGATGTGCCCCGGCACTACTGTCATCCATTTGGCGTTAACCCTTTTTGCAACCTCAACTGATTCTTTAATTTCCTTCAAAAATTCTTCCCTTTTCTCAATATCTCCACTTGTCAAATTTGGTTCATTCCAGTATATGGTGTGAGCCACAAAAACACCCATTTCCATCCCAAGGTTTGCCATTTTTGAGGCAATTTTTTCTTGCATCTGAACTGTACGGCCTTTCATTCCATTATCTTCCATAGCCCAGAATCCAACATCCGACATAAATTGAATTTGGTCAATTAAATCACTGGCATGGTTCTTAAACATTCCGAAATGAGGTGCAAATTTCATTTTAAACTTCCCTTCCGTCTTAGCCTGACCTATTTTTTCATTTTCAAGATACTTAGAGGAAGCCAAAAGGGCACTTCCTGATGCAACTGACAGAGAACCGGTAATTACTGATTTTTTGACGAAATTTCGACGATCCATAATAAAGGTTTATGTGGTTGTTGGTATATTAAAGTTTAAAAATAGCAATTATTTTATCTCTTTGAATCATTCACAATTAAAATAATATGAAAGCAAAATCAGCCATGATTTGAGAACAAGTGTTTTTCTTTCTGTACTTAGCAAAATTTTATTATTTTTGGTGCGCAAAATTTTTGAGTATTTCGATCTTAAACACTTTTAATATTATGAAAACATACCAGACCGAACAGATTAGAAATGTTGTTTTAACAGGGAATTCCGGTTCAGGTAAAACTACTTTTGCTGAAAGTATGCTCTTCAATGGCGGAGTGATTGACAGAAGAGGAAATGTAGAAAATAAGAATACTACTTCTGATTACAACGAAATTGAACATGAAAATGAAAATTCAATTTTTTCAACCGTTCTGTATTCTGAACTAAATGGACATAAAATTAATATCATTGATACACCTGGTTTAGATGATTTTGTAGGTGGGGTAGTTTCTGCCATGCATGTTTCAGATACCTGTTTAATGATGGTAAGTGCTAGCAATGGTGTTGAAGTTGGGACAGAGATTCATTTTCGGCATTCTGATACAACTGGGAAAGCAGTTGTTTTTGTTATCAATGGGCTGGATCATGATAAATCCAATTTTGAAAAAGCTGTTGAGTTAATGAAAGAACGGTTTGGTCATAATGTTGTTTTGGTACAGTTTCCTGTAAATGAAGGAACAGGTTTTAACTCTGTGGTTGATGTGATTAAAATGAAAATGTACAAATATCCTGCTGATGGAGGAAAGCCTGAGATTTCAGATATTCCTGATGAGCATAAGGATAGAGCTGATGAATTACATAATGAATTAGTTGAAAAGGCTGCTGAAAACGATGAGGGACTCATGGAGTTATTCTTTGAGAATGATTCCCTGACTGAAGAGGAAATGAGAAAAGGAATTAGATTAGGCCTTGTGGAGAGAGGAATTTTTCCTGTTTTTTGTACTTCAGCAAAAAATGATATGGGTGTTTCAAGGGTGATGGAATTTGTTGTAAATGCATCTCCAGCTCCTTCGGAAGTACCTGCTCCTGTCAATTCGAAAGGTAATGAAGTAAAATGTGATGCATCTGGGCCAGCCTCTCTCTTTGTATTTAAAACTTCAGTTGAAGAACATATTGGTGAAGTGAATTATTTTAAGGTTATGTCTGGAACCATTGCTGAAAGTATTGACCTGATCAATAACAGCACTTCCAATAAAGAAAGAATCTCACAGATTTATGTTTCAGCAGGTAAAAAAAGAGAAAAAGTAAGCAAAATGTTTGCTGGCGATATAGGAGCAACTGTAAAATTGAAGGCAACCAAAACAAATCATACATTAAATGCTTCTGGCCAATCATGGTCTTTTGACCCCATCAAATTCCCTGAGCCAAAATACAGAGCAGCTATTAGAACCTTAAGTGAAGGAGATGAAGAAAAACTGGGTGAGGTTTTAAGTCGTATGCATGAAGAAGATCCTACAATAATAGTAGAATACTCAAAAGAATTAAAACAAATCATTATCCATGGTCAGGGCGAATATCACCTTACCATATTAAAATGGCACCTGGATAATATATTTAAAGTTGAAACAGAGTATATTGCTCCTAAAATACCATATCGAGAAACTATAACAAAAGTTGCCCAGGCAGATTATCGTCATAAAAAACAATCAGGTGGTGCCGGACAATTTGGTGAGGTCCATTTAGTAATAGAACCCTATATTGAGGGAGCTCCAGATCCAAAATCCTATAAAGTTTTGGGTAAAGAGATTAAAGTTAATGTTCGCAATAAGGATGTAAACGATTTGAAATGGGGCGGCAAATTGGTTTTCTATAATTGTATTGTTGGTGGGTCTATTGATGCTCGTTTTCTTCCTGCCATTTTGAAAGGTCTTATGGAGAAAATGGAAGAAGGACCTCTTACAGGTTCCTATGCAAGGGATATTAAGGTAGCTGTATACGATGGGAAAATGCACCCGGTTGATTCCAATGAAATTTCTTTTAAACTTGCCGGAAGAAATGCCTTTAGTAAAGCGTTCAAAGAAGCTGGACCAAAAATTATGGAACCAATTTACGATGTAGAAATTTTTGTTCCCGGTGACAGAATGGGAGATGTAATGAGTGACCTTCAGGGACGTCGAGGTGTTGTTTTGGGAATGAGCAGTGAAAAAGGCTTTGAGAAGATATCTGCAAAAGTACCTTTGGCAGAGATGAATAAATACTCGACAGCTCTTAGTTCACTAACCAACGGACGCGCAATGTATTCAATGAAGTTCTCTGAATATGCCCAGGTGCCAGGTGATTTACAAAATGACCTCCTTAAAGCATATGAAGAAGAACAGGAAAATGAATAAAATTTCATCCATATATAAACGAAAGTGCTTCAATTGGAGCACTTTTTTTTGTTTTCGAATTTAATAATTGATCAACATTTTCTACTTTTATAATCCAAATTAAACCAGCTTAAATTAATATTATGAAAAAAATAATTCTATTTATTGTTGTTATTTCTTTTGTTTTTAGTTGCTCAACCGATTCAGGAAAAAAAGAAAATGCATCAGCGCAAAAACAGGAAACAGTGGATCCATTAATGCAAAAAGCAAAAACATTATTTGGAACACTTCCTAAAGTAGCAGAAACTGACCAGTACCCAACTTCTGAGGAATTAGTAAAACTTGGAAAGAAGTTATACTTTGATAAAAATTTATCTAAAGATAATACTCAGAGTTGCAATACCTGTCATAACCTTGAAACTTATGGTGTGGACAATTTACCTACTTCACCTGGAAATGATGGGGGCCTGGGTACCAGGAACTCTCCTACTGTACTCAATGCAGCATTTCATGCTACACAATTCTGGGATGGCAGGGAAGGAACTATTGAAGATCAGGCAGGAGGACCCATCCTAAATCCAGTTGAGATGGCAATGCCAAGTGAAGAAGTGGTTGTTGAACGCCTTTCTGAAATTGATGATTACAATGAAATGTTTGCCAATGCTTTCCCTGAGGAAACCAGCCCTTTAAATTATCCAAACATTCAAAAAGCCATTGGCGCATTTGAAAGAAAATTAGTTACTCCCTCAAAATTCGATGATTATCTTGCAGGTGATGCATCCGCATTATCAGAAAACGAGAAAGAAGGCCTCGATCTCTTTATTAATTCTGGTTGCATAACTTGTCACATTGGAAATGTCCTGGGTGGCAACATGTTTCAGAAATTCGGATTGTACGGGAATTATTGGGAATATACCTATAGCGAAGTAGTTGATAATGGAAGATTTGATGTAACACAAAATGAATCTGACAAATATACCTTTAAAGTTCCTTCATTAAGAAATGTTGAAAAAACCTACCCCTATTTCCATGATGGAAGCATAAACGATTTAAATGAAGCGGTAGTAATTATGGCAAAGGTAGAACTAGACAAAGATTTTACAGAAGAAGATGCAAGTAAAATTGTAGACTTTTTGGAGACCCTTACAGGAGAAATTCCTGCGGACTTAAAAAAGCAAGAATAACAATTGCAAACTTCAATGCGGAAGTTACTCTAGCATCAGGGCAGCCTGATATTTGATTTATTTAAAATGGATTGAAGCAAGGTCTTTTAGCACTCTGTTTTATTTTTGTTTGCAGCAAAAACTAAGTATGCAGGAATTCCCAGGAGAACAGTTCCTATGGCTATTGAAGATTCTACCGGACGTTCAAAAAACCCCAGGATTAGAATAGTGGTTGCAACAAATAAGTAGATGCCTGGTATGTAGGGGAAACCTGGCATTTTATATTTACTAATGTTTAACTTTCTTAATTTAAATAATCCGAAAACTGCAAGAATTGGAAATATTCCCAATGAAAAGCCCATAAAGGTTAAAATCTGGTCAAATGTGCTGGTGAGTACCATAACTATTGCAATAAGCAGATTGAAGGATGATGGACCTCGCTGGCACGCCTGTTTTTGAGTTTACTTTTGAGGCAAAATTGAAGAAATGCCCATTCTTGGCCATTGCAAAATATATTCTAGGTCCAAGAATAATATAAGCGCTAATTGATGAGAAAAGTGCAAGAGCAACTAAAAAGGAGAAAACCTGTTCCCACGATTTTCCAAACAATTTCGCAACTGCCAATCCACCTACTGAAATAACACCTTTCATTTCAGCTGGAGGAATGGCATAAACAAACAAAATATTTAATCCAAGGTAGAGCAATATAACAATACCGGTTCCCAGCATTAAGGAGTATGGTACATTTTTTTGAGGATTTATAATTTCAGAACCAATATATGTGGATGCATTCCATCCACTATACGAAAAACTAATCCATAAAAAAGCCAGGCCAATAGTCTTCCAACCCTTGAAATCGAAGGTATATTGGGATTCTGGTATCAAGTGAGAAATATCCCCTTTTCCAAAAACAAATCCGATAAATATTAGTCCTGCAATTAATAGAATTTTGTATATGGTCAGTCCATTTTGGACCATAATACCAAATTCTAATCCCCTAAGATGGATTGTTGTAAATAACAGAACAATACAAACTGAAAATATGCTTTTTGTTAGCTCAGGATCCGCATATTCCAATTGACTTCACCCCATACCAATACATTGGGAACAGCTCTAATAAAATACTCACTAAATCCAATGGATGCTGCTGCTATTGGGGCTGAAAACCCAACAATAAATGAAACCCAGCCACTTAAAAAACCAAGTGCCGGGTGGAAAAGCCTGGAAAGAAAAACATATTCACCACCTGCCTCAGGATAAGCTGCACCTAATTCGCCATAGCATAATGCACCAAAAAATGCCATCATCCCCCCTGCCAACCATATCAATACCATTATGAGGGGATTATTCAAATCAGCCAACAACAATCCGGAAGTAATAAATATTCCGGTTCCTACCATGTTGGCTATCACAATATTGGTTACAGGGAAAAGCCCAATCTTTCTTTTTAAATCTATATTGGATTTGGAGTTGCCCACATCTTACCTCATAAATAAGCTTCCAAGGTTCTTAAATTTTAATTGTAAAAAACATTTTCCTTTCCCCTATTTTTCAATCTTCACAAAACTGACTGAAACACCGGAATAACTGCTGTTAACAATTTTTGTGTCAAGGTCCGGGTCGGTTTTAATTGCATTTAAAAAGTCCTGCATATCCCGTCCTGCATTCAAAACATTATGAGCGGTAATTACACCACCTGGTTTCATTTTACCCTTTATAAGTTTCAGGTATTGAATATAGTCGGGTTTCCATGCATCAATAAAAACAAAATCAAACTCACCATCCAGCTTTGGAATTTCCTTTAGCGCATCATTTACTCTGGATTCAATAATAGTATCCAACCCAGCCCTTTTGAAATTTTCCTGGGCTTCTTTTGCCCTTTTTGGATTCAATCTCAAGTGTAATCAATTTGCCACCATTTTTTTGGAAAGCAAGGCCAAGCCACAGACCCGAATAACCATTTGAAGTTCCTATTTCAAGTCCTCTTTTATACCCATTCTCCATTATTAGGTCAAAAAGTAAACGTCCATCAGAGGAAGGCACGTTCATGCCTCCATATTGACGCGGCAAATGCTTTAACATTGGAAGGATTTCTTCATTTTCCAGACCTGCAAAAGGATCTGTTCCCTGGCAAGATGCCAGAGCGGAAGACAGTTGCAATATGATGAATATTATTGCAACTTTTAATATGCCAACATTTTTTTTCATAACTCAGAATATTTAATAATTACAACAACATGGTTGGGCTAGCCACAATTAGAAGTTAATATTGAATCAATATTAACTTTCCATTCGATCCAAATGAACAAGATCTATGCGTATAAAAATTCTATAAGAACTGGCTGATTTCTATTTTCTGCCTAATATTCCTCCCAACATGCCTCCAAGTCCGCTTTTCTTTTTACTTCCACCGCCCAAAAGCATCCCTGCAACATCATCAATAACACTACCGTCGCCATCTGCATCTAATAATTTTGCAACCATACTTTGCTGATTATCACTTCCTCCGCCTAACAAACCACCTAACAAATCGCCAATGCCACCCTCACTATTAACATTTTGCTGACGGGCCTGTTTCCCTAAAAATCCCATTAAAACTGGTGCTGCAGCTTTCATTAAATTCATTGATGAACCCGCATCAATTCCACTTGATTTACTAACAGCATTGGCTACATTATTTTCTTTTCCTCCAAAAACATGGCCTAATATGCCTGCACCATCTTGCATAACATCATCATCAATACCACTGCCCCCCAGAATACCATCCAAATTATCAAGAATACCACCATCATGTTTCTGATTAGTAACTGCTTTCAGAAGTCCTGAAGCACCTTCAGGGGTTTTTGCATTGTTTTTCATAGCACCCAGAAGTAAAGGTAAAGCTGCACTCAAAGCAGTTGTGGTTTGTTCTTTACTTTGCCCCAATTGTTGGCTTGTGCCATTGATTAATGATTTACCTAAATCACTATTTAATAAATCTAGAATACTTGCCATTTTTAATAATTTTAAATGTTTATAATTTTACGCCAAGATACAACATATTCATAACTTTAAGAACTAAGAGTCATATTATGAACATTTTAAACATAGAAATCAAAGCATGGTGTAATGACCCCGATTATATTGAAAAAATCCTTTTGCTACGAAATGCAAGGTTTGCCGGTATTGACCATCAGATTGATACATACTTTCATTCTCCAGATGGCAGGCTAAAACTCAGGGAAGGCAATATTGAAAGATCACTTATCCATTATAATCGCATTGAAATCAAGGATTTAAAAAAATCCGAAGTTCTTATTTACAAACCTCCAGGCGATACCACTTCTCTAAAAAAAATCCTGGAAAAAAACCTTGGAATAAAGGTTGTAGTCAACAAAAAGAGGAAAATATACTTTATCGATAATGTAAAATTTCACCTTGATACAATAGATGGGTTGGGTTCATTCGTTGAGATTGAAGCCATTGATGATACCCTGCAGTTGGGTGAGGAAAAGCTGAGAGCACAATGCCAAATGTATATGAAACTTTTCAAAATTCGCAATAGTGAGCTTATTGACAGGTCCTATAGTGATATGATACTGGAATTAAATCAGGGAATTTAACAGGGGAAACAAAGGAGAATAATCATTGTTTATCCCTTATAAGGTGGAGGGCACCACGATATACTTTGCTGGGATAATCAACAAAATCCCAGCCCTGGGCTTCAATAATGTAATAATATACTCCGGGGCTAGCGTATCTTCCTCCGCCAACTTTTCCGTCCCAACCTTTCCAGTCCCTTAGGTCTTCGCCCTGTCCATCAAATTCATATATTTTTTTTCCATCACGGCTCATCACCTTAACATGCAATGTACGAAGTGAAGTAGATGAAACGTAAAAGTAATCGTTATACCCATCTTCATTAGGGGTGAAAACATTTGGAATATCAAGTGAAGACGGCTCAACCTCAATCCAATTAAAGCTCAGGCTATCAATACATCCAGCCTCACTTACTGCTGCAAGAACCACTTCATAACTTCCTGGAAAATAGTAAATGTTTGGATCTGGATTTTCAAATGATTGAGGTAGTATCATTACCAAAAAACCATTTGTAAGAAACAGCATTGATCGAATTATTCGTAAAACTCACCTCCAAAGGTGCTTCTCCTGAAGCTGGTTGAGGAACAAAGTCCGCCTTTACATTTATAGATTCGTAAAACAATGAGGCTCTATCATTACAGCTCATACTGTCTGTTACGGTTAGGTAAAACCAGGTATCCTCATAAGGTGGTGAATAGCTAACCGGATTGAGTTCAAGTGTGGGATAAGGCAAGTCGATATGTGGTTCAGCTGTCCATTCAAACTTCGATCCATTTTGCAAAGAAATCTCAGCATTGTTGCCAGGGTCAAAATAGCTAAACGGCGCTGTTTCTATAAAACCATTCATCGCGAGATACTCACAGGTAAAGTTTTGAATTTGATTAGCCACGTAGGGTGTATCAACAAATAACCAGGCATAGTAATAATTATCTAGACTTGCTCCATCTGTAACTCTTACCCTAAAACCTCCTGAGGCTAGATCATTGGCAGTAGACACATCCACCCCATTTTCAGTGTGAAATGCTGGACCGTAATTATTAGTATCGTCATTGTATTTGCTCCAGCTAAAATTCACACCTGAATAACCTACAGGCGGATTGGCCGACAATGATCCTGAATTTCCACCTCCGTTGGCATCCGATCGACAAATTACATATATTGTGTCAACCCTGGAAAAACCACTTGAATACTGGGTTGGGATCGCTTTACTTGCTTCCGGTGCAAAAATCTGGGCATGTAAAACCGAATTTTCTGCAAGACCCATTTGCAGGAAAATCAGCACTCCAACCAGCAATCTTTTAATCATAAGCAACACAACGCAAATAAAAGGGAAGACGAGAATATAACCAAAAAAAACACGGTTTATTTTATGGACAGCTACATTTTATGCATTATTCTATTTGAAGGAAGGGAAAACTAATGTATTTGGATTAAAATGAATACAATAATTAATCAATCTGAAAAATTAATAGGACTAAATTCTATGTTAACAACTTTTATTCAACTATTCTCTTTTCTGTCCTTCAGGTTATAAAACAAGTATTATTTTTGCTCAAATTTGAAAATAGCAATGCAAGAATCCTACTTGAACGACCTGAATAAAGCACAGCGAGAGGCAGTAATGAACCTTGGTGGCCCCTCATTGGTAATTGCCGGTGCCGGCTCAGGAAAAACAAGGGTGCTGACAAATCGCATTGCCCATTTAGTAAAAACCGGTGTCCCACCCGACTCCATACTGGCTTTGACTTTCACTAATAAAGCAGCCAAAGAAATGAAAGACAGGATTATGAAAATTGTCGGGTATGAATCAGCTCGAAGCCTGTGGATGGGTACATTTCATTCTATCTTCGCAAGAATTCTCAGAAAGGAATCGGAAAAACTTGGATACCCCTCTAATTATACTATCTACGATACACTGGACTCAAGAAACCTGGTAAAAACAATTATAAAGGAACTCCAACTAGATGATAAGATTTATAAACCTGCAGAGGTATTTGGTCGGATTTCCTCAGCCAAAAACAACCTGGTCTCTGCTGCAGCCTATGCAAATAATCCTGAAATTATTGAAAATGATAGAAGAACAAGAAGGGACAGGATGAGCGATATCTTCAAAATTTATTCATCCCGTTGTTATAAAGCCGGGGCAATGGATTTTGATGACCTCCTGCTTAATATTAATATTCTTTTTAGAGATTTCAAGGATATAAAAGTAAAATATCAGCAACAATTTCAGCACATACTTGTAGATGAATACCAGGATACTAACTACGCCCAATACCTGATCGTAAAGAACCTTGCTGATGTTCATCACAATGTTTTTGTTGTTGGTGACGATGCCCAGAGTATCTATTCATTTCGAGGTGCAAGAATTGAGAATATATTAAATTTTAAAAATGATTACCCCGAGTATGCACTTTATAAATTAGAGCAGAACTATCGGTCAACACAAAACATTGTAAATGCAGCCAATAGTCTTATTGCGAGGAATAATGGCCAAATTTCAAAGAAAGTTTTTTCAAAAAATGCTACTGGGAAAAAGGTGACTGTACTGAAAGCCCAGAATGATGCAGAAGAAGGCTTCCTGGTTGCGAATGCCATATTTGATACTATTCTGGAACAACAACTTCTTTACAATGACTTTGCGATCTTGTATAGAACAAATGCCCAATCAAGAATCTTTGAAGAAGCTCTTCGAAAAAGAAACATTCCTTATAAAGTATATGGGAGTTTGTCCTTCTTTCAGCGAAAAGAGATAAAAGATGTGCTTGCCTATTGCCGTCTAATTATAAATCATAATGATGATGAGGCTTTAAAAAGAATTATTAATTATCCTGCACGTGGAATTGGAAAAACTACCCTTTTAAAAATAGAAGCCCATGCAAATGAATCAGATGCAAATATGTGGAACATTATTGCAAATCCTGACTCCTTTCCTGTTGCATTGAACCAGGGCACCAAGACTAAGCTAAAATCCTTTGCATCATTAATAAACAATTTTGCATCAGATCTGGAAAAAACAGATGCATACGATCTTGCCTTTAGAGTTGCTTCAGAAACCGGGATATTGAAAGAATTATACAACTCAAATTCACCGGAGGAGTTGAGTAAGTATGAAAATATCCAGGAACTTTTAAATGGTATACGGGAATTCATTTCAGCAGAGGAAAAAGAAGGCCGGTTTATTCCACTGGGAGAATATTTACAAAATGTGGCCTTACTTACCAATGCAGATAATGAAAAAGAGGATGATAAGAACAAAGTAACGATAATGACTGTTCATTCCGCAAAAGGTCTTGAATTCAAATATGTATTTATAGCCGGTGTAGAAGAAGACCTATTCCCTTCAGCCATGTCTGCAGCAAGTCTTCGGGAATTGGAAGAAGAAAGAAGACTTTTTTATGTAGCACTAACACGAGCTAAAGAAGAGGTTACAATTTCCTATACAAATTCCAGATTCCGATGGGGAGTCATGAATTATTGCAAGCCAAGCCGGTTTATTAAAGAAATTGATGAGGAATACCTTGATTGGCAAGCAGAGGAAACATCGATGAACTTCAATGAAAATGAGAAGAATTCATTACCATTTTCTGGTTTTGGTGGCCGGAGAAGCTCCCAGTCGTCTCCTATGCCCCAGACCCGGCCACCTGCAGGAAAAAGCTGGAAAAGAGTATTCAAAACTGCCCAGGAAAGTCCTATGCCCGATAATTTTAAATCTAGTGACCCTGCAAATATTCAAAACGGGATGGAAGTGGAGCACATTCGATTCGGAAAAGGAAAGGTAATTAACCTTGAGGGAACTCACCCAAATATTAAAGCCACAGTATTTTTCCATTCTCATGGGCAAAAACAACTCCTACTTAAATTCGCCAAGCTTAAGATAATCAAAACCATAGAATAGCTGTCAATTGTATATTTTTGTACTAAAATTACTTATCCATGTGTTTTAAAATGATTGAATATTTAGTTAAATAGGAATAAAAATAAACCATTCATCCTACCTTCATATTGAAAATTAGTTGGATTAATCTTAAAAATTCAAATACTGGCTTTTTGGGAAAAAGATTTTCCAGAATAAATTCTGTTACGGTAATATAAGTCTAAAATGAGATTATCAATTCAATTTTTTACTTTCACATCAAAATCAGGTTAATTTCAGAATAACATGGATTTTACTCGAAACCACATATCTCTAGCCACAAAAAGTGCTTTTCGAAATTTCCATAAGAATTGGCTATATGGAAGTTTAAATGTTTTAGGATTGTCAGTAGCCTTCACTACTTTGATTCTCGTTGTAAGTTACCTTCATCAGGAAACTACCTATGAGTCTTTTCATTTAAACGCAGATCGAATTTACCGACCCACTTATCATGTCAATGCACAGAGTGATTACGAAGCACATTTTGCCAGAATACCTGTAAATTATATAAATGAACTCCCGAAAGAAATCCCTGAGATAGAAAAATTGATTCGCTTCCAGAATAAGGAACAAAAATATATTCGGATTGGGGAAAAAAGATTTAAGCCAAAACATGCCTATGTAACAGATAATGAAGTATTCGAAGTTTTTAATTTTCAACTCATTGAAGGAGATCCTAATACAGCACTTCTTAATCCAAACTCTATTGTTCTCACAGAATCAGTGGCTAGAAAATATTTTTCCAGGACAAATATTCTTGGAGAAGAAATTATAGTACTTGGTGATTGGTCAGCGGAAGAAAAGGTTTATCAAGTAACAGGTGTAATGTTAGATCTTCCTGAAAACACTCATCTACCTGTAGATATATTATTTTCCTTTATCAACGATGAGGAGCGTTCGGGATGGGCTTATGTCTATGTATTGTTAGCAGAAGGAGCATCCATAACAGATGTGGAAAATAAAATGCCCGATTTTATAAAAACCCATTCAAATCCGGAGGATTCAACCAAAATATCCTTTAAATTTCAGCCTATAAGGGATATTCATCTAGATTCCAATTTGGCTAGAGAAATAATACCCAATGGGCAAAGATTCTATGTTCAGGTATTTTTTTTGGTAGGTTTATTTGTCTGGATTATCGCACTGGTAAATTTCACCAATCTTAATACTGCACTGGCCATGACTAAAGAAAAAGAAGTGGGTGTGCGCAATGTTTTAGGTGCTTCAAAAACCAATCTTGTCTTTTCTTATTTTTCAGAAGTCATAGTTTACAGCTTATTTTCTATGTTCATTGGGTCAATTATAGCAATGCTTTTCTTCCCTGCATTCACCAATCTGACAGGTATATCGATTAAACCACCTTTAAATCTCCTAATACCTTTTTTATTTTTATTTGCCCTAATTAGTGGATTTTTAGCAAGTATAGTTCCTTCCCTGGTATTGACTTCAATTAAAGTGATTCAGGCGATCAAACTTGGAAATAGTTGGTCAATGAAAAGCAGAACAAAAAAAATAAATATAAAAAGAGTAATTCTTACAGTTCAGTTTTGTGCAACAATTATACTTATATGTAGCGCAATGGTTGCAAACAGGCAATTCAAATATATCGAAAATAAAAATCTTGGGATTAAGTCTGACCAGATCATTGCTATTCCTGAAATCCCTAATGAAGTAACAAGCCAATATACGATTCTCAAAAATCGTCTTAAAGAAATACCTGGTATAATCGAAGTATCAGCGTGTATGCAGGTACCATCGAGCGAAATAAGAGATGTTGGGCCAATACTGGTAAAGGGTTTGAATGAAAAAGAGGATCAGGCCCCAATGATGGATATTCAAATTATTGATCCGGACTTTATTAGTATGATGGAACTGGAGTTCATTGCTGGAGATGACTTTTCATCAAAAGTTGTTTTAAATCAGGTTCCTGAATTCACTGATGAATTAAAAGTTGAAGACTATTTAGCCAAGGTTCCACGAGAATATTTGATTAATGAAACAGCCATGAAACAGTTGGGATGGGAGAGTCCGGAAGAAGCTATCGGACAGGAAATAAGCTGGTCTATCGGGTCTTTTATTTTGGCATATGGCCCTATTTCTGGAGTAATAAAGGATTATCATCAGGAATCTCTTAAAAACAGGGTTGATCCAATGGTTATGGTAGTGGAACCTTTATGGTTATTAAATATCTTAATTAAAGTAGAGACAAAAGAACTGGAAAATACAATTACCAGAATTGAAAATATCTGGAATGATCAATTCCCATATGCTTTTGAATACCATTTCCTTGACGAACTTTTCAACAAACTCTACAAGCAGGATCGAGTACAGCTGGAACTTCTCAGTATATTGGCAATCATTGCTATCATAATTTCCTTATTTGGCTTAATAAGTCTGGTGGCTTATGCATTAAGAAGAAGACTTAAAGAACTTGCAATTAGAAGAGTGCTGGGGGCAGACCTGAAAACACTAACAATACTCATAAGTAGAGAATATTTATGGATCCTGGCTATTGCCTCGATATGTGGAATTCCAATTAGTTACAAATGGGTCTCTGTTTGGTTACAAAACTTTGCCTATCATATTAATATCTCACCAGTTGATTACCTCCTACCTATAATTCTAGTATTTGCCCTACTGCTTATCATCATTTTCTTGCAAACCTCCAGGGCAACCAGAGAAAATCCTGCTAAGACTCTTAGGGAAGAATAAAATTTTAAATTTTGCATGAACTTTCCTATTGCAATTGCATTTTTTTCACTCCGATATAAGTATATTGCATTGATGAAAAGTATCTTTTCAGGTCGGTCACAATCCAAAATATTTAACATAGTTTAAATACAAGTTAAACAATATGAAAACAAAAATCATAGTAGTATTTTTTCTTTTTTGCGTAGCCAAAGTTGGGCAGAACCAGACAAAATCTGAGAATTTATTTTATATGGTTGATACACCCGAATCATTTGCAAGTTTCGAGGCAAATGTTGATCAAATTTCAATTGTATCTCCTCAAACTTTTTTAGTCAGTAAAGAAGGAGTTATTACAGGATCAATAGATAGGAGAGTACTTAAAATAGCCCAAAAAAATAATATAAAAGTTATGCCCTTAATCGTGAATAAGGGTTTTGATCAAGAACTCTTACATGAAATTATATCTAATCAGACCTCTCGCAAACGCTCAATTAAAATGATGCTTGAATACGCTGATCGTTATAATCTGGATGGTTGGCAATTCGACTTGGAAGGTTTGCATGTTTCAGATAAGGACAATTATTTACAATATTTCAAAGAAACTGCTAATGCATTGCACAGTGAGAATCTTGAATTATCAGCTGCAGTAGTCCATATGTTTGAAAATGTAGGCGGACCTTCTGAATATCAACGATTTTTATATGAAGACTGGAGAGCAGGTTTTGCTTTAAAGGAATTATCAGAAATTGGAGACTTTATAACTGTGATGACTTACGATCAGCATACTCGTCGAACTCCCCCAGGCCCTGTTGCCGGTGCAGAATGGGTAGAGCAGGTGGTAAAGTATATGCTAGATCAAGGTGTTTCTCCAAGTAAATTATCAATGGGAGTACCTAGTTATTCAGTTCACTGGTATGCAGATTACTCAGAAGAAAAAGGTGGGTTCTCAAACGGGCGGCAAATTGGGTACAAAACCGTACAGCATTTATTAGGTAAAAATGATGTATTGCCGACCTGGAATGAAAATGCTGCTTGCAATTACGCAGTATGGGATAACGGGGGTGTATTTGAATATGTATTTATTGAAAATGGCAAATCTTTGAAGCGTAAACTAGAAATCCTAAAAAAATATGAGCTTAGAGGTATATCTGTCTGGGTATTAGGCCGTGAAGCTCCAGACTTTTGGCAAACATTAAAAAATTCTACTGTACGCAAGTAATCAATTCTTTAACTAATAGACTGATTCATGAAATCAATTACTATCGTGTTAGCACTTTTAGCTTGTTTACAAGCAACAGCGCAGAAAGATACTCAAATCAAAGGACCCATTGAATATACTTTTGATTCAACAAAATCGGTTCCTCTGAAGGCATTTGTATTTCAACCCATTGAATCAAATAATAATAAAAATTACCCGACTATAGTCATATTTCATGGAGGCGGTTGGAGTATGGGTGAACCATCCTGGGCTTTTGGCCTTTGTGAGAAATATGCTAAAAAAGGGATGGTTGCCGTCGCAGCTCAATACAGGTTATCTGACCAACAGACCATTACTCCTATTGATGCAATGGAGGATGCAAGGAATATTATAATCTGGATGAGGGAAAATTCAGTCGAGCTAAAGATTAAAAAGGATCAAATTGCTGCTTATGGTTGGTCAGCCGGAGCCCACCTTGCGGCTAGTGCTGCCATATTTCCATCATCTGGTGAAGGAGAAAAAATAAACAGTAAGCCCAATGCTCTGGTTTTAGTTTCCCCTGCATTGTCATTGGGAAATGATGGTTGGTTCAAAAAATTACTTGGTGAAAATGAAAATCCTCTTAAGTACTCACCTGCTGAGCATGTAAAAAAAGGTGTACCTCCTTCAATAATATTGATTGGCAAAGATGATACAGTTACTCCTATTGCTGAATCCAAATTGTTCCAAAATAACATGATTAAAAATGGCAATGAATCGTATCTTCATGTTTATGAGGGTGTCGGTCATCTTTTTACGCCATCGAGCCAACCAGATAATGGCTGGCCAAATCCTGATAAGGAAGTTCAGGCAAAAGCATACTCTAAAATTGACTCTTTTCTTAAAGAATTGGGTTATATAGAATAAAAATATTAAATTCGTTCATTCTTATCTAAGAATAATTCTTATCTCGGATTTATCATCATGAAAATGAATAGAGCATATATACTTGAACTAATAAAGGAGAAGGGACTTAAAGTCACTCCCCAGCGTATGGCTATTTTAGAAGCAGTATATAAGGCTAAATGTCATCCAACTGCAGAAAATATAGTCGAAAGTATCCGAAAATCTCATCCAAGTATAGCAACTGGAACTGTTTATAAAATATTAGATGTTTTAGTTGAAAAACAATTAATCAGAAAGGTGAAAACCGAAAAAGACATTATGAGATATGATGGTTTAATGGAAAAACATCACCATTTATATAGTTCAGAATCTGATAAAATTGAGGATTATGTTGACAATGAATTGGATGAGATCCTTGAAAAGTTTTTTAATAAAAAGAAAATTTCGAATTTTAAAATTAAAGATGTTCGGCTTCATTTGGTTGGTGATTTTTTGAATGACAAAAAATAAAAGATGACATTCTTCAAAGGAATATTAATCGTACTGGGAACTATATCACTTATCCTTGCTGTTGCAGGTGTTTTTATTCCTGGACTGCCCACAACACCATTTGTCCTTCTTTCAGCTGGGTTGTACATAAGAAGTTCTGAGAAGCTATACAATACTTTGATTTCGAACAGGTTTTTTGGCTCTTATATCTTGAAGTTCCAATCCGATCGGGGGATGACCCGAAGGCAAAAATATTTCTCGATTGGAACCATGTGGATCATGATCACCTTATCTTATGTGTTTTTTATCTCAAATTTATCTGTTAAGATTCTTGTTCTGGTAGTAGGAATAATAGGAACCATTGTTATGGGTTTTATTATTCCAACAGTTCAAAAAGACAAAGATGATTCATGAGTTTGAACAGAATTCTATCATCGACAATAACACCGGAGCTTAAAAACCATAATTATTGGAATAAATTATTTATCCTGTTCCACAGGAAGTAAATATCATAAAACACCCAAGGGTTTTAACAATTAAATAATATCGCTTTTCTTCGGATAAGAATCATTAAATCCTTTTCCCAACCTAAAATAATTCTATTAACAGGTAACTATTTATTCAATTCCCGTATATAATAATACGAGGAGCTGCCAATTAGGTAATTCCTGTTTTATACCTGGCTAGGTTCTTGAATAAAAACATAATACAAGGATTATGAGAAGATTTAATAATACAATAATACTGATTCTTCTAGTGGTATATATCTTGGTAAGCTCATGTAGCTCTATGAATGAACTAACAATGAGTGTTATAGAACCTGCTCCCGTTCATCTTCCTTCTGATATTCAGTCTGTTGGTATAATAAACCAGAGTGGGCCATCAGAAGAAAATTCCGACCTTGATAAAATTGACAGAATATTTTCCCTGGAAGGGAAGGAACTGGACATAAATGGGGCAAAAGAATTCATTAAAGGATTACATGATGGCCTTCTTAACAGCAATGGTTTCACCGAAGTAAAAATTTTAGAGAATATAGATAACAACAGTCGGGGATCGGGTTCATTTCCAGTTCCGTTATCTTGGGAAATGATTGATCAATTATGTCAAAAAAATGAAGTCGATGTGCTTTTTGCACTATCATTTTATGATACCGATGCAGCAATTGATTATAAGATGATTCCGGTTGAACTATCGACTCCGGTTGGTATATCCGTTCCTGCCATAGAACATCAGGCAACAATTTCAACCTTAATTAAAACAGGTTGGAGAATATATTATCCGGCTCAAAGTCTAATACTGGATGAGTACATGATAAACGATAATATTACCTTACAAGGTGTTGGGATAAATCCTGCCAAAGCGGTAGAAGCAGTTATGGAAAGAGAAAAAGCTGTCTTGCAAAAAAGTAACATTATCGGTCAAAATTATGTAGCAAGAATATTTCCTTATAAAGTTAGAGTTTCACGAGACTACTTTGTAAGGGGAACAGATAATTTCAAAGTTGCCAAACGAAGGGCACAAACAGGCAACTGGGACGGGGCTGCAGAGTTATGGGAATTAGAGGTTACCAATCCTAAAAGGAAAGTGGCAGGCCGGGCATGCTACAATATGGCTATTATCAATGAAATCAATGGAAATCTTGATACTGCAATTGATTGGGCATCAAAATCCTATGTTGATTATAAAAATAAGGAAGCTATACGCTATATAGATGTTTTAAATCGAAGAGTTATAAAAAACAATCAACTGCAACAGTAATATGTAATTCTCCTTATAGATCCCTCCTGCATTATAACCTTTTTGTATTTATATGTTACATATGAATTAGGGTTTCATTCTAAAATATTGTAGTATACTCAAATACCAATATTTAATTTTACCATTATTCCCTTCAAATACAATTTGACAATTTTTCATTACATTTAACCTACTTTATATTAAGCTTTCAGAAAAGAGCTTTAGAAATACTTATTTTTTCAATTTCTTACCTTAAGATATTAAAATGAAAATTGTTGTTCTTGATGGATATACGCTAAATCCAGGTGATATTAGCTGGGAAAATTTAGAAAAATTAGGAAGCTTAACTGTATATAAAAGAACCGCATTTGATACTGATTCAATTATTGAGGCAATTGACTCAGCCGAGGTAATATTTACCAATAAAACACCTCTCCCAGGAGAGGTTCTCGAAAAAGTCCCAAGTGTTAAATATATTGGAGTCCTGGCCACCGGATACAATATTGTCGATGTTTCGGCTGCCAGGGATTTAGGCATTGTGGTCACAAATATTCCTACCTATGGAACCACCTCTGTGGCACAAATGACATTTGCCCTGCTGTTGGAATTATGCCACCATGTGGGTGAGCATAATGCTGCAGTAAAGAATGGTGATTGGACAAGATCAAAAGATTTCAGTTTTTGGAACTATCCTCTCATTGAGTTGGCAGATAAAACAATTGGCATTATTGGGTTTGGGCGAATTGGACAAGCCACAGCAAAGATTGCTAAGGCCTTTGGGATGAAAGTTTTGGCGAATGATGAAAATATTATTCCAGAATTGGAAGATGAGTTGTGCAAATATGTTTCCCTTGAAGAATTGTTTAAGGGTTCTGATGTAATCAGCTTGCATTGCCCCTTATTAGAAAGTACCGAGGGTATAATTAACAAAACCAATATATCCAGGATGAAGGATGGTGTTATGATCATTAATACTTCCAGAGGTCAATTAGTTGTTGAAGATGACTTAAAAAATGCATTAAACAGTGGAAAAGTAGGTGGCGCAGCAGTGGATGTTGTGTCAAAAGAACCAATCGAAGCTGATAATGAATTATTACAAGCTAAAAATTGTATTATAACTCCTCATATAGCATGGGCTCCCAAGGAATCCAGAACAAGATTGATGAAGATAGCAGTTTCCAATCTCGATGCCTTTCTTCAGGGCTGTCCTGTAAATGTTGTCAATGGGTAAATTAAGAATTCCTAAGTTCTGGAGATGTATACAAATTTCAAAAATGAACTATGAAAAATATCCCAAAACTTCATAATCTGTTTATTTTCATTCTAATAGCTTTTTCGATTACAGGATTCTCCCAGTCAATTGATTTTACAAATTCAAGTATTGTTTGCTTTGAAAAGCAAGATAAGCTAGTGCAAAAATCAATCACCGTTCTGCAGGAAGAAATTGAAAAACGTAGTAATATCAGTTTGCCTTTGATTAAAAAGTGGCCCGGTAAATCACAAAACTGTTATTGCTATTGGCCTGGAAAATAATCTGGATAAATTCCCGGAGGAACATAGGGCAACTATTTCTCAGATGGGATCAATCCAAACAGAAGGATATAAGATTGTAGTAATAGAAGATTTAAATACAATTTTAATTGTAGGTCATGATTCAAGAGGAGTATTATATGGGGTAGGAAAACTTGTTGCGCAAAATGGAAATTCGTCCAGGACAAATTTTAGTACCAGGATGATCTTGCAATTTCATCAACACCTGCATATCCGATTCGTGGACACCAGTTAGGGTATCGTCCAAAAACAAACTCCTATGATGCATGGTCTGTACAACAATTTGATAATTATATTCGTGATCTTGCCATTTTTGGAGCCAATAGTATAGAAATAATGCCACCCCGCACCGACGATGATTTTACCAGCGTACATATGCAGCTTCCTGCTATTGAAATGATTGCCGAGCAATCCAGAATATGCGATTCCTACGGCATGGATGTTTGGATGTGGTATCCCAATATGGGCAAAGATTATACTGATCCTGATATACTAAAGAGTGAGATTGAGGAACGCCATGAGGTTTTCAAGTCGGTGCAAAGACTTGATGCCTTGTTTGTTCCTGGAGGAGATCCAGGCGACCTGGAGCCCGATATACTATTTGAATGGCTTCAGGAAGTAGCAGAGATACTGCATCAATACCATCCGGAGGCTAAGATATGGGTTTCCCCACAGGTATTCAGACCTACAAAGGAATGGTTTGATTCTTTTTATGCGCATGTAAATAAAGAATATTCTTGGTTTGGTGGCATTGTTTTCGGACCATGGGTAAAAACGCCCATTAAAGAAATCCGGCAAATTGTTAAACCGAACATACCCATACGTCGGTACCCGGATATTACCCATAGCCTAAGTTCCCAATATCCTGTGCCTAAATGGGATCTGGCTCTTGCAATAACTCTGGGTCGGGAGTGCATTAATCCACGTCCTGCAGATCACAAAATGATTCACAATGCTTTCGATGAATTTGCAAATGGCAGTATAAGTTACTCGGAAGGTACAAACGATGATGTCAATAAATTTGTATGGAGCGACCAGGATTGGAATCCAAATATTCAAGTAATTGAAACCCTTCGCGATTATGCCCGATATTTTATAGGTCCCGATTATATTGAATCAATTGCACAGGGCTTGATGTCCCTTGAAAAAAACATTCAGGGACCCCTTCTTACAAATGATGGTGTTATAAGAACCCTGCAGCAATGGAAAGACATGGAAAAGAATGCATCAGATCAAGCACTCGGAAATTTCCGTTTCCAAATGGGATTGATCAGAGCTTATTTTGACGCTTATACATATCGCCGGCTCATCTATGAAACAGAACTGGAACAAACTGCGCGTGAAATTCTTTCATCAGCCATGGTGGGTGAGACCAGGACCGCAATAAAAGAAGCACGTAAAACTCTTTTAATAGCTAATGAAGTAAAAGTATCCCCTGAACTAAGGGAGAGGTGTTTGGCCATGGCTGATTCATTATTTATAAGCATTGGCGCACAATTGACTGTTGAAAAACATCATGCCATGGACGGAAGAGGAAATTTCATTGATAACATTGACCTACCGTTAAACGATGCCCTTTGGTTATTGGATGAACTTACCTCTATTGATGAAATAGAAGATGAAGAACAGCGCATACACAAGATTTATTCAGTTCTCCAAAGGAATAATCCAGGTCCTGGAGGATTTTATGACAATTTTGGGTCACCGAAAAGCTGGGATAGAATTGTCACAAAAGCACCTCGCGAAAAGGACCCTGGAAATCTGGCCTCACCACGTATTGGCTTTGGGATAGGTTTACGAGGTAAAGAATGGGTACACCAGGTTACAGCAAAAGGCTTTGAGGGGAAGGCCTCTCCCATTTCATGGATGAATCAGGTGACAACTCTGTATGACCAACCCTTAGAAATTGTATATGATAATCTTGATCCGAAGGGGTCTTATACTATTCGAGTTGCTTATACTGGCCGGTTCCCCTCCAAAATTAAATTGCTAGCTGATGAAATTCAGGTCCATGATTTCATTAAAACAGGAGTTCAGCCAGTATATGAATTTCCGCTTCCTGCGAAGGCTTTAGAAGATGGAAATGTGCTATTTAAATGGACCTGTGGAGAAGGGGAGCGAGGATCGCAAGTATCTGAAATTTGGCTGATAAAAAATTAGATGTCATTTGCATTGTAAAAAAATACATTCAACTATTAAATCAAATAAAATGGGAAAACGTAAATTTTCAATTTTTGTATTACTTGTTTTTCTCGCATTTCCAATCTCACTTTTTTGTCAAAGTTCTTCTTCCATAACTACTGGAAAGTTATTTGAGGAAATGATTGATCTGGAAGGATTGACCAGGTTCCCTTCTCCAGCATACAGGATGGTTCAGTATTCATCTTACGATCATCGGAGTACTCTTCCCGGAGGACCTGACTGGTTTGCCAATGCTGATGGATTTGGAGGGGAACCCATTCCAAATTTCGAAAAAGTTCTCAAAGAGCCCAATGAGTCTGGAATTGGAGAATACCTTATGGTAGATGAGCTGGGCCCGGGAGCTATAGTAAGGCTTTGGACTGCCCGAATCAATGGAAACCTTCGAGTATATATTGATGATATGAGTACCCCTTTTTATGAGGGCGAGGCTGACTCATTCTTCAGGCATCCATATGATAATTTCAATGAAATAGAAGGGATAAACAGAGAGCGTTTTGACACAACAATTTATCAACGTGACGCTTCGTATGCTCCTATTCCGTTTGAAAAGCAGATCAGGATAGAATGGATAGGTGATTTAAAAAAACTGCACTTTTACCAGATTCAGCTAAGATTATATAACCAAGATGCTAAAATTATTTCATTCCAACCCAAGGATATTAATCAATATAAAAGCATCATAGATAAAGTTACTTTGGCTCTTTCAGATCCGGATAAAAATCTACCAGAAAAATCTACCAGGAAACCTCAACATTTTAATATTTCAATCCCCTCAGGGCAAAAGTCTAAAGCAATTCATTTGTCCGGACCTGGAGCCATTGAAAAGATTATACTACTATTAAAAGCTGACAATCTTGATAATGCTTTAAGGCAAACTGTTCTTCATATTAAATGTGATGGTCATCCATGGGGGCAGGTTCAATCGCCCCTTGGGCGATTATTTTGGAGCAGCCCCAGGTGTGAATCCTTACAAATCCCTGCCATTTTCAATAGGTGCCAATGGCAAAATGACAAGCAGATTTGTAATGCCTTTCAAGGATTCGGTACAAGTGTTTTTTGAAAATCATGGCAACGAAGAGGTTTCAATTGAAGGTGAAGTACTGCCTATGGATTACACATGGAACGAAAACAGCATGCATTTCAGGGCCAGGTGGCGAGTTGATCATAACATAGTTGCCTCTAATCTGGATGTTCAGGATTTACCATTTTTACTCGCTCAGGGAACTGGCACCTATGTTGGCACTACATCCTATATATTAAATCCATCTTCGGTTCCAACGCCATGGGGTAATTGGTGGGGAGAAGGAGATGAAAAAGTATTTGTCGATGACGATATTCATCCCTCTATTTTTGGCACAGGTTCTGAAGATTACTATAATTATTCATGGTCGTCTCCGGATATATTTTACTTCCCATATTGCGGTCAACCAAGAAATGATGGACCAGGCAATCGTGGATTTGTCACCAATTATCGATGGCATATTCTGGACCCGATTCCCTTTAATGACAATATTCAATTTTATATGGAGCTTTTCAGTCACCTAACCACACCCGGTTTTTCGTATGCACGAATTGGTTATCACTATGCAAAACCTGGTATAAGGGACGATCATCAAGCCATTATGGAGGAAGACCTTAGGATTTTACATCTTCCAATGGATTGGGAACCTGAGGCAAAATTAGCAGCTCAAAATTCAGTATTTTTCCAGGCCGAGTCTATTCTTGCCAAGAATAAAGATACAAAACTGACAAAAGGCAATCTTTGGGCTAATGGACAAGTTTTAGTTTGGAATCCTCAGAAAACTGGTGAGCGTATCGATTTCAATTTGCAGGTTGATAAAGAAGGAGAAAAGAGAATTTTTATTACAGGGGCTTTGACTCCGTTATCTGGTAGAATCAGGGTATATTTGAATGATAAGCCAATTAATAATGAAGATTTTGTACTTGATTTCTACATTCCCTACCGCACATTACTTCGAAACTTTTCCTTTGAACCAATGGAACTAGAAACTGGCCAACACAAGCTCTCAATTGAATTTCTAGGGGCCAATCCTGAGATAAAATTACCTGAAATTGGGATTGATTTTATCTGGATAAAGAATCTTTAATACTATCTCTTGAGCTAGGCTTTTTATAAGATAAAAGGATTGAATGAAAAAATAGAATCTCACCTTAATTGCTGATCTATCGATTTTGTAATTTTAGAGGGTACTTCCCCTGTATGGGCAGTTGTTTTGTTTTCAATCAACATAATTTTACATTCTTCAACAGAGGAAACACGGTGGTTGATTCCCTTTTTAACAATATAAACATCCCCTTCATTCATGGTAAAACTATCCTGGCCTTCTATTTCAAGTAAGAGTGTTCCCTCAACTACATAAAATAGCTCGTCCTCATTTTTATGATTATGCCAGGGAACTTTATCACCCTTTATTTTTGCAATTTTTATATAAACATCATTAACTTCTCCTATTATATGTGGAGAAAAATAGTCCTTTACATCCCTAAATTCCTCTCTTATATTCATATGTGTTATTTTTTGTTGGACTAAAACTTAGCAATTGACTTTGGAGTGATTCTCATTTTAAGATGTTGAAATCATTATAATCAATTCCAAAATATGAACTATAATTCAGTTACCCATTCCTTTCCTTGTTTTACAGCCCCCTTTTTCATTGTTTCAAGAAATGAAGATCTCAGGGTCTCACTCATTAATGCTTTTTTTACCGGATTAAGTCTCAAAAATCCCCCTACTACTCCTTTAATTACCTTATGGGAAGTCTTTTCCGGATCACCAAATAGTTGATTCTGGAGGGTTCCTCTTTCCAGGCTTTGTAGGATATTTCTTTCAAAGGTGGTTTCCGGATGAAGAACTCTTTTCTCTCGACTTATCAATTTAAGCGAATTCGTATCACTACAACTTAGGGCACAAACCCCACAGCCAATACAAATTTCAGTGTTAATCTTAGGTTCTTTCTTTTTTCTTGACTCCGGGTTTTCAATAGGCAAAAAATCAATTGCATTTATTGGGCATACTTTCACACATTTTCCACATCCAGTGCAGGTTTCCTGATCAATACTTGCAATAAAATTGGATGTAACAACCGTATTTGTGTAACCAAATTTGCTAATTCCCATTAATACATTACAACAGCATCCACAACATTGGCATATAAAGGTGATGTTGTTTTTCACGTTGTCAGCATTGAATACTACTCCCATCTCTTTTGAACGGGCAAGGTTATCGAGTACTTCGGACCTTGAAGCTTCTTTTGCTAATTTATTTCTGATTAGATAATCTGCGGCAAAGGAAAAAGAAAGACAGGTCTCCAGGGGGACATCGCAGGCTTTTTCATCAACATGGAGTTTCTCATGCCGACAGGAGCAAATACCAATGGCAAATTTATCAGCTTCCTCCACGATGGCTGTCGCCTTTTCATAGTCAAGTATTTCAACAAATTCTTCGTTCTTAATTGTTGTTTCATGCGGCAAGGTTCGTAAGGGTGATATTTTCTCACCGTTTTGGAAATTTACTTTATGAAAATCCCCATCATGCATATAATCATAAAAAAGCCTTGCCCATTTCTTTGAACCCAGGTCGTCTCCTGTCCTCATCATGGTAAACTCAAATATTCCGATAACCATTGGTGAAGGGGTATAAAGGTATTTTTCCTGCAGCCACATATCTACAACAAGGCCCTTTAAACAGAGCCCTTTAAGGATTTTTAGTAGTCTCGTTTTTCCGTATCCTGTTTGTTTTGCAATTTCCTCGAGTGGGGACAGGCTGTAGGGCATTCTTACAACAACATCAGCCTCCTCATGGGAATAAAGTTCTTTAAGTATATCATAGAACTTTTTATTGAGTTCTACCCTAACTGCCAAATTATCAATTTTCTCACCAAGGCTTTTGTATATGTCTTTACCAACTACATGTCCCATAGCAATTTAAATTATGATGGAATAAAATTTCAATTTCAAGCAGGTTGATTTTTCAATGCTTGATCCAAGTTACATATAAAATTGGCCAGAGCCAAATCTCTATACGTTTTAAAAAGATGCTGCCTTTTTATTTATTTGATTTCCAGACATCATCGACAAGCAAATGCTTTTAAAGTTAAATTTATTCTTTATAAGACTTAATGAGTGTAATAAAAATCATAATAGCTTTATCTTTGAACAAGAATAGAAGAAGTGGATCATGAAATATTATCTTAAACCAGGCTTGCTGATATTAATAGTTGTTTTCAATTTGATTCCAGATAATCTTTTCTGTCAATCTGAAACGAATGATCGGGCCCAATGGTTTGTCGATGCCAGGTTTGGCATGTTTATCCATTGGGGAGTATATAGTGGAGCTGAAGGTATCTGGAAGGGTGAAAAGCTCAGAAATAATAATGATTATGCTGAATGGATCTATTACCGAAATCGTATAGAAAAAGATGAGTATCTGTCATTACTCGATAGATTTGATTGGGAATCGATTGATCCTGAAAAATGGGTCATTCTAGCCAAAAAATCGGGAATGAAGTATGTAACTATAACCGCTAAACATCATGATGGGTTTGCATTGTGGGACAGCAAAGTTTCTAATTACGACTTAGGAGATTATACAAATCCAAAACGCGATATTATTAGAGAACTTGCAGATGCTTGTAAAAAACATGGCTTGAAGTTGGGTTTATATTATTCCCACTGGGTCGACTGGGAACATCCATACGGTTGGGACCACACAAAAGAAATCTATAAAATTACACCGGAACAATATGACCAGTATTGGCAGGAGAAAGTGATCCCACAGATGAAGGAGTTGCTCACCAATTATGGTCCGATTGGTATGATTTGGTTTGATATGTGGATACACCATTCCAGAACCATTGTCACAAAAAAACAACTCTTACAGCTTAAAACCCTTATTCGCGATCTGCAACCTGATTGCCTGGTAAATTCAAGGCTGGGTTTATCAGTTGAAGAAGACAGTGATGTGGACTACAGAACTTTAGGAGATAATCAACTGGGGAGTACAAAACTGGATTACCCTTGGCAATCGCCAGCTACTGTCGCCCATTCATGGGGATATCATAGCCTGGATACCGAATGGAAATCAACTACAACATTGTTAAAATCATTGATAAATAATGTGAGCCTGAATGGCAATTTTATGCTAAATATCGGACCTCGAGCAAATGGAGATGTTCCTTACGAAATTACCCAGCGAATGCTTGAAATGGGTGAATGGCTTGATGTTAACGGCGAGTCTATTTATTCTGCTGAAGCTTTTGATCTCAGAAAAGATATACATGACTGGGGAAAAATCACTTACAAGCACGAAGCAAACGAAAATCACAAATTGTATCTGCATGTATTTAATTGGCCATATGATAATAAATTATCATTAACCGGTGTAACCACAAAACCTATTAAAGCATATATTCTTCAGGATAAATTAAAATCAGCACTAAGTTTTAAGCATGAGGAGGTATTCACAGAAATTGATTTAAAAGGCTCTCAACCAAACCCATTTATCTCAGTAGTTGTTCTTGAATATGATCAAAAACCAGAGGTCATAAATGGCTTTGTTGCCAAATCAATTGATGGTGGATACTCCTTATATCATAACAACCTCCTCTCTGAGGATGGAGAAGGAGTATTTAAGAGAAAAGAAAAAGGAGGTACCCTCCCAGAACATATTCTTGTGGAAGGAACCTATCATTGCACCTGGAAAATCTTTGTGGATAAGCCAGGAAAGATGAAGATTGATGTTTCTTACAGTTTCCAGGGAGAAAAACCAGGAGGCACAATTTCAGTAAAATCATCTGACTTAACGATAAAACATGCTGTTCTGCCAACAGGCAAAACCGTGGGAGAACCCAATCAGGACTGGCAAATTGACAATTTTGTCTCTCATACTATTGGATCAATAGACTTTCCTGCAAAAGGAACTTATGAAATTTCAATTGAGGTTAAAGCAAAAAAAGATACTCCCATACAATTTCAATGGATATGGCTGGAATTGGAATAATTGAAGGAGAAAATTAGTTTGATTATTTTTATCATTGAATATTTTAAGTAAGATCTAAAATTGAAAATATGGCAAGTTTTTCGAGGATTGAGGTAGCACAGAAAATGTATGAAACAGGTATGTTCCCTATTTTCTACAATAAAGATATAGAGGTATGCAAAAATGTACTAAAAGCATGTTACGATGGTGGGGCAAGGGTATTTGAATTCACCAATCGTGGTGATTTCGCTCACGAAGTATTCTCCGCATTAAATAAATATGCTATAGAAGAATTACCGGAAATGATTCTGGGGGTTGGTTCAGTAGTAGATGCCGGGACAACATCGCTTTATATTCAGCTGGGATCAAATTTTATAGTATCTCCTGTGCTTAATGAAGACATGGCAAAAGTATGCAATCGAAGAAAAATACTGTGGTGTCCTGGTTGCGGTTCAGTATCAGAGATTTCAAAAGCCGAAGAACTGGGTGCAGAAATTGTTAAAATCTTCCCTGGATCACAGGTTGGGGGACCAAAATTTGTGGCAGCTGTTAAAGGACCAATGCCATGGACAAGTTTAATGCCCACTGGTGGTGTAGAACCAAGTGAAGAAAATCTCTCTGAGTGGTTTAAGGCAGGTGTACATTGTGTTGGTATAGGTTCTAAGCTAATTACAAAAGATATCTTATCCACCGGTAATTTTAAAAAACTAAGTTCTGATGTACAAAAAACACTTGAGATCATTAAAAATGTCAAGCAAAAAAATTATAATTTAATCTCTAAATAACATGAGTATACAGTTAAAATCCAATTGCCAATATTCCCTTTTGGTTGTAACCAGCATGGGTGTGCGAATGACCCCCATAAACGGTCAACCAGTTCACAGTAGTGACACTTTTAAAATTCATGTCACAAGTGCAGAGACAAATGTTGCCAGTATCTCTTCCTATTTAGGTTTACCGGTAAAAGTTTTAACCACTTTTGTAAAGGGTAGTCCGATTGCACAATTGATTCAAAGTAATCTAAAAGCTCGATTTATGGATTTCGAAGGTCCGGAAATTGATCAAGGAGATCCCTGGGGATATAGGCATCAATTTAATATTGCTGATAGTGGCTTTGGCAGCAGGGGACCAAGAGTGCATAATGATAGAGCTGGAGAGGTAGGTCGTACTTTAAATTTAAATGATTTCGACATAGATAGAATATTCCAACAAGAAGGAGTTCAGATAGTTCACCTCTCAGGTTTGATAGCTGCACTTTCGCCAGAGACAAGCGAGTTTTGTCTTGCAATTGCAAGAGCAGCAAAAAAGTCTGGTACAAGAATTTCATTCGATTTAAACCATCGGGCATCATTTTGGAAAGGTCGTGAAAAAGAACTTCATGAGATCTTCAAAGAAATTGCATCTGTATCAGATTTTTTAATTGGGAATGAAGAGGATTTTCAGCTGTGCTTAAATATTAAAGGACCCGAAGAGGGTGGTAAAGGTATTGCTTCTGAGATCGAAGGTTTTAAAGCAATGATTGGGAGAGTAAAAGATTCTTTTCCTGGAACTTCAGTATTTGCAACTACTTTACGTCAGGTGATGAGTGCTAACGAACACCTTTGGGGTGCCATTATGCTTGAAGAAGCCAACTGGCATATAATTGAGCCTCGGAAAATAAAGGTAATAGACAGGATTGGAGGTGGAGATGGTTTTGTTGGGGGCATGCTTTACGGAATATTAAAAGACTGGAAACCTGAGAAATGGGTTCAATTTGGATGGGCTACAGGAGCGCTGGCCACAACCTTTCTTACTGATTATGCTCAACCTGCTGATGAAGATATGGTTTGGAGTGTATGGGAAGGTAACGCCAGGGTGAGGCGATAAGCATGAAATCTTTTCTATTTTTTTTCTTTCTTTTCTAATGTAGCAGGTTGCATCATTTTTCAATAGGTGATTAAAGGCTGATATTAACACTTACTGAATTAAGCCTTCCAAATAAGCATTTCCTGAATTTATATGGGTAATTAAGGGGCATAAAAAAAGGACTAATGTGATATTCCATCAATTAATTCGTACTAACCATGTAGCAGGATTATTATATGATCCTGTTGGAGGGGGATTCAACTCAAAACCTTTATTCGCTTCGCTCTTTTAGATTTTTCTGTTTTATCTTCGAATGACAAACCAGTTTGTATCTTGCTAAAACAGAAAAACCCTGCACACTGTGCAAGGTTTTGTAGTTGGTCGGGGTAGCAGGATT
>CAVVRY010000011.1:0-189898 GCA_963750735.1 uncultured Bacteroidales bacterium | reverse complement strand
ATGGAGAACATAAAGCTCAAAACTGGTTTGATAGTTTTCATACCGGTTATAACCTTGAATGCATTAATGAATATCAAAAAATATCTGGTGATGAGAGCTTTAAGAATAATATTGATAAAGGCTTGGAGTACTATCTAAATAACTTTTTCCTTTTTGATGGTACTCCGAAATACTATCACAATAGTATCTACCCGATTGATATCCATGCACCTGCCCAATTAGTAGTTACACTTTATAGGCTTGATAATTTACATAAAAATAAAGAATTAATTGAAAATGTATTAAATTGGACAATTAACAATATGCAGAACCCGAAAAAAGCTTATTTTTATTATCAAATCAAGCAAGGAATATCTTCAAAAATTCCATACATGCGATGGGCTCAGGCATGGATGTTTTATGCTTTCAGTTTTTATTTATTACAGTCTAGCAACATAAATAATTAAAAAGTATTGAAATGAAAAAAATTGCATTAATTGGTGTTGGGAAGATGGGTATGTCTCATTTGGCAATAGCCAATCAGACACCAGGAATAGAAGTAAAAGCTATATGTGATACTTCAAAGCCACTATTACGGTTTATAGAAAAAAATACTCAAGTTTACTGGCTATACAGATTATAAAAAAATGATCGATGAAGTTCCTCTTGATGGTATTATGGTACTTGTACCGAATGCATTTCATTTTGATCTTGCAAAATATTGTATTGAAAAAGGTATCGATCTATTTGTAGAGAAACCTTTTACTTTAAGCTATGCTGACAGTAAGACTTTGGTTGAGTTGGCAGAAGAACATAGTATCAAAGGTCAAGTAGGCTATGTAAATCGTTTTAATCCTATTTTCCAACGTGTAAAAAAATTACTTGATCAGAATGTGATTGGTGAAGTAAGTAATTATATCAATCGTATGACCGGTGGTGTTATTTTAAAGAGAGTAGCAAAGGATGGCGAAATGATTATAGTAAAGGTGGTGGATGCCTTTTTGACTATGGTCCACACTGTTTTGATTTATCTACCTATTTTTTTGGTACGAGATGTTAAAGTACAATCATCAGTACTCAAAAAAGTATTTTCTACTGCAGTGGATGATATTGTCTACTCAACATTATTGCATAATGATAAAATTGTCGGTCTTAACTATATTAACTGGTCTGACAGTTCTGTACGAAAAGCCACCAATAGTATAGAGATTATGGGAAGCAAAGGAAAGATAACAGCAAATAAACAGGAACTCAGTATCTTTTTAACAGAAGAAAATCATGAACTGGATCTTGAAAAAGGATGGAATCAGATTTATGTGACAGATGAAAATACTGATGTACCTTATTATCTTAGAGGTGAAGATTTTTCTCGTCAACTGATGGAGTTTTCTAGTTTGCTCAATGGTGAAATTGATGAAGCAGACATCATCACTTTATACTGCGAGCGTAACAGACAGGCTGCTTGAAGAGACAAAAAAACTTACTGAAGGATTACTATAATGGATAAAATTATTTTTGGGGATAATCAGTTTTTTGGTGTAAACCATATGTCAGAACAAACAGCAATAAAACAGGCACAAAAATTCAGAACATCTGATGACATTATAAGACTTAGAGTATGTTAATGATATTGGGATCAAAAGTTTTATGTTTACTACACATAATCAGCTTGAGCCTGTATTTGAAAAGATGAAAAACAATCCAAAATTTGATGATTTTAAACTGTATCCAAGTATGCCATATGCTCATAAGTATGCAGATGCTATGGTGGAACTCGGTGTTTTTGAAGCCATCAATAAATTTACTCCAGGAAATAAGATTATTGTCTGGATTAAAAGGAGCAGGTTCATTGATCACTGCAAATCCTGTACCGATGATGCAATTTTTGGTTGATTCCGAGATGAAGTTACTAAAAGGAATGAATGTACAGGGGATATTCCTTCTTAACATCGTGACTGACTTATTGTTGGGCTTGGAAATGCATGATATGCTTTATGAATTTTCTCAGTACACAGAAAAAAAATATAATGTTAAAGCTGGTTTTTTTACGATGAATCATGTTAAACTACATGATGTTCTAGTCAATAAACTAGGAATTAATGATCCTATCATTGTAAGTGATATTAATAAAATTGGTTTTAGGATGAATCCTTCTCAAAAAGAGGTTGAAAATACCTTAAAAAAGAAAGACAGTTATAATATTGCTATGTCATTTTTAGCATCAGGAGCTATAAACCTAAAGAAGCCGTTGATTATATTGTGCTCTTGAAGGTGTTGATTCTGTATTGTTTGGAGCTTCCTCCCTTCATATAAAAGATACCAAAGAACTTTTAGAGGCAGTTTTATGAAAATTTGGATAGATATTTCAAATGCCCCTCATGTCAATTTTTTTAAAGATTTTATTGAGGAATGGAAAGATAATTATGAAGTAATTGTCACCACAAGTCCTTTATCTAATACCATTGATTTATTGAAAAACAATATTAATTTTAATATTGTTGATGACATTATGGAAAAAACCCATTAGCAAAACTTTTAGGATTTTTTAAGAGATCCAATGAACTTTATCATTTCTAAAAACCTAAACTAATAGATATTTCTATTTCTCAAAGTTCGTTTTATTCACCATATGTAGCCAAAGATTAGATATTCCTTCTATATATACCAATGATAATGAATATGCTAAGGGGAATTATATTGGTTTTTTTTAGCAAGTCGTATATTACTTCCTGAAGCATTGAAAAAGGAGTGAAGGAAGTTTTTTTGGAAAAGAGTATTTTTTTATCCTGGAATAAAAGAAGGTATTTATATAAAACATATATCTAAAAAAAACCTTTATAACTAAAAGCAAACTACAATATATTTTAGTCCAGAACCTTGGCATGCTCAATACCATAATTTTAATACCGATAAGTTTGATAATGCGCTTATAAGATTGGCACAAAAAATAAGATTTTTATTTTACCAGGGGATCAAAAACAATTAGAGCATTATAGTGAATTATCATGTAATCATATTAATATTGAATCCCTTAGAAATGTGGAAACTATTGATAAAATCTCTAAAGCGTTGTGATATTTTTTTTGGTGCCGGAGGCTCAATGACAAGGGAATTTGCTGTAATGGGAATTCCGCGATTTCCTTATACCAGGGTAAATTACTGGAAATTGATAAATACCTGATAAAATATGGTTTATTGAATCGTAGAAGATCCTTCAAAAATTGATCAATTCTTTATCGGTAAATTGATTGAAAAAAGTTTAAATAGATACGATTCATATGAAATGATTCTTCAAAAAGGGAGGGAAGCAAGAAAACTTATTAATGAATTGATAACAGCACAGTAAGGTCGGGATATCGTTAAATTGATAGTAATTTCAGAATACATAAAAATGGATTCAAATAAGACAAATAAATCACTGAATTCTGAACTAATTGCAGAATTACTCAATACAACCAAAATTGATTCTAAAAATGATGATATAGTTGATCTGGAAAGGATTTTTTATAGGCTTTTACATCGCTGGTATTATTTTGTTATTTTTTTAATTATAACAATTTTAATTGCTTATATGTATAACCGGTTTACAGTTCCTACCTAAGGTTACATCCACTTTGTTATTTGATAATAATAATAATAGTAATATTGGGAGCAGTTTGGAGGCTGGTAACGTGTTGAATGGTTTTGGGCTTAACCCGGGAATGCAAAACATGGATAATCAAATAAATATACTATCCTCTTATTCCTTGATTAAAAAATGCATAAATGAATTGACGTTTGACAATGAATACTATAAACGAGGTAAGGTGAATAAATCAAATTTATATCCCTTTAATCCTTTTACTGTAATATCTGATTCTTTAGATAAAATTCCCTATGATATAGAATTCTCTATTAGATTTCTATCAGATGCAGAGTTCCAAATTTCCACTGAAGAAAACGATCAATTATAATTTCAACGAAAGGCAAAGTTTGGGGAAATATTGAATTAATCGGGTTTACTTTTCATATTAAACAGAGTAAAATCTATTGGCCTACTGTGAAGTATGGAAAATCCGTATTATTTTCTCTTTCGAGTTCACGAAAATTTAATTGTAAACTATCAAAAACGATTGACAATTGAAAAAGTCAGTAGGGAAGGAACCATTGTGGCTATTAGCATTGAAGGAATTAATTTCAGGGAAGATAAAGATTTCCTTTCGAAATTGATTAATGAATACCTTGTTTCAAATTTTAGGAAAAAGAATTATGAGGCAGATCGTACTATAAAGTTTATTGATAACCAACTGAAGGGAATTTCAGATTCACTTATTATTGCTGAGAATAAATTGCAAGAATTCAGGTCAAGAAACCGTGTTATGAATATTTCCAGCCAGGGAAGTCAGGTGCTGGAACAGGCAGTAAAACTCGAAGATGAGAAGTCCAGGTTACTAATTCAGGCTGATTATTATAACTATCTAAATGATTATGTATCGAAGGAATCTGCAACGAATAAAATTATGCTCCTTCAACCATGGGTATATCTGATCCAACTTTAATACAGCTTGTTGGTCAGTTGTAGAACTACAGGCTGAATACCTAAGTTTCGGGGGGGGGGAGAAAAACCCTTTAGTAACAACTTGAATTACGTATTCAGAATACCCGTAAAGCACTGGTTGAAACTCTTAAAAGTATAATCCAAAATCATAATTATGCTATCGATGAAAACAAGGCAAGGTTAAGGGAGCTAAACCGGGAAGCTGAAGCTTTGCCTGAAACGGAAAGGAAATTACTTGGGATTGAACGTGGTTTTAAACTAAATGATGCACTCTATACTTTTTTAATGCAAAAGCAAGCAGAAGCACAAATATGAAAAGCTTCCAATACCTCGGATACAGAAATAATTGTTACGCCCAGGATTTTACCCGAACCAGTTAACCCAGCCCAATGCTTAATTATCTGGTTGCCTTATTTGCTGGGATGGCCATCCCAGCCATTTTTATTATTTAGGAGATGCCTGAATAACAAAATAGACTCGGATATTGACCTTAAAAATATTACTGGGCAGCCAATTTCCGGTCATATTTTGCATATGAAGAAACCCAATTCGAAAGTGGTATTACTGAACCGGATTCCGATGTTGCAGAATCCTTCGGTCTCTGCGGACTCGTCTTCAATTTTATGCAAACAAAAAGTCACCAGTTATTTTAGTTACTTCTTCTATGGCTGGTGAAGGAAAATCTTTTATTGCCATTAATTTTGCATCGGCCTATAGTCTTGATAAGAAAAAACAGTTTTAGTTGATTTTGATTTACGAAGACCCGGATTGCATAAGGATTTTGGATTAATGAATGATAAGGGGATTTCGACATATTTAATTGGCAAGGATCAGATGGAAGAAATCATTCAGCCAAAGTGAATATCCTAATTTGGACATAATCCTTTCAGGACCGATACCACCTAATCCTGCTGAACTAATTAATTCAGAAAGGCTGGATGACTTATTAGATCAACTAAAAAAAGATTATGACTATATTATTATTGATAGTACGCCAATAGGAATTGTTGCTGATTCTTTTAAATTGGCTGCTAAAGTGGATACATGTATTTACGTAGTCAGGTATGGAAAAACTCCAAAGCCCATTCTAATGAGCACTATTGAAGATATTAAAAGTCATGGCATTAAGAACTTAGGTGTCATTGTAAATGGTTTGAGAAGGAATAGTAACTCTTCCTATTCATATCGATATAAAAATAGTTATAGAAAAAATAAGTGATAGATTCTATTGACGTGATTTTTTTTCAACTTTAATCCATATTGTAAAAAGCATGTCTATTTAGAAAATAAAGAATATGAAAACATATGAGCCGATAAAAAAATATATTTTGAATAATAAAATATTAAAGTATTTATATTTTAAATATAGATCTTTAGTAACTTTTCCAAATTACTTGTATCATATGGTGCTTTTTAGAATAAAAAAAGTTTCTATAGGTAAGAATTTTAGAATAAGAGGTAAGATATCTATAAAAAATCCTGGAAGCATTATTATTGGGGATAATTTTTTGGCTAATTCTGGGTTGAAATATAATAACATTGGACCTGATAGAGTACTAAGGTTTATTACACAAGGCAAAGGAAAGATAACGATAGAGAATAATGTTGGGATAACTAATTCGACATTTTTCAGTTCAAGTTCAATTACAATTTCTAGCGGAGTATTTATTGGAGCAGGTTGTAAAATTTGGGATACTGATTTTCATTCTTTGGATCCTAAAATCAGGGGAACCAAAGATGATCATGGAATAAATGTTAAAAGCTCTCCTATAATTATTGCAGAAAAAGCTTTTATTGGTGGTAATGTTTCAATTTTAAAGGGTGTACAAATAGGAAGAAATTCAGTTGTTGCAGCTGGAAGTGTGGTTTTTAACTCAATTCCTGAAAATGAAATATGGGGAGGAAATCCTGCAAAGAAAATTGTTAGTCTTAATTTTTTTGTGAAGAATTTATAGCCAATAAGTTTAATGGTTTTGTGAATATTCATAAATCAAATAGATTTAATGATTGTTTAAATTAAATAGGGAGTAATTTTTTGTATCCATTTATGTATATTGGTCAAAACCCTCATTCAGATGTAAAAATGGGTTTCTAGCTATGGCTATAAACAGGTGACTATTACGATAATTAATAGAAGGAAAAAGGTTAAAGTCGTATTTCTTTACAAAGAAAAGTAATAGATTTAAGACCAATTGAATATACAGACAAGTTCTCTCCAATTTACAGCATTGCAAAAAGAGATTGTGGACTTCATTACATTTTTTTTACTTCGAAATTGTGGATGAAGAGGTTGATCGTTTGAAAAGAATGGACTTAGGTTAATTGCATGACCTCTACCTGGTGAAGCTTTTGAAAATGAGAATATAGCTTTTCTACTGGATAATTTTGGTGTAAACATTGAACTAATTGATACGGATAAACTTACAGATCTTATTGATTTTGATCCTTAGTTTGATTTATTTTACTGGGTATTTTGGGTCATTTGTCAAATAAAAAGAGTATAAAATACATAATGTACTAGTTTAGATTTAAGAATCAACAATTTTCTTTATTATTGATGACCAGCAACTTTTTGCATATTGTGAATATTCCAACAATTTTATCCCTATTTCTTAGTTTTGGGATATCTTTTATCATAACTTATTTATCTGTTCCATCTATTGTTTGGATCTCAAATAACAAAGGCTTGCATGATAAACCAAATGGCGCACCTCTCATACTAATTCAGTTCCAAACCTTGGTGGGATAGGAGTTTTTGCTGGTTTGATTATAGCATCGGTACTATTTACTGGACAGGATGCTGTAATGGAGCTTAAATACATCATTGCCGGGCTTATTACTATTGTTTTTTATTGGAGTAAAAGATGATGTGCAGAATTTGGATTACCGAAAGAAGTTTATAGGCCAGGTATTGGCCATTTGCCTGGTGGTTATATTTGGAGATATTCGAATTACAAACTTTCATGGACTATTTGGGATACATGAGTATTCCTTACATTTCAAGTATTTTATTCTCAGTTTTTATTTTTCTTACTCTTATTAATAGCTTTAACCTTATTGATGGGGTTGATGGCCTTGCATCCGGAGTGGCTATGTTGGTGTCACTGGTATTTGGAATCTGGTTTCTTGTTTCAGGTTTTGAATCCTATGCAGCCATGAGCTTTTCACTTATTGGGGCTTTACTGGCATTTTTCAGGTTTAATGTTTTTAGTAAAAAATATAAATTGTTTCTAGGAGATACAGGTTCCATGATTATTGGATTTATGATTTCCATTTTCGCAATTCGCTTTCTTGAATACGAATTAATTGCAGGAAATAGTTATTATTTTGTATCCTCACCAGCTATTGTATTTGGTATATCTTATTATTCCTATTTTTGATACTATGCGGGTGTTCTTTCTTCGGCTGTTTGCCGGGAGATCTCCTTTTAAAGCCGATCGCAATCATATTCATCATCGCTTATTGGATCTAGGGTGCTCTCATTTGCAAACAACCTCTATTTTGATTTTTGTCAATGTTGTATTCATTGTCATGGTATTTCTTCTTCAAAAATTTGGAAATATTTACTCTTAACCATTATCCTTTCATTGGCAATTTTCCTGAATTTAATGCTTGGATTACTTCTGCAAAAGAGGAAAAAAGAGTTTACAAATAAGTATAAACAGCTGAGAGAATTTATGTACCTGAAAGCATCTGGAGTCGAACTATCTTAAATCAGTAGTCAGTAATCAGTTATCAATTAACAATAAAAAATAATCAATAAACAGTTACCAGTCCCGAAAAATTGCAAATTTTCAATTTGTTTCTTTTTTCGAGGATCCCTGCCTGCAGTCGGGCAGGCTCGAAATGCTAATAAAATCAAAGATTTTAAGTATTTCGGGATTACCAGTTACACTATCCAGTAAACAAAATAATTATTCCTTACAGGTTACAAATTTTCAATTTACCTGATTTATTTGCCTTCTTATGTGCATTAAAGGATGTTTGCACTACTAGCTATGGTAGTATAGAATAGATTGGTATTTAGTTTCTTTATTGGCATTTTTAACTTTACTTCTTCGTTTTATATCAAACGTTTAACTTTTTACGTCTTACTTTACATCTTACGTCTTCCTAATCCCACGGCCTCTTCAAAATTCAAAACTCACTGCTTTCCACCCTTCCATATTCCAGCATTCCAACATTCCTTTTTCACTTTTATCGTTCAATAATTTAGGGGATAGTTTATCGAGCCTCAGGTTCATCGTTCAATCTTCTTCTCTCATTGACTCGTCCTGAAAAAGGTTTACAGGTTTATTGATTCTGAAGTTACTGGTTTTTTGTAATAATTTTTCCACCGTTTCTTAAGTGTTCCTGACGCCTGATGAGCAAGCTCAGGAGTCAACATATCACAACTTAAATGTGGTCTTTTTCTATTATACTTTTCTATTGATTTTTCTAATTGTAATGTTGTTAGGTTTTGGTACTGATTTAGATACTCATCCTTTAATATTCCATTTACTCTTTCAGCAATAGCGTTTTCCAGGGGATCGCCTTTTTCTGTCATGCTTATATGAATGTTGTTTTCTTGAAGCACCTTTATATACTCTTTGCTGCAGTATTGTATTCCCCTGTCAGAGTGATGGATTAGTCCTGTAATAGGTTGACGGTTGTTTTTAAGAGCGTCCTGCAATGAGTTTACAGCATGCATGCTATCGAGGGTATTAGCCAGCTTACAACTTATGATCTTCTTAGAATAAGCATCTGTAATCAGGAATAGGTATATGAACTCATTACCGGATCTTATGTAGGTTATATCGCTAACCCAGATCTTGTTTGGACCATCCGGTTCCATATCCCTGATAAGGTTAGGGTATTTTCTATATACATGGTTTGAGTTTGTTGTAATATATCTTCTTTTTCTTTTGGTAACTTTTAGATTATTAGCTGCCATCAGGTCAAACAAAGCATCCCTGCCCATTTTTATGTTGGACCTCTGCAGTTCAGGTTTGATTAAATGATATATCTTTCTTGTACCCATTCTGGGATGATCCTTTTTGATACTTAAGCACCATTTGATAAACGATATGGTCTTCAAAAAGCATCTTTTGAGTTGCTTTTAAATACTTATAAAATGCTTGTCTGGATAAACCAAACAGTCTGCATATCCTTTCCAGACCCACTGTAGGATATACTTCTTTTATTTCTTGGACTGTTTGGTGTCTGGCTTTTTTCTTATTGGAACTTTTAATTGCTCCTCAGCAATATCAATCATCTTAGAGTAACCAAAAGAACGAATCTGTTCGTCCTCAAGCTTTCTCTCAAGCTCTTTGATTCGCTTAATCAGCTCTTTTTTATCAGATTTATTGTAATCCATAAGGCTTTGTAAATATGGGTCCGACCCTTCAAATTTACGAATCCATTTTAAAATAGTAGTAGAACCTCCAATTCCATATTTTCTCCTGGCTGCTTCCTTTGAGATCTGGCCAGACTGAACTTGGAATATGATCTCTCTTTTTAAAGACTCACTGTAATAATAATTTAATCCTGACATAAGTTTACATTTTGTGTAAACCTATTTTGGGACGAGACACTCTCTCACTCTCTCCATTTTCCTCCCTCATCCAATATTCCATTATTCCACCATTCCTCTTTCGCTTTGTTGTGTCCAACTATTTAAGGATTAGTTCGATTGCCGACTAGTTACTTCCTCCGTCAACCTTTACCCCTCATCTCTTCTTCTCTCACTCTCTCCATCTCACCTTCCATCTTCCTCCTTCAACCTTCAACCTTCATCCTTCACTCTCTCATCTCTCAATCAATCTTTTTCCCTCAAAGTTCAACCTTCCTACCTCATCCCTCATCTCATTTCTCATCTCTCCTTCAACCTTCATCTTCCATCCTTCCACTATTGAAACTTGCTGATAATTTATTTTCATTCGTCACCTAAAAACCTTATTTAGTCAAAATAGGATGTTCTTTGTATGTCTTCAACCTAAAATTGCGTAACTTAAATGCTACAAAAAAATGATAAGATTATCAGTATGAAAGTGCTGATTTTTGTGTCTTTATCTGGTAAGTTTAAGTAAATATAAAATTCTGATAATAAGTATTTTATGCTTGCAGAATTAGGAGCTGGAAACATTCAATTGCCTGTATTTTTAGTGATTTCAGTCGGCTTTTCCTTAGCCTTCCTGATTTGCTTTATATCCATTCCTCAAATTGTATTGTTTGCAAAAAAAAGAAGATTGTTTGATATTCCGGATGGACGGAAATCTCATGCAACGGCCATTCCATGCCTGGGTGGGGTAGGGGTCTTTGCCAGTCTCCTTTTATCCGATATTTTACTTACCGATATGTCAGTTTTATTTGAATTGAAGTTCATTATTGCAGGATTGGTCATTTTATTTTTTGTGGGACTGAAAGATGACATTTTAGTTATCACCCCCAGGGCAAAGATCATTGGCCAGATTCTGGCAGCCTCTTTGGTTGTTATTCTTGGTGGAATAAGGATTACAAATTTTCATGGTTTATTAGGGATCAATGAAATTCCTTACCTGGTTAGTGTTTTATTTACAATTTTTGTTTTCCTGGTAGTCTTAAATGGTTTTAACCTGATAGATGGCATCAATGGACTTGCCTCCGGAGTAGGAATTTTAGTATCTTTTGTTTTTGGAGTCTGGTTCATACTTATAGGCAACACATCTTTCGCTATATTATGTTTTACTCTAATTGGTGCCCTTCTGGCTTTCTTCTGGTTTAATGTTTTCAGTAGAAGAAACAGAATATTCCTTGGTGACACTGGAGCATTTATTATAGGATTTATGGTTGCAATTTCAGGTATTGAATTTATGCAAATGGGATTGGATACCAGTATAAGTTATGGTATAGTATCAGCACCAGCTATGGTCTTCGGAATTTTGATTATCCCAATGTTTGATATGTTGAGGGTTTTCTTTTTACGATTGAAAAATGGAAAGTCGCCTTTTAAAGCTGACAGCAATCATATTCATCATGTTCTCCTTGACCTGGGCTTGAGTCACGACCAGGCTACTTTTACTTTGCTGGGAGTAAACCTGTTTTTTATACTTCTTTCCTTTTCATTGGAAAGCCTGGGAAATATCCTTTTACTGGGCATAATCTTAGCAACCGCAACATCGCTTTCTTTGGTTCTTTATATGTTCCAACTCAGGAACAAAGATGAATTCTCCTGCAAATACAGAAGGTTAAGAAACGATATGTTTTTCAGGGTATACAGACTGGAACATGACTCATCGCCCATGTTAACCAAGGTTTCTTAAATCAACTCTTTTTCTTTTATCTATCTTGAAACCTAAGGTCTTTATCTGATATTGAATGAACTATTTTAATGTTTTTCAGTCACCTTGATTTCTATGACAAAACCAAGCATTATGCTGAATAAATTAATTTATTTTCATAAGGTACTTGATTTTTTACAACTGCGAAAACTCGATGAATAATTTTATTTCTTACTGCATTTAATGCACTCATTTTATTTTTACCTTCTTTTACCTTTCTTTGATAATATATTCTAAGGTCATTGTCAAGTCTGATTGCACTCATTGCTCCCAAGTGTAATAGGCTTTTCATTTGATTATCTGCTAAGAATGACACTCTTGGCTTCCTTATCAAAGACGTGCCAGATCTGTTTTCGAAGGGAACTACACCAGAGTAGCAAGCCATTTTTCTGGGATTACTTATATTTTTTAAATTCATTTGTTTGAGCTAGCATAACCCAGCAAAGGATCTTTCCTACCCCTGGAACAGTCTGCATTAATTTTGCTTTATTGTGCAGCTGTTTATCTTGCATAATAAGTTCTTCGATTGTTTCTTCAAGAGCTTTTATCTGCTGATTTATCTGGTTTAACAGTTCGCAATTTAATTCCAGTAACGGCTTTTGCATCTGTATATTTTTCATCAAATAATAATCTTTTTGAGATGCAAGCAATTGGCGTTTCATCCTGATTCTAAAGTTTCTCTCTGTTAATAATACCTTTAACTTCTGAATCTGCAGCCTGGGAGCCTTCCATGGATTTAATTCATAATGATGTTTTTTGATAAACATCATTATCCTTTCCGCATCAATTTTATCATTCTTTCCACGAACCAAACCCATACTTCTTTTCAAGTGTAACGGTGAGACAACATATAATTTAACGTCCTTGTCTAACAATGCATGATACAAAGGCCAATTATATCTTCCTGTGTTCTCTACTCCAACAATTATACAAGAAGAATAACTTGTACATTTATTAAACAATTTCATAATCTCTTTTTCACTATTCTTAATCGAATAGTTTTTGTTATTCTGACTATCATGGATACAAAAGTCCAGTGTATTTTTACTAACATCAATACCCATAAAAACAGTTCTAAAATTTTTCATAACTTTGTGTTTAATAGGTTAAAAGATTGAAAATAATCAAGTAAAGCTCAACTCCTTAATAATGGGTCTTACTACCCTAATTTCTATTTGAGTCCTTGATTAGAGAGGTGAAGGTCTAAATCAAGGTATAAGTACAAAGACTTAGAGCATGTCTTAGTTTACCTTCATCTCTTCTCAATCGAATAATAATAATTTAACAAACCTAAAGTTATTCATTTTGATTTTGCAAGTCTAAAGGAGCCAGGTCGAAAGGTAGACTGCATGAGGATCAATTTAAAAGTGATTTTGTCTACTAAACATTCCTTCTCTCTTTTTGAATGTTAATAGGCTACTTAAGTTAAATCATATGTAAACTTACCGGCCTTAATATCCGGAAGCTGAGACCCACATAATGAAGATTGCGGTTTACATCAAATGATTTAGAATTTAATTATAATACAATTTTCTTTATTCGAAAAATACACATTTGTTTTATGACCCTATTAGCCTTCATTTGTTACGCAATCGAATTATTAGTGGGTAGCTGAGGATATCAGCCGGCGATTTTTGTTTCTTTTGTTTGCACAAAAGAAAGTAAAAAGTATTTTTTACCGACTTGGGTGGCAAACTTATCATGAGTTTCACCTGACTAAGAAAAGATTAAGTCCTATTTTAAAGGAATTTTATAATTTTCCAGATATTCCTAGTGTAGTTTTTCAGACCAGAAATTAATCTTACTCCGAAAAACAATCCTCCTTTAGACAAGCTTTAGTTGACTACATATAGATCAAAAAAATAGCGATTTTGATTACCTAACAATACTTCCCTCTTTCTGAACGTCAGTCATTTGCCTTGATTATAAATACTTGGCAATTTACCGGCCTTAATATCCGGAAGCTGGGACCCTATTTAGCATTTTAATTCTAAGTAAATATCAAATTTGTGGATTCCATCCTTAGGTTCATTCAACCTATTTCATAAATATACTATATGACCTATGTGGAAGTAATCAATTATTGGTCTTGAAGTAATTCAGAAAACAGTTCAATCTGAATATTTTTGTAGGGTATGAGCTAAGCAATCTTTGTTTGAGTCCAGACAAATCATATTGATTGTCTGGAAGAGTTTTGATTGCGGGTAAAATTGAAGATATTGAACTGTCTGAATTAATTCGAAGCCTTGATCTTTTGAATCCTTTTGGATCAAGCCAAAAGGATAAAACAAATGAAGGGATATCTTTCTGTCAATAGGGTCGTTTATATGCTTATTTCTGGGACTAAACTAACTATTTTGATAAAAAGCCTTGAAATTTAAAATAACATAATCGAGTTGTTCCTTCGAAATCTCTGGAAAAATAGGCAGGCTTAAGATCTTGTTCTCAAGAGAACTGGCAATAGGAAAGTCATCCCTGGTATGACCTAAATACTGATAAGCTTTCAAGTTAGGAAGTGCAATAGGAAAATGAATTCCAGTGGCTATGCCATTTTTATTCAAATGTTCACTTAACTTATCCCTATCACGAGCCTGAATAACATATAAATGCCATGCAGGATTGGTTTTAAGATCCACATAAGGAGTTTTTACCTATGATATGTCAGTAAGGCCTTCAGTGTAATAAGAGGCAGCCTGGCGTCACTTATTGGTCCATCTGTCCAGGTAATTAAGCTATAAACTAAGAATAGATGTTTGTATGCCATCCGGTCGACTTTTTACTCCTTCAAATTCATGATCATACTTCGATATCTTGCCATGTTTGGCTATCATACTTATCTTTTCTTGATTGTACTATAGTTGATATTAAAAGTGCGACTATCACCTTTGACTCCAAGGTTTTTATTTGGGATAAGATGAAATTATAGCAAAATTAACAATTGGACGAGATAAACTATCTGGAAATTTTATGCACTTGTTATTCTATGTCCCAGAATATTTCTTATCCCCATAAACATATATCGGATATCTGCAGTTCTAGGATGCTTTTCCTTATAATCAAGATAAATTCTTTCTGCTTCTATATTCCCATGTTCTGACGGCATATTTAATGCAACGTATGGAGGAACACAACCTGGTTTCTGCTTCATCCTTCTGTTTTTTACATCTTCAGGATATTCTTAAGAAACGTAAGCTTACCGGCCGAATTCCTACCAATTTCATTTCACCTTTCAAAACATTAATGATTTGAGGTGTTTCATCCAACCAGATATTTTCTGAATGTTTTCCCCCAGGCGTAAGACGGAAATCTTCTGCAGGTTTTCCAATGGCACTATAACCATTCAATGATAAAACGAAGTCCTGAATGTATTCAGCATAGGGATGCATAGTCCTAAACTTATATACCTTAATCATTTTTCCATTTTTGCCAACCCTGTTTAAATTGACAATTGGGCCGTATGTAGGTGATTTGTCAAAAAGTGGTTTCCGGGTTTTCATTACCACGAAATAAGTAAGATTTCGGATGGTTTTGTATTCAATGATTTCAAAACCACATGAAACCAATCTGCCTAGTGTTTCTGCTGTGGACAAGTACCTGTATTTACCTTTTGTAATATTAAAATATAATTTATTCAGGTATTTGAGCTTGGGTATTACCCTGTGAATGAGAAATTCGGTCAAAACTATAGGTTGCCTGAAAATCTTTTTCTTATTCCCATGAACCCGAACATTTCTTTGCCTGTTTGATTCAACACATCCAATATATATCCCGGCATCAGGCAGGATAGAATTTATCGTTTCAAAATACTTATTTATATGCCGGGTATTATTTACCTTTTTGAAATCAACAATAGACCGGACTGAATTGTGCTCAGTCAGTACCTTTACATGACGAAAAGTTTTCTTTGAGTAAATATCATGTGAGGAGGTAAGTAAGAATTTTACTTATTCTCCTTAAGTCGAGGTGCTCTGAAATATATTTTAGTACTGCAAAGTTTGATTCCCTAATAATTGCAGCCTCAAAAGTGCTCCTTTTGCGGGGAACAAAATTCCGGATAATCTCATCAGAGTTAATGATCTTCAAACCAAGGTCTTCTAACAAGGCTTTAGATCCGGTTTTAGGCTGGTTGGGGTTTCTAATATTTCCTTTTTCTAATCGCATTTTATCAAAAGTTGGATGAGTTCTTTCCAATCCAATGCAAATCAAATATAATGCATTTATTCAGATTGGCTAAAAAATTTATTTCAAGAGACTCATTGATTTTTATTATTTATCTGAGCTTCAGAAATAAAAGTAAGGTAACATGGCTTTTCAATAGAATAAGTTTTGATTAACGTAATATTGATTGTGATAAACTGGTTATTATAGTAGATAAATTTATAAGTAATATTATATCAGCTAGTTAAAACGTAATTTTATTAAATTCTTAAGTTACTTTGCTCAAATCTATATTTTAATGACTTGGATAGAGGGAATTTATTAAAAGAAAATGGTCTAGATTGGAAAATTTCCTGTTTAATCAATGCATTCAATTTTTATACTATTTTCAGTCTGCGAACTTAATCAAAAATAAGTCCACTTTTGCCTACAAATTATTTAGAGTTATTAAACTGAAAATTCAACCAATTTTGGAATGATTATTGAACAAGGTGTTTGACTTCCAAATCTAATTTATTACTTTCGTACGGAAAATGAGTAGAATAGTTATGTTACCTAGAAATATATTAGCATATATAATTCTTGTATTTTTTTCGCTTTCCGGCTATGGACAGTCGTATCTCAATTATCCTGAAGCGATGATGATGCCAGCTCCTGGTCCGGAGAAATATTACAATGACTCTCTTCAAAAAAGCAGCATAAATATATCTACTCTGCCGAAAATCAGGTATAACATAAACCTTGGGACATCTTTTTCAACGGGAGGGTATTACGGAGGTGCCATTCAAACATGGGTTGCACCAGAAATCAACTATAGGGTTTCCAACAAACTTGATCTTAAGTTTGGAGTGGTTGCTACCAATAATTATTTAACCAATCCGGGGAGATTTAATCCGTCAACTGAAGGAGTTAATAATTCTGCCTCATGGTTCAATTATATGGTATATGCAGGTGGAACCTATTATGTGAATGAGAACCTTACTATTTCAGGAACAGTAATGAAAAGTTTCGACCAGACTCCAGATTGGGTTGGAATATCTCCCTATTTTAATCAGGATTTTGAAAGTGTTTCCATGTCTTTCTCATACAAAATTAGTGATGCTATCCACATTGGAGCTGATTTCAGGATAAACAGAGGAGGAAATCCATATATGTACTCCCCAAATCGACCTTTTGTTTTTCAACCCTATGATATGATGGGACCTATTTGGTAAATAATTGCTTCAAAGTTAGAAGCTAATTCCTGTATATCCATAATGTGTTTAATGAACAAATTTTAAATGACTGATTTATTCTTAACGAATCAAAAGTTCAACGATTCAACAGTCAAACAATCCATTCGATGAATATTCTATTTATCTCTCTTGCCCCTGTATTTATCATTCTTTTATATGTTTATTATCGTGATAAATATGAGCGAGAACCCTGGAAGATGCTATTAAAAGCCCTGGTTATTGGAGGCTTGGTTAGTGTACCTACTATTTTCGTTGAAATGTTTCTCTCTTCTTTTGCACCAGAGTCAAAAATAAGTAATGCAGCTTATACGGCCTTTGTTGTTGCAGGTTTTACTGAAGAATCCTTGAAGTATCTGGCATTTATCCTGATTATCTGGAATAGCAAGCATTTCAATGAAAAGTTTGATGGTATTGTATATGCAGTATTTATTTCTTTAGGTTTTGCCGGTATTGAAAACATTATTTATGTGAGTGAAGGAAATTCAACTCAGTTGGAATTTTTCGTGCACTTACAGCAGTTCCTGCTCATGCTCTATTTGGAGTTACCATGGGGTACTATTTTGGACTGGCCCGTTTTTTCCCAGATCATCGAAAGCTATATCTGATGTACGCATACATAATCCCAATAGCCTTACATGGCTTTTATAATTTTTGCCTGATGTCAGAGCACTACCTTTTTCTTATCCTGTTCCTGCCTTTCGTAGCTTACCTCTGGATTACCGGCTTTCGCAAAATGAAATACCTTTCCGATAGATCAATATACAGAGGTGTCAGTGAACAATGAACAGTAAACAGTAAACAGTGAACAGTGAACAGTGAACAGTAACCATTGAACAGTTATCAGTGAACAGTCCCGAAAAATTGCAAATTTTCAATTTGCTTCTTATTTCGAGGATCCTCGAAATGCTAATAAAATCAAAGATTTTAAGTATTTCGGGATTATCAGGAATCAGTAAACAATTATTGAGCAACTCATCAGTGCCTAGTTAATTCAATTGTAATTGGTTGTCATTTTATTTCCCAACATGGATTCAATGTTTAACAAGCTTATGGGAAAATAACCCGACTGAAGGGAGGCAATTACATGAGCGATAGCGAATAAATTACCAGTTACGCGCAAACTTCCTTCTTAACACTAGCAACTCAACACTAATCACTGATAACTCACAACTCACAACTCACAACTTCTTTAGTTACCCGTATCTCGGATCAGTAACAATAGGCAACTTGGCCAGTTTCTCCACTTCAATGCTGGTGAAACCAAATTCTTCGACTACTTTGCCCAGTATAAGATACAAACCACTTCCTCTGAATGGATATTTTTTTAGACTTTGAGGGAAATGTACGGTATCGAAAAAGTCCCCTTTTACATCGTGGAAAGATCCAAAGTGCATCCATTCCCGGTTTTTTGTTTTAATATATTTTATGGTGACCAGCTGACCAAGCATTTTAACTTTTTTGTTGATATGCTTATTCATGTCTTTTGCCAGGACCTGCCCCCTGAATTTTGTTTGCAGAAGGTCAAACCATGAAACAGTGACAGGAAACCCGATGAGTTCAATCTCATCAAAAGCATCTTCAACAGTATTTTGAATGAGTGGGGGGAGTTGATAATCTTTAGCCGGTAGCTGAAACATAGAAATGGGCATAATCTTTTTATGTGCAGCAGGGTTTAAAAGCAGGTGGGCATTCCATAGGAGTTGTTTTTTTGATTTTCCTGTGAATCGGAAAGCATCGATTCGTATGAGGATAAGCAGTTGCTCAATGCCAATATGTACTCGTGTAACAAAATTTCCCAACCCGGTGTATGCCCCATTTGCATGACGCTCAGAAACAATACGAATACAGGTTTTTTGTTCCAGGCTATGGATATGAATGAATCCCAGGTAAATGTGTTTTCCTGTCAGTGAGGTTTTGTATTCGCTGTGGTTTACCGAGGGCAGTTCAATAATTCCCCCGTACTTTTTTGCTTCATTTACATATACCCAGGTACGGTAAAAACCTCCAAAGTTATTGATCACGGCTACTGCAAACTCAATAGGGTAGTATGTTTTGAGGTAAAGACTCTGGAAACTCTCAACCGCATAAGAAGCTGAATGCGCCTTTGAAAAGGAGTAACCGGCAAAGGATTCAATTTGCCTCCATACTTCCTTTGTTAAATTCTCAGAATACCCTTTTTCAGCACAATTGCTGAAGAACTTTTCAACGATTCTTTTGAATTCTGTTTTTGAACGGTGTTTTCCGCTCATGGCTCTGCGCAACACATCTGCCTCAGCCAGGCCCAACCCGGCAAAATGATGGCAGACTTTCAACACATCTTCCTGGTATACCATTACACCAAAAGTTTCTTGCAGCTGCTCCTGCATTACCGGATGCAGGTATTCAAAACCATTTGGATTATGGAAACGTTGGATATATTCACGCATCATACCTGAGCGTGCCACACCAGGGCGGATAATTGAGCTGGCTGCCACCAGGTCGATATAATTATCGCAACGTAATTTTTGTAACAGACCCCGCATGGCAGGACTTTCAATATAAAAGCAGCCGGTAGTTTCTCCTCTGCGAAGCAATTCCTTTACTTTTTTGTCCTCTTTGAAATCCTGTATAGCATGAACATCGACCGAAATACTCCTGTTTTGTTTAACAATGGTTGCGCACTCTTTAATATGCCCGATTCCGCGCTGACTGAGAATATCAAATTTCTCAAAGCCAATATTTTCAGCTACGTACATGTCCCATTGAGTAGTTTGGAAGCCTTTTGGAGGCATATCCAGCGCTGTATAATAACTTATGGGTTCTTCCGATATTAAAACACCTCCGGCATGTATGCTTCGGAGGTTTGGGAAGTCTGTCATCATGAAGCCAATTTTGAAAATACGGTCGGTTATTTCATTCTGATTCGTTTTTGCATCGGGATAATTGATCAGGGAGTCGATTTCAGGCTTGGGAAGCCCGTATACCTTCCCCAGCTCACGAATGATAGATTTCCCCTTGAAGGTGGAAGTGGCTCCTAAAAGGGCCGTATGCTGATGTCCATAGCGCTTAAAAATGTAATCAATTACTTCGTCGCGCTCTTTCCATGAATAATCGATGTCAAAGTCGGGCGGGCTTGTGCGTTTTGGGTTGATAAACCGCTCGAAATACAGGTTAAGTTCAATCGGATCGACATCCGTGATTTTGAGGCAGTAGGCAACAATTGAATTGGCCCCGCTTCCTCGCCCCACATGATAAAATCCTCTTGACATGGAATAGCGTATGATATCCCAGGTTATTAAAAAATAAGACGAAAAGCCCATTTTGTCTATAATTGCCAGCTCATGTTCAATCCTTTTCAAGGCCTCCTTATTTTTCTTGCCGTACCTGTAATCCAGGCCATCCATGGCCAGCTTTTGCAACAGTAGCCTATCATCGTATCGATTTCCTGTAAAGGTCTTTTTGTTTTTATAGTTCCCTATATCGAAATCAATTGAGCATTGCTGTACTATTTTTTCAGTGTTGCGAAGAATTTCTGGGTAGGAAGAATAATAATCAAGTAATTTGTCCATATCATGAAGAACTTCGTCTTGCCGGGCCAGGTGTGAGCCCTGCAATTGACTTAAAAGGATATTATGGTCGATGGCTCGCAAATGTTTATGCAATGTATATCCCTTTTCGTCAATGAAGCTTGCCGGTTGTTGAACAACTAACTTCGAACGATCTGTCGAAAACTCAGAAGATATCAATTTGCGAAGTTCTCCTGACCTAATTCCTACGTATTCATGCTCATCCAGTTTTTTTTTAGGCCTGCCGTCAAAAGGATAAATAATAAATACATGATTGAATTCAGGTGCTGTTAAGGGTAGGGGAGTGCCCGAAATATTGTGTTGGCTCAGGAATTCATTTAGTTCACGAAGTCCTTCTTTATTCTTTGCGATACCTGTGAATAGTTGTTTGTCTCCGTTGCGGAATTCGATGCCAGCAATGGGATGTATATTTTCCTGACGGCACATTTTTACAAAATCAGGGATGCCCATCGACGTGTTGATATCTGTCAGGGCCATAGCCGCTATGTTTCGATCTTTGGCTTCTTTAATAAGAACCTCCGGCGACATAGTCCCGTAACGCAGGCTGTAATATGAATGGACGTTTAGATGCATGAATACTTAAATTGTTCCACCTTGTTTCATGGTGTTCCATATTGTTCAATGTTTTTATATTATTCTGTATTTTATATTTGAAACCGTTTGAGACTATTTGAAACCATCTTGAAACTCCTGTGAAACCATTTGAAACCATCTGAAACTATTTTGAAACAACCTTGAAACCATTTGAAACCATCTGAAACTATTTTGAAACAACCTTGAAACCATCTGAAACTTTGTTTATACTGTTTCATAAGTTCCATCTTGTTCCACATTGTTCGATGTTTCTTTGTTGATTCTGTATTTTATAATTGAAACCATCTGAAACTATTTTGAAACAACCTTGAAACCATTTGAAACCATCTTGAAACTCCTGTGAAACCATTTGAAACTATTTTGAAACCATCTGAAACTTTGTTTATACTGTTTCATAAGTTCCATCTTGTTCCACCTTGTTCGATGTTTCTTTGTTGATTCTGTATTTTATAATTGAAACCATCTGAAACTATTTTGAAACAATCTTGAAACCATTTGAAACTTTGATCCTGTGAAACCATTTGAAACCATCTTGAAACCTTGAAACCATTTGAAACCATCTTGAAACTCCTGTGAAACCATTTGAAACTATTGGTCTCTATATTTATTCCCTTTAAATTCGGATTTCTTTAAATAGGCAATCGTATTATTAATTTTAACGCTTAGCAGAATCATTTTTGAATATTCTTGTTCGAACTCTTCTTTACTTATATATTCTTGATCCAGGGCCCGGTAAATCTGTGATCGTGTTTCTCCTGATGAACCTTTTGCAATTGATAAGAATTGAATGAATTCTTTTTTTCCATCTCTTTCAAACCCCTCCGCAATATTATCCATTGCTGATCCAGAGGAGCTCCGAATTTGCCTTCTCAAACCAAAATCCCGACTAAACTCAGTTTTATTTGTCAATAGATGAATGTCTTTACAGATATCTCTGGCTATTTGCCAGATTTCTAAATCTTCAAATCGTTTTACTGTTGCCATAAGTATTTATTTTATTTGTAACCATTGAAATTATTTGAAACTATTTGAAACAACCTTGAAACCATCTGAAACTTTGTTTATACTGTTTCATAAGTTCCATCTTGTTCCACATTGTTCGATGTTTCTTTGTTGATTCTGTATTTTATAATTGAAACCATCTGAAACTATTTTGAAACAACCTTGAAACTCCTGTGAAACCATTTGAAACCATCTTGAAACTCCTGTGAAACCATTTGAAACCATCTTGAAACTCCTGTGAAACCATTTGAAACCATCTTGAAACTCCTGTGAAACCATTTGAAACCATCTTGAAACTCCTGTGAAACCATTTGAAACCATCTTGAAACTCCTTGAAACCATCTTGAAACTCCTGTGAAACCATTTGAAACCATCTTGGAACTCCTGTGAAACCATCTGAAACCATCTTCTAATTATACCACCTGCTGTTCATAGCTTTCTCGGAGAACCATTTCCCGGGCTCAGATTTGCTTGCTGCCTCGGCAATTGCTTTCAATGCCAGCTCCTTTTCTTCTACGGTTTTAACTCCTACGGCCCTTTTTACGGCGTACTTTCCATAACGCTTCCGAACATAGTCCATAGCCAGATACAGGTTAACCATCTCCGGTGTATCCTCAAACAAATCAAGTTGTTGAACTCCCTGCACCATGTGACTTATTTTAACCCCAATAAGCCGGATCAGCATCCTGCGAGTGTACAGTTTTTTGAACAACTCTTTGGCCGTATCGATCAAAGTATGATCAAATGAAGTGTACGGAATGCGTTTCTGCAGTGTGTGTGTATCAAAGTTCGAATACCTTATTTTTACAATGATACATGAGGTTAGTTTTTGTTTTTTCCTCAGGTCGAAAGCGATTTTCTCCACCATACTTACCAGTATCTGGTTCAATTTTATTACATCGGTGGTATCTTTCTCAAAAGTTCTTTCTGTGCTGATTGATTTTCGCTCATGATGATGAACAATAAGGGAACGATCGATCCCATTGGCCTTTTCCCATATCACAATGCCATTCTTTCCCATCACCCTTTCCATCATTTCTATGGGTATTAGACTGAGGGTATGAATGGTTGATATTCCCATGGATCGCAATAACCTGAATGTTTTAATGCCTATCATAGGAATTTTGCTAATCGAAAGGGGCGATAAAAAAGGCTTCACATTATTGTAAGAAATATCCAACTCTCCATTGGGTTTTGCTTCCCCGGTGGCAATTTTCGACACGGTTTTATTGACCGATAGTCCAAAAGAAATGGGCAAGCCGGTATTTTTAATTATGCTTGACCGCAATTCCTGCGCCCACTTGAGAGAACCAAAAAAGCGATCCATTCCGGTAATGTCGATATAGTGCTCGTCAATGGAAGCTTTTTCATACAGAGGTGCCTTCTCGGCAATAATGTCGGTAACCGTGTTGGAATACTTGCTGTACATTTCCATGTCGCCTCTTACCACATTTGCATCGGGACACAGGTTCCGGGCCATTTTCATAGGCATGGCAGAGTGTACACCATACAGGCGTGCCTCATAACTGCAGCTGGCAACTACGCCTCGGTCAGAGGTTCCGCCAATGATGACGGGCATCCCGTTGAGCTTGCTGTTCTGCAAACGCTCTACCGATACAAAAAATGTATCCAGGTCCATATGAATGATTTGCCTTTCGTTCAGATTCATGCTCGATATCAATTTCTACTGCTCAGAAAAACACAACAAAAAATTTGGTTTTTCCGATTACATACCTTATTTTTGATTAGAATATAATCATATATTTGATTATAATATAATCATTTTATTTTAATACGTAAAAATTTTATAAAGTTTTTTAGAAGAGGAGTTAGATAGGTTTGTATAATGAATAAAGAGTGAAAATATTATTTAACCACCAAGTCACACAAAGTAATTCACAAAGTAAAAATTAGGTTATTATGGACATAGAAGAAATTCCCGAAAATATAGTAGAATTACCGCGTAGCGGTTGGACTATTCTAGCAGTAGTTGTATGAAAAAAGTTTCGTTGTAGACGATAGATATCTAATCAAGAAATTATTATAAGCTTATGAAACCAGGTGTTTTCAGCCAAATGTATATTCAATTGGTTTTTGCAGTGAGGAATAGAGACGCATTATTAAGGAAAGACATAAGAAATGAGGTTTTTGCCTATATGAGTGGGATCGTTACAAATTTAAAGCATAAATCGATTATAATCAATGGCACGCATGATCATGTACATGTTTTTTTAGGATTAAATCCTTCAGTTTCAATTTCCAATACAGTATTTGAATTAAAAAGAAGTACATCATTATTTATTAACAATGAAAACTGGTTCAAGGCTAAATTTTATTGGCAGGAAGGATATGGAGCTTTTACCTATAGTCACCATCAAGTAGACAATGTATATAAGTATATATTAAACCAGGAGAAACATCATAGTAAAGTGTCTTTTAGATATGAATATATTGATCTGCTAGAAATGTTTCAAATTGAGTATGATGAAAAGTTTTTGTTTAAACCATTGTAAATCCACTACGTGGAAATGATATGAAGTTGAATTATTATTTATAATAGTTTTTGCCCTATGGGCAAACAGAATAATTTGAGTTGGTTTGTTAAAAAATGCATGAAAAATTTTATAAAGTTTTTCAGAAGAGGAGTTAGATAGGTTTGTATAATGAATAAAGAGTGAAAATATTATTTAACCACTAAGTCACACAAAGTAATTCACAAAGTAAAAATTAGGTTATTATGGACATAGAAGAAATTCCCGAAAATATAGTAGAATTACCGCGTAGCGGTTGGACTATTCTAGCAGTAGTTGTATGAAAAAGAGTTTCGTTGTAGACGATAAATAGATAATGAGAAGAAATTAAATTTAACGCAGATGTATTTAAAAAGTAATTTGAAATTATTGCGTAAGCGGAGGGGGCGCACCCAGGATGATGTGGCCTTTACCCTTGGCATGAAACGATCAACCCTCAGTGGATATGAAAACGGTGTGGCAGAACCAGCATTGGAAATTCTCATGGCATTCTCAAAGTACTACAAAATTGCCATTGACACCATGCTAACCGTAAATCTCGAATCCCTATCGGAGAGTCAACTTTTCAACTGGAAAACGGAGCCGATGTATATATTCGTGGAAGCAAATTGCGGATTCTGGCCACCACTGTAAACAATTCGAACGATGAAAATATTGAATTGGTGCCTGAAAAAGCTAAAGCCGGTTATAAGAATGGCTTTGCCGATCCCAAGTTCATAAGTGAACTTCCTGTCTTTCAACTGCCTTTTCTTTCAAAGGACAGAAAATACAGAACATTTCAGCTAAATGGAGACTCAATGCTTCCAATTCCCGACGGTTCATGGGTAACTGCCGAATTTGTGCAAGACTGGAACACAATTGTAAGTGGGAAGGGATATATAATCTTTACATTGGATGACGGTATCGTATTTAAGGTTATTGAAAACCTGATTCAAGATGGTAATAAACTACTACTTTATTCCCTTAATCCCATCTACGAGCCATATGAAGTGCCAATATCTGAAGTTAAAGAAATATGGAAATTTGTGAACTATATTAGTGCTGAACTGCCAGATCCTTCGCTTCCGGAGGAACACCTTTTGTCCGTAGTCTCGAAACTAAAAAGGAATGTTGAGAAGTTGAACTTACGAATTAAATAAAACGTGTATCGAGGCCGTTTTCATTGGTTCAATTCAGATGCATAAATTTCCTGAAAATTAACATCAATTCAGGTAACCTTAAATCCTGTGATTCGTTTAGAATGATATGGGATAATATCACCTTCCTGAAATACTCAAAAGCAGGTAAATCGAATAGAGAGCGAATAGCTGACGTATTTGTTTGATGAATAGACTGTTAGGTAATTTTATTAAGACTATTGCTTTGAAAAAAAATCCTATTTTTTGGAGTGTATTGGTGAAAATTATCCCTGGGTTAATAAAAAGTTTATAACGAATTGGGCATCATAAAATCTTTCTGAATGAGAAAAATTAGGTTTTTGTTCCTGGCACACAAAAGGCAATGACCTGCTTCATCTAAAGCAATATATTAAATCAAAAGGTGTTGATTTTACCAGTAAAGAGGTTGAAAGAAAAAATCAACTTAAGAAGGTTTTAGCAAGTTCTGAATGGGATATCTTATTTATAAATGGATCTTCTCCATCCTTTAACTTAATAGAAGCTTTAACACTTTCGGTTGAAGTATCTCCTCAGCTGCATAAAATAGTTTATTTCCATGAGATTTCTGAAGAAGCTATTGTAAATGCCATGCGATATGGTGCTACCGATATAATTTTACTGAATAATCTACCACGCCTCATCCCCGCAATTCAGAATTGTTTGAACAATGTAATGGGAATGCCTGAAGCTTCCGGTGCACGGAGAATGCTTGAAAAATATGATTTCATAATAAACACTTCCAGGTCTTTTCTTACCTTGATTGACAGAAAATACCATTACCGAGCAATAAATGATGCTTTTACAAATTCTCATAACCTGAATAAAAGTGAAATCCTTGGTAAACCATTAATTGAGATCTGGGGGAAGGAAAAATTTGAAGGATTCATAAAACCCAGATTGGATGAGTGTTTCGAGAATCGTGAAGTCTCCTATAAAGCCTGGTTCTCAACACCAACACTTGGTTTACGGTATTTTGAAGTTAGATATTTTCCGTTTCAGGATGAGCATAAAGAGGTTACACATGTAATGGTGGAAACCCAGGATATTACAAAAGAGAAGAAATTAGAGGACCAGGTATCAAAGGGTGACGGTGAAGTACTTTCGTTACTTGAAAATTCTACAGACCTCTTCTGGTCACTCGATACCTCATTGCGTATAACATATACCAATAGCCTGTTTAAAAACGCATTTGAGCAGTCTTATCAAAAAGTACTGGAGAGAGGGAGTTACATTTTAAAATTGCTCCCATCCAAGGAAAGAAAAGATTGGAAGGAAAAATACACCAGGTGTATAAATGGTGACCAGGTTTCATTTGAACTTTCGGTTCCAGGTGAAAAGTCAATTGCTCATTTTGATGTACATCTAAATCCCGTTTTTGGAGAGTATAACAATGTCATAGGAATTTCTTGCCTGGCGCGTGATATAACTGATCGAAAAGATTTCCTTTCTGAGATAAAAGCCCAAAAGGAGGATCTTAGCCTGATAAATGATCTCAATGTTGCTGTAAATTCAGGATTGAGTTACCAGAAGATAATTGGTATATTAAATGCTAATACCAGAAAAATATTCGGTGGCTTAGGTGCTGTTGTATTAATGCTTTCTGATGATGGTAAAAGTCTGGTTTCAAAAGGTAAAATGCCAATTTCCTCTGAATTGTTAGGACTTTTTGATGAAAAATATGGTGTTCAATTAAAAGAGTTGAAAGTTGAATTGGATGAGAGTGAATATTACAGGCATGTGCTTGATTCTGGCCTTCCAAAACTTGCAGATTCTCCAAATCTGGTAAATAGAATATTCAAGCAATTTTTAAGTCCGAGTATATCTCAATCAGTATTATCAGAAGGCGCGAGTGCTTTAGATATTAAATCGATTTTATCTGTACCCCTTATTTCTGAATCCAAACCTTTGGGTGTTATGGATATTTCAAAATCATCGGCATTCACAGAAGATGAAGTATCAAGAATTCTTGGATTTGCTGACCAGGTTACATCAATCCTTAAACGAAAAATTGACGAAGAGGCTTTGCGCAGCAGTGAGAGCAGGTTTAGGAGTTTATATGAATCAGCCAACGATGCTATACTAATACTTGAAGGGGATTCATTTATTGACTGTAACTCAAAAGCACTGGAATTGTTCAGGTGTGAGATGACAGATATAATTGGCAAAACTCCGTATGATTTTTCACCTGAAAAGCAACCCAACGGTGCAGTTTCTTTAAATGATGCAAAGCAGAAAATTAACTCAGCTTATAAAGGGAATCCTGGTCATTTTGAATGGCTCCATAAAAGAAAGGATGGATCTGAGTTTATTTGTGAGGTAAGTTTGAGTTTGATTGATTCTGCTGAAGGATCTTATGTTTTAGCTTTGGTAAGAGACATCTCTATTAGAAAAGAATCAGAAAATTTACTGCGAGAAAGTGAAGAGAGATTCAGGGCAATTTTTGAAGATGCTCCGGATGCACTTGTATTAGCCGATCCATCAACTGGTTTTATTCTTGATTTGAATCAATCTGCAACAGTGCTTTTTGATAGGGGTAAAGCTGAGGTTATTGGTACACATTTCACAATATTACACCCTGAAAGTCAGAAATCACATGGTTGAAAAAGTTTTTTTCAAGCAGAAATGGAATCAGACTTTTAATATGGATGAAATAGTATTTGTCCAACAAAAAAGTGGCAGGAAAGTGCCTGTAGAGATTCATGGTAAAATATTAAAATACGCAGGAAAAGACGTTATTCAGGGTGCATTCAGAGATTTCTCGAAACAGTATGAAGCCCAAAAGAAATTGCATCAGCAGGATAATTTCTTGCAGGAAACGCAACGCCTTGCGCATCTGGGTACCTGGGCCGTAAATCTAAAGACAAAATCAATTTTCTGGTCGGATGAAACCTATAAAATACTCGGATATGACAAAGCCAAATCTTATCCGGGAATTTCCAGTTTCCTGAGGCGAGTGCACCCCGATGATCATGATTTTCTAAGAAATAATATCCTTGAATTGGTTAGAGATAGGAAAAATTTTGAGACCAGCTTTCGACTCCAAAAGGAGAATGGTGAGATTAGACATGTTTTTGCTAAAACAGATGTTGTTTTTAATCCCTATGAAAAATCAGAAGAAATAGTGGGATCCTTTCATGATATTACGGATCTTAAAAATATTCAAAAGGCCTTAAGCGAAAGTGAGGAAAAGTTTAGGACAATTTTTATGGAGGGGCATTTTCCAATGGTTTTGATTAGTACAGACGGCTCAGGATTTCAGGCTAATAAATCATTCAAGAGACTGTTTGGTTATTCAGAGAAAGAGTTTAAAACACTTGATATAAATATACTTACTCATTCCGATGATTTGAAAAGGAGTAGAGATGCATTTAAAGACCTTGCAACGGGAAAAACTGCTGTCCTTGATATGGAGAAGCGTTATTTAAGAAAGGATGGTGCTGTTCTCTGGGGGCACACTGGTGGAACAACCATCAAAAATGAGAAAGGTGAGATTACTGGGGTAATATTAATGATAAGTGACAGAACTAAGGAAAAGAAGGCAGCTGAGGAAACCTTTAAACTACTTACCGCTATTGAACAACTTTCTGAATCAGTTATCATTGCCGACCTCGATGGAAGAATTCAATACACGAATTCAGCTTTCGAGGAAATTTCAGGATTTTCCAAAAAAGAAACGATTGGCAATAATCCAAGTATACTAAAGAGTGGAAAGCAGGATGCAGAATTTTATAAGAACCTTTGGAATACAATATTGTCTGGTAAAACATGGAGAGGGAAAATCATAAATAAAAAGAAAAATGGAGAATTTTTCGAAGAAAAAGTAAACATTACTCCGGTTAAGGACAATGATGGTAATATTATGAATTTTGTGGCTGTGAAACAGGATATTACCCGTGAAAATATACTTGAAGCTCAACTCAGGCAATCACAAAAACTTGAGACAATTGGCACTCTTGCAGGTGGAATTGCTCATGATTTCAATAACATATTGGGTACTCTCATCGGATACAACGATATGATTTCAGATGAATTATCTGAAGATTCTGATGCTCGTGAGTATATAGAAAGTATGAAATCGGCCATGGATAGAGCTAAAAGTCTAATAAATCAGATTCTTACTTTCAGCAGGAAAATGGAACCGGAGAGTAAACCGGTAAATCTGGCCAATCTTCTTTCAGAATCAATAAACCTGTTTCGATTATCACTTCCAGAAGATATAAAAATTATTTCTTCAATCTGTACTCAGTGTAGACCTATTAGTCTTGATGCTACTCAGATGCAGCAGGTATTCATGAATTTGCTAACCAATGCGAGTCATGCAGTTGATAGTAATGAAGGAATCATTGAAGTTGGACTCGATATGGTTGATAAGACTGTAAAAATTAAGGAGTTGTATCCCGATTTAACCACTGAAAAACTGATCAGGTTTTCTATCCGGGATAATGGAATGGGAATAAAAAAGGAGGTAAAAGATCGAATTTTTGAACCATTTTATACAACTAAAGAGGTTGGAAAAGGTACAGGCTTAGGTTTATCTGTGGTACACGGCATTATTTCGGCGCACAATGGTGTAATTGAGATAGAAAGTGAGCCTGGGAGTGGTACTTGTTTTACAATCTACCTTCCGGTAGTATAAATGAGATAGATAGATACAATTTGAAATTACGCTTGTTCTTCTTTATCGATAGTCCAGTGCCCACAATTTATACTAATCTTTGAAATAATAGGCCAGGAAGACTTTTCACTATCATAAATCAGGTGATATTGATTTATTGAAGGATCTATTTGTATTCCTTCTCCAGTATTTTTTCCTTCAACAGTAATTAAATGCAACCTGACACCTGGCTCAAATATTTGTGCTAAAGAGCCTGATTCACAAATAATTGGCATACCAGGATCATGATTTTCAAGGAAGAAATTAAATGCCTGCTTGATCTTACCCTTTTTTACTTCAAAATAAAATGCATGTTTGGCCCCGGCATTCAACATTCTGGAGCTATCCTTATTGGTGTTTCTGTTCAGTTCCTTAAACAAAATAAAATTCTCTGTTTTGGCAAGAAGTTTTAAACCAGGTGTATTCTCATGGAAATGGGAGGATATTTTAATAGCAGTTAGATCTGTTTCTTTGCTATGCAAATTAATCACCCTACAGGCCAAAGTGGTCTTTCCAATATTCCTTTTAGATCCTGTAATCAGCAAAAGGGAATGTAATTTTGGCTTTTTGGGAGGCATTCCGAGAAATTTACTGATTATTTAATTAATGCCACAACATATTTTGCTATACTTATGCATGCTGTTAGGCCAGGAGATTCAATACCTATTAAGTTAATAAATCCAGGAAATCCAAAATCACTTTCTTCTCTAATCTCAAAATCACGTATATCATCGCCGGGTTTTTGAAGTTTAGGACGAATACCAACCTGATCGGGCACCAGGTCGTTTTCTTCTATGAAAGGAAGATATTTCAAAGCGGAAAGGTGAAATTCTTTTGCATGACTCTTATCAAGCGAATAATCAAGTGATTTATCTTCAATATAAAGTGCATTTGGCCCAAGTTTTATTCTACCGGAAAGATCAACAGTCGTATGGATTCCCAATCCTTCAGTATTTTTATCAGGTACCGGGTAAACCAGTCTTGAAATCAGTTTGTGTTTTCCATTGGCCAGATTAAAATACTCTCCCTTCCAATAAAATATTGAGTATTCCTTTTTATTTATCCCTGCAATTCTTGCAACTTCTTCAGCATGCAGGCCTGCGCAATTTATCAGGTATCTGGTTGAAAAGCTAAATCCAGGCCCATCCTGTTCTGATACGGTAACCTGGTAGCCACCATCAATTTGCTCTATTGCATTGACCTCTGAGCCATAGACCATTTCAACACCTCTGTTTGCTGCATCCGCTTCAAGCTGCTTAATGAGCCCATGGGAGTCAATGATACCTGTAGTAGGAAAATAAAGTGCTTTCTGGGCCAAAATATGAGGCTCTAGTATAGAAATCTCTTCTTTTTCAATTATCCTCCCATCGGGTACACCGTTAGTTGCAGCCCTTCGCAAAATATCCTCCAGGAGAACATCCTCTCTGGTGGTGTTGGATACGATAAGTTTGCCACATTTATTATAGTCGATATGATTCACGTCACAATAGTCATAAAGAAGATTTTTACCCTCCACGCATAACTTGGCTTTTAAAGAATTATGAGGATAATAAATACCAGAATGAATGACTTCACTATTTCTGCTGCTTGTTTCCTGGCCAGGTTTTAGGTTTTTTTCAAGGACAAAAATTGCATCATTGCTTTTCGACAATTCAGCAGCTAAAGCGAGCCCAATGACACCTGCTCCAACAATTGTGAAATTCGTATCCATTCAGATGGATTGTTGTGGTTTATTATGAATTGAAATGATATCTCAAAGGTATAAGATTTTTATAGACCAGAAAATCTATTACAAAGCCTGAAGAAAATATTGCTTATTACACATTTCTACTTTGTTATTAGCAAATTTTTTTGTAAATTTCCAAGATATGAGCTTAGAAGTAAAGTAGTTCGACTCATTGAATATATTAACCATTTTAAACCCGTTTGCTATGAAAAAAATTTATTTACTGCTCATCCCTGCTTTATTCCTCATGTTTTCATGTACTCAAAAGGAAACTGACCCAATGATAGAAAAGGAAGCCATAAAGGCTGTCATTGAAAAAGAGTTTTCTGCATATATTAATCAGGATCTTGTCAAACTTCTTGAAACCGTTATCCAGGACGAAAATACTATCAGGATAAGTATTGGGGTAAAAGGATATCAGGAGAGATTAGGTTGGGATAATGTTTATCCCTATTACAAAAAGAGTGTTCAAACTGATTGGACGGACTTTACAGAAATTAAGGTGGATCGTTCGAATTTTAATTTTCTCATTTGTGATGAAAGTGCCTTCGTTTTGTTTAACCAAACAATGCATTACAAATATAAAGGAGAATCGCAGGAATCTTTATCAAAAGAGACTCGAATGCTTAAGAAAGTAAAGGGCGATTGGAAAATTCAGGTTGTACAATTTGTTGACCTTTCTTCCTTTGAGGGCAAAGCAGAGAAAGTATTCTAGTAATTCCAGGTATTTTCACTCAGATATTGGGAAATAATACAATCTAATAGTAAATAGTGCGTTAATAAGAGTAACTAATTTTCGGAGTTTACGTAAAAAACTAAACCCGGTCAACAAAAATAGTTTTCCAACTGATCGGGAAGTAATAACAAACTTGAACAACTATGAAAAAGCTACTTTTTATTTTTGCACTATTTTTAATTGTATCTGCTAGTCAGGCTCAATTGTTAAGATTTGGGGTTAAAGCAGGAGGTAATTCTGCGAATTTTAAGTTTGATGCCATAAATAGTCCAGATGCAATTCTTTCTGAGGCCTCAGAAGCTCAATGGGGATTTCACGCAGGGGTATTTCTTCGAATTAATTTAGCGATTTTATATATTGAGCCAGAGGTCTATTTTACATCCACTGGCGGTAAATATACTTATAACGACCCAAATGCATCAGCAGGTGATGAGCTCAAATCATTTAATATGAATCGGGTTGACGTACCGTTCTTGTAGGTGTGAAATTAGGCCCGTTCAGAATTAATGCCGGACCTTCTGCCAGTATTATCCTTAGTCATTCATCTAATTTAGACGATATTAAGGCTGATGTAAAAGGAGCCACCTGGGGGTATCAGGCTGGAATTGGTTTTGATTTATTTAAGAAGCTTACTATTGATGCAAGATATGAAGGGAATCTAAGTGCTCTTGGTGAAAATATTAATATAGCCGGCACTGATTTTCCAACCGATATGAGAACAAGTCAGTTTCTGATTAGCGTTGGATGGATGTTTGGATCTTCAAAAGACTAAATTCATTCTAACTTTTAAAGATTTGGGCTGGCCTGGTGTCAGCCCTTTTTTTTGTCTTTTTTCTTCTCATAAGCAATAAATAAATTAGAATAGATTCATTTGAAGCGAATGTTTTTAGTATTTTTATCTGAGAAATTCTTTTTAGCATAAAGAAAATATGTAAAGCATTTTGAGTAACATTATTGTAAATATCACACTTGTATTATCCATTCTCTGGATATTAACAGCATTGTTTACTATGATGCTCATAATATTGGAGAATAGAGACCCGGTAAAAACAGTGTCCTGGGTTTTGGTTGTACTGCTAATCCCGGGACTGGGTATTTTCCTGTATATTTTATTTGGACAATACTACAGGAAACAAAAGATATTTTCCAGGAAGGAACTAAAAGACCTTGAACGGATAAAAATCCTGAGTCAGAAGCAAATAAATGACTTAAAGGCTTTTATGGCTGGCCAGAATGAAAAGATAAGGAGCAAATCAAACATAATGATGTTGTTACTGAATAACAGCAAAGCCCTCCTGACTGAATTGAACTCTGTTAAAATCTTAACCAACGGAAAACAAACATTTGATTCTATTATTTCAGCCATTGAATCAGCAACCGACCATATACATATGGAATTTTATAAATGGGAGTCGGATAAGATCGGGGAACGATTCAGGGAAGTATTAATTAGAAAGGTCCAGGAAGGTGTTACTGTCAGGTTAATATATGATGACGTAGGTAGTTGGAAAATTGGGAGCAAATATGTCAAATCATTAAAAAATGCAGGAATTGAAGTTTTTGCTTTTATGCCGGTGCAACTTCCATATTTAACCAGCAAAGCAAATTATAGAAACCATAGAAAGATTATTGTAATCGACGGTAAGATTGGTTTTGTAGGTGGAATTAATATAGCTGATAAATATTTGTATGGAACAAAAAAATTGGGAAAGTGGAGAGATACTCATCTGAGAATAGAAGGGGAGGCTGTTCACTCATTACAAACCATATTCTCGGTTGACTGGTATTTTATCTCAAAAGTGATCATTGGGAACCATTCAAGATACTTCCCTCAAGTCCAAATTAAAGACTCAAACCTTATTCAAATTACTGCATGTGGGCCTGATTCTGACTGGGCATCCATTATGCAAAGCTATTTTGTTGCTATCAGTTCGGCTCAAAAAAGTGTTTATATTTCTACTCCATATTTTTCACCCAACGAAAGTGTAAGAACAGCCCTTCATGCTTTGGCGCTGAGTGGGGTAGAGGTAAAGATCATATTGCCCTCAAAATCTGATTCTACTGTTTCCTTTTGGAATTCATTCTCTTATATTGGGAGAATGTTGGAGGCAGGTATACAGGTATATCTATATCATAAAGGTTTTAACCATTCAAAAGTATTGATGGTTGATGGAGTATTTTCTTCAGTTGGTACTGCAAATTTCGACAATAGAAGCTTTGATCTGAATTTTGAGGTAAACGCATTAATTTATAATGAAAAAATAACAGAAGAGCTTACCCTATTATTTGAAGAAGACTTGAAAGACTGTCAACAGGTTTTTATTTCCTCGTGGAAAAAAAGACCGTTCAGTCAGAAATTCAAAGAATCGTTAGCCAGAATACTCGGTCCTCTATATTAGTTTCCCCGGAGGTGATAAAACTTCCTGAATATTCCCAAATTCAACAAAATTCTTAAAAAATGTTAATTACTCTTGCCAATTACGAAAACGTTCGTATATTTGTATACGAAAGGTTTCGTAATAAAGTTTAATGCTATGTCAAATCCTACTGATTCCGAACTTGAAATATTAAATGTTTTGTGGCAATGTGGGCCAAGTACGGTGCGTTTTGTAAATGAACAATTAAATAAAGAGAAGGATACCGGATACACCACTACCTTGAAAATAATGCAAATTATGAAGGAGAAAGGCCTTGTAAAGCGTAATGAAGAGGCGAGGTCGCATGTATACCACCCGGAAGTTGTGAAAAAGGATACTCAAAAGAAGTTAATCAATAAGTTGTTGAGTTCTGCATTTGAAGGATCGGCATCTAAGATGATAATGGAAACCCTGGGCAACCATACAACCTCAAAGGAGGAGCTTGAGAAGATTAAAGAACTAATTAATGAACTTGAAACGAAGTAATCATGACACTCTTTGATCATCCCTTACTAAATAGGTTAATAGAGGCATTAAGTTGGACTATTTTGCATTCTTTCTGGCAAATTTCAGTTGTCGTGTTGGTCTCTAGTATCTTGCTGATCCTATTTCGTAAAAATTCTTCCAGACTGAGATATGGGATAACTTTTTTGAGTTTTTGTTTCATAATTGGTTGGAGTGGGCTGACCTTCATTGAGTATTTATCTACTCCAGACATCCTTGGGGAACTTTCCAGTACAGGTAATTTTGATGAAATTTTTATTTCTGCGAACAATACAATTGAGCAACAAAATTTGTTTTCATCCTTAAATGGAGAAAATAGTGGAGTTGTCTTCTGAATTATTGAGCTTTACACCAGATGCAAATATTGTTGTTATATGTTGGCTATTGGGGGTAGTATTCCTTGCACTTAAGCTTGCCGGGGGATTTCTGTTTTTAAACTTCAAAACCAGAAAAGGAAGGGTTAAAGCTGATATATCACTTATAGACTTGGTAAATAGAATGATTAATAAAATGCATATTAAGCAAACTGTGCGCGTTTTCTATTCATTAAATATCACAGTTCCATCTGTTGTTGGAGTGCTGAAGCCGGTTATCTTATTTCCGATAGGAATGCTTTCAGGAATTCCAGTAAATCAGGTAGAAGCAATTATAGCACATGAGCTTGCTCATATAAAGAGATTGGATGTACTGGTAAATATATTTCAATCTGTTGTAGAAGTTATATTCTTTTTTCATCCGGGTGTATGGTGGCTGTCAAAAGCAATGCGTATTGAAAGAGAAAATTGCAGTGACGATCTGGCATTAAAAGTTTGTGATGAACCAATTACTTATATCAAAGCACTTTCAAATATTGAAGAATTTCGTTTAACAAAATCTAATATTATGGTGGCATTATCAAATAATAAGGAACATTTGCTTTCCCGTATCAAAAGAATGATTACCGGAAAGAATCAGACACTTACATCACCTATATATATTGTAGCTATTGCTCTTATGTTAATAGGTATTTTGAGCTTCAAGCCAGCTGAACATATTTCTCCTGAAGTAGGCAGTACCATAGAATACTTGAATGACTATATTGGTCTTTCATCCTCAATGCAATCTGAAAATATGGAGTTTGAACCTGAATATCAGGCAGCTGAATCTTTTATATTTGTGCGGGATACAACTAAGAAGAAAAGCACCAGCAAAAAGAGTGAGAAGGAGTTGCAAAAGGCCCTTGAGGAAAAAGAAGAAATGGAACATGATAAGGATTTTGATCATGATGTAGAAATTGATTTCGATCACGATGAATTAATTAAAGAACTCCAGGATGCACTCATAGATGTACAGGAAAATCTTAAGGATATTCATTTTGACTTTGATTTCGATAAGACTATGGATAAATTAAGTGATTTTGAATTTCACATTGATGAATTTGAATTTCCTGATAGTATTGAGATGAGAAGAATCAGGGAGGAGCTAAAAAGATCAGCAGAGGAATTTAAGGATTTTAGTCAGGAAGACCTCCAAATTGATATAGATCAGATAAGGATGGAAATGAAAGTTGCCATGGAAAAATTGAAAGAAGAAATGGACGAATTTAAGGAAAGTGATTGGGAAAAAATGAAGGAGGAAATTCAAAAATCGATTGAAGATTGGAAAAAGTCAGAGGAGTATCGGAAATTAGATACCATTAAAGTAATGTCATACGATTTGGAAAATCTTAAAAATAATGCCTTAGAAGCAAATCAAAAAGCCATGCTTGTAATGCAAAGTAGGATAAATATACAGGAGACTCATAAATTCGACCTTCAGCACAGGCAAAAGTTAATGAAAGAAATAAAATTGCAGCAACATGAAAGAGTTTCAAAAGCAGATATCTGAACTTGAAGACCAGAAAGTATCTTTTGTAAGTAATTCTTTAATATCATAGAAATTGGGAATGTTTTTAAAATGTTCCCTTTTTTATTTTTAGGCTTCCTAAATTGGATGCTATTAATATACCTTGAAAAAAGTGCGAATACACGAACACCTGTTCCTGTTCAAAATCATTGGCAGAATAAAAAAAAAATTGTATCTTAATGGTGTTCCTACAATATGACTGAATTATGAAATATTGTTTTCACCAAAACTTTAAAAAATGGCATCAAAACTTTTCACCGTAGCTGTTGAATCTTACTCCAGGGCGGTTATACTTAAAAGCCTTTTGGAGAAGGATGGGATTTCATGTATACTTTCAAATGTAAATATAATTCAACCTGATGCATCCAGTGGTGTTAAAATAAAAGTGAATGAGGAGGATCTTGAAAAAGCCATTGAAATAGCAAAGAGGTTAAAGTCTGACAAGCCCACAGAAGCTGTCTTCGCAAAGAAAAAAGGCTCAACAAGAATAATCGTGCCGGTTGATTTTTCTGACTATTCACGAAATGCAAGCTTTTATGCTCTACACATAGCCGGAAAGTACCAGGAATCTGAGATTCAACTACTATATGTGTATTATACACCCGATATGGCTACTATTCCCTATTCTGAAACATACTTTTTTTCAGAACCGGTTTCCAAGCAAATTCAAGAGATAAAGGAGCAGTCAGAGGAGAAGATGGACCGCCTTATTAAAGAACTTACTGAGGAAAGTGATAAATGTGGCTTTAATCATGTAAAAGTTAACTACAGTCTTGTGCAGGGAACTCCTTCCGACTCTATCCTTTACTTCAGTGAATCTTATATGCCAGACCTTATTGTTGTGGGAGCAAGAGGTGCAGGATCGAGAAAAGACTTTATGGGAAGTTCCTCCATTAAAGTAGTTTTAAAGGCTCAATTTCCAGTTTTAGTAGTTCCTGAAAACTCAGTTTTTGATGAGAAGAAGAAAGAATACAATATAGTATATGCTACAAATTACGATGAAGCAGATTTCATTGCCATTACCAAACTGATGAAGTTGATGGATGCCTTTAAGATCAGGATCTACTGTACACATATTGGGAGCCCTACTGATGAAAGATGGGAAGAAATGAAGATGGAAGGGTTAAAAAAGTACTTTTCCGGGAACTACCCAAAAGTTAAAATTCACTGCTCCACTATTGAGGAAGAAGATATTATTTCAGGACTTGAAAAGATGGTCTCTGAAAAAAATATAGACATCATTTCTCTTATTACACATAGGCGGAACCTGCTTACTCAAATAATAAATCCGAGCGTCGCAAAAAAAGTATTTTACCATACTAATCTTCCATTATTTGTTTTCCACACAAGTATAAACCCATAGGTGGATTTTTTCATCAATATTCTGGAATGTTGAATTTTCAGCTAATAAATTCGATAATAGGACTTTCAACTCATAACCATTAATTATACTTAAGGGTCACATTAATTATTCCACCTTTGATTATCCAACAGACCTCATCACACTTGTTTGAAATATCATATTTAGAAATTTCATCTCCATCGACAGACCTAACTACTCTTGTATCGGAAATATACTCAGCAATTACTGTATAAAATTCATTTAATGGAACAGGGATATAACCCATATCATTTCTAATGGTATCAACAGCAACTGTATCTCCGCTACCAAATTTTCCTTTTAAAACAACAACAGGGATTTCTCTGTATTTACTGTCGAGGGTTACACTTATATACAGGTCTGCTTCCTGGGGTTCAAATGACATACAGTCTACACAATCAGCATCTTCAGGTGAATAGATAGCTTCACATGATAGTACAAAAACAAAAATGGATAAGAAAAAAGTTAATTTTATGTTTCTATAAATTTTAGCTAAAACCATTGTATCTCTTTATTTGAATATGTTTTTTTTCTAATTTTAATCTTATAATAAACGCCAAAAATTATCCAATGGGGACTACTCTCCAGCTGTCCGGAATTTATATATTCATAGTATAATCTATAGTACAGGTTTTTTGATTCACCATAGAAACCCAGAATGGGAGTAACTTTAAAATAGCTGTCTGCTTTAATTTCAGTACCTCTGTATTCCGGACCAAAACTATAAATTCCTGATAAGGCAACATAACCGCCAAGTACGAAGGAGGATTGGGTTAGTGCTATATTTTTGCTTAACGTAAGTGAAATTTTGTTCCTTTTCTCCCAGAACTGGTAATAATCTTGATCACCCTCCTTATATAGTATTCTTGTTTGAGCGGGCCTGAAGCTATAATTAAAATCAACAGAAGTGTTAGTAATCCTTTCCACTACACCTGCCCGAAACCCCAGGAAAAAATCACTGGAATTAAATTCCAGATTTCCACCAAGATAAACGTTTGAAATAGCAGGTTTGAATTTAGGTTTTAAGTTGTGCTCCTTTAACCAGTTTTGTACCTTCTTCTTATTTGATGACTGATCGGCATAAAATGGATTTGGGTCTGCATAAATATCATTTACTCCATTTTTATCCGATTTCCACAGAATATCCATTGCAGGCACTGAGCCATTCGCTGCAGCTGCATAGAAAGCTGTATAGCCTGTTTTACTTTTGCTGTAGGGTTCAGCTCCATTTGATAGAAGAAAGCGAACAAAGGCAGTATCACCGTTTTGAGAGGCAATCATCAAGGCAGTCTGTCCGTTAATGTCATTCTTATCGACAATTGCTCCTTCTGCCAGAAGCATCTCTGCAACTCCAATATTCCCGGCGTATACAGCTGCCATTAGAGGTGTGGTCAACTGAAAATCTGACTTATTTGGATCCGCTCCATAGAACAATAGCATATCACAGAGCTGGTAATGATTATAAGCTGAAGCATAAAGTAGGGGAGTGGCTCCATAATTGTCTCTGTCATTAAGTTTTGCTCCTGCAATTATTAATTCTTCTGAAATTTCTGGAAATCCTCCTACACTTGAGGAAATAATGGCCGTGGTTCCGTCGGAGGGTATTAAATTTACATTTGCACCATTTAGCAAAAGAACTTTGACTGTTTCCAAATGTCCAAATGCAGAAGCATACATAAGGGGAGTAACACCTTCTCCTGATTGAGTATTTATATTTGCACCCTTTTCAAGAAAACGGATTACTTCATTTCCATATCCCTTTGATGATGCAACAAGGAGGTTGAAATTATTATCCCCGGGAATATATTCAGAGGTATCGATTGATATGTTTTTTAGGTTGGTAGTATCAATTTGAGCAATTACGTTATTAATAGCAAATAAAAACATTAAAACAATGCATCCGAGTGAACACAAATGTGAACAAAAAGTCCTAATCTTATTAAAAAGTCTAAGATTTGTCTGTTGGAATTGTTGCATTTTGCGATATAAATATTTATATCAATTAGGTAATAAATATTCAAATTTGATACCAAATTTTGGGATTAGGTAAAAAATCACGTTTTTATCTTTATTTAGAATTAATATAGATGAAATAATTTAATCCTTTATTATACTTACTTTTATCGCAATTCCTAATTTAAAGTTAAGAGCTTTTTTATGTTTTTTAACATAAAATATTTGGTTTTCATACCAAAATGTCGTAAATTTCGTTTTTGAATTAGGGTGAGTGATAAATGGGGTTCAAGCCATTCTTAATTTTAGGTTTAGTTGTTGGTTTATTATTCTCTTCTTATTCATTTCCACAGGGCAGGTAGTTCGTAAGTCCCTTTGTAAAAAGTGTTTGTTCCCCATTTATCTTCTTTTTTAACAGCTCCGAAAAGGAGCTTTTTTATTGTCTCTACGTCTTTTCTTAAATGAAATCCATTACTTTTCTATTAACCTTCATTATTTAGAGTATTTAGACACAGTTTATAAACTGCCTTAAGGATAAAAAAAATGGACTTGTTTTCAAATTCATAGAATAGCGTGGATAAAGGTGGCTTAGAAAAGAAATAAGCAAGAAACTGAAAGCTACTTATTTAGAATCTTTCTAAGATTTTCATTTTTATGTTTTGAGGTTTCTACAGTCTTATATAATTTTATCAGTACAATAGATAATACATGAAATTAATATGAGTCGACTTAATTACATATTATTAATAATTGGTATATTTTTCTTTGCCAACTCATTCGCACAGAAATCTGAGATTCAAGTGTTGAATTTTAAATCGTTTGAGGCTAAATTGAATTTTTCTAACGACACAACTTACATCATAAATTTCATGGCTTCATGGTGCCCTCCATGCCTGAAAGAATTGCCAGCCTTCGAAGAAATCAAACAAAAGTATAAAGATGAGAAGTTTAAAATGTTATTTGTAAGTTTTGACTTCCCTGAAGACATTGAAAAAAGCCTCATTCCGGTAATTAAAAAGTTTAAAATAAGTTCAGAAGTGATTGTGTTGGATGAACCCGACGCAAATAGCTGGATAAACAAAGTAAGTCAAGACTGGTCAGGATCCATTCCGGCTACTCTGGTTTTTAACTCACAATCAAGAAGTTTTTATGAGCAATCATTCACTTTTGACGAAATCGATTCTATTGTTAAATCTAAATTAATCAAATAATGAAAACACTATTTTTATTCGTAGCATTAATTTCAGTTACATTGTTGGCCTCAGGCGCTGGGCTAAATACAGGTGATAAAGCACCTGATTTTAAATTGAAAAACGTCGATGGTAAATTTGTTAGCTTATCTGATTATTCTGATGCGAAAGGCTTTATTGTTGTGTTTACATGCAACAGTTGTCCCTATGCTAAGGCATACCAGGACAGGATAAATGATCTGGATAAGGAATTTAAGAAAAAAGGAGTTCCTGTTATCGCCATAAATCCGAATGATCCGGAAGTTTCACCGGGTGATTCTTATGACAAAATGATTGAAAGGGCAAAAGAAAAGAATTATTCTTTCCCATACTTATTTGACGAAAAGCAAGAGGTATTTCCGGCTTATGGAGCCACCAAAACACCACATGTTTACCTGCTTAAGAAAAAGGGAGCTGATTATGTGGTAACATATATTGGAGCAATTGATGACAACTACAAGGATGCTTCACAGGTATCAAAGACCTATTTAGCCGATGCAGTTAACAATATGCTTGCAGGTAAAACTCCTGATCCTACAAATACAAAAGCCATTGGATGTGGCATAAAAGCCAAAGACTGAGAAATCAGAATACTTTCTCTTGAATAATTGTGCAGTTTCCAATATTAACTTTTGGAGCAATAGATTATTTGGTAACTTTCTATTATAAAATTATCAAGGCTGCAAATTAATTCCAAGAATTAAATCCCATCATAAGAAAAGCTCTATTGATAAAGGCTTTAAGTAACTTTACCAATAGAGCTTGCAATTTGTTCCAATAAATACTTTACAGGAAGGTTCTAAGAATTGAACTTTAATGACTTAGATTAAAATTTAACATAAGTAGCAGCATTTAAAAACTCCAGACTTTTCTGGCAGCTTACAATCGGCTCAAAATTATATTCCTCAACTTCAACAATACCATATTTTACACCGGCTTTTTTACTGGCAGCAAAAATACTCTTGAAATCCATATTCCCACTGGCGCCAACTTCTTCTTTATCTTTTATGTGCCAGAGTTCAAATCTGCCTGTATATTTATTGAAATAATCCACAGCATTCTTTCCACCTTCTGTTATCCAGTAGAGGTCTAATTGAAACATTACTTTTTCTGGATCAGTTAGTTCAAGCATCCAGTCATACACTGGTTTACCATCAAATTCAGTGGTAAACTCATTGCTGTGGTTATGGTAACCAAACCTGATTCCTTTGGCATTGCATTTTTCTCCAACTGCATTAAAATACTTGCAAAACGCTTTTAGTCCATCAAGACTTTCATATCCTTCCTTTCCCATCCAGGGCTGAACAATCCATTTTACGCCGGCTGCAGCATGTGCGTCAATACATTCATCCCACCATGCCATTGTTTTATCCCAGTTTTCTGCGGTCGGCAAATTTTGTCCTGTATGCGATCCAAGAAACTGCAAGCCATTGTCTTCACATAAAGTTTTAAACTCAACAGGATCCATTCCGTAAAATTTGCCATTTCCATATCCTGCTGTTTCTACAAACTTATAACCTATTTTACCTACCTCGGCAACTGTAGCTCTTGGATCTTTATTCATGGCCTTCCTTACGGAATACAATTGTAAACCAATAAATTTCTCCTCAGGCATGAAATTCCAAGATGTAGCACCCAGTAAAAGAAAAGCTATTATTCCAACTGGTAATAAAGCTTTTAAACTCAGTTTTTTGACATTCATAATTTTTAATTTAGCTTATTAATGATAATTTTTGTTAGATTTTATAAAAGTAGTTATATCTTTTTAAAACTCTTATAAGATCTTACCAATGATAACAATTCTACTAAAATTTTCCACAATAAAATTTAGGAGATTTAAAAGTCCTGACTTATCACAGTAATGAAATTATTCTGTAATTATTTTTAAGAAAATTAAATTCTTAACTATTAATTGCAAATCTGAATATTACAAGAGGTAAATGTTTTTAAGTTTTATTATATTCGCGTTTCGAATATTTAAAAAGAATCTAAATAAAACTTATCAAATGAAAGCAAAAATCATTATTATTTCAGTTGTCTTCGCATTGGTTTCAATGATCACATTCGGACAAAAAAACAGTGTAGAGGAAGCGAACAATGTAATTTCAAAGTTTAAGGAGAAAGATGCAGGCATAAGCAAATTTTTCGACTCAGCCTATGGTTATGCAGTATTTCCCTCTATAGGCAAAGGTGGTTTCGTTGTAGGAGGCGCAGGTGGTAAAGGTACAGTATACAAGGGTGGATCTCCTGTTGCCGATGTAAAAATGTCACAGGTAACAGTTGGTGCCCAGGTTGGAGGCCAAAAGTACTCTGAGGTCATTTTTTTCAAAAATGCCGCAGCTTATGATGAATTTGTTAAAGGTACCTTTGAAATGGCAGCCCAGATTTCAGCTGTGGCTCTTGCTGATGGAGTTTCTACTGATGCAGCTTATCAGGACGGGATACTCGTCTTTACCATGAGTATTGGAGGTTTAATGGCCGAAGTTTCTGCAGGCGGACAAAAATTTAAGGTAGAACCCTATTAAATTTATAAATTATCATTTTTGCTTTTTTAAACCATTGATAGCCTTTATATTTGATATAAAGGATTAAATCATATTGGTTTACTTCAATTAAAAAAAAGTTAAAATGAAATTCCCGAGGATAAGTCTGCACTGGCAAATACTGATTGCACTTGTACTGGGATTATTTTATGGTATTTTCCTGCCTTCTCATGTCCAGTGGGTGGAATGGATGGGGATTATATTCCTCAGAGCCCTTCAGATGATTATTATTCCTCTAATTCTTACTTCCATAATAACAGGAATTACCCAAATTAAATCTGGAAGAAGGCTGGGTACTCTGGGTCTAAAAACCTTAACCTATTACATCACAACCAGTATTATTGCGATATTAACCGGAATGGTCCTTGTTAATATTTTCAAACCGGGTGTAGGAGCCGACCTTGGTTTTACCCAGGTGGTAGACGGATTGGATATTGAAGCTGGTTCATTTGGAAAAACTTTAATAGAAATAATTCCAACCAATTTATTTGAAGCTTTTGCAGAGGGGAAAATGTTGTCAGTCATATTTTTTGCATTAGTTTTCGGATATTTTATAACAAGGGTGGAAAATAAGCATCAAGCAGTGATGGATGATTTTTTCAAGGCTGCATTTGCTGTTGTAATGAAAATTACAATGCTAATCATTCGATTTACACCTTTTGGCATATTTGGAATTATAGCTGGCAATATTTCTCATATTCTTATAGAACAGGGTGGGGGTATGCATGCCCTGATAGATGTGGGTAGCCGTCTGGGGTTATACATGATAACTGTTTTCCTGGGTTTGAGTGTACATGCATTTATTACTCTTCCTCTAATACAAAAATTATTGGCAAGGGTGAACCCTATAAAGCATTTTCAGGCTGTTTCTATACCCTTATTAACCGCATTTTCAACCTCGTCAGCGCTGGCAACTCTTCCATTAACCCTGGAAGCGGTAGAGCATAAAGATGGTGTATCCAATAAGGTTTCGAGTTTTACTTTACCACTTGGTGCAACTATAAATATGGATGGAACAGCTCTGTATGAATGTGTGGCAGCCATGTTTATTGCACAGGCGTATGGCCTTGAGCTTGATATCTCACAACAGGTGATCATTGTTATAACGGCATTGATTGCATCCATTGGAGCTGCTGCAGTACCAATGGCCGGATTGTTTATGATTGCTATTATCTTGTCTGCAATAGGCCTGCCTCTTGAAGGAATCGGCCTAATTGTTGCCGTCGACAGGATATTAGACATGTTCCGTACAGCTACCAATGTATGGAGTGATACAACAGGTGCCCTTGTTATTGCACGCAGCGAAGGAGAAACATTAAAAGTCTGATGAATTTAGCACGTAAATGACCACCCTGAAACTAGCTTGAAACTATCATGAAACTATCTTAAAACTATCTTGAACACTCCAAACAATTTATTCATATCTAAGGGCTATGGCTGGATTCGTCCGTGCAGCACTTATGGCCTGGTAACTTACTGCAATAAGGGCAACAACTATTGTAATTATCCCAGAAATAGCAACGACCCACCATTCAATTTTAATATGGAAGGCAAAATTCTGTAGCCACTTATTCATTGTGTAAATTCCTAAAGGCAAGGCTATTACTAAAGAGAACATAACATAAACCATAAATTCAGAAGAAATTAGCCGGGTCACTGTTATAACTCCTGCACCAAAAGTTTTGCGTATTCCAATTTCCCTTGTTCTCAAGGCTGCCGTATAAGCCGATATGCCGAACAATCCAAGGCTGGCAATTAAAATAGATAGCAGAGAGAAAGCTTTGAAAAGGCTTAGTACATTCGCTTCGTCTTTATAGAGATTATCCATAAATGTTTCAACCAGCTGAGAAGTAAATACCGATTCCGGTGTTAACTTACTGACTGTTTTTTTGAGATGGTTAATCGCTTCATTATACTGTCCGGGTTGGAAGCGGACTATGCAATAACCAAAGCCAATTTGTCTTCCCTCAGGGCCAGGAAGATACTCAAGAACCAGGGGTTCAATTTCACTATGCAAGGAAGCAAAATGAAAATCTTTTGCAACGCCTATAATTCTGCCTGGACCACCAAACATACTGTTTCCAACAGTCCCAACCGGTTGTCCCAGGTTTAATATTTCAACCGCAGTCTCATTTAGTATGTAAAAATGTTCATCAGATGAAAAATCGCTAAAATTTTTTCCTTTCTTCAATTGAATACCCATTGTGGCAAGATAATCTTTGTCTGAGCGTATAAACCTGAGGGAAGGAAGCTCAACATTATCAGGTAGACTGTCGGGGCGTAAACCTTCAATACTGGTGTCTTCACCAGGCAAATTTGAAGTAAAAGTTGCGCTTATGATAGAAGAATGCGACAGAATTTCATTTTTAAGAGCATTGGGTTCATTCATGGCAAACCTGGAAAGATTACCATCAAGAGAAATGGCAATCAAATCTTCCTTATTAAATCCCATTTCCTTACTGTCAAAGAATTTCATTTGCAGAAATACAATAATTGTAGAGAAGATCATGAACCCGGCAAGTACAAACTGAATTACAAGGAGTGTTTTTCTGAGACGGTTTGATCTTGATTGTGGATCTTTCAATCCTTTTATACTATTAACCGGATCTAAGGATGACACAAAAAATGCCGGGTACATTCCAGAAAGTAAACCCAGGCCGATTATTATCAGCGACATAATAACAATATTCAAGGGGGAAAATACCTGGATAAGTGTTATCTCTTTCCCTGAGAGCTGATTGTACAGGGGTATAAAAAAGTCAATGAGCAGTACCCCAATCAAACCGGCAATAATGGTTTGAAATACAGATTCATTAAGAAACTGGCGGGTTAGCTGACTTTTAAAAGCACCATTAACCTTCTTTATACCTACTTCTTTCATCCTTTTTAATGATTGGGAAGTGGTTAGGTTAACAAAGTTAACTCCTGCAATTAATAATATAAATATGGCAGAAATGGTAAATACTATAACGTAAACAATATTCCCGTTTTTGCGTATTTCCTGTTCGAGGTTAGAGTGCAAATGAATATCTGTTAAGGCTTGCAGCGAAAACAGGCGCTGTTCCTGCATTTCCTCCCTTGTAATATCCCATTGATAATACTCCATCTCAAAATCAAGCATTTTTGAATCAATCATTTCTTTCTGGTTGTTTTCATCCAGTAGAACATATGTATATACACCTGCCCATGTTCGAGCATAAAACATATCTTCATAACCCATGTCGATAATGAAATTTTTAAAGGTTTCAAAAGTCACTATAAAGTCAATTTTAAAATGTGAGTTATGTGGTAGATCATTATAAACCCCGGTAACTTTTACAGGAAATTCTGATTGCAATAAGATTGTCTTTCCCAAATGGACTGTCATTACCAAAGTATTTATTTGCAAATGATTGTGTGATGATGATTGAATTTACATCTCGTAAGGCAGATATCTTATTACCCTGTAAAAACTCCAGGTCAAACATTTCAATACAGGTGGAATCGGAGAAGAATCCCCAATCTTCATCAAATATTTTCGAATTGCCTTCTTCCGGTTCATATTTCATTGTCATGGATCCTGCCTGTCTGAAATGAGTAGCCATTTCAATTTCTGGAAAGAAATTCACCATTTCCTGAGCCAGAACCGGAGCTGTTGGTGCCCAGTTTCTCTCCTGATCGCCATAATGTGCTTTATTAATTACTCGATATATTCTATCTGCTTTGGGAAAGAATTTATCATAGCTTGTTTCATCGCGCACATGCGACAGAATTAAAAAACTGGTTGCTATTCCAATTGCCAAACCGAGTAAGTTTATAGTGCTGTTTAATTTATTGCGCCAAATATTTCTGAAAAGGGACTTGAAGAATTGTCTGAACATAATGAATTTATTTTGTTTCATTACTTATTCCAATTTATGTGCCACTCGTTATAAGAATCAGATATACAGATTAATAGTGATAATTCTTCAGATTTATTTTTCTCGTTTGTCCAAAAATGGACAAACAAATGTCCATTTTTGGACGATTGAACAGGATTATTTTCTAATTTTAAGAAATCGGATTTCTTTTATTAATTATCAAGAATTCCAGTTATGGATCAAAATACAAGTATTCTGGTTGTAGATGATGATCCTTACATTCTATTATCGCTTCAAACACTCCTGGAACAGCATTTTTCATATGTTAAATCTGTATCCGATCCTGAATCTATTCCTGGCTTATTAAAGGAGGATAATTTTAATGTTATACTTCTTGATATGAATTTCCAACCGGGTGATACCAGTGGGAGGGAAGGACTGAAATGGTTAAAAAAAATAAAGGAGAAAGATCCCTTTACTAATGTGATTATCATTACAGCTTATGGAGGTATACAAACAGCTGTTAAGGCTATGAAAGCAGGGGCAGTTGATTTTATCATAAAACCATGGCATAATGAAAAGATAATTTCTACAGTATCAGCAGCATTAAAGCTTTCCCAATCAAACAAAAAAGTGGCCTTATTGGAAGGGAGACAGGACCTGCTTAGTACATCAATCGGGGAAGGATTTCAGGAAATAATCGGGAGGTCTGATGCAATAAAAAGAATTTTAGATGACATTGTGAAGGTAGCAGCCACAGATGCTAATGTTTTGATTCTGGGTGAAAATGGAACTGGGAAGGAACTCGTTGCCCGCGAACTTCACCGTCGATCAAATAGATCGAATGAAATATTTATATCAACAGACCTGGGTGCACTGTCTGGAAATTTATTTGAAAGTGAACTTTTTGGCCATATTAAAGGTGCCTATACCGATGCCAAACAAAGTCGTATCGGTAGGTTTGAAGCGGCCTCAGGTGGGACACTTTTCCTTGATGAAATAGGTAACCTTCCATTGTCACTACAGGCTAAGTTGTTGAGTGTTTTAGAGAAACGGGAAATTACGCCTGTAGGTTCCAATAAACAGATTGAGGTAGATATAAGGCTTATTGCCGCAACTAACCTTAACCTTAAAAAAATGATTTCCGAGGGAACATTCAGACAAGATCTCCTTTACCGGATCAACACAGTTGAAATTACCCTTCCACCTTTGCGGGAGAGATCAGAAGATATTTCCTTACTTGCCCATTATTATCTATCAAAGTTTTCAAGGAGATATCATAAACCTGATTTGGAATTTTCCAAAAGAGGTCTTGAGAAACTTAATCAGTTCAATTGGCCTGGAAACATTAGAGAATTACAACATACCATTGAACGAGCTGTAATACTTTCCGATGAAAAAGTTATTTTACCTGAGCATTTGAATCTTTCAGAGTCAGGCAAAGAAGAGGAACTTAGAATGAATGATTATAATTTAGACATGCTTGAGAAATGGGCGGTTCAAAAGTGTTTGGAAAAACATGGGGGGAATATAACAAATGCATCGAAAGAACTTGGACTAACCCGTGGGGCCATGTATAGAAGAATTAGTAAATATGGGCTTTAAGAGTTTTAAAATAAATGTTATAGTTCGACTGGGTATTATACTTATCCTCCTATCACTTTCGATTTATTATATTCTTGTTGAACATAAATACTTGCGAGCTATTTATGCAGGAATTGCTTTCCTGGTTACAGTTGTGGAGCTATTCTGGTATATTGATAAAAGGAATCGTGAAATTAACTTGTTTTTAAGCTCACTGCTTAGTGAAGATTTTTCTTTAACATTCAGTGACCTCCGTAAAGGTAAATCGTTCAGATCTCTTTATGAGACAATGAATTCCATAAACAGCAAGTTTGAAAAACTACGGTCAGAAAGGGAGGTTCATTCTCAGTATCTTTTATTGCTTGTTGAACATATTAAGGTTGGCATAATTTCATTTGATTCTTCTCACAAAATCCACCTGGTGAACCAGGCATTTAAAGACCTTTTTAACCTTCAGGGGCTAGGGCCTAATTCAAGTTTGGAGGAGTTGGGTAGTGATTATACTCATATTCTTAGCGGAATGAAACCTGATGAAAATATTGTGAAAAAATTCCCTTTTCCAGGTGGTTATAGTACTCTGGCGCTGCAGGCCACAGTATTCAAGCTTGAAAATGAGGACTATAAACTTATATCAGCCCAGAATATTAAGGAAGAACTGGAGGAACAAGAAGTGTTGGCCTGGCAGAAATTAATTCGTGTGCTGACCCATGAAATCATGAATTCGGTTACTCCAATATCTTCTCTGAGTTCATCCTTGCATAGTCTTGTTACAAAAAACGCCTATGATGATTCGGTTAAATCAAAATTGGTAGTTGGTTTAGAAGCTATTATTAATAGGAGCGAAGGCCTTATGAAATTTACTGAAGCTTATAAATCTTTAAGCCGAATACCACCACCTGTATTAAAACCAGTAAAGTCTGATGAATTTATGCTCAGAGTTGAGAAGCTGTGTAGCTCAATAAATGAGAAGTCTAAGGTGGATATATCTACGTATGTCGGTCCCGATCCCTGGGTATTTTATATCGATCTGGAATTATTTGATAATGTGATAATAAACCTGGTGAAAAATGCCATGGAATCTATGAAGGAAAATAAGAATCCAAAGATTAAAATAAGTCTTATCCATTCTCGTAAAGGCAAAACAGTCCTGGAAATAAAAGACTATGGTTCTGGTATGAAAGAGGAGGTTAAAAATGAGATTTTTGTACCATTTTACACCACCAAGAGAGAGGGAACCGGAATCGGACTTAGTATTTCAAATCAGATTGTGCGCTCACATGGCGGAACAATATCTGTTGAATCAACATTGAATAAGGGTTCCACATTTAAGATTATAATTTAATAATTATTGATTATTCAAAAAGGGGGTGCAGTGATGTACCTCTTTTCTTGGAAAGTTGTGCGGTTTGTCCGGTTATTATGATTGGAGAGATCGATATCAATTACAGAACTAGTCAGATGTCAACTTCTTCTCCGCCTTCTTTTTCTTTTTATACCAATTCTTTGGATTTAGGTATGATTTATATTTGCTAAAAAGCTCTTTTCCCAATAAAAATCCACCGGTATAAAATGTGATTTCTGCAATAATAAAAACTATTGTTGAGATTGTTACTTTAGTTTTACTATCAAAATTCAAAAAAGGAATTACAGGTAATGACAAAAACAGTAGTACGGAAAATACTACGATGGCCAAGCCTAATTTAAATTTCCAATTATATTTTCTCAACACAACACATTTTTATAGCAACAATTATAACTGTATTTTTTAGATTTTTTATTATGATTCATTGTTGATGTTTATTAGACAACTGGAAATTAGATATTATTGTTGATAAAGCAATAAATTAAGAAACACCGCTGTACAGTTAAGAGGTCTCTTTTAGCTTTAGGTATTGACTCCCCCATACCCGGATACAGGCTTCTCGACCGAGCTGAAATAAGCATACTCCTTATATTTTACTCATAAAAAAAAAAGCCCGACATTTCTGTCAGGCTTCTCATGATTCAGCTGGTCTTCCCGACAAACTTCGCTGTCGGGACAGGCTTCTCACCCGAGCTGAAATAAGTTACTCTTATATTTTTCCATAAATATGAAAAGTTTTAACTCTTCAATTTTATGAGCGGAGGCCTGCCAAAATTACCGCGAGCAAAAAGGCCAATTTGGGTAAGGCTTCGCGTGATTATCTTGGCTTGATACTTCCTTGTCGTGAGCTAAAGGTTCTTATACTTTTCTCATCAAGAAGAAAAGCAAAAGCCAGTCTGGCTTGAACTGACAATATTAGTATAAGTTCTTAAATTTTAAATAAATAGGGATTAATTGATTTAAGAAAGCCCGATATTCCTGTCACCCTTTCTTGATTAAACTGGTCTTCCCGACAAACTTCGCTGTCGGGACAGGCTTCTCACCCGAGCTGAAATAAAGCATACGCCTTATATTTTACCCATAAAAAAGAAAAGCCCAGACATTTCTGTCAGGCTTCTCGTGATTCAGCTGGTCTTCCCGACAAACTTCGCTGTCGGGACAGGCTTCTCACCCGAGCTGAAATAAGCATACTCCTTATAATTTACCCATAAAAATGAAAAGCCCAACATTTCTGTCAGGCTTCTCGTGATTCAGCTGGTCTTCCCGACAAACTTCGCTGTCGGGACAGGCTTCTCACCCGAGCTGAAATAAAGCATACTCCTTATATTTTACCCATAAAAAAGAAAAGCCCAACATTTCTGTCAGGCTTCTCGTGATTCAGCTCGGTCTCGAACCGAGGACCCCATCCTTAAAAGGGATGTGCTCTACCAGCTGAGCTACTGAATCTTCCATAATTTGCAATCGGAGGGCAAAGATAAAGCAATATTTTCTTTTTGCAAAAAAATAATTTTCAAAACTTCTAAATGTTTAAATAAACAAAAACTGATCAAATGACCTATATTTTAAAATGTTGTAAATCAGGATTTATAACTAATGTGATTCGAAACATGTTGATTGCTATAAATAAAATGACATTGTCCCAAAATCTATTATTGAATTGTATTATCTTTGCGCACTCCAAGCCTTAGCTTTATTTATGAAAGATAAGATAGTTATTATTACCGGGGCAGCTTCCGGAATAGGATTGGCCATTTCTCAAAAATTTTTGGAAAAGGGTAGTATTGTTGTCATGGTAGATATTAACGAAGGTCTACTCAACAAAGAATGCAAAAGCCTATCTGTTAATGGATCCGAAGTTTTTTCAATACTGGCAGATGTCAGTAAGGAAGAGGATTGCGTTAAGGTAATAGATAAGGTGATTGAAAAATACAATCGTATTGATATTTTAATTAACAATGCCGGGATCTCGATGCGATCCCTTTTCCAGGATACCAAGTTGTCTGTTATTAAAAAGGTAATGGATGTAAATTACTGGGGAACTGTATATTGCACCTATCACGCTCTACCATATCTGATTAAATCCAAAGGATCTCTTGTTGCTATAACCTCCCTGGCCGGGAAACATGGATTACCCGGGCGTACAGGGTATTCTTCCTCAAAGTTTGCCATTCAGGGCCTTCTTGAATGTATTCGTCTTGAAAACTTGAAAACAGGACTAAATGTACTTACATTTTCTCCCAACTTTACGGCGACAAATGTAAGAAAATCAGCCCTGACTGGAGATGGGACACCACAGGGAGAGTCTCCCAGGGTAGAGAAGAATATGATGACAGCAGAGCAAGTAGCTAAAAAACTCTATAGATCAATTAAGAATAGAAGGAGAGATGTTGTTCTTACTTTTAATGGTGTTGGCACTGTGATTGGCAACCTGTTTTTTCCAAGGCTTATCGATAAGGTATATTATAGGTTTTTTGCCAAAGAACCAGGCTCTCCATTGAATAAACAGGTGCAACATGAAAAGTAATGAAACTCAGATTCGTGTCCGGTATGCAGAAACCGACACAATGGGAATCCTTCATCATGCTGTATATCCGGTATATTTTGAGGAGGGGAGAACCGAACTGATGCGCTCCCTGGGCATGAGTTATGATGAAATGGAGAAAAAAGGAGTAATACTTCCTGTCTATTCAGTAGATGTTCAATACCTGCGACCTGCCTATTACGATGATTTACTCACTCTCAGAACTGAAGTAGCTGAGTTGAAAGGTGTGCGAATTACTTTCCATTATAAACTCTTCAATGTTGAAAAGGTTCTGCTTGCAACCGGTAATGTTACGCTGGTCTTTACAAATGGAGATAGCTTTAAACCGGTTCGGCCTCCTGCATGGTTTTTAGATTTAATGGAATAGTTTCATTTAATAATCATTAGGTGGTCCCTCTTTGACGGGGAACTTAATCCTCCATAACCTCCAGTATACTTTTAACAATTCTCATATTTTTTTGTTGGTTTTGTAATGAATCACTTCTAGAGTCGTCTACCTAATGAAAGATGATTTTATTATGATGAATTTAATAACCTTAAAAATTGTAAAAATGAAGAAATTAAAAATGTTCATAATAGCTATTTGTTTACCATTAATGCTTATGGCTCAGCAGAATGCAGCTGATAAGTTTTTTGATAAATATGCTAATGAGGATGGTTTCACTACCATCAGTATAAATAGAGGACTGCTGAAACTTGCATCCGAGCTGGATGATGATATGGAAACTAAAAGTCTGTTGAAAAGCATTGAAAGTGTAAAAGTACTAACAACCAAATATGAAATTAATGGTTTGAACTTTTACGATGAAATTGTAAAAAACCTTCCAAAAGATCAATACGAAGAACTTATAACCGTAAAAGACTCTGATGAACAGGTAAAAATACTGATAGATGAAAAAAATGGGATAATATATGAACTATTGATTGTTACTGGTGGGAATGAAGAAAATGCACTTATAATTGTGAAAGGCAACATTGAGTTAAATAAAATTTCAGACTTGAGCAGTTCTCTTGATCTTGATGGATTAGAGGTTCTGCAAGAGCTTGAAAGCGATCTTTGATAAATTTGATGAATCAATACCAATGTTTACTTTTATCCTGGTATTAAATTGAATTAAAAATAATTAGCTTTATAGATAATTTTTGAGAATAGCGCATACTTTTAATTCACTGGGCCAGGCTAGAAATGAATGTGGAGGACTTTAAAATACAGGTTTTACCTTTGCAGGATAAGCTTTACAGTTTTTCACTTCGGTTTTTAGGCGATAGTGAGGATGCAAAAGATGCTGTTCAGGAGGTTCTTATAAAACTTTGGAAATTGCGCGATAGCCTGGAAAATTATAGGAGTATATTGGCTTTTGCGATGACAGTTACCAGGAATCACTGCCTGGATAGAATCAAAGCCAGAAGAACTGTACCTTTAGATGATAATAAAGTGTATGCCGGACAAGTTGTAAATACTACTCCGGGTGATATTCTGGAAAGGAAGGATCTGACAGAAAAAATTAAGAGAATTATAGGAGAACTTCCTGAAAACCAACGTTCTGTAATTCATTTAAGAGATATTGATGGCTTTGGTAATCAAGAGATAGGAGAAATAATGAGTATGGATGTGAACAACGTTAGAGTCTTATTGTCAAGGGCCAGAAAAAAAGTAAGAGAAGAATTATTGAAAAATTATTAGAAGTATGAATATTCCCGAAATAGAAATTTTGCTGGCGAAGTACTTCGAGGGACAAACTTCTTTGGAAGAAGAGAGTGTCTTACATAGGTATTTCTCAGAGTCAGAGGTGCCTGAGCATCTTCAAGCTGACAGGGATTTGTTCCTTGGCCTGGCAGCTGAAAAAACCAGGGAGACTATTCATGTTGATTTTGAGAAGGATATTCTTGGTGTTGTTGAGGAAACTGAAATTGCAAAAACGGAAAAAAGAGCAATTCCGCAAAGCTTGTATTGGATTTCAGGTATTGCAGCAAGTCTGATACTGCTTATTGCCTCTTATTTCTTCCTTCAAAGTAATTCTATGCAAGATACCTATAGACAATCCGCAGCTGGCTTACAATGAGACCAAGAAAATTCTATCTTATGTATCGACAAAGATTAATAAAGGATTGGATCCTGTGGAGGAAGGTTTATATACCTTTAACAATGGAACAGATGAACTGGGCAAGCTATCGAAAATGACTAAGGGGATGGATAAAGTGCAATCAGTTTCAAATTTATATGAAAAAGCATATCCAGTTGGTTACCTTAATCTATTAAACAAACCTGGTGAAATAATTGAACATTATATTAAAAAATAACAATTTATATTTAAAATTATAGGACAGATGAAAACGAAAATCGTAAGTATTATAACTGTTGCCATACTTCTATCGGCGAATTCAATGGCACAAAAAGATCCTGTTGACAGGCTTTTTGATAAGTACTCAGAGCAGGATGGAATAACCACTGTATATATCTCGAGTAAAATGTTCAGTCTCTTTGCAGAAATAGATCCGGATGACAAAGAATTACAGGATATGATGAATGGCCTTAAAAGCATTCGTATTCTGGCTGTGGACGATGAATCAGAGATAGTAAAGAGCATTAATTTTTACAAGGAGGTAATGAAAGATCTTCCCGTAGATAAATACGAGGAATTGATGGTGGTGAAAGACTCTGGGCAAGACTTAAAGTTTCTGATAAGGGAAGAAAATGGAAGGGTAGTTGAACTCTTACTTGTTGGTGGTGGTGCAAAAGCCGGAGATAATGTTTTGATTAGCATTAGGGGACTAATTGACATGAAAAACATTGCAAAAATTGGTAAAGCTCTGGATGTAGAAGGGCTTGAAAATCTTGAGAAAATTGAAAAATAATAATCTTGCAGTATGATTATTTAGAACTTTAGTTGCACTGAAACACAACAAAAAATAATTATGAAATTTAATTTCTCCTTTTTAATAAAACTGTTTATTATATCCCTCTTTACAGCAGCCTGTACCAATGATAAGGCAGGTGAGATGGTAATCAATGCTTATGAAGAACATCCTGGCGTAATTACTTTAAAAATACCACCAGGTTTGATTGGAGTGTTTATTAGTAAGGACGATGCGGATATGAAAGAAGCTTTCAGGAAAATGGAGTCTATCAAGTTAATCCTGGTGGATATGGCAAAATCTGATTCAATGGAAATAAAAGGATTTGCATCCGGATTTGAAGATAAACTTGAGCTTAGTGGTTTTACTGAGTTAATCTCCGTAAACGATGGCGGAGAGCGGATTAAGATTTTAATACTTGAAAAGGAAGGTAAAATAAAAGAAATGATGGGCCTTATTTCGAGTAAAGAAGAATTTATGGGTATCAACTTGTCTGGAGAGATTGAACCCGATCAGCTTGCAAATATTATGAAAGAAATTAAAATAAGTGATTTCAATATTGGGAATTAAAGTTATTCCGATTCTTCATCATTAGATTTATTTCCAAAATTGAAGGTAACACCGAAAAACAAGCTAACACCATTGTAAACATATTTCATATTATTCTCTCTCACACCTTGCAATGCTGTTTGGTCAATTTCATTATATTCGACAGGATCAGACATATTAACCAGTTGCGTCATATTCTTCTTTTCTCCATACGAATATTGAATCCCGGTGAATAATTTGTTTCCCAGGAATTTATATAGTAATCCCCCACTAAAATGATACACATTAAAATTGAATTCTGCAAGATTATTATATTCTTCATAATCTCCGAAATTATAATCATTTAAATAGCTGAAATCTGTTTTAAAACCAGATAAAAGAAGTAGGTCCTCATTTAGTTCCCACTTATAACCAAGAGCAATATTTAATATGGGTTTTGCACCAGAAGCATAGCTCAACCAATCTTTTGGATTTAAATCATCATAAATGGACGGAATAGTAGAATTCGGATTTTCATTTGCAGTCACAAACTTATATGGTTTTATACCAAAATAATACTCTGCTGTAATGTATAGGAACTGTTTTTTTGACGGGAAAATATATTCTGCCCCCAGAGCAATTGAAAAAGGATCTTTGTAATTAACCTTTATCTCTTTTTTTACCTGTTCATCAGACATATAATTGTCTGGCAGAAACCCCAGTCCATCTGGATTCATTATATTGCTCGTATTATCTCGTCCTGATACTGCCTTGCCTCCTGAAAAAATATGAATAGATGGTGTCGTCACATTTAATCCTAATTTTACCCGGCCTAATGTGTAGTCAGCTCCAATTTTCCACATCAATCTATAATCATCGAACCTTATATAACTATTATTACTTGTGGTAGCCACATAAAATGGTATTGTAATACCTCCAATACCTCCAATACTAACAGAGTCAGTTAAAGGGTGAGCATCAATAGTTAGAGTTTTGTTATAGTACAAAGATTTAACAATGCCAAACATACTTACTCCAATAGAAATGCCACTTTTTGTTTTATACGAAGCTCCTGCTCCCAGCCAATATTCCATGTAGTGATTTCGATAATTATAGCTCCCATAATATCTTTCATTACCAGGGAGTTGATTTAAAATATCAATTTGGGTGTCATATGAACTATTGAGACTTACAAGAAAGTTTTGTTTTCCTATGGCAATCAACTGGTATGTCAAACCCTCTATATTGTTTGATTTAAATATGTATGAAAAGAAACGGGGTTCAGCATAAAAACGGGTGTGTTTAAGGTTGATATTATCTCCTAATGCATTCTCTATTTTATTAAATTGCAAACTAAACAGACTTGCATTAATAGAAAGATTTGATTTCGTATTTGCTGAAATTTGCCCAGGATTGAAGTAGATGGCTCCAACTCCAGCACCTCCTCCTACAACGGCACCGGCAAGCAAGGAGGATTCTTCATTTAAATGGGTAGACCAGTATCTTGTTGATTGAGCACTTACCTCCATCAGGAAAATAGCCATCTGTAATATCAAAAATATGGCAATTTTATATTTAATAGAATGGACTCTATAGAGGAAGTTAAAAGTTATGCTGAAATTAAGACACCAAATAAAAAAATCTCTGGATTTTGTATGATTCATTTTAGGTGAATTTAATTCTCTCAATCAATAATTGATTTCTTCAATCTGGTAAATTCTTTTTTAAGGGCGTCAAAAACATCTTTTGATTTTTCGGTAGTTTCCTTTCGTAATTCAAATAATTCCTCTTTCATTCCCAGAAATGATTCTTTAAGTTTTTCATTTTCTTCGGAGTATATATCCTTTGCCAATTCCTTTCCTTTTGAAAATTTTACTTCAACACTTTCAAATTCGGCATCAAGGTCATCGATTGCATCCTGTAAGTCTTCACTTACACCCTTAATTCTCTTGTTTACATCCAGTTTTAATTCCTGGGTTGCAATGTTGATCTTTTTTTTCTGATCAATTAGAGTTTCAATTGCCTCGGCCTTTCCAAGTTTTAATTGAAGCTGAAGGATATCGATCTTTGCTTTTAAAGCCTTTTTCTCATCTTCATCAATATCCATTAGGTTTTTTAACCTGGCTTTTGCAGTCTCAGCTTTTTCATGTAAAACCTGTTTTAGAATTTCCAGTTTTTCAATTGCCTCATCCTTGCTTTGATCAAGTTGTCCTTCTAATGAAATTAATTTCTTTTCAAATTGTTTTAGCTGGGTATTAAGTTCAGATTTTAAATCATCGAGTCTACTCATGGTAAGTGTTTTGTTTAAAACCTAAAAATAAGAAATTAATTAATTAAATCTGATAGGGTTGCTTCAATTTATCCAATTCTATTCAGCATTCCAAAAACTCATTTAAAATGGAAACCAGGAGTTTTTTTTATTAACTTGCACTTATTAAATTTCAGCAATACTAAATGGTTATGAGAAGTAATAACATAATACAAATTGGCAGCATATGGCTGATATATTTTATATTTTTTAGCAACATTTATGCAGCTGATAATAAGGCTGATTGGCCAAGAGAAATAAAAACTAAAAATGCGAAAATTGTCATTTATCAACCCCAGGTTGAAAGCTTTAATGGAGATATATTGGAAAGCCGGGCAGCCATTGCTGTAACAGTTAAAAAATCAGAGGGCCCTGTATTTGGTGCAGCCTGGTTTAAGAACCGTGTTTCAACAGATAAGAATACTCGTATGGTTACACTACAGGAGCTTACAGTTACAGATATCAAATTTCCCGAAGTCAGCGATGAGGATAAGGAAAAATTAGTAGAAATCCTGGAAACGGAAATGCCAAAATGGTCAATTGAAATTTCACTTGACAGGCTTCTTGCTTCAATGGAGCAAGGAGAAGTTGGAATAGTTGAGACAACTGCACTAAAAAATGAAGCACCCGAGATAATTTTTTCAACCACCAATTCAATATTAGTATTGATTGATGGAGACCCAATTTACAATGAGATAGAAGGCCTTTCTAAGTACCAGTATATTATAAACTCACCTTTTTTTATAGCTACCGATACTCAAAAGAAGAATTATTATCTATATGGTGATAGAAAATGGTATACAACCCAAAAGCTCTCAGGTACCTGGAAACCGACAAATAGAGTGCCGGATGAATTAGATCAGATCATAAAAGAATCTGAAAAAGAAAAGGAAAAATCGATGAGTTCTGAAGATCTGAAGGAATACAAAGCAGAAGAAACCATTGAGGCTACTATTTTTATCCGTACCACACCTGCTGAGCTCGTTCAATCGGATGGAGAGCCTGAATTTGGCCCGATTGAAGGAACTCAACTACTTTATATGACCAATTCGGAAAATGATATCCTAATGGATATTTCCTCACAGAGTTATTATATCCTTGTGTCAGGCCGCTGGTATACATCTAAAAGTATGACGAGCAATAACTGGAATTATGTGGCGCAGAATAATCTGCCTAAGGAGTTTTCTAATATCCCCACTGATTCAGATATAGGAAATGTGCTTGCAAATGTTGCAGGAACTCAGGAAGCCAAGGATGCGTTGTTGGAAAATACTATTCCTCAAACTGCTACTGTTGACAGAAAAACAGCAACTGTTGAGGTGGAATATGATGGTGATGCTAAATTTTCAAATATAGATGGTACTGAAATGTCTTACGCTGAGAATACCAGTAAATCAGTATTGAAAATTCAAAACAAATATTATTGTGTTGATGATGGTATATGGTTTGAGTCCAACAGCTCAAATGGACCGTGGATCGTAAGTGTTGAAATACCCGATGATGTTCAGGATATTCCGCCTGAATCGCCTGTTTACAATGTAAAGTATGTTTACGTATATGATTACACCCCCGATGTAGTGTACGTAGGATATACACCAGGTTATATGGGTTCATATATACATTATGGTTGTGTGGTATACGGTACAGGATACTACTACAGGCCCTGGTACCACCGTTATTATTATCCGAGGCCAGTAACTTATGGGTTTGGGGTTCATTATAGCCCTTACACCGGTTGGGGATTTTCATACGGAATTAATTTTGGATGGATGAGTGTCCGCATTGGCAGACCTTATTATGGAGGGATGTGGGGACCTGGAGGATATCATTATGGGTATCGTCACGGATACCGACATGGCTACCATCATGGTTATAATCGGGGATATGCCGCAGGCTATTATGCTGGAAACCGGAATAATGCTTCGCATTATAACAACCGTAATCTCTATAGCAGTAGACCGGCAGGAGTGAGCCAGACCGATACCAGACGAAGAGATAACAGCCCATCTAACAGGGTTGCTGTTAATAATAAAAAGCAGGTTCGTCCATCAACTAGAGTACCAAGTACCAATGAGGTTTTTACAGACAAAAATGGGAACATACACAGAAAAACTGATAATGGCTGGCAGACACGGGAAAATGGCGCGTGGAAAGACAGTGGACAGGGTAGTTCCGATAGAACAAGACCTACCACACCTTCAACTCGTGAGGTTCCAACCGCTCCCTCGACACGGGAAATACCAAGCAACAATAATAACAGAACAAGGCCATCTACAACAACAAAACCTTCTACAAATCAGAGGCCACCCAATGCAGGAACAACAACAAGGCCTTCAACAAATCAGAGACCAGCTAATTCCGGCTCTTCGACAAGGCCTTCCTCAAATAATACTTACAACAATTTAGATAAATCATATCAATCCAGGCAGAGAGGTACACAAAAAACACAAAATTATCAATCACAACCTCGTCAGAGAACAACGCCTAGCCGACCTGCAACACGGTCAGGTGCTTCAGGTGGAAGAAGAAGGTAGATTGTATGTTATTAATCAAAAGAAAAGTGCAATTCCAAGGATTTGCACTTTTTTTATGTTAAAACTTTTGAATTGCAACAATTATTCGTGCCGCAATGCTTCAGCCGGATTTCGTTGAGCAGCCCCAATTGTAACAAAACTTACAGTTACAAGAGCACTAACAAGTATAATAAGTACTGTAATTGAAAACCACAGAGCAAATACCCCAATGTTAAAGGCAAAATGGAAAGCGAAATTTTGCAGCCATTTTTCAATAATAAAATAGAACGGAATAGAAAACAATGCTGCTATTCCAACAAGATATACAGTTTCTTTTGATAATAGAACCAAAACACTGGTAATAGTAGCGCCAAGGCTTTTACGTATTCCTATTTCTTTGGTACGCTTTTCAGCCGTAAACGAGATTAAACCGAATAGTCCCAGAGAAGCAACAAACAATGACAGCAATGAGAAAATTGTAAGGATTTTACTGGTTCTTATTTCTGTTTCGTATTGCTTCGTGAAATCATCTTCCATCCAGAAATAGTCAAAAGGATAGTCTTTGTTGAATTCTTCCCAGGTTCTTTTCAAAAAACCGAGTACTTCAGAATTAGGTGAACTTTCCATTTTTACCGGGATATACCCTTCCCAATTTCCTGGAATAAGGTTCAATCCCATTGGTTCAATCTTATTATGTAATGATTGGAAATTAAAATCCTTCACTACACCGATTATTGTTTTGTACTCATTGGTGCCCTGTCCTGCAGGTTGCATTAGTCTCTTTCCAATAGGTTCTTCAAGCCCAAGGGATTTAACAGCACTTTCATTTAATACCATAGCAGAAGAATCAGAAGCCATTTCTTTTGAAAAAAAGCGGCCCTCGATTATTTTCAAAGAAAAAGTTTCAGCAAATTTATAATTTACCCAGCTTTGCCATACGAGATATGTATTGGCAGTTGATTCACCCTCCTTGAAGATAGCATTGTTCGAAAAGTTTCTTCCGGGTATAGAACTGGCATTGGTGACACTTTTTATAGCAGGGTTTTGCATAAGAACCTCTTTAAAAGCATCGATCTGGTCCTCCAAGGCGTCCGAACGCCTGATTACCAAAATATTCTCTTTATCAAAACCAATATCTTTATTAAGGATATATCTAACCTGTTGATTTGTCACAAAAGTTCCAAGCAGAATTGAAATAGATACAGCGAATTGTCCTACAACCAAAATTCTACGTAAAGAGCTGCCTTTTACCCCCGTAGAGAGTGAGCCTTTCAATACTGCAGTAGGTTTAAATGAGGCCAGAACAAATGCAGGGTAGATACCGGCAAATACTCCAACAAGTATTCCAAATATAAGTAAAAATGGAATCAGCCACCAGGTCTGAAAAAATTTTAAGCTAAGTGATAATTGAATCAAATTATTGAAAGAGGGGAGCAATAGCTCTACCAGGCCTATTGCAATAATCAGTGCAATAAGGCTTGTAATAACCGACTCGAAAAGAAACTGAAAAACTAAGTTTCTATGGGTAGATCCCGATACTTTTTTTATACCAACTTCTTTCGACCGTCCGGCAGATCTTGCCGTAGATAAATTCATGAAGTTTATACTGGCAACTACCAGAATTAATATGGCTATAATAATGAAGATATAAACCAGGGTTTTATTTCCTGTAGGTTCAAACTCATACTGCAGATCTGATTCAAGATGAATACTTTTAATAGGTTGCAGGAAGTAACCAAAGGTGTTTCCACTTTCATAGAATTGATCCATTTGGATTCCAAGTACTTCTTCAATCTGCGGGCCAACATACTTTTCAATAAGGCCATTCAGCTTTTTCTCAAGGTCTTTCCAATTAATTCCTTCCTTCAATAAAATATAAGTGTAGAAATTATGGCTTACCCAAAAGTTGTTTCTGGAAGCTTCATAAGTATGCACTGAGCCTACCATATTAAAAGTGAAATGACTGAATGTTGGAACATCCTCCATTATCCCTGTAACTCTAAAATAGGTAGTATCCGTTTCTAAATGAAGCATTTTGCCAATGGGATCTTCGTTGCCAAAATATTTGTGAGCAATCGATTCGGTAAGAACAACTGATTTTGGTTCATCCAGAACTGTATGTGGATCACCTCTTAAAAGCTTAAAATCAAATACTTCGAAAAAGGTAGAATCAGCAAATAGAAAATCTTCTTCATGAAATTTCTTGTCTTCATAACGAACAAGCCAATCTCCGAATTCCCTTATTCTTACCATGTTTTCTACTTCCGGGTAATCCTGTAAAACCGCTGCTCCCATTGGTGCAGCAGTAACTGCCTGGTTGATTTCACTACCCATCATTTGACCATTCACACCTATCCTATAAATTCTATCTGCTTTTTCGTGGAATGTATCGTAGCTAAATTCATGAATAACAAAAAGTGCAATAAAAACACTGCTGGCAATGCCAATAGCAAGTCCTGCAAGGTTTATAAAAGAATAAACTTTATTTACAAACAGATTGCGAAAGGCAATCTTCAAATGATTAAAAAACATATCAGGCAAGTTTTATTGGACAAATAACATATCAATCCAATAATTATGCCTGGTTTTGTAACATGCATAAAATGAAATATATAGGAGTTGAAAAGATTATTTAATTACTCTTTTCTGTCTGAAATCGAACAAACACTGTTCATTTCTGAACATAAACTTTATCCTCAAAATTTAGAGGGAGAAATTAACCAGGGATAAAATAAAATTATGCATTAAATAGCAAAAGATGTCTAATCACTTTTTTTGCTACCAGGCTCAGGATTATACATTACAAAATAATTTAACTGGCTGGAAAATGTCCATATCCTGAATGCACTTCTTATCCATATAAATATCTGCTGAATAATGAAAAGGGCTAAGATCATTATTCCTGTCGTAAATTCTACACGGTCAGTGATGAAAAAGTACAGATAAAAGAAAAGAAATGGGATTATCATTAATAAAATGAACAAGAAATAGGTTCCAAGGAATTTGTTTGAAACAAATTTCGCAGATAGCCAAAGCGATTTTAGCGCCTTCCTTGAATCTCTGGTAACCAATATAAACCTTGCATAATCAGTAATTACAACAAAGTAAACACCCAGCAATAGATGAATACCTGCAAAGGCCAGAAAAATATAAAAGATTGTTTCCTCAGTAAAGCTGTGATTAAATCCTGCAGAAACAATGATGGCGAATGGGATATAAATAATCAGTGCAAGTAGAAAATGCACAACCAAAGAATATAAGCTCAACCTTAAAAACCTGTAAAAGAACTTTCCACATCCTGCGAAAAAATTATACAAACCAAATTTTTTGTGTCCCTGTCTGAGTGTTCTGAGAATACCTCCTGTCAGAAATATGCTTAGAACCATAAAGAGTAATACTATCCAGGCTCCCTGTGTGATGCTACTTCTAATTTCTTCCCCATGGTTTTTCATTATCTCAACAAAGCTTGTATAATCAAACTCCTTTAAAAGTTTAGCAGGGGAAATGGTCATACCACCAGCTGATTTAAGCCCAAAAAAGAAGGGAATGGCAACAACCAATCCTAAAAACAGGATAACCGTGTAAACGAGAGTTATCATTTTATAGGATTTAATTGTGGTTTTCAAACCATTTGTATATGCTTCGATTATTTTCATTACTAAAGGTTGGTTTATCAGGTAAAGATTGAGAATATCTGCATTGCATTTTGTAGCGTAAACAAGAACTTGGTAGCATACTTCCAGAAAGTGAGTTTTTCAGGTTTGGTAGTTCTGCCATTGTTCATCAGATTCACATCAATCATAATTTTGTTTTCAGGATCAATCAGTGCCCATTCGATTCTATCTGTACGTTCATAAACAAATTCTTTTGATCTGGAATATCCATCCCAGGTTTCCGTTAGCTCATCACCATTGCTAAAGTGTACAAGTACTTCCACCGGCATAATTACCTCACCCAAACGATGCAAAATGATTTTAGATTCATATAAATCGTTCTCATAGTCAGTTGGACTATAGGTCATTTTGTTGTTGTTCACTTCATGAATACCCCTTGGAGGAGATACTTTAACGTTTCTGATGGCATGCAGTTTATAGTCACAGATATCAGTACCATAAAGAACCTGGTCAAAAAACCAGTTCATATCCTTACCAAATTTAGTGCCATGATCTTTTTGAACAACTTCATTTACAATGTCAATGAAATCTCTAGAACTCGGATGTTTGAATTTCCATCTCTCAAAATAGGTTTTCATTATTTTATCCATGGTATTCCTTCCAACCAGTCTATCCAGTGTAATTAAGAATGTTGCTGGTTTAGCATAGGACATAGTTCCATACCCTCCGTGTTGATATTCCCATGCATTTCTGAATGATTCGGCAATTTTAGGATTGTTTTGTCCCACATAGCTCCAGCGTTGATTATCAATATCACCCATGTGGAAGTTTTTGAAATCCACAAAAGAATTTTTATCGCCATAAGTATGATCCATGATCCTCGCTTCGTAATAACTGTTCATCCCTTCATCCATCCATGCTTCTTCAAACTCATTGGTTGCCAGGATACCCATGAAGTAATTGTGTCCAAATTCATGAATGGTTACCATTTCGGTAAATCTCAATTCATAAGGCATTCCCCATACACAGCCAGCAGTTATGAATGAAGGATACTCCATGCCACCCGATCCAAATCCTTTTAAGGGCGGGTCAACAACTGTGATGGTAGAATATGGATATTCACCAAGATTCTCCTCAAAATAGCTCAATGCTGCTTTAACCGATTCAGTATGCCTGTCAGCCTGGCTTAGGTGCTCCGGTTGCAGATATACAAGTATTTTTACATCCTTCCATTGGTCTTCTACAACATTAAAGAGAGGAGATGCAGTCCAGGCAAAATCCACCACATCTTCAGCATAATATTTAAGGGTAATCGTTTCGTCATCATTTTCTGTTTTCTCTTTTAATTCACCTGTAGCACCAACAATGAAACGTTTTGGAACTTTTATTTCAACATTATAAACCCCAAAGTCTGCATAAAACTCAGAATTACCATGAAACTGATGACAATTCCATTGTCCCTGCTCTGCATATCGCATTCCTGCAGGTTCATACACACCTATTTTAGGAAACCATTGACCAACTAGAAAATAGTCGTTGCTAAAACCAGTACGGGCAAATATTTTCGGTAGTTTGGATTTGAATTCAATATTCAATACAATTGATCCACCAGGATTTACAGGATTTTCAAGAGGCACTGAAATAACAGTCTGATCTTTTAGTGTTTCCATCATCTGGCTGGATAAACCTGATTTTTGAATCCAACCTTTCACCCTGGTCTGTTTCCATTCTTAAAATATCAACCCAGCCCCAAACTTCCTTTTCATCTTCCCCGCCTTTCATTCCTCTTAATTGCCCACCAGATTCCTTCCAAAAAGTACTTTCATTATTCTTAAAGGCATTTAAATACATGTGAAATTGCAGTTCTCTAATGGTATCCTGGGAGGGATTCTTCCAATGCAATTTTAGCTTACCATCCAATAACTTTGCACCTGGATCAAGGTCAACACTAATATCGTAGTTTGCAATCCGATCACTTAACTGCCCAAAGGAGGTTACTATAGCAATAAAAAAAAGCAAAAGACTTGCTTTATATTTTTTTTGAAATGAAAGAAAATAATATTTCATTTTACGCACATTTTTACGAATAGATGAGTGTTTAAACTTTTGATAAAGATATACTATTATTGAAAAAATGAAAAATTGAAATAATCCTAATATTTTATAGTCTCTTCACTAGAGATTTTGTTTTTAGCTGATTCTTTTTGATCTTAGAGAAAAATAATAAAAATAAACATGAAAATGCAAAATGTAATTATTGGGACTGGGCCTTTGGCTTATTGGGTAATGCATGAATTGATTGATTCAGGAAAATCGGTATTGCTTTTAAACAGATCGGGAAAAGTTGGTTTTAAACTGCCTGAAATGGCTGAAATTAGTGCTTGTGATGCATCAAATCCGAATGAAGTATATGATAATTGCAAAGGAGCTGATGTTGTTTACCATTGTGCTATGCCGCCTTACACAAGATGGCCAGAGTTGTTCCCCCCGTTAATGCAAGGCATTGTGGATGGTATTTCAAGGACAAGCGCCAAACTAATATTTGGAGACAATTTGTATATGTATGGGCCTACAGGTGGAAAGCAACTAACTGAGGATTTGCCCTATGCAGCAAGCGGCCACAAGGGTAAAACCAGAGCTTTAATGGCAGAATTATTATTGAACAGCCATGCCGAGGGGAAAATCAGGACCGCTATAGGCCGGGGTTCTGATTTTTTTGGCCCTCATGTTGTAAATGCAGCCTTTGGAGAAATGTTTTTCGATCCGGCTTTTAATAATAAACCTGTTAATTTATTGGGAAACATTGACCAGCTACATAGTCTCACATATATTAAGGATTTTGCAAAAGCACTAATTATTATGGGTGAGGATGACCGCGCTCTGGGTAAGGCATGGCATGTTCCATGTCCAAAAGCAATACCTGTGCGGAACGTGGTGGAGATAATTGAACAGGAAATGGGTGTAAAAATTAAATCCAGGGTAGCGGGAAGGTTTTTAATCTCTATAATGGGACTATTTAATCCAATGATTCGGGAGGTTAAAGAGATGCTTTATACCTGGGAAGAACCCTATGTTGTTGATAGCAGTAGATTTGAAAAAGAATTTGGCATGAAGGCCACTCCATTGGATGTTTGCATGAAAGAAACGGTTGAATGGTTCAGGGAATTTTTAAAAAAGTAGAAATCCCTAAAAATTAGGCTTCAAGTTTGAAGACTGTTATTTCTGGTGGCATACCTACTCTGCCCGGGTAACCAATGGTTCCGAGTCCACGGTTTACGTAAAGATACTGATCACCATCTTTATACAGACCAGCCCATTGCGGGTACTTATATTGTACGGGGCTCCATTTAAGATTACCTAGTTCAACGCCAAATTGCATACCATGTGTATGACCTGATAGAGTGAGGTGTACATCTGTATTTTTTGTGATTTCAGCATCCCAATGTGAAGGATCATGCGACATTAAAATTTTTACAGCTAAGTCACTAACTCCATTCTGTGCTTTTTTGAAATCACCATATTGTGCAAATGGTGGTTTGCCCCAGTTTTCAACTCCAATGAGACCAATTTCTGCCTCACCCTTCTTTAATGCAACGGATTCATTCAGCAAGACTTTGAATCCCATTTCTTCCTGGAATTGCAATATTTCGTTAAGATTGGCTTTCTTCTCCTCTTCAGAATCCCATGAATGATAATCACCATAATCATGATTTCCAAGAATGGAGAATTTCCCATCTTTTGCTTTTAAGAGCTTCAAGGTTTCCTTGAAATCAAGCATCTCATCAGCAAAATTATTGACCATATCTCCGGTAAACAATATCAAATCAGGTTGTTCCAGATTGATAAGTTCAACAGCTTCTTTCAGCCTGTCTCCATGGCCGTGGAAACCACCAATGTGTATGTCTGATATCTGAACTATTTTATAGCCATTAAATTCCTTTGGCAGGCCCTTTAAATTCATGGCCAGTCTATATATCTTGAAATTAAAACGACCAGATACCATTCCATATAGCAGTGAAATAAAATTAAAGGAGGCCAGCACAAGACCTGCGGTAGTAATAAATCTCATCCGGCTAATTGGTTTCCCCTTTATTTCTTTCCTCTTTTCAGTAGGTTTCTGAACAATGTAGTTATATATTCTCAATAGCCCTTTCATTAAATCATCCAATACATGAACAGAGGCAAATATTAATTTTGGGAAATAAAATGTTAGGAAAAAACCACCTAAAATGAAGTTGCGGTATACCTTCTCGCTACCCTGCACCTGATCGTCTATTCTGAGCAATATCACCCCAAGAAATAATATAACAGGAACCATCCAATGGATGATATATACGATCATTCTTACTCGTTTCGATTTTGGTTTAAGCAATAGGCGAAGGCCTTTATAGCTTAGGAGATCTATTACCAGAATAATTATTACAATTACTATCATATCAACTTAAGAGAGTCAGAAAAAAAATCGCACAAAGGTAATTGAATTAATTAATCTTTTAATATAGATATCTCAATATTTGAAAATGATTTTGGTGAGGAGTAGATTTTATGCGTAGATATTACAAAATCTTCTTTTTTAGCTTCATATATATTTGGAACATATTTCTGTGGGTTTCTATCAACCAGGGGAAACCATGTGCTTTGAACCTGTACCATTATTCGATGACCTTTTTTAAAAGTGTGCAGAATATCCTGTAGAGGTACCTTCACTTGAGTTATTTCGTTCGGTACAAATGGCTCAGGGAACTCATAGCTGTTCCTGAATCTACCCCTGAAAGCCTCACTTCGAACCAATTGCTGATAACCAGCCATGCGAATATGATCAGCTGTATATTCATTGTCAGGAGCATCATCGGGGTAGACATCTATAAGCTTAACTATCCAATCGGCATCGGTCTGACTGATTGAGACAAATAGGTTTGCAATCATCTTCCCGGCAATTGTTAAATCTTGATCCAATATTCCCGATTGATAGGTCAAAACATCGGGGCGGCGTGAGGCAAATCTTTGGTCATCAGTCATATATTCGCGTGACATCCTTGTTGTAACGGTCTCGGTAAAAGGGACTGGCTTTGCCGGGTTACTTATAAATTCTCTGTATCCCTGGGTTCCATTCTCAGGTTGTAAGCCCAGAGTTCCATCACCATTTAAATAAATTTTCCCAGGCTTAAGATTTTTCGGCGGCCATGTCTCGAATTCACGCCACATATTTTCTCCTGTAACAAACATGGTGGCTTCTGCCAGGTCTGGATCCTCTATATCTTTTAGATAATGCATGAAAAAGGGGAATTCAAGATTTTCTCTGTAATACAAAGAAGGATCAGGGTCCTGAGAAAAAAGAACATTCCCCAGATGATCTCCTTCTCGTGCCCAGGCTCCATGGCTCCATGGACCCATAACAATAAAATTCTCTGTCCTGGGATTATTTTTTTCAATGTTCTCATAAATATTAAGTGGACCATACAAATCTTCAGCATCAAACCAGCCTCCAACTACCAATACAGCAGGAGTAACTCCTTTTAAATGAGGTAATAAGTTTCTTCTTTGCCAAAAGTCATCATAATTTGGATGTTCAACAATTTGGTTCCAAAAATCAATATCTCCTTTGAAGTAATTTTTATTTACATTTTCAAGAGGACCAATGTTGTTCAGGTAAAAATCGTAACCGTCTGGCGTAGGGTATTGAAATCGTTTTCCCCAATTTTTTGTAGGCTCCGGCCTGGCCTGACCAAATATGGATAAAAATCCAAAAGAATGAGGCAAGAAGAGGGTACCATGATGGTGGAAATCATCGAAAAACCAGTCGGCAATAGGTGCCTGTGGAGAGATAGCTTTAACAGCCGGGTGGGAATTTATAGTTGCGGCAGCTGCATAAAACCCGGGATAGGATATGCCCCATAAACCTACTTTTCCATTGTTTCCTTTTATGTTTTTTATTAGCCAGTCAACAGTATCATAGGTGTCAGTACTCTCATCTATGTCTTTTTCACTGTTATACTCCGTTAATTGAGGTCTCATGTTTACAAAGGTCCCCTCTGACATAAATGTACCTCTAACATCCTGGAAAACAAAGATGAATTTCTCATCTACAAATAAATTTGAAGGATGAAGAGACCTCTTTTTTGCATCCCCGTAAGGTCTGACAGAATATGGTGTTCGATTTAATAAAATTGGGTATTCATCTGACTTTTTCTTGGGAACATATACTGAAGTGAAAAGTTTTACTCCATCCCTCATTGGGATCATATATTCAGATTTCTCATAATCGTCAGAAGAAAGTATCTTTTCTGATTTAGCCTCTCTAACTTCAACCGGATTAACACAGTTAAATGAAAAAAGTAAGATAAGAGGCAGAATAAAAAGGGTTTTGATTGACTTGTTCATTGCTGAAGTATTAATTGTATGATCAAAAACACATAGTTGCGAAAATATAAATTCCTTCTGGACTTTGCGAATTGTATGTCAAGTTTCATAATTTATCATTTAGTTTATCAGGAAAATATCTTTTTGATATTCTGCCCTGCATTTTGTAACTTGTAGGAAACGTACAAAATTTTAGGGAGGACTTAGCAAAATGGATAATTTTTTTACTTGCCCCGACTGTGAAGGGCATCTTAAAGTTGGAGATTATTTGATATTTAGTGTACGAGCAAGCAACAAACGAAAAGGATTGCTGTTTTTACATCCGGAAATTGGAAACTATACATGTATAAAGCATCCATCATTTGAGTTTGATAAAGGCGATGAACTGGAGTTTTATTGCCCTTTATGCCATAGCACTCTCACCTCAGATATCGATAGCAAACTTGTTCATGTTCAAATGATAGATTCCGATAATAAGGAACATACAATTTATTTCTCCCGGATAGCGGGTGAATACAGTACCTATAAAGTTTCTGATGACGATGTAATGTGTGCTGGAGAACATGCAGGTAGATATACCTACTTCAAATGTTCTCAAGATCTTGTTAAATATTTAAGAAAGTAACTATCCTTTAGAATTAAGGAATAGTGAATTCTTCGATTGTTCAGATACTAATTCCACAATATGTCATTGAAACCTGATAGTAATTTTGTATATTTAAACCAGGAAACTTAAAACTATTTGCTATGGAATATGTAGGTTATGTATTGTTGGCTGTTGTAGCGATTGTATGGTTTGTTGTTGTTGTTATTGGAATGGTAGCAGCTTTTCCTTATGGTTTGATTGGATTTGTGGCTCTGGGAGGTATTGGACTTTTATTTGCCAAAGTGGTAAAGGATCGTATGGAAAGCGAGGAGGACGATTTTTATTCAAATAATGTTGATAAATAAAAACCAAAGCTATGCTTATTACCACCCAAGATGAATTTGCTGATAAAGTAATTATCGAAACACTAGGCCTCGTTAAAGGAAATACTATCCGTGCCAGGCATGTTGGGAAAGATATAATGGCCGGACTGAGAAATCTGGTTGGTGGGGAAATTACAGAGTATACTAAAATGCTTGCAGAATCTCGTGAACAATCAATTGACCGTATGATCCAAAACGCCAAAGAAATGGGAGCGGATGCTATTGTTTGTCTCCGATTTACCACTTCGGCTGTAATGCAGGGTTCAGCTGAATTGCTTGCATATGGAACGGCTGTAAAACTGAAAGATAAGGCTTAGAATTCCATTTTAGAAATACCTTTTCTATTAAGTCAATCAGCACTTTTAATAATTTCTGTTGATTGGAAATACGGAATTGAATCGCTTCGGATTTAATTCTTCCAATTTCTCTTTTGAAATTGTTTGTGTAAAGCTGTTGTTGAAATTTAGCTTATTGAATTATCTCGCTCCTTTATGAAATTATTCTCAAAAGATTCTACTGAAGAATGATAGTATCAAAAATTGTGTAAATTTGTTACTTGCCCAATTCAAAATTTCGTTAAAATAACTGAACCTTATCTAATTAAGTATTTGAAATATTGTAAATTAATAATCGGAGTATTTATTGCTTCAATTTTCCAGTTAACTGGTTTTGCTCAAATAGAACCTGTTAACAGAGATTTATATAAATTACAAATTTCGAAGACTATTTCAGAGATTACTATTGATGGCCATCTGGATGAAGAAGTCTGGACACAGGCAGATAAAACCGGATTGTTTACAAGAATTTTGCCCATTGATACTGGATATGCAAGTGCACAGACCGAGGTTATGATGTGCTATGATGAGTTGAACATTTACCTGGCTGTTATTTGTCACGATACACTTCCTGGAAAAAGGCCCATTGAGTCTCTCCGGCGAGATTTTAGCTTTGGCAGAAATGATAATTTCATCGCATTTATTGATACCTATAATGATCAAACAAATGGATTTGCTTTTGGTATTTCAGCCGCCGGAGCTCAGTGGGATGGGATGCAGGCAAATGGAGGTTTCGTATCCCTTGATTGGGATTGTAAATGGAGGTCTGCTGTTCAGAATCATCCCGACAGATGGGTGGCCGAGTTTAGCATTCCTTTCCGTAGTATTCGATACAATGAAGGGGATACTGAATGGGGAATAAATTTTTCTCGACTGGACCTTAAACAAAATGAAAAATCAAGCTGGGGACCTGTTCCAAGGCAATTTCAATCGGCGAACCTTGCTTTTACAGGAAGCCTGGTTTGGGATAAACCATTACCAAAAGCCGGTGTTAGATTTTCACTAATACCTTATGTTTCAGGGAAAGTAGTCCAGGATATAGAAAATGGTGAGGATACCAAATTTAAGCCGGGTATTGGAACAGATGCGAAGATTACATTTTCTACTTCACTGAACCTTGACCTCACTGTGAATCCTGATTATTCCCAGGTTGAAGTGGACAGGCAGGTTACGAACCTGGACAGGTTTGAACTATTTTTCCCTGAAAAAAGACAGTTTTTCCTCGAAAACAGCGATATCTTTGCAAGCCTTGGTAAAGAGTATGTTCGCCCTTTTTTCTCACGAAGGATTGGTCTGGATAGCCCGGTGAGATTAGGAGGACGGCTCAGCGGGAAAATTGGAGAAGACTGGCGATTGGGAATAATGAATTTACAGACAGGGATAAACGACACAATCCCTGCCAGCAATTTTAGTGTGTTGGCAGTACAAAGGAAAGTTTTTAGTCAGGTCTAATATTGGAGCATTCCTTGTAAATAAACAGGTGACCAAAATTCCTGAAGATTCTAGTTTTAGCGGAAATACCTACAATCGGGTAGCTGGTATTGATTTTAATCTGGCAAGTGCCGATAATAGATGGACAGGTAAAGCATTTTACCACCAGGCCTTTTATCCAAATGCTCCAAGTGAGGCTTTTGCTGTTTCAGGAATGGCGGAATACAGTACTCAGCATTTGGCTGTTTCGTACGAACAGGCGTTTGTTGGAAGCAATTATCTGGCTGAGGTCGGTTTTGTTCCCCGAAATGGTTATCACCAAATATCACCAATGTTTAAATACAAGTTTTTTCCTTCATCTGAACGAGTTGCCAACCATGGGCCTGGTGTTGAGACAATGATGTTTTTTAAGCCGGACTTTACATTAACCGATAGAGAAATAGAAGTCAATTATGGAATCGAGTGGTTAAACAGAAGTACACTATCGGCTGAAGTTGAAAATACTTACCTAATTCTCCAGGAACCATTTGATCCAACTAATACAGGAGGGGATAGTCTGGCGGCAGGAACAAGTTATAATTGGAATGAATTCGGCCTGTTGTATTCTTCAGACACCAGAAGACTTTTTAATTTTGCAGCATCCTCACGCTATGGAGGCTATTTTAATGGAACTCGATTAAGCTTTAGTGGAGAAATGAACTACAGGGTGCAACCCTATGGAAGCATCTCATTGGTTGCCAGCTATAATAAAATTAACTTGCCAGAACCATACAATAGCGCGGAACTCATACTTATTGGGCCACGGTTAGATATAACCTTTACTGATAAAATCTTTTTTACAACGCTTGTTCAATACAACAACCAGATTGATAATGTAAACATAAACCTTCGTTTTCAGTGGCGATTTGCACCTGTCTCAGATTTGTATATTGTTTACACATCAAACTCATACCCGGAAGGTTTTAATACGAAAAACCGGGCACTTGTTGTAAAGCTTTCTTATTGGTTTAATTAAGATTTTTATTGTGGACCGATTAGTTCAATAAAAGTCCCATCCGGATCCTGAATCAATACAAATTGTGTGTTTTCATCCAGGGCAGTAGGTGTTTCCCCAAGCAGTTTTACATTGTGCTTTTTTATTCTTTCGAGGATGGGTTTCATTGATTTGACAAAAATTGTTACATATTGCACCCCGGTATCATCTTGTATATATGTAGGTTTGGGATGAGTGGGTTTCTTTTCAAAACTCATAATCTTCCACTGAGTTGCCTGATCACTATCTTTTAGCTTAAGTATAGCCACCTTGAAAGGAACTCCACCGGTAAGGCCTGATCGCTTACTGAATTCCTCATCTACCTCAAAGCCACCAGTTTGAGTCATGCCCAATACATTTAAATAAAAATCATATGATTTATCATAATCTTCCACCACAACTCCGAACTCAATAATACCTCGTTCAAATTCAGAGGGATCAGGTTTGATTAAACTAAAAGCTGTCAATACTGCAATAAGGAGCAAAGTCAAATAAGGCAGGGATTTTTTGAGCGTTTTCATAAGTACTATAAGTTAAAGGTTAAAAATTTGGTTCATGAATATCTTTGAACCATGAAGATACTTGATTTTTTCAAATCAAATCCATACTACAATCCGGAAAAATTAAAAATTTAGATCAATAAGGGATATCCTCGCCAGGCGCAAATGTAATTTTATCTACTTTTCGATTTACTGGTTCTAAGGAATGGAGATATTTGTAGAGGGCAATAATTTCTGTTTCATTCATCCTTGAATATGAACCCCAGGGCATAGGTGACCCTTTATACACTCGGCCATTTTGAAATCTGCCAACAAATGTCTGCTGGTCCCAGTTAGAAATTATACCAGTTTCGGGATCGGGTGTTAGATTTGGTGAAACAAATGAATAACCCTCTGAGAATGGTTCTGGAGGAAAATATGCTCCACCGGCGAAGGTAGGTCCGACTAATGATCCGGATTTCATATCTCGCTCGGTATGGCAGGCCATGCAATTTCCAACATTGTTTGCTAAATAGGAACCATACTCAATTGTTGAATCTGGAACAATGTAGTGAGGAGGAGTTTTGTGCGGTGCGACAGGTTTAATCGCCTTGAAAGCCAGAAGAGCTTTCCCTAAGAATGAATATTCGCTTCTTTCAATTTTATTTCTGATAGGGGGCTGCGACCGTAAAAATGAAATTATAGCGGTAAGATCTTCATCACTCAGACCTTGAAAAGCCATGAATGGCATTAGGTATTTATCATCGTGGCTTATTGAGTATCGCAATGCCCTGGCAATTTGACCATCGCTCATATTGCCTATGCCAGTCTCTTTATCAGGAGTGAGATTTGGGGCCCTAAATGATCCAGGGGGGATTTCAATTTCCCATCCACCAATTAAAGGCATTTCCATACCATTTTCAACATCCATAATCTTATCCATAGGAACATGGCAGGTGGCACAATGCGCCGGGCCATAAACAAGATACTTACCTCGAGTTATTAGAGCAGAATCATTACTGGATGTAATTTCTGGATAAGGAACATCAAAACCTTTGTTCCAGCTGGTTGAAATGTAAATTATCAAACCAATTAATATTGCAACAAACCCGGCAACAAGATAGAGCATAATTCGTTTCATGATAACATGTTTATTGATTGTTAAGAACTTACTAATCAAATATATACAATGGGATCTTTAACTCAAAATAAGTATCTGATAAATAGGATTTAAATTAAATCTAAGTGCTTGTACTTATGATTGTTGGATTATTTTGAAATCAGTCTAAGGTTTATCTAAATAATAATTCTAATTATATTACCTTAATTTGCTGAATGAATGCGTTTTATTAAATTATTTATAAAAAATATTTTAGTTTAATCAAATTGTTTTTTTTGCTCAGCTGGATTTTAACTATTTTTATTCCTGGTTCACTAACACCACGAAGCTTATTCATTGAACAAAAAGCTGAAATAACAATGAACTATCATCGTACATTATGGCTCGTATTAATGTTTGCCACATTTGCATTCAATGCCTGCGTTGATGATAATTTCAATGACATTGACACTTCAATTACTTATGATGCAAATTTTTCGTTGCCCCTTGGGAAGTCTGCTCCAACCATAGGCGAGATTCTGGATACAATAAATCTTATTCCCATTCCAGATTGGGTGGATAAGGATAAGGCTTCCTTTTTTCTGTATGATAGTGTATATTATTATTCTCCGGGAAGAATCAATGTTAGTACAGAGGGCTATTTTTCTCTGGATCCTTTCCAAAACGATACCATTAAGATTACCTCATTAATGTTTAGAACAAATGTAGTAAATGGAATCCCGGCAGAAATTGACTTACAATTATTTTTTATTGATTCTGCAGGGATGGTCATCGATTCCCTGTATTCAACGGGACCTCTTAGAATTCAACCGGCAATAGTTGATTCCTTAGGAAATGTTACTGCAACTTATGAAATATGGGAATTAGACAATTATTTGTCTGATGATAAAATTGATGATATATCTGATAGCCAATATATTGAGGTAAGAGCTGAGATAATCATACCGGATTCTTCGGAAGGAACTGTGGCTTTTTTCTCAACACAGGAAATCTGGATACAGGTAGGGATACGGGTTGGAATTTTAATAGATCTAGGATGAAAAATATAAGAGTAAATTTCCTGGTCATTTTGCTCTTTATATGCTGCTTTGGAGCCGTTCATGCCCAGCAGAACCAGCCCATGTTCCTGATGCATCAGGTCCCGGAAAGCAATCTTTTAAATCCTGCTATCCCAATTCCCTGTAAATGGTATATTGGAATTCCTCTATTCTCTTCCATACATATTAATTATGGGAATACCTTTACTACTTACAATCAATTGTTCAAACCTTCAGATGAAGGACCAAGAACCGTTGATATTGATGGTGTGATTAACCAAATGCACAACCGAGACTATATTGGTACAGAATTGCATCTTCAGCTTCTCGCAGTTGGATACAGGTATAAAAATTACTCGTTCATGTTTACTATTACTGAGAAGAATAATATTCCTGTAACTATGCCAAAGAAAGGGGTTCAACTATTGTGGGATGGAAATACCCAGTTTGAAGGGCAAAATGTAGGAATGAAAGGTTCAGGAATGTATTTGAATCACTACAGGGAATATGCTGTGTCTGCATCGAAGCTTACACGCAGTGGTTTTTATATTGGAGCAAGGGCAAAACTATTGTTTGGTAAATTGAATATTGCCACTCCAAAAGCCAATCTTAATTTCACAACTGATGCATCCACGTTTGATTTGTATTTTAATGATAATGTGCGAATTAACAGTTCCTTACCAATTATTGTAGATACGGTTGATAGCGGGATAAATACAATAAGTTTGGATGAAAGTATCAGTACAAGTGAATTGATTTTCAATCGGAAAAATCCCGGAGTAAGTTTTGATCTGGGAATAATATATCCTTACAACGATAAGTTAACTCTTTCAGCATCTCTTCTTGATCTCGGATTCATCTGGTGGCGATCGAATCTGAATAATGTTTCTGCCGGAGGTAGTTTTAATTTTACCGGTACAATTGGAAGTATAGGATCAGGTGAAGACTATTTTAGAAGCGTTGCCAGTGCCATTAGAGATTCATTGGATGTGAACCTTGAACAAAGCAAATATATAAGTATGCTGCCCCTCCATTTTATAGCTGGTGCCGATTATAAAATCGCTAATAACATAAATGCAGGTGTAGTATTTGACGGAGTTATTTTTCGGTCGAGATTAAATCCGTCTGTGACTCTTATGGGCCAGTATCAACCTCTAGAGAATATTGGTATTATGGCTTCATATACTATTCAATATAATAGTTTTTCCAATGTTGGATTGGGATTGGTATTAGGGAAAAATCCGGTTCAATTCTATATACTTAGTACCAACGTAATTGGCATGTTCGATCTTTTAAATACACGTAGTATCAACCTGCGGTTTGGGCTAAATATCAACCTTGGATGTAATTTAAAAGAATTTTCCCATAAGGGTCCCGGGAGTATGCTGGGGAATTGTTATGGAGTGGATGTGCCCGAAAAAAAGTATAAGAAAAAAATTAAGAAATAAGTTTTAGCCTTTAAATGCAAAAGATGATCAAAAATGCAAATGGGAGTAATTCTCCAACCCCCATCTACACTTTTTAGTTCTTTGATCACTGTTCACTGATACCTGATCACTGATACACTGATCATTGTTCACTGATACCTGATACCTGATACTGATACTGTTCACTGCCTAAGCTTCCATCACACTAAATACATGCGATAAGACCTCACCAAATTCCTTTTCCGGACTAAATTCAACAAACTTTATATCTTCCTCTACAATGGCAGTATGACCGGCAGGCCAATAATACACTTCACCTGCAGAGGTAACTTCTTCCTTACCATTATCATAGATAATCCTCATCTTCCCTTCAAGTATGTATCCCCAGTGTGCAGAATGGCAACTGTCATTGTTTAATCCTTTTAATAAGGGAGTAAAATCTGTGCCGGCTGGTAATGTGTTATAAGATACAATTAATCCTCCCATGCTTTGACCACGCATAGCAGTTCCTGGTCCTTCCATTTTAACTTCAAGGTCTTCTTTTTTAATCTTCATGACAATAATGAGTTAGTTAATAAATTAATTAAATATTTTTTTATGACTTTATATACTGCTTAGTCTACATAATACTTTTTTAATAATTTCTTTGATTAATAAATATATTAAATGAATAAAACAGTCGACCATATTTATAATAAATTGAATTTAAATAATTTACACTTGAATAATGGACTATACCCATAACATAGGATGAATGTCTTGGAAAGATTCTAAATAGTAAAAAGAATATTCTTTTAGGATTCCTTTTAAAGCAGTAACATTCGTCGATAGTTAGATATAGTTAAGTAGTGAAATAGTCTACCTTAATCAAAATTGGAAAAGATTATAGACAAATTTTATGCTTTGTATTTATTTTTTAAGTAACTTATTAGACTAATACATTTTACATATTCTCTTAACCCTGAATTTACAATAAGATGTCACTGGCAAAGGCAACTGTAAGCGCACATTTATTACATCTTCTAACCATTACTTTCCTAATCCTCTTTCTAACAACACAATTGATTGCGCAACAATCAACAAATTGTGTGGCAGTTGTTACTGAAATGAAAGGGGAAGTGTATGTTTCAAAATCTGGCTCAAAACAAAATAAGGCTGAATGGGGTACTCAATTATTTGAGGGGGATAAGATTATTACTTCAAAGAGTTCGCAAGTTTCATTACTTTTTTCTAATGGTAATGTGATAAACCTGGGAGCCAATAGCAATATCGAAGTTTCAAGTAACAATAAAACAAAAGATACTGACGATAACAAATCAAAAAAAGTTGAATCTGCCATGATGGCTAACTTTTCAGTTCTTACACTTAAGCGGGATAATGAAAAAGAAGTTGGTGTTTTGGCTGGCCTAAGAGCTGTTAATTCAAACCTCCAGGTAGAATTGATTTCTCCATGCAATACATTGATCAAAGCTAATAAGCCTGCTTTTTCCTGGGAGACAAATAAATCCATGGATGAATACCTGGTCAGCTTATATAACAACAAGGGCCTGGTTTGGAGCAAGAAAGTAACTGAAAATAAACTGATTTATCCTGCAGATGAAGAAGCATTAAAATTCGGTAAATCCTACTTCTGGCACGTTGAAGGTGAGGCCCTATTAGAATCATATAAATCATTAAATCAGGAATTTACCGTAATGTCCCCAGACGAAATATCTCAGATTATAGAACAGGAAGAAAGTATCAAAGACCTTTTTAATTCCGATCCAAACTCCAGCAGTTACCATTCAGTACTTGGGGCATATTATATGAACAATGGACTTCTGGAAGATGCCATTGATGAATTTAGATTGGTATCAGAGGAGAATCCTGAAACAGCATTGCCCCATGAGATATTGGGCAAGTTATATGCTGATGTAGGGAAGAAAGATCTGGCAATTATGGAATTACAAAAAGCATTGCAGCTCGCAAAAAAAGAAGAATAAAGTACAGTTTTTATACCCTGAATGGAACCCAATCAGTTCAGGGGATGAGGAAGTTATAATACCTTAACCAAGGAAGAGGTACCAACTAATTCATTCTGTTATATGCAAAAATTCTACTTCCAATCTTCATTAAATAAAATTAAAGTCTTTTTGTGGCTTCTATTGTTCGCAAACGGAATAATTGCCAATGGTCAGGTCAATTCAGAACCACTTTCCCAAAATGAGTTTAAAAATCACCTCACAGAGTATTTTGAAAATTCAAATACTGCTCAGCTCAGATCTTTGATAAGCAGCAACAGGTTCCTGGTAAAACCATATGTTTTGGAACTCCTTTCTGAAAGTGTAGAATTAGATTTACAAACAAAGCAATCTGAGGCCCAAAAAGCAATTGAGAAAGCAGACTATATAGCCAATTACTTTTTTGAAATTTTCAATGAGAAATCACTGCTAAATATACTCGACTATACAAAAAAATGGTCGATGCTGGAAAAGGAGCAAAAACTTAAAGCGGATAGTCTGAATCAGGTTGCAACATCATTTCGGCGGGATAGAAATAAAGATGAAGAAGCTGTTGAACTTTATGAAAAAGCTATAACTATTTACGAGGAAATAAATGATAAATACGGTCAATCACTTGTCCTGGGTGGAATGGGCTACATATATTACTACTACGATGCTCAAGCCACCTTATCTTATTATCAAAAAGCCCTGGCAGTAAGGCAACAACTTGATGATAAACAACTAATGAGCGCCAGTCTGAATGGAATAGGACTGATCTATTCAAATTTCATGAATGACTTTTCAAAGGCGATTGAATATTTTAAAAAAGCAGAGAAAATACGACGTGAAATTAAGGATTGGAGAAACCTTGGAACCACACTTACATATATGGCTTCCGCTTATGAAAAAGCGGGTCAGCTTGAAATGGCAAATGAAGCTTATAATCAGTCGTTTGAAGTGAATAGGGAAGCAGGAAATCATTTCCGAATGGCTGAATCCATGCTTAATTCCGGGACTATTCTAAACCTTCTTGGAAAATTCAATGATGCACTGAAAAACTTTGAAACCTCCATGCAGATATTCAAGGAAATGAATGATACCATTGGCATAGGTGATGTGTTAACTCAAATGAGTTCTGTGTATGTCAACCTAGGAGATTATACCAAAGCTGTAGGTGTATGTTCTGAATCTCTGAATTTAATGAAAGAAATGGGGGACGACTGGGGAATCGCTGGTGCCTACAATACATTGGGTGTAATTTACCAGAGTGCGGGCAGGCTTGAGAAATCAGCTGAATATTATCAACTTGCACTTGGAAAATTTGAAGAGCTCCAGGACCCGGAGAGCGTGATCATTGCACTGAATAATCTGGGAACTGTGCATTATGACCTGGGGGAATATGAAAAAGCAGAAAAGTTTCATTCCAGGGGATTGAAGCAAAGCCAGGAAATTAACTCCAGCTTGTTCCAGATGCATTGCCTGATCAATTTGGCAAATGATCAGAATCGCCTGAAAAAACTGGACAAAGCCCTGGAGAATTATGAATCTGGTCTTACAATGGCCCAAACCTTAAACAGTCCCGAGGGAATGTGGAAGGCCATGGTGGGTATGGCTGAAAATTTCAAGCTAAGCGGTAAATATGATCTGGCTGTTGAATACAATGAGAAAGCCCTTGCTATTATTGATGATATGAGGAGCAGCATGCAAAGCGATGAGTTTAAAGCCAATTATATGGCCCGGGAACGCTATGCATTTGAGGACGTTATTAATACTCTGGGAGAACTACATGAAAAGGATCCAGGGAGCGGTTACGATGTAAAGGCTTTTCATCTTGCTGAGCAAAGTAAATCACGGGCCCTACTTGATCTTCTCACCGAGTCAATAGCAAATGTTTATGAGGGAGCAGATCTTACTCTATTGGCTGAACAGGATGAAGTTCTAACCTCCTTAAACATGGCGAAGCAGGATTTAGAAGCTGAATCGGCCTATAATGATGCAGATGATCAATTAATGAATCAGTTGAAGGAACAAATAAAGCAAAAGGAAAATGAGCTGAATAGTTTAAAAAACAAAATCAGGTCCACAAACCCGAAGTATGCTGATCTAAAATATCCGGAGCCAGTCACCATTGATAAGGTTCAAAATACAATATTGGATAGCAAGACGATTATGCTTGAGTATTCACTGGGCGACAGCAGCTCCTGGTTGTGGGTAATTAGCCAGGAACAAAAGCAATTAATCCGGATTTCCGACCGAGAAACGCTGCATGAACATGTGGAGTTGCTGCGGTTTGCCTTGCAGGATCCAACACATGGGAATATTGATTTGTTTGCTGAAGCCGGACATTGCTTATATCAGCTTCTTATGCAACCGGCTGAACAATTTATTCCTAAAAAAAGTAATCTGATTATTATACCGGATGGAATCCTGAATTATTTGCCTTTTGAAGTTTTGCTTGTAAATGTTTCGAAAGAATCGGGTAAGCAATCTTATTCAAAACTGCCATACCTGGTACTTAAACATCCGGTAAACTATGCCCAATCGGGAAGTGTATTATTTAACCTTGCCACTTCATCAAGCGAAAACAATAGCAAAGGATCAGAAAATAAGGGCTTGATTGCCTGGGGAGATCCGGTTTATGAAAATGAAAGCGATTCTACTTTTTTGCTTCGCAAAGGCTTGGGTCGCCTGGAATACAGTGCTAAAGAAGTTGAACAAATTGCCTCTTTCTTTCCACCCGGAGAATCAAAAATTTATTTGAGGCAGGAGGCAAATGAAGAAAATGTTAAAACCGGAAACAATCTGGAAAATTACCAATATATCCATTTTGCAACGCACGGTTTAATGGATGAAAAACAACCCGATTTCAGCAGCCTGGTACTAAGTCAGATTGGAAACACGGAGGAAGACGGGTTTTTACAGGCTGCAGAAATATTTAACCTGAAAATGAAACCTGATATGGTGGTGCTTTCTGCCTGCCAGACAGGCCTGGGCAAACTGATACGTGGAGAGGGAATGGTTGGCCTTACACGGGCCTTTATGTATGCCGGGGCACCTTCTGTTGTAGTTAGCTTATGGAGTGTTTCCGATGCTTCCACATCGAAGCTGATGAGTGATTTCTACTCCAACCTGGTGAAAAAGAAATTGTCCAAAACCCAAAGCTTACAAAAGGCCCAGCTAGGCATGATAAAGCAGGAAAAATATGCCCATCCTTTCTACTGGGCACCTTTTATTTTGATTGGTGATTGGCGATAGCTTCTATAAAAAATGACATATCAAGTGAATCGATATTTCTGGAATTTAAATAAAAATATATAAACTGGTTGAGCTATTTGATTAACAAACAATTCAAAAGTCAGACTGAGCCTGTCGAAGTCTATTACATGCAACACATTTGATAGGCATTCGACAGAGCACACGCTGAAGTTATAATGTGACCTTGATTATAAAATACTTAATCATTATAGCCACAAAGGATTAATAGAATAATCATTAAAAACACAACAGTATGAAATCACTAAAAAAACTGAATGAATGTTTTGGCTGGATTGTATTGAGTTTTTTGATTTTCACTTCAACAGAAAGCTTTGCACAGCTAAAACAAATGTCAGCCAGAGACCTGACAGAAAAATCTACGGCCGTAGTATATGGTACATGTTCCGAGGTCAAAAGCGCATGGAACGAAGACCAGAGTATCATTTTTACCTATGTAACAGTAATACCCGAGGGCTATGTGAAAGGCAGCCTGGGTACGGAAACAGTTATTACCGTTCCTGGTGGAAGGGTGGGAGATATCATATATGAAGTCTCCGAAATGCCTGTATTTGAAACAGGGGAAGAGGTTTTTACCTTTTTATGGAAACACCCTTCCGGTAAAAACCTGGTAACAGGCGGCTACCAGGGGAAACTAAAAATACATAAAGACCCAAAAACCGGGAAAAGAATGATCATCGGGAAATCTTTTTCCGGTGAAGATTCTACTGTGAAGCTCAAAAGCCTGGATGCAAAATCTGCAACTGGGAATAAAATCCTTCTGGAGGACTTTATCAACGAAGTAAAAGGATATGTTAAATAAACTGGACAAAAATAAAGTAAAGAAATCATGAAAAAATTAAAGATATATCTTCTAGCAACAATCGTTATCATCTTTGCTTCAACTGGATTCATTTTATCTCAAACATTGGTATCTTCTATTATTGTTTCAGGTGAAGACGGTCAAAATGTCATTGATTCGGATAATATGGTGCTGCAAATGATTGCAACTATTTCTCCATTAGACGCTTCAGATAAAACAGTTACCTGGAATGTGATAAATGGAACTGGAGCAGCAACTATAAGTCCATATGGCCTATTGCGAGGACTTTCAGTTGGGACTGTTACTGTGCGGGCTACTGCAAATGATGGATCGGGAGTTCAGGGAAGTCTTCAAGTAACAATTTCCTACCTTGCAACTACACTTGAGCAAGATTCATTGGCACTGGTGGCACTATATAATAGTACAAATGGTCCAGCGTGGACCAACAATTCAAATTGGTTAAACGAACCTATTAGATACCTGGTATGGTGTAGTTAGAAATAAATTAATATTTTCAAGACCTATATTTGAGTGATAATAATTTATCCGGTTCAATAACTCCTGAATAAGGAAAACATTGAGCAATATAGATGCAGGCAAAAGTCGAGTGATAAATTTTAGCAACAATCAGCTAACTGGTATGATTCCTCCAGAACTATTTAATTTCCGTGATTATGGTGGTCTAACTTTAAATCTAAGTAATAATCTTATAACAGGATCGATTCCTGCAGAAATTATAATATGTATACTGAAGTTCTAACTTTAAATTTTAGTTTTAATCCTTTAACAGGATCAATTCCAACTGGTTATCAATAAGGGCTGAATATCTTATATGATATTAGTCATAGTAAGTTAACAGGACTTGAGCTAAGCAACATTAATTTTAATAACTTTATATTGCAATAAACTTAAGCTATAATCAATTAAGTGGTTATATACCATCTGAATTGGGAAATCTGATAAAATTGGTTAACTTGGATATTAGCTTTAATAATTTATCTGGTCCTATCCCAATTGAATTTGACAATATTTCTGCTTTAGAAGTTCTTAATATTAATAATAATCAGTTTAGTAGTAGTAACTGATTTATCCCCTTTCAAATTTGATAGTCTTTTTATACAGAACAACCAGGCTTACATTTAAAGATTTTAAACCAAATATTGTACCTCAATGCGTATTTTTCTTATGCGCCTCAGCAAATGTAAATACTGAAAAGGATTCTATATTGTATTTGACATCAGAAATGTTTCTATATGTTTCTACCGGTGGTGAAAATAGCTTATACCAGTGGTATAAAGATGATTTACCTATAGGAGCGCAAAGCATTGACAGCACTTTTTTAATTAGTTCAGTATCACTCACTGATGCCGGAGAATATACCTGCGAAGTTACCAATACAGTTGCCACCGAATTAACTCTAACATCTCTTCCAGCAACTATAGAGGTAATAAATGCAATTCTTGTTTACTAATACTGATTATTCTGAACCAGGCTCTTTAAGAAATGCTATCGATTATGTCAATACTAATGATAATCCTTTGGAGATAGATAGAATTGAATTCAATATCCCTGGGGATGAAACTCATACCATTCGGCCTTTATCACCTCTTCCAGTGCTTATTGAACCAGTTATCATTGATAGCTATTCACAGCCTGGAGCAAGTTCCAAAAACGAAACTACCTAGCCTGGTTTTAATTCAGCTCTTAATATTGAACTGGATGGAAGTTTAGCAGGTGGTCAGAAACTGATTATATATTCTGGGAATTGTACTGTAAGGGAACTGGTCTTTAACAGGTATTCCCACAGTGGTATTTCCCTTTTAAGCAATGGAGGAAATATTATTGAGAGCAACTATTTTAGCACTGATATTAATGGGAGCGATGCCACAAGCTATGGAATAGGAACTTTTGGAATTGAATTGGATAATTCCGATAATAACATGATAAGAGAAAATATTGTATCGGGTAATGGTGGAGGAGAAATGAATCCAGGAATAATGATAGGTGATTTGTGCAATGGAAATCAGGTGCTCGGAAATCTTATTGGAACTGATATAAATGGTACTTTACCGTTACCAAATAGCGGTTCTGGGATAAATATCGGAGATGGGGGAGAATATAATTGGTGAGTTGAATCCTGAGGATAGAAACTTAATATTTGGAGGAGTCTGGATCGGTAGCACCCAAGCGATTGGTAATAAGATTATTAGCAATTTTATAGGTCCTAAATATAACCGGTGTTACTGCGCTTGGAAATGGATTAGGTGTAGGAATTTCTGCTGGAGCTACATATAATGAGATTGAACCTGAGAATGTGATCTCAGAAATTCAAACAGGTAATGCAATATTAATTGAAAACCTGCAGAATCTAAGCACATCCTATAATTTGGTCTTTGGAAACTTTATAGGAGTAGATTCTACTGGTAATGTGCTTATAGCAAATCAAACTACCTGTCTAGCTATTGAAAATGCCTCAAATAACCGCATTGGAGAACGTACACCTGATAGTACCAACGTGATTTCAGGAAGTGAATTGGATCATAGAGTTCAAATCACTGGTGATAATGCTACAAGCAATCATGTAGTTGGAAACTATATTAGCACAAATGCAAATGAGAATTTAGCAATACGAAATAACTCTAATGGAGTATTGATAAATGATAGCCCATCTGGAAATATTATCGCTGATGGAAATGTAATTTCAAGCAATGAGATAACGGTATTGAGATCAGTATGGAGGGGAAGCGGAAAATCATATAATTGGAAATAAAATTGGTTTAAATGCTGTTGGAAACAGCCCTATCCCTAATTTGGAGAGCATAAGGATTAATGGATCCTCAAATAATGTAATCGGAGAACCAAATCCTAATGATTGGAACATTATTTCAGAGAATCTAGCATTTGGTATAAAAATAGTGCCGATATATTCTGAAGGTGTGCCAGTGATTCAATCTGTAGAAAATATTATTCAAAGTAATTTCATTAGCACAAACAATTCTGGAACATCCTTAGTTAGCAATGGTGATGATGAGATCCATTTAGATAATGTTGGGAACAACCATATAATTAATAACATTCTCTGTGGAGCAGGTGTAGGATCTGTGGGAAATAATGGGATTGAAATTATTGGTGAGAATTCCAGTTATAATGAAGTTATTGGGAACTTTATCGGTACCAATGCTAGTAATATTCTAACTCTAGGAAATGCTTTTCAAAGTATTCAGATTGCAAATAATGCACATGATAACACTATTAGCCCGGATAATGTTATATCAGAAAACTTGAACAATGGAATTTTAATTGAAGGGGAAGAAGGAATTGGTGCAAACAATAACACTATTTTCGGGAATTATATAGGTACTAATGTTGATGGTACAGCTGCTTTGGGGAATTTGTCCAATGGTATTCTAATCATAAACGGTGCATCCAACAATAGAATTGGAGGAGCTACACTTGAGGAAAAGAATATTATTTCAGAAAACCAAGTGAGTATTAGAGTCGAGAGTTTAGGTTCCACTCAGAATGTAATAAGTGGAAATTTTATTGGTACAAATAGCACAGGATCATTGGAAATTGGAAATGAGTGGGGAATATATATCTACACAAGTAATAATACAATAGGTGGTGTTGAACCTAGTTCAAGCAATGTGATTTCAAGCAATATAAACCAGAGTTTAAATATTATTAGTAGTCCTAGTTCTGAAGTTATTGCTAGCAATAATAAAGTTATTGGCAATATTATCGCACTTAATCTCACTCGCATTAGCCTTAGGGAATGTAGCGGTATGCTTGTTGTAAATGCCCCATCAAATACAATAGGAGGTGCAACATCTGCTGAGCGTAATATTATATCAGAAAATGGAGCAGTGAGTCTTTATATTGGATGGATGAGAGCAACAAATAACCGTATAGAAAGCAATTTTATTGGAACTGATATTAGTGGTACAACTCCACTAGGGAATGGTGATGAAGGTATTTTAATAAATAGCCCTAGCAATATTATTGGGAGTACTGAACCAGGTACAGAGAATTTGATTTCTAGCAATCATTTTGGTGTCAAACTTAAAAACTCAGCTGATTATAATTATGTTATTGGAAACTATGTTGGTACGGATTTGGATGGTTTGAATGATGTCCCAAATGTTCAGCACGGATTATTAATAAACGAAGGTGCTTCAAAAAACAAAATTGGTAGCAGTTCTGCATCTGAGCGAAATATTATTTCTGGAAATGAGAATGATATGTTTTCGCATAGCATAGTCATATCTGATGTGAGTACTTCAGAAAATATAGTATCTGAAAACTATATTAGCCTAAATGCAGAAGGATCTAAAGCATTAGGGAATAGAGGAGATGGAATCTAAATCGTTAATGAAGCTACTGGCAATATAGTTGGAGGAACAAACTGGCAGGAAAGAAATGTGATCTCAGGCACTAATGTAAACCGGAATTGCTATATATGAAAATTCATCTCATAATATAATTATTGGCAATTATATAGGCCTTGATGCTTCAGGTACTAAAAAATATTGGCCATCCAGGAGGAACAGGAATATACTTTGGTGGTGGTGCAAACCACAATGTTGTGGGTGGATCAAGTCCTGATTCTGCAAATCACATTGCCGAAATACCGGCTGGGCTGGAGTGGCTTTGGAAGGCTTGGGTACAAATGATAATTCAATCCATGGTAATCTTATTTGAGTAAACATAAAAGGTGAAGAAGGATTTGGAAACCGTGCTGGTATTCAGATATACAATGATGCCTCAAATAACCACGTAGGAGAAATTCAGAACGCCCAAGGGAACCTGATTGCATATAATGAAGCAGAAGGTGTTGTGCTTTACAATTGGGATAGTAATGATAACCCTACCACAGGTAATTTAATCCTTTCCAATACGATACATAGCAATGCAGGATTAGGTGTGGATTTCGGTGCCCTTTTTGATGAAGGTGGATATTATATCCAAGGAGATGGTGTTACAGAAAACGATGAAGGAGATGCAGATGCCAGTCCCAATAAACTTCAGAACTACCCGGTGCTTGATTCCATTAGTTTTAGTCCGGGTAAAGTTACAGTTGAAGGTTATCTCAACAGTACTCCCAATACAAGTGGATTTGTATTGCAGTTTTTTGCTTCCAAGGTGGGTGATAATAATGCTTACGAAGGAGCTACTTATGGTGAGGGACAAACCTACCTGGGTTCAGAAACAGTTAATACAGGTGCAGATGGAAACGCTTATTTCAATAGTACGTTTTCAATATTGGGAACAAGTGGACAGGTTATTGCTGCTACTGCAACTGATCCTTCTGGAAATACATCAGAGTTTTCGATGGCTATTGGCGGAGTAAAAAGCCATATACTGGCTGCCATGAATCAACCTTTCCATTTTAGTGTAAACGAAAACGGGGTACCCAATATTTCAAGTGGGGATGATATAAGTGCTGTTGAGAATGCCTTTCAGACCTGGACAAATATTCCTACAGCCAGCATTGAATTTATTAGCGATGGAACAACTTCTACCCAGAATGCCTCGGCTATTCATGGGATGAACCTTGTTACTTTCAGGGATGAACAATTTCCTTTTGCCCCAGGTGTGCTGGCCATTGCTGCCAAAACCCTTAAAATTGAACCTGGAAGTGAGATGGCCCAAATTGTAGATGCAGATATAGTTTTTAATCCATTTTATGTAAACGATGATGAATATAATCTGGGAATTGCTGATGGTGGGCCAACTGAAACCGGTTTCTTTGACATCCAAAGCGTTACAACCCATGAAATCGGACATGTGTTGGGATTGATTCACACAGGTGTGCCTACAGCTACCATGTTTTTTATGATGAATAAAGGCACCGAATACCGAACACTGGAAGAGGACGATATAGCCTGGGCCAGTTATCGTTATAAAGGAGCAAATTTTATAAGTTTGTATGACTCCATTTCAGGTAATATTACCTACGGTGATATAGATAATCACCCACCAGTAGCTGGTGCTTTGGTGTTGGCGATAAATACTGAAACCAATGATAAAATTCACGCATATTCTGATGCTAACGGGGATTATGTGATTCCATTGCCTGCAGGGGAGGAATACTGGATTTACATGGAACCTTTAGATGGAGATGTTCTGGATGGTTATAATTTAAGACCGGGAAATATCAGTTCCTATATCTATTCTAATACAATATTTACGGATTATCCCAATGAATGGTACAATGGAGATGATGAAGGTTCCATTGAAACTCTGCCTGAAAATGCAACGGAAATTCTATTATCAACAGAATCGGAAGATTATCCATTTATAAATATTGATTTAATTACCAATAAAGATGTAACGCATCCAACAGTGGTATCAGTCAGTCCGGCTGATTTATCTACAGATTTTGGAATTACCGATCCAATTATCATTACTTTCTCTGAAACGATTGACCTTAATTCAATTACCAATGAAAACTTTTATTTATCATTTGAGCCGGAAGTTGGTAATATTTTAAAGGTGAATGGAAATACTCAGTATTTCGGGGAAATGACAGAGATGATTCTATTCTCACCCAATGAAGCTCTGAATTATGAGAAAGAATACACGTTGCATATTGAAACTAATATATATGAAGAACAGAATTTAGTATTAGCTGGAGTTGCAGATTTGAAAGGAAATGAGTTGACAGAAACATGGACCAGCACTTTTACAACAAAAGGAGACGATGGTGATTCTCCCACAATTACCGATGTTATTCCGGATGATGGCGAGTCAGATATATTTATAACTACGAAAATATTGGTTTTCTTCTCAGAGTCAATGAATAAAACTTCTGCAGAAGAGGGATTTTTATTAAGTTATGGGGAAAATCTAAAAGTAGAAGGGGCTTATGAATGGAATCCTGAAAATACCATGCTTACATTTACTCCTATAAAAAGTTTGCTGGAAGGTACAGAATATACCATTACCCTTGTTTCAACCATAAGTGATCTGGCAGGTAATGAATTAGGGGTAGTGCCAGAATATAACTTTACTACAGTTGCGGAGGCAAATCCTATCATTACCTATCTGGGACCAGAGGATGAATCACCTGTAATCCCGATCAACGCATCGGTTGAAACACCTGTTGTTGTTGATTTCAGCGAACCGATTGATCCATCAACAATTTCGTATTCCACTTTTAAACTAACTGAAGATTATTGATGGTGGTGACAATGTACTAGTTTCCGGCTCTTTTGAATTCCTAGAAGAGAATTCAAGGGTTGTTTTAAGGCCAAATGTGAGTTTGAAATTTAATCAGAAATATCAGATAGAACTTCTAGGATGCGATATAAACAATGGTATTTGCAATGATCCTTGTATTTATGATGTTTCAGCTTCACCATTACCTCTGGAAATTACGCGAACTGCAACTTTTACAACATCAGGTGTACCAGGAGGACCACAAATAACCTATCTTGATCCTCCAAGTGGAGTTGTTGGCTCGGTTGTCAATATAGCTGGTAGTGGTTTTGATCCGAACCCGGCAAATAATACGGTTATTTTTAACGGTACTTCAGCAGCCGTGGTCAATGCAACATTATCCAACCTGGCTGTAAAAGTTCCAATGGGAGCCACTTCAGGACCAGCAACTGTTTCGGTAGGAAGTGGATTGAGCAATGAAATGTTTTTCTATATAATTCCTCAATCCCTTGAATCCATGTGAGGATATTCTGGCAAACATTACTGCCGGTTCCAGATCACGCGATGTAGCTGTTGAACCGGAAGCAGGCCTGGCTTATGTGACTAATTCAGGATCTAATTCAGTTCGGTAATTGGTCTGAACCTTGATCCACCAGCAATAATTGGTGATCCATATATTCCTGTTGGTCAAACACCTTTGAAAATTGATATAAACCCACAGGGTACACTGGCTTATGTAACTAACTTTACTTCACATACTGTTTCGGTTATTGATCTTGATCAATACAGTTAACATTAATCTAGTCGTTGAAACCATACATGTTGGCGTAAATCCCTATGGTATAGTTGTATCTGCCGATGGGAAGGTGTATGTTTCCAACTATACTTCGGAGAATGTTTCTGTGATTGATGTAGATCCAGCCAGTGGTGGTTTTAATCATGTAATAGCCAATATCAATACTGGAACACGCAACCGTGATATTGATGTTACACCTGAAGCAGGTCTAGTATTGATTACCGGAGACAATGGGCTGAACATTGTGGATGTAGATCCAGCCAGTATAAATTTCAATACAATAATTGCCAATGTAAACAGTGGTACAAGGACCAGGGATGTGGCTGTGCACCCGGAAGCCGGATTGGCCTTTGTTACAACTAGAGAAGGCAATTTATTTGTGGTGGATATTTATCGCTCCAGCAGTTCTTTCGGTGCTGTTATTGCAAATATTACTTCCACCTCCAAGGCAAGGGATGTTAGGGTTAGTCCGGAAGCCATGTTTGTTTATGTTACCAACGACGATGGAACGGTCTCAGTATTTAAGCTGGATTATGGGGGCGTTGAAAATCCTGGCGATAACGTAATTGAACCGGAAGGAACTTATTACTGGAATATTTCGCTTAGTCTGCATGCTACTATTGAAATACCGGATGCTAATGAATTGGAGGGACTTATTATAGATCCTGATGCAGAAAAGCTTATAGTAGTAAATCCAGGATTATCAACTGGTAGCGGCTCAATTACTGTAATAGGTATTTGTTGTGGTCCAATATCACCATTAAAATCAATTGGTGATATGATAATTGCCATTCAAAACATGATTAACAATGGAATTATAAATGATGGGAATGGTAATGCATTGATAACAAAACTTGACCAGGCTATCACAAAATTAGGCAAGGATCAGGTGAAACCGGCAATAAATTCCCTTAATTCATTTATCAACCAGGTAACAGCATTTTGGAATAGTGATAAAATTCCTGGAGAACAAGCTAGTGCATTAATAGATGCCACTTATGCCATCATAGAACAACTGGAAAACCAGCCTAGTAAATCCTATGTTATGGATACAAACAATCTCGAAGCAGTGGATATTCCCACGGGATTTATCGGGGAGATATATCCCAATCCATTCAGTTCAGCAACCACCATCCATTATAAGATTGAAGATGGTGAACCTGAAAATGTAAAAGTAATGGTAAGGGTTTTCAATAGTGCTGGACAGCTGTTAAAGACCCTGGTAAATCAGGTAATGGCTCCTGGTGAATATATTACAGAATGGAAAGGTGAATTTGAAGATGGAAGTAAAGCAGCGGATGCAGCTTATATAATTGAATTAAGAGCTGGTGACCAAAAGTTTGTAAGAAAAGTAATCTTGCAAAACAGGTAGCTAGTTAAGTTAATTTTAGATTAAAAGAGTGGAAGCAGCAGGCTTCTGCTCTTTTTTTATAGCACAAAGAAATACTATGCAGGTCTTCGATCAGGATATGTTTTTTCTTCAATCTGCAATTTGATGATTTTAGACTAACTGAAAAACCTGACTTTCTATTTGAATTTAGTCACCTTGAGACTCCGGCGTGAGCTCAGTCGAACGCCTGTCGAAAGGTAGGCGATTTTTGGAGATTCGAGAAAATCACCTATCAGTTAGCGCTTACACAATCTATTCTATACTTACGAAATTCAATGCAACTGTCATTTTGAGTGAATCCGAAAAATCTTCTTACTATATAATCATATGCTTTAGATTTCCCTGTTTCCATCTACTCTCCGGCTATGCTTATTCTTCAGTCTAGTCTTCGACAGGCTCAGACTGACTGAAAACCTTGACCGTTTTAATAAAAGAAGTCACCTTGAGACTTAGGCGTGAGCTCAGTCAAACGCCTGTCAAAAGTAGACGATTTTTGTATATCTGTTTCTTAACGGTTTAAAGGTTCCCTGACGCTATGTTCAGGATCTACTTTTTACTACGACTTGTATCTTGATTATTGATTATTGTTAACTGTTTACTGTTTATTGTTTACTGTTTATTGATCATTGTTCATTGAGAATTGATTACTGTTTACTCCTGAATAATTTCTTCCAGATATTGTTTGGTTATTTCCTGAAGATGCTCCTTTGCTTCTTTTACCTTTACCGTATCAGATTCCAGCTGAATATACTTTTGCCAGTATTCAATAGATCTGGTCATTTCCCCGGCAGCTTCATATGCCTTGGCTAGGTATAGGTTTGTTTCAGATACATATGGATTAAAATCATAGGAAGCATTCAACTGTATAATAGATTCATCGATCTGATCCATAAGCAGATGGGCGTATCCTAGGTTTTTTTGAATCAAGTAGAGAGAATCAGAATCATGGAACTTTTTATTCGCCTTTTTCAGGAGCAAGATAGCTTCCACCGGACGACCTGCCATATTATAGGCTCTACCCAGAGCGCTATAGGCAGGGAGAAACGAGGAATCCATTTCTATGGTTTTTGAATACCATTCTATCGCTTGGATGTAATCCTCCTTATCATCCAAAGCAAAAGCAAGGTTGTAGGCTGCTTTATAATTATGGGGATCTAATTCAACAGCTTTAATAGTATGCAGTATTGCATCATTCAGATTATCCTGGTTTATACAAACTGCTGCCAGGTCACTCCAGCCCACAGAATATGTTGGATCTGCCTGAACGGCATTTTCAAATTCTCCTTTAGCTGCCTCGTAATTTTCCAAATGATAATACTCTTCCCCTCTAATGACATAAGATTTTGCCAGCTCTCTTTTTTTATTTCCAGCACCAAAAAACTTTGTAATATTTTCCAGATTAAAAACAAAAATCAAGGCAATTGCAATAATTATGACTGGTATGGTAAGTTTTTTTGAGGAAACAATTTCAGGAAAGGATAAATGTTTCCGTCGGGCAGGCATTTCCTGATCAATTCCCTCAAATGTTGATTGCACCGGGTAAGGTATGGAGATATTAACCGGTTTTTCATCAGTTCTGGGTTTTCCTTTTATTGATTCCAGAATAATTTCTTCTAATTTAGAAGGAACACCGCCGGAAAGCGAAAATTTCTTATCGTATTCCATAACAATGAAAAGGCGGCCATTTTCCTTCTCAACCGAATATATAATAGGTTTATTCGGCTCTTCTATACCTGCTGCAGCCTGCACTTTTTCAATCAACCGGGCTCGAACTACCATATCTGCGCAAATCCAATCTGAAAGAAAAGTCAATGCTACCACCCTGCGCAATGCGGTATCTTCTCCCTTATACATTACACCCAAACTTCCTTCTGATATTTTTGTTACAACTTTATAGTTAGAAATAGTTTTACCCTCTAGATTTTGTATTTCTTTTTGTTTCTTTTCACCGTTTACTAGATCGGTAACTCTTATCCCCTCGGGCGTAATATCATATACCCATGATAAGATAACTACCAGGATGAGACCAACGAAGAGTAGGATCATTACCAGGTTTACTGTCCAGTCAGGCAATCCCAACCGTGGAAAGATAATATCCGAGGATTCGAGGATTGCATAGGCTGCAGCCAGATACACCACAGTGACGCGAACTACTTTTCTCCGTTTTAATTCCTCCCAGAAATTCTCAATATTCATCAACTATTCAATGTTTTAGATGAGTAGAATTGGTATATTAAGTAAAGCTATTTAAAATTTACTTTATACCCAAATATCGAATAAATTGAAATTGCAATTGGCTAGATGTAAATATATTAAGTAGAAATATTATTCTTTAACCTGATTTCTTAATACTTTCTTTATTATTTCCTTCTTCTCCGGGTAATCATCCAGTTGCTCCCACGACCAGAAAACCACCCCCGCTGATGGTGATTTCAGAGCCTCTTCCAGATTTCTTCTGAATTCATCCAATTCTAAGGGAGTATTTAAATAGGCTTTATTAACCTGTATACTTGGAAGGATACTGGAATTGGTCTTTTTGTGCAAATCTTCTACTACTGAATGCACCCATTCAGGTTCTCTTTTTAGCATATGAGAATAGGTCATAGGAGAGAGGTAGTCTGTATATTTTGAAATTTCTGTAACATCTTGTCCCACAACTCGCCTTATTGCATTATTGTAATCATCCTGACGCCATGGAACTATATGTGTATTAATATTTATTCCAGGTTTTACTTTTTTAACTTCTGTTGCTATTTCACTTATCATGCTTGTAATTAAGTTGCATTTCCAATTCACCCATTCTTCAAGATAATTTTCCTCAATCCATTTTGCTGATTCAGCTGGTAAGCTTATTGATTCCGGTATCTTAATATCTGTTGCTAATTGGAATTGAGTCAGGCAGGAAGAATCAAAACAGCTGTTCGGCAATTCTTCTGCTGCAATATCAGGCATAAGCATTTCCCAGAAGACAAAATGCCGTATAAAATCGATGCTAATCCCGTCCGGGTCTAATTCCTCAACCAATTTTGTAATCTTTTCAATCTTTTGCTTTCGGAAATCTTTCCTTGAGGGGCAAACAAATTCAACCCAATCATCTTTTGCATTTTCACCACCTTTTGTAATGGCAAATAAACTTGTATCCATTTGGAGTGCTTCAGGGTCAAAAAAGACTGGAGTAATAATAAAAGATTTAAGCTTACTTTCTTCTAGAAATGACCTGAAGCCCTCATTTGAGAACAACTCAATACTACAGAATACAGTATTTATACCCAATTCTTTCCATTCCTCCTTTAACAAATTATAATCACCAGAGTAATTATAAATCTTGACTCCAATTATCCTATCTGAGATGGAGGTTTCATTCTTGCTCGAATTACAACTATTTATAGAAAAAACAGCAATTACAAACGGCCACGATCTTGAGAAAAACCTGTTTCATTTATATTCTATTGATTGAGGTATTTGCTTTAAAAGTAGGAAAAATGTTTTTCTTCCAATCCCAATATTCTACAATTCATCCATTAAATACTACACTTCGGTAAGTTTTAATAGTTTTTCGTTTTGTCACGGCAGATATTTGGTTTAAAATCAAATCAAAGCAATCATGAAACCAATTACTATTTTATTTCTATTGCTTCTTCCCTTAAATAATTTTGCGCAGTCAACTATCTCAGGAATTGTGGTGGATGAGAAATCCAATCCAATTCCAGGGGCAAATATCTATTTTGAAGGTTCCTATGATGGTACTAGCTCAGATCCCGAAGGTAAATTCTCATTTAAAACTGAACTAAATGGAAATCAAAAACTCATAATAAGTTTTATAGGATTTGCAATCTTCGAAAAGGAACTTATCCTGGAAAAGGAGAATTTTGATCTGGAAGTAAAGCTTGAAGAATTGTACAATGAAATTGATGCTGTTGTAATTACAGCTGGAACCTTTGAAGCAAGTGATAAAAAAATATCATCCATTCTCAGTCCAATCGATATTGCCTCAACACCTAGTGCCCAGGGAGATATATATGGAGCTCTGGCGGCTATGCCCGGGTCGCAGAAAGTAGGGGAGGAAGGGATGCTTTTTGTACGTGGAGGTGAAAGCTATGAAACAAAAACATTTATGGATGGGATGCTTATACAAACTCCTTATTTTTCAAAATTGCCCAATGTACCAACAAGGGGTAGATTTTCTCCCTTACTATTTTCCGAGACAGTATTCAGTACAGGCGGATATTCTGCCGAATATGGACAGGCACTTTCATCTATTGTGTCTCTTAATACTCTTGGACTGGAAGAAAAGGATAAAACAAGCATCTCACTTATGACAGTTGGAGCTTCAGCATCTCATGTTAAAACGGTGGGAAAATACCTCGGTGGCCCTCAGTGGGATGCTTGTCAATAATGCACTTACCAATGCAATTTTTAAACCAACCATCGACTGGGTTAAGGCACCTACATTAGCTGATGCAAACATGATGTTCAGGCATAAAGTTGGAGAAAATGGCCTGATAAAATCCTTTGTAGCATACAATTTCAGTTCATCTGATATAATGTACGACAATTTTGAGGAAAATAAATACCAGCACATCGATATGAAAAATCACAACATCTTTTTCAATACTACCTATAGTGATATGTTAAATGAGAAATGGATGATTAAAACGGGTATTGGGTATAACATAGATTTAGAGAATACAGGAATTGATTTTGATAATTTAAGAACTGTAAACTCAAGTGCACAGCTCAAAACAAGCCTTACAAACTTTTTATCGGATAAGGTAAAACTTAAATTAGGAGTGATATTATTCACCAGAATTACTCCCAGGAAATTTCAATGGATAATATGGGTAGTGCTTGCATTTTCCAATAACCAGATTTCAGCATTTGCAGAAGCCGAACTTACTCTAACAAAAAAGATTGCAATCCGAATTGGGGGACGTACTGAGTATTGTACAATCCTAAAGGCTGCAAACCTGACTCCCAGGGTTTCTGCAGCCTACAAAACAGGGAAATATAGTCAAATTTCTCTGGCCTATGGAATGTTCCAACAAAACCCGGAAAACGATTATCTCAAAATGACCAGGGCACTTACAACTGAGAATTCAACCCATTATATTTTAAACTACCAGTATAAGAAGAACAACCGGGTATTTCGGGTTGAAGCGTATTACAAAGACTATAACGGATTGGTAAAATATTTTGATATGTATTCTCCTGAACCAGGAAATTACAACAATCTTGGCTATGGTTGGAGCAAAGGAATTGATGTTTTCTGGCGCGATAAACAAACATTTGAAAATACCGACTATTGGATATCATATTCTTATAATCAATCAGAAAGAGACTACCAGGATTTTCCAATGATGGTAATTCCATCCTATTCTTCTACACATAATTTTTCTGCAGTATATAAGAGATTCTTCCCCAGATTAAAAACTTTCTTCGGCTTAACTTATTCATTTGCCAGTGGCAGGCCCTATAATAATCCAAATAGTGATGCCTTTATGGCAGGTAAAACAAAATCATACAATGATATAAGTTTCAACCTAACTTATCTGACCAGAGTGTTTAAAAAAGAGGCTATTATTCACCTGAATTTCACCAACGTACTTGGATTTGAAAATGTATATGGTTACAGGTTCAGAAATGTGGTGGATGAAACTGGATATTATGATATGCAAGCAGTAATTCCACCAACAAAAAGGGCTGCTGTATTGTTAATCTCAATTCTCTTTTAAGAATCGTTAGATATGTTCAATTTTCTAACCAATAAATTCTAATATCATGAAAAAATCAATTTCCTTAATTATCGCAATTTTGTCAGTGTTTTATTCATATGGAATAAACGATGGCTACACTAAAGCAATGAACTCAACAATTATAACCTTGTATGAATCTAAATCTATTGAAGGGTATCAGCAATGCGCTAATATTTTTGAAAGAATAGCCAATACTGAAAAGGAGGAATGGCTTCCACTTTACTATGCATCTTATGCATTGGTAATGATCAGTTATGAGGAGCAGGATTTATCTAAAAAAGATAAGGTATTGGATAAAGCACAGCAGTTTCTTGATCAGGCTTTTGCCATTGCTCCTGATGAGTCTGAATTATTTGTTTTGTTGGCCCTCTTATATCCTTCAAGAATGATGGTTGATCCAATGGGAAGGGGAATGGAATACATGGGTAAACTGGAAGCTTCATTTGAAAAAGCCAAAGAACTAAACCCTGATAATCCAAGGACCTATTTCCTGGAAGCCAATACAATATTAAATTTACCGGAATCAATGGGTGGGGGAAAGGAACTGGCGAAACCTATATTCGAATTGGCTGAACAAAAATTTGAGGCATTTGTTCCCGAAAGTGAAATCCATCCAAATTGGGGAGAAGAAGCAAACGAAAGCAGAACTATTAAAATTGAATTAAATTATTTGTACTTTAGTTTTCTTAAACCAGGAATCTAATTTTCTTCTTAATTCCAACCTTACAAACCTTAGACCTTATACTTTTTTGAGATGGAACTAGAATGACTAACAAAAAAAGTATAGATAAGATTTTACTCGTATTCAGAGATCTTATTAATTCTTCTTGTAATTGGAAATATCATCGGACTTTTTCTGATGCGGGGGCAACCCTTTGGCTGGTCAAGTCATCTTAATGAGTTCTCTACCCTCCATCTATATTGGATACCCAATATGGAAGGGGGTTGAATTCAATAATGAGATATCTTGATAAGAAAATTCCCTGGCTAAAGTATCCTGTTAAAACGCCTAATTGTTCAATTCCTGAGTCTGGTAATTTTTTGTACGCTGGTGGTTTTTAGTCGCAACATTTATTGTGCTTAAACTTTCTCCAGAATCCTCAAAGAGCATTTTTATTCCTGAGCCTGAGAGTATGAAAATAGTTCTTTCGATGCTTGTTTGTTATGAGTCTTATTACAAGTAGCTACCAGTTCTTTATGAATTGGAAAAAAGCAGCAGTTCAGCAGGAAAAACTGAAACATGAACATCTTGCTTTGCAATATGATACTCTTAAAAGTCAGGTGAATCCACATTTTTTATTTAATAGCCTGAATTCATTGAGTTCATCTAATTGAAGTAAGGATACTGACAAGGCAGTTAAATTTGTCAAAGAATTGTCGGAAATTTACCGGTATGTTCTTGATCAGAAGGATACTGAATTAGTTGATTTCAAAGATGAAATTGAGTTCTTGGATTCTATATGTTTTCTTCAGAAAATCCGATTTGGTGAAAGTCTGCAAGTTGATATCGATATCTCTTTAAAGAATCGAAAGCTTATACCTCTATCATTTCAAATGTTGCTGGAAAATGCAATTAAACACAATGTAATTGCAAAAGATAGACCCTTAAAATTGATGTTTATTCGAATTCGGATAATTATATAGTTGTTAGAAATAATATTCAGAAGAAAGTTACAAGTCGGAACCTCTACTAATATTGGTCTGAATAACATCAAAGAACGATATGCATTTTTTACTGATTTGCCATTGATCATTGAAGAAACTTCGGATAGGTTTATTGTATCAATTCCTACTATTTAATAATTTCTATGAAGGTACTTATAATTGAGGATGAACAGCTCGCGTTTGAAAGAATGGTTGAGCTTTTAAAAAAGGTGGATGATAGTATCTCCATATGCGGTAATCTCGACTCTGTGAAAGCCTCCATACTATGGTTCCGGGAAAATGAGCTGCCTGATCTGATATTTATGGATATACAGCTTGCCGATGGATTAAGTTTTGAAATTTTTGATAGTGTGCAGGTTGAATGTCCAATTATTTTTACGACTGCTTACCAGGAATATGCGATTAAAGCCTTTAAGGTAAATAGTATAGATTATTTATTGAAACCCATCGATTACGAGGAGCTGGAAAACGCATTTACCAAGTTTAGAAAACAATCACATGTTAAGCAAAATTTCAACTCTGTTCCTTTTGAAGTTCTGATGGACGTAAAAAGGATGTTAAACCGCCAGTATAAGAACCGATTCGTTGTTAAAGTGGGTGAGCACATAAAATCTATAGAGGTAAATGATATTATGTTTTTCTACAGTTTGGATAAAGGTACCTATTTGAATACTTTAGAAAATAGAAACCTGAATGTTGATTTCTCTCTTGATACAGTCCAAGAGCTGTTGGATCCGATGAGATTCTTTAGGGTAAACAGGAAGTACCTTCTAAGTCATAGCGCTATTGATGATATTGTGGTGTATTCAAACAGCAGATTGAAATTAAAACTTAAACATTCAGAGGATGAAAATATCCTCGTTAGCAGGGAAAAAGTGCAGGCATTTAAATCCTGGCTGGATGAGTGATTATTTATTCAAAGTGTTAATTTTGCAGTCTGTTTCAGTATAAATCATCTCCAATAAAATTCCATAGAAATGAAGAAAATCCTAATTTTAAGTATTCTAATGGTCGCTCAATTATTGACACAATGTACCAATGAAAAAACTGGTCAGTCAAATCTGCCTGGACCAGATGATATTAACATCAGCTTTATTTTGCATTCTAATTCAGGTGCGGGAGAATCAATAAGCAATGTTGAATTTCTTATCGAAAATAGCGGTAAAAAGACCCTAGGTAACTCCGGATGGACCATTTATTTTAACCAGTTTCCCAGAACAATTGTTCCTGGTTCATTAGGGAATGAGGTTAACATTGAATGGATAAATGGAGATTTTCATAAAATTTCACCTAATGAAAGCTTTGTTCTTGAACCGGGTGAAAGTAAAAGTCTTACTTTTAAATACCGGGGTTGGTTAACGAAGAAGACTTTCGCACCGTTGGGGCTTTATATGGTATATGCAGATGAAAATGGAGAAGAAATAAGCAAATTTCTTATTAAAGACTACCATATTGAATTTACGTCTGACCTTGCAAAGGTTTTTCCGGAAGTTGAAAATAAAATTGCCCTGCCAGATGCAAGCTGGGAATTCGAAGAAAATAAGGATATCCATTTAATTGGATCAGAAGAGTTGAACAAGATTATTCCCTCTCCTGCTAAAACAACCAGGTCTGATGGAAAAACTGTATTAAATGAGGGCTTAATGATCCATTACCAGGAAGGCCTGAAAAATGAAGCAGAATACCTGGCTGCAATATTGGCTAAACTGATGGGAAGCAAACCGATGCTTATGGAAAGTGCTAACAGCGGCCCCAATATCGTAATGCTTAGTCTGGCATCGGAATCAACAGAAAATAGTGAAGCATACGACTTAATCTCCTCCAATGATTTGGGAGTAATTATCCGGGGGACAGAAGCCAGTGGTGTGTTTTACGGAATTCAGAGCTTTATTTCTATGATCCCGGTTGATGCATTCAAAGCTCCGGTAAAAAGCATTGAAATAGATGCTGTAAAAATATCGGATGCCCCTGCTTTTGGATATAGAGGAATGCACATTGACCTGTCCAGAAATTTTATCGATAAGCAAGCCTTGCTCAAGTTTATTCGAATTATGTCCTTCTATAAATTGAATAAACTGCAATTGCATTTAACCGATGATGAAGGTTGGCGCCTGGAAATAGAGGAACTTCCCGAGCTCACAGAAATTGGCAGTAAAAGAGGACATACAATGGATGATAAAGAACAGCTTATTCCTGCGTATGGCTCCGGTCCGTTTTCAGATCCTGCCTCTTCGCATGGAAGCGGATTTTTATCGAGAGAAGATTTTAAAGAAATTCTAACATTTGCCTGGAAACACCATATTGAGGTTATTCCTGAGATTAATATGCCCGGTCATTCCAGAGCTGCTATAAAATCTATGCAGGTAAGATATGAACGATTGCTAAAGCAAGGTAAAAAGGAGGAGGCTGAGAAATACTGGTTGATTGATCCGGATGATAAATCAGAATATTATTCAGCACAGGGATTTACCGATAATGTAGCATGTGTTTGCAAAGAATCGATATATAATTTTTACGAGACTGTTGTAGATGATATTATTGAGATGTACGAAGAAGCCGATGTGCCGCTTACCACCATTCATACTGGTGGTGATGAAGTACCTCGTGGGTCATGGGAGAAATCGCCTATTTGCCAGGAGTTTCTAAAGAACAACCCTTCCTATAAAATAGCGAGGAACTTACATTCATATTTCTTTGGCAGGGTTAGCAAAATGTTAACGGAAAAAAATCTTTTAACTGGTGGTTGGGAAGAAGTAGGCATGAAATCAATAGAAGGTGGAAAATGGATCCCGAATCCCGATTTTTCTGATGGAAATGTCCTGCTTTATATATGGAACAGCCTTTCCGGTTTCCAGGACCTGGGCAGCAGGCTGACAAATGCTGGTTATCCAGTAATTCTGTGTAATGTAGGAAATTTCTACTTTGACCTGGCCTACAATCATCACCCGGATGAACCCGGGCACAGCTGGGGTGGCACAGTTGATACAAGAAAATCATTTGATTTTATTCCATATGATGTTTTTAAATTCCCACTGGAAGATGGCTATGGTAGACCGGTACTTAATACACCTGGTTTGGATGAGATGGAAAAATTAAAGCCTGAGGCAATTAAGAATATTCTCGGATTGCAGGGGGAAATATGGAGCGAAACAGTAAAAGGCGGAGAAATGCTGGAATATTATTATCTCCCCAAGCTAATTGGATTTGCAGAACGAGCATGGGTTGGCCAGGCAGATTGGGGTTATATTAAGGATGATAGATCTACGTAAAAAAGCCATAAGCAAAGACTGGAATACCTTTGCAAATACTATTGGACAAAGAGAGTTACCAAGACTTGATTACCTCTTTAGCGGATTCAATTACCGGATACCTCCACCAGGTGCGGTGATAAAAGATGGAATTCTTCACGCAAATATTTCTTACCCGGGTTTGACAATTCGGTATACTTTAGATGGCAGTGAGCCTGACGAAAACTCTGAGCTTTACAGTTCACCGATAAAGGTTAACGGACAGGTAAAAGTAAGGGCATTCGATACAAGAGGCAGAGGAGGCCGGGTTTCCACTATTGATATAGGGTAATTAATAATTTTAATAAAAGACAATAGATACTTCTAGGTTAAAAAAGGAATTATATCCTTTAGGGCAGAGTTAAACTAAAAATGCCAGATATTATTTGAGAAATTTTGTAATTTATTTAAGTACTGAATTTCTCAAATTTTTTGGTTGTTAATACAACTAGTTGCATCTGGCTAAAGTCAGGAAATATTTATATTATCGATTAAGTTGAAGTTTTTTTAAAAACCAGTATTTCTATACTTTTGCAGAACCAAAAATTAATCATCATGGAATTTACTCCCACAAAATATATACTCCAATCTGTACTCAGCGGAAAAACTTTTGAAGACTCTGGCTGGATGCTTGAATCCCCTGGAGAAGAGGGAAAAACACTGATCAGAGCCATTTATGAAAATAAACAACTTAATCTTCGGGGCAAGGAGCATGGCCTTTATACTTTTGCTGACTGGCTGCCTATACAGAGAGTTTTAGAAGGTTCTTCGGCTCCTGTTACATATAAAAGCAATGGACTGGCAAAAGAGTTGGGATTGCAGAATTTATGGATAACATTCAGCGGCTATTGGCCTGAAAAGGGTGCTCAGATGAAAACCTGCTCATTTAAAGAGACAGAAGCTTATTCAGTTTGTGGAAGGATGAGCCCAGAGCAGAATGAAGTATTGGTGGTTGCCTCAGCAGGTAATACGGCCAGGGCCTTTGCCAGAGTATGTTCTGATAATCATATACCATTGTTGTTATGTGTTCCTGAGGACAATATAAATAGTCTATGGTTTGATAGTCCCATAAATGATACTGTAAAGCTGGTAGTCAGCAAGACGGGAAGCGATTATTTTGATGCCATTCATTTGTCTAACCTGGCAGCTGCAATCCCCGGGTTTGTAGCAGAGGGAGGAGCCAAGAATGTAGCCCGCAGAGATGGAATGGGTACAACTGTTTTATCGTCTGTAACCACTATAGGTAAAATACCTGATTACTATTACCAGGCAATAGGTAGCGGTACAGGTGCCATTGCTGCCTGGGAGGCCAATTTGCGGTTGATAGCTGATGGCAGGTATGGGAATAATAAAATGAAATTAATGGTTTCTCAGAATCATCCATTTACTCCAATACGGGATGCATGGGAAGCCGACTCACGTGCTATGCTGGCCCTGGATGATAATCTAGCCCGGCAGCAGGTGGAAGAGATTGTTGCAAAAGTCTTATCAAACAGAAAACCCCCTTATCCTGTCGTTGGAGGGCTTTATGATGCCATGAAAGATGCCGGAGGTGAAGTTCCCGTAGCAACCAACCAGGAATTAGAGGCAGCTGCAAACTTATTTGAAAAACTGGAAGGAAATGATATTCACCCGGCAGCCGCTGTAGCTACTGCGTCTCTAATTAAGGATGTCCGAGATGGGAAGATAGAACAGGATGGCCTTATAATGCTTAATATAACAGGTGGCGGTGAGGCACGCTTTGCCCGTGATAATCAACTCTATTACCTTAAACCCAGTCTTGACTTTTAATATTGACCCTGACCCGGAGGAAGTTAAGCTGAAACTTATAGAATTATTTAAATAATATACTGGATATCCAAACAATTTAAGGTCACTTTGAGCCTGTCGAAAAGTAGACCGTCACACATTCGACAAGGTTCAACAGAGCTCACATCGAAGTCTCAGTGTAACTTTAGATTCCAACTTACAGATAACTAATTAAATGTCATTTCGAATCACTTTTAGTGATGAGAAATCTATATCCTGGTAATAATAAAAAACCTCCCAAAATTAAAGGGAGGTTTCTAATTCTTGTTTTACCTAAAGATTTATTTACGCTCAATTAGAAATCTTATTTCTAAATTGATTATCATAAAAGTTTTTATAATATCCTTTTATATCATAGGCTGATTTTTTTTGCCATTTGATTTTCTTGAGTATATTAATATCATTATTAATACCATTATCAATAATGGTTTCTTCTGGCGTATTTCCAATTACCTTACAATCCCTGGTATAGCTCCCCAGGAAAATGTTTGCCTCACTATAATGAGCGGGATTAAATTTGTTGAAAAGCAGCATATTGTTTTCAGCAAATATTTCAGGCTCAGCTGTTCCTTCAAGGTAAATACCGAACTCGCCATTCCCTTTAAATTTATTTCCATTAATGAATGAGTTTTGTGTATTCAAACCATTTATTCCAATTGCACCCTCAGGTAGATTAAAATGATTATCCCAAATATTATAAATTGGAAAGGGTACATCTTCTGAAGTCCCGGAAATAGGTTGTAATTCCATCATAGTTAAACTTATTGAGCCTGATACAACATCAAAGTGATTTCCATAAATATGATATTTAGTTCTTTTTGAGGTTACCAAACCAGACCAGAGTCCCCAATCACTATCATCAACCATAATATCACCTAAGAGATTATTTTCGAATTTATTTTTAAAGATTTGTATATCCGATTCAACATTGTAGTTCATATAAAAAGCATACCAGGTATTTGTTGCAATATTATGACTGATGGAACCCTTGCTATTCATCATGTGAGAGTATTCAAATGCATTTAACAAATTGTCAAAAGAACAATGACTAATTGATACATCTCCCACTGTCATTGTATACTCCGGTGCCTCTCCCCACCAAAAATCTATACCAATCCATATACCTAAAAGTGTATTGTAGGTAGTCTTCCAGTATCCTCCTTCGCCATTATCATTACCACCAAAAAAATTGACATGTTCTACCAGAGCCTTAATATATCTGGTCTCAGGTCTGTAATGCTCAGTGAAATCCGCTAAATCTAAAATTGTGAAAAGGTCAGTTGCAAAATAGCCATCTCCCGGGTCTAGGCATGGTAAACCATCGGGGATTTTAAAGGTCATATTGGATATCACCAGGTCACCAGCTAGAAATTTAAACCATGCCGGAAGTACATTTGAATCAACTCCATTTGGTACAGGCAGATTTGGAGTGGGTAATATGATTGTAGCGTCTTTACCTGCACCGGTAAATTTACCAAAGAAGGAGTGAATTTCTATAAGGCCAACATGGTATTCTCCGGCAACGAGTTTTACCGTGGCATAAGATCCTGTAGCCTGGGCATCAGCAAATGCCTGCAGTAGAGCTTCGGTGTCATCGCCACCACTAGGTAACACAACAAATACATTCTTGTCCTTCTTTTTTAAATTGGGATCTTCGTTGTCGCCAGGGTGGTTTAGGTAGTCCTTGGTGCAGCCAGTGAAAGCAATTAACATTAAAATGAAAACAGGAAAAATAATTTTTTTCATTGTAATAAAATTTGGGGGTTAATAATTATCAAGTTAGATTATTAACAAGCAAAAAACCACTACCTATGTTACAATTTAGGTAACAATTGTTGTATTTTCCCTTCTTAATCCACCTTTTCGAATTGATATAGACTTTGAGTTATTTGTAATCTGTTCTCTTTGGATTGCAGTTTAACAGTATATATGTCATTTTTATCAAACCCTTGTTCTTTTTCTCTGCTTCTATTGATATTTTTCCTATATTCATATAGCCATAACCCCTATTATGCAAATTGCCAGTAAACCTATCCATTAGATATGCTGACAGGAAAATTATATTGTCCCGAGTCTGAATATAATTCAATCCAACCTAAACCCATTCTCAGCCTAAGGTTTTTTAGTTTTCCCGTTGTACTTACATTATATTTATTTCTTTCCATAAGCTATGGCCAGCAAAGAGGTGTCTATAAGCCCGGAGATGTACTTTTTGAAAAACCACTGGAGAAATTTGATCTACCTGATTTTCATGACAATTTTGTAATATTTCAGGATAGCAAAGGATTCATGTGGTTTGGTCACAAAGATGGCTTGAACCGGTATGATGGCTATGAATTAAAGGAGTTCATGAAAACTCCCATGGGCAATGATGATTTATCTTCACCCTATGCTCGAATTATGGCCGAAGATGAGAAAGGCAATATCTGGATTGGTTGTAATCGTAAGCGTGGATTATTTAGGTACGATCCCAGGACGGAGAAATTCCTCAAATTTCCAAGACCTGGAATTGACCCTGAAACAATTGATGATACGGAAATATGGTCTGTTTTACCTGATCAAAATGGAAATGTATGGGTGGGTACCACAGGATATGGGGGAGGTTATCCTTTATTCAAATACAGTTATGAAACAGATTCCTTTAAAGAATACTTACAGGATTCTACGGATGCCAATAGTATACCATCACATCAAATATTCTCATCTTATTTAGATGAATTCAACAACATATGGTTCGGTTGTCAGGTAGGCTTGATACATTTTAATCCAGAGAGTGAGAAGTTCACCTTTTTTGAATTGTACAGGGAGGGAGGCGAACCTATCCCGATTCGTGCTTTTGATATTAAAGAAGATGGAAAAGGAAACCTCTGGCTATTCAATAACCCGGAAAGTCCGGATACAAGCGATTGGTTTTTGGTGAAAATCTCTGACAGGAGGGACCTGTTAATGAATGAATTGGATACTAAGAAATCCTATTTCAAAGATTACAAAACCTATCACTTTAAATATCGAATTTCTGAGTTTGATTTCGATCTGGATGGAAATATTTGGCTTACATCACCCCAACTTGGTATTTTTTTATTCAATACTAGCAGTGAAACTTGGGATTTGTTTCGTCCAGACCCCGATAACAGGTTTAGTATATCTCCAAATATTACCTATATCAACGGATTGTTTTGCGATACCTTTGGTGAAATTTGGTTTGGTACCAATGGTGGAATTCAACGCTTTGCACACAAAAAGCAAAAATTCACTTTGTTCGATCATCAATTTTTCGGATTATTGGAGAAACTAGGACTATCCATTAATTCTGCATATGAGGATCCAAAAGGAATTCTTTGGATAACATCTGATATAGGATTACATAAATACGATCCCTTAACCAAGAACCTAGTGGAGTTTAAACCCAATCTTACTGGTAATAATGTTATTAGGCATCTCCTCCCAGATAATAATGACAAACTATATTGTTCGGGATATACTGGATTGTATATATTTGATATGAAAAAGGAGGTGTTTTCTACTATCCCTTATCCTTTTACATTGGCAAACCCAGATCAAATTATTTGGCCCTATTGTATGATTCAAGATAGAAGGGGTCTTATATGGATAGGTGCAAATCCTGGCTGCATTCAAATAGATATCGATAAAAAAATATCTGAATTTATCTGGGAAGAGGTGGATACCGTACCTTATAATACAGGTGTTACGTTTTCAAATATTGAAGACACTAAGGGTAATTTATGGTTTGGGACAGAATTTGGAGTGAATTATTTTAATCCAACGATTGAAAGTATCATTCCCATTAAGCACAATACGGAAAATCCAGATGGCCTCGCAGCTCCTCAAATTTCCTCACTACTACAGGACCACAAGGGTAATATGTGGGTTGGTACGCGCTCGAATGGATTAAGTTACCTGGATGCCAGTTATATCGAAGGGAGTTACCTTAATCCTGATTCTTTAAAATTTAAACATTATTCCAAAAGCGATGGTTTGCCTGATCTACATATCCGTGGCCTGATTGAAGATGAAAAAGGGAACATCTGGATTGCCACTAACAGTGGCATTGCAAGGTTGGATCCAGAGAAGGGAACATTTACTTCATACAATAAGTCTGATGGTATTGCCATTGAGCGCTTTGACCGAAATTTTACAAGAAATCCCCTTACAGGCAGGATTTTTTTAGCAGGAACTACCGGGCTGATCTCTTTTCACCCGGACAGTATCCCAATTAATACTTTTGTTCCACCAATAGTATTGACCGACTTTGTTCTAAATAATAAGCCTGTTCCAATTTCTGATACTACAGTTCTGAAGCAATCCATTACTTACACTGAGCACATTGATTTATCCTATAAAGAGAACTTCCTGGAGTTTGAATTTGCGGCACTGGATTTTACCAACCCGGAAGAAAACCAGTATAAATATTATATGCAGGGAGTTGATCTGGATACTGTATTCTCGGGTACCAGGAGAACAGCAGAGTACCGGGATCTAAAACCGGGTGACTATACCTTTTGGGTTACCGGTTCAAACAACGATGGAATATGGAATAAAGAGGGAATTAACCTGAGCATTACCATTCATCCTCCCTGGTACGGTGCCAATATAGCTTATGCTGGTTATGGAGTGGCTATTTTACTATTGTTATTTGGAATATTAAGATGGAGGACCTACAGCCTGCTAAAAGAAAGAAAAACCCTTATGCGGGAGGTTGAATCTAGAACAGAGGAGCTTAAGAATAAAAATGTACAGATACGGGAACTGGACCAGTTAAAAACCAGGTTTTTTACAGACATATCCCATGAAATCAGAACTCCACTTTCCTTGATCCTAGGTCCTATAGACAACCTGATACAAGAAAAAGGAGACAGTTTTAGAAAAAAGGAATGGCTTGAGCTAATTAAAAGAAACGGACAAAGATTAATGCAACTCATTGATCAGTTGCTTGATATAACCAGGTTGGATGAAGGGAAAATGAGACTGGTCCTGAGTGAAGATAATGTTGTACAGTATCTTCGGGTACTGGTGAATGAGTTTTCTTCAATGGCGGAAACAAAGAATATTCGCTATGTAGTGGATATACCTGAGAATGAATATATAGCCTGGTACGATAGGGATAAACTTACCAAAATAGTTACGAATCTCTTATCAAATGCCATTAAATTTACCCCGGAGCAGGGAATCGTAACCTGCCGAATAAAGACTTTTAAAAGTAAGATTCATACAGAGCCTGACAGTCTGAAAATCGTAGTAGCTGACACCGGTATTGGAATTAGCAATGAAAACCTGATTAATATATTTACCCGTTTTTACAGGGGCAGCGAAGCTGTTCAGGAAAGTGCCAGGGGAACTGGTATAGGATTGTCTCTGGTTAAGGAGTTGGTTGAGATTATGCATGGAAAAATAAGAGTGAAAAGCAGACCGAAAACAGGAACCATCTTTATCATTGAAATACCTCTTGGAATAGATCATTTATCGAAAAATGAGTTTGTCTTTAAAGAAGTAAAACCTGACCTGGATGTTGATGGAATTATGGAGGAAGCTATTGATATAGAGTTTAATGAAAATGGCATTGGTGAAGCTGCTGGAAAATACGAAATCCTGGTAATTGAAGATAATTTTGACTTACGTGAGTTCATTAGGGGAATTCTTACCCCCTCTTACAACATATTGGAAACGGATAATGGGGATATGGGTTTGGATTTGGCTTTTAATAAGATTCCTGATCTGATTCTTACTGATATTATGATGCCGGGAATCGATGGAATCGAATTGTGCTCCCGGATTAAACTGGATGAAAGAACAAGCCATATTCCGGTGATAATGTTAACCGCCCGATCCACCAGTGAACAAAAGATAGAAGGCTTAGAAACCGGTGCAGATGATTATATAACTAAGCCATTCAAAATTGAGGAGTTAACCAGCCGTATTCAGAATTTACTGAAACAAAGAGAAAAGTTGAGAAAGAAATTTTCATCCTTAATCGGTTTTGACTTCGAGGATATTGAAATCAATTCAAGGGATGAGAAATATCTTAAAAAAATTACCGGAATTATTGATGAAAATTTGGGTGACTTTGAGTTCGATGTTGGCCGGCTCCAGGAGCAATTAGGCATTAGCAGGGTCCATCTTTATCGCAAATTGAAGGCCTTAACAGGTATGTCGCCCAGCGAATTGATTCGCGTAATGAGGTTAAAAATGGCTTCAAAATTATTGCAACAAAACAATCGAAATGTCACAACAATAGCTTTTAAAGTTGGGTTCTCCAATCCTTCCTATTTTGCCAAATGCTTTAAAGAACATTTTGGTAAATCTCCAAAAGAATATAGCAAGAAGAGTCCTACTTGAATTTAAAATTCGACGAAGAACTACCTTCCAATATTGTCAGGCAATCCTTTATAGTAGCGCAATCCTTCCATAGCCTTACCATCGACGTATTTAATCCGGCTACTAACTCTTTCTATTACCTCTTTTTGCTCCTTTTCTGACAATTCTGGCCCTGTATATTTATACCATCCTGAACTCCATTGGCTAACATATTTAGACATGGCTTTGATTTTTTTGTCCTTATAATCAGATATATCAACCCATGTATTTATATCTTTTTCAGCGCAGTCGTAAAGAATATATTCAGGTATGGTGTGCGCTTTCAAACCTTCCACAGTTACCTGGCCCTGGAAAAGCAAAGGCCACATGGCTGCGCGGGCAGCATCAGCAGAAAGGTATGCAGAAGCCCTATGATCAGCCTTATGCCAGCGCTGTTCCTCTTTTCCCGGATCAAAAGCAAAAAGAACATCAGGCCTGATTTTCCGAATCAAACGAACCAGCTTTGCTACTACTTCTTTTTTATTTTCATATTCAAGCAGACCATCATCATAACCCAGGTTGATATAATGGTCACCAGGTATTCCCAATTCTTCGAGAGCCGCTAACTCTTCCTGGAGTCGAATGTTTGCCAGGTCAGTCATGGAAAGTGCTGGGTCCTGTGTTCCAACATTTCCTGTTGTTAGGATCGCAATAAAAATTTCATTTCCATTTGCCTGAAGCATCGCTAAAGTACCTTGAGAATATGTATCATCATCAGGATGTGCCCCAATTAAAAGTATTGTCTTCCCTTTCCATTCATTAATTGGAACTTCTGGCTGTGCAAAAGACATAAAATTAAGCATCAGTAGCAAAGCAATAGCAAAGTAGGTTTTCATAGTATTAAATTTTAAGGAATTATGACAATATACTGTCAAATTTATTTTAATTTTATTCGTATTCGATTCAAATTGTCGGTTTAAGGAAAAATGCATTACAAGATATTGAATTTTTTGCAATATTTACATTGAGACTTAAGCATCATCCTATAAATATTAAATATTATGATCTCAAATCACGCTTATCATTTGAATAAAAAATTCTTTAATCTATTTTTTACTTTTCTTATAGTAACGAGCTTTCTCAATGTTTTTGGGCAGGTAGATACTTCAATGCTATGTGTAGGAAATTATCAGACAGAGGAAGAAGCTGTACAGCAATTAAAAGAATTTAGTGAAAGCTATACCAATGTAAACGAATGGGAGAATAGAGCCCAAATTATTCGCGAGGGAATCCTAAAAGGTGCTGAATTGTTTCCTTTACCAGAAAAAACCGAGCAAAATATAATTTACCGAAACTTTCGCGAGTATGAAGGGTATTCCGTTATCAATGTAGCCTTTGAAAGTTCACCGGGTGTATATGTTACAGGAAGTTTGTATAAACCTTTAAAAATCAAAGGAAAAGTCCCTGGAATACTCTGTCCCCACGGTCATTGGACAAAACCTGGAGATTATGGAAGGTTTAGGGAGGATATGCAAAAACGATGTGCCATGCTGGCCAAAATGGGTGCAGTTGTTTTGTCATACGACATGGTTGGCTATGGAGACATGAGTAAAGGCAGGTTGGGAACACCATCATCCATATGCATTGAAACAGCAACTTTGGAATAGTATTCGGGCCCTGGATTACCTGATTTCCTTGCCTGAGATTGATGATCATAGAATTGGTGTAACCGGAGCATCGGGTGGAGCTACTCAAACTTTCTTATTGACCGCAGTAGATGATCGCGTGGCAGTTTCTGTTCCCGCTATTCAGATTTCAGCACATTTTTTTGGTGGCTGTGTTTGCGAAAGTGGAATGCCCATCCATAAAAGTGAGAATCACGAAACCAATAATGTAGAAATTGCTGCTGTTTTTGCTCCAAAACCACAATTGATAATTTCTGATGGGGAAGACTGGACGAAAAATGTTCCGAAAGTTGAATTTCCTTATATCCAACGTGTATATGAATTATACGGAAAGGCCGATCAGGTTGAAAATGTTCATTTCCCTGATGAAGGACATTCATATGGAATTTCAAAACGAAAGGCAATGTATCCATTTATGGCAAAGCATCTTGGATTGAACTATAAGGCTAGTATGCGATACGAATGGAGATGTAGATGAGTCTGATGCAGTAGTAGAAAAAACTTCTATGCTGGTAGTTTTTAATAAGGATTTCCCTATGCCTCCTGATATTGTTAAATCAAATGATCATTCCTGGTAATTCTTAATTTAAATCAGATTTATAATGTTTTTTACCACAAAGGCACACTAAGAATGTCACAAAGTAATGTAAAAGGAAATAATAAAATGAATATCAAGATAATTCATACCCTACTTATTCTAATAATCCTCATATTACCTTTACAAGCTCAAGATGATGTTGCTTTATTCAACTACTGGAAGTTTTATTCCGATGCTGAAAATTCGATGTATAAAAGCTCCTGTGAGTTAGCATTTAAACAGCTGGATAAGAGAAAGGCAGCAATTTTAGGTTTAAATTCAAAAGATGACTATGAAAAACGCCAGATAGAGGTTAATAAAAAACTAACCCAGTTATTGGGAGAGTTCCCAGAAAAAACACCTTTGAATGCACAGGTGACTGGAATTATAAAGAAGGATGGCTATAAGGTCGAAAAGCTGATTTATGAGTCAATGCCTGGGTACTTCGTCACTGCTGCCTTATTTATTCCTTCTAAACCAAAAGGCAAAAAGCCGGCAATTATCTATGCAAGTGGACATACTGCAAATGGGTTTAGAAGTGAAACCTATCAACACGTAATCATCAACCTGGTTAAAAAGGGATTTGTTGTTCTGGCATTTGATCCAATAGGGCAGGGGGAACGATTACAATATTATAATGAATCGGAAGGTAAGTCCCCTTTTGGACCCACAGTGGAACATTCGTACCCGGGAGCACAATGCTATGTTTCTGGTTATTCGCCAACAAAGTATTTCGTATGGGATGGCATCAGAAGTGTTGACTACCTTCTAACCAGGAAAGAGGTCGATCCAAATAGAATTGGAATGACTGGCCGCTCTGGTGGGGGAACACAAACTGCCTATACAGCTGCTATGGATGAAAGAATTCTTGCAGCTGCACCAGAATGCTTCATTACAAGCATGGAATATGTTTTAAAATCAATTGGGCCACAGGATGCAGAACAAAACCTTGTACATATGATTAGCGAGGGTCTAGATCATGCTGACCTGCTGGAGGTTAGAGCACCCAAACCATGTTTAATGATTACTACTACACGTGATTTCTTTAGCATACAGGGAGCAAGGGAAACGTTCAAAGAAACAAAGCAATTCTATAGCATGATTGGAAACCCTGAGAATATGGAAATGGTGGAAGATGATGATGGGCATGCTTCTACAAAGAAAAACAGGGAAGCCATGTATGCCTTTTTCCAAAAGCACCTGGCCAATCCTGGTGATCCCACTGATCTTGATGTAGAAATTTTGGAGGAAAAGGAACTTTGGGCAACCAAGACCGGACAGTTGACTACATCACTAGGAGGTGAATCCCTATTTTCCCTGAATAAAAAGCATGTTAGAACTCAGGTGGCACAAATAAAGCATTTAAGATCATCAACGGAGTTCAATGAAAGGGTTGATCAGATTGAAAAATGAAGCCAAGAACTTATCCGGTTTTGAGAACCCTGTAAATTTTGGACCCTCTGTTTTTTCAGGCCGTTATAGCAAAGAGGATTATTTGCTTGAGAAATATCTGATACCTGGTAGTGGCGATTATATGCTACCAGTCGGACTGTACTTACCAGTGGATAGGAAAAGTGATGAATTGATCCTGGTTTTGGATGAAAAAGGAATGGCACATGCGGCAAATGAGGATAGTCTGATACACTCCCTTGTTATGAAAGGTTATCCGGTATTAATTTTTGATGTTCCGGGAATTGGTAGCATGGGACCGGGATATCTTAAGGGTGATGCATATATCGATAATACCTCTTACAACCAGTGGTTTGCATCCATACTAACCAATAAATCAATAGTAGCCATGCGTGCAGAAGATATTTTAAGGATAACTCATTTTGTTAAATCTGATATTAAGTCGATAAGCAGAATTACAGGCATGTCAATTGGCGCAACAGGCAGTGAAATGCTGCATGCAGCTGTTTTCGATGAGAATATTGAGAAAGTATGCCTGGTAAAACCTTTTATAAGCTTTGCAAATATCGCCATGGCTTTAGAGTATTCTCCCTCATTTATTCCTTCAACAGTAGCTGGGGCTATAAGTAAGTATGATCTTCCTGACCTTATGGCTGCAATATGTCCCCGCCCGATACTGATTTTAAATCCGCTCGCCAGTGATGGATCTTCAGTTGAATACAACAAAAAGTCTTGCGAGCTGTCCTATCCGAAAATTGTATATACACAGAAAGGGGTAGCTAAGAGGTTTAATTACTCACATAAGGTAGATGACGATTCTTATAAGAAAGAAATTTTAGACTGGCTGGAATAATTTTAAATCCAATACAATGAAAAAATTACTTGTTCTGCCAATTATAATGTTATTTGGGTGCAATCAAGTCCCTGATTTTGATAATTTTCCAAAAATTGATGCCCATATACACCTTGAAACCCCGGATGATTCATTTGTGAAAATTGTATCAGGTAATAATTTCCAATTAATAACTCTGGTTACCCGATCAGTTAGTCAGGAAGAAATCAAAGAGGAATACAATTTGGCTAAGAATTTGTATGAAAAGCACCCTGAATCAATTGGTTTTGCAACCACTTTTAGTATGGATGGTTTTGGAGAAGCCGATTGGCAGGAAAAAACCATTGCCTGGCTTCAGGAATCTTTTGATGCCGGTGCCATTGCAGTAAAAGTGTGGAAAGATATTGGAATGACCTTTAGAAATGAGGATGGTAGTTTTATTTTGATTGATGATCCGAGATTGGATCCCATTTTTGATTTTATTGAAGAACGAAACAAAACCCTCGTAAACCACAATGGCGAGCCAAAAAATTGCTGGTTGCCTTTACATGAAATGACTGTAAAAGGGGATAGCAGTTACTTTGCTAACCATCCTGAGTACCATATGTACCTTCATCCCGATTACCCCTCCTATGAAGAACTGCTTGCATCCCGTGACAGAATGTTGGTTAAGCATCCTAACCTTCGCTATGTGGGGTGTCACCTGGGTAGCATGGAATGGAATGTGGATGAGCAGGCAAAATGGCTTGATAAGTTTCCAAACTGTGCTTTGGATATGGCTGCACGGATAGTTCATTTCAAAGTTCAGGATAGAGACAAAGTCCGGGATTTCATTATTAAGTATCAGGACCAATTGTTGTATGGCACGGATATCGGCATCAAGTATGACGAAAGCAGTATTCAAAAAGGGGAAGACATTATTAATAATTCCCTGGATATCTGGCGTAAAGATTGGGAATATTTTTCTACGGCTAACAAGATGATTCAGAATGATAAGGTGAAAGAATATCAAGGATTAAAGCTACCAAAGAGTGTATTAAGAAAAATATATTTTAAAAATGCAATGAGAATGTATCCCGGATTAGGAGAGGCCAATAAAATTACAACAGGAGCTAAATCTATTCAATAACAAACAGCTTTCCTGTAAATTCTTTTGAATTGGACCTGATTTTATAGAAGTATAGTCCAGGCTTTAATCCATCATTGTGAATGATAAAACTACCTGATTTAAGGTCTTTAATTAACCTAACCTGCTTCCCAATTGTATTATATAAGTAAAACGAATATGGCTTTTCAAGTATTTGAGGAACAGTTATTTCAGTGTAATCTTTAAACGGATTCGGTATAATTTGAATTGATTCAACTGGCTTTTCATGATGCAAGTTTGAACTTGGTAAGCTAACTATCTTTGTTAATCCTTTTCTGGACCCCATCCAAACATTGCCTTCTGAGTCGACCTCAAGACTGATTATTTGGTTTATGGGAATATCAGACGTTTCATTGCGAAAATGTTCCCAATTGCTACCATCATATTTCATTAGTCCTTTATGATGAGTGCCAAACCATATTTCTCCGTTTCCTTTAGATACAATATCATAAACTCCCACAGCATCAAAAAGGTTATTTTCAGTTTTAATAAGTTCCCATTTAGTACCATCAAATCTCAATAAGCTGCCATCTGAACCATAAACAAAGGAAGCCCACAAATTATTATTATTGTCCATTTCAAGAACTCTTACGCCACCTATCGGTAGTATTCCGGTTCCTGCAACATGACTTTTCCAGGTAACTCCATCAAAACTGGCTATGCCTTTTTCTGTAGCGAACCATATGGTTCCTTTCGAATCAAGTTCCATATCAAGTATTTGATCGCCTGGTAAACCACTATTTCTCGAGTTGTATACAGTGCCAAACAAGTCCACAACAACTCCCTCATTTGTACCATACCACATTCTACCTTGTTCTTCCCGGATCATGGAAATTACAGTATTACCCGGTAGCTTACTGTTTTTGCTGTCATATAAGGTCCATGAATCACCATCTATAATTGCCAATCCCCCAATAGTACCAACCCACTTTCTATTAGAATCTAAGATAATATCATATACTCTGTTTCCCGGGAGAGGGCTATTCTCCATATTGAATACCTGGTAACTATATCCATTAAAAAGCTGTAACCCATTCTCCAGGGTACCCACCCATATTTCATTATTGTTGACAATCTCTATGCAGTTAACAGCATTCGCAAGATCCCCACCATTTGAATAGGTAGTCCATTCATATTGTGCACATATGGTATAGTGGAACAGTATACTAAAGGATATGGACAGAATAATTCTCATTTAATGTAAAAATACTAAATTGGATTGAACCATTTTAGCCGGAGCTTAATTTTAAATAGATTTAAAGAATCTTATATGCCAAGAAAATTTTTATTGTTTAAAAACATATTCAAAAACATTGAAAATCAAAACATTTATCGTATTTTATGCTAAATTTATATCAACTAAGGCTATGAAAAGTAATCAAGTAATAATTGCGTATAAAACAAGTTTACTTGCAGATGGATTAGAATTAATTATAGAGGGGGCAAGCAATTATAGTGTAATTGGTAAAATTCCATATGGTAATGAACTGGTCGAGTTATTAAGCAGTTTTAATGAGACTAATATAGTGATAATTGAATTGAATTGCCCTGTAGATACTGATTTGATTTATATGGACTCTCTTATCGAAATGTTTCCTACCCTGAAAGTATTTCTGCTGTCTCATTTGCCTAAAATCAAGATGATAAAAAAAATTCTCGAAAGCAGGATTAATGCATATTTGTTAAAGTCATGCAGTAAACAGGATATGATAATTGCCCTGGATAAGCTGGCAGAAAATAAAAATTATTTTTGTGCCCAAATAACCAAAACTCTGGTGAAAAAAAAGAATGATGCATATGAGGATGATAACTTATTATCGAGTCGGGAAAAAGAGATCCTTGGCTTGCTGGTAAGTTGCAAAACAAATAATGAGATAGCAAATATTTTAGGACTTAGTGAAAATACAATCAAAACCCATAGAAGGAACATTCAAAACAAATTTGGAGTGAACAACCTCATTGGTATGATCCGATATGCCTGCCGAGCTAATCTTTTAGATTTCGAAAATGATGAGTTTTGTCTTAAATGCCCTCATTTTACTGAAATTAGTAACTAGCACACTTGAATCTCATATTTCCATCTAAAATAAGGTTAAAATAACCTATACCTTTTAAGTACTAACCTGTACTGAAATAGTTTATGTTTCTCAACTTTCTTCAAAGCAAAATGCTTCTTTTTGGTATTGTATATTAGTTCTTATAGGTTTAACTTGTATACTGAATTTGAATGCTATAGAGACAAAGGGACTTACTATTTCTCATTATTATTACTAACCTTAAACATATAACATTATGAAAAAAAATTATTTACTAGTTCTATTTTGTATGTTTTTGTCATTTGGGTTATTTACCCAATGCGAAAAGTATGGTAAGCGTGACATAACTCCACTTGCCGATGATGGTGATGTATCGGATAAACCAGTATGGGCTGGTGGAAATCCTGATTTAAATGAACATAAAAAAGGAAACGATCAATCCGGAACTACCCGAGGAGGTGACTATGGAGATCTTTTTGTTTTGCTAAGAGACCCCATTGGTATGCCTATTATGTTACCAAAGGATATTGAAGGTAATTTGGAATATTTTACTCAACCAATCGATGCAGTAACTGGAATACCTATTGTTTTAGATCAATATGGAGAAATCCCGCCAAATGCAAATCCTATTGAAGTTGACTTTGGGCGACTAAATATTGTACGCTCCCCCCAATCCGTTCTTGATCAGGCTTTTGAAGAAGCAATGAAAGTGCTAAAAACAAATGGGAACATCGTTGTAGACGAAATCAAACTTGATTTCTGTGGCCGCTTAACTTCATATTACACCGACAACTCTGATCCCATCAATCCTATCTCGGTAGTTAAGACGATTGATTCCCCGCGCGAAAACATGGCAATTTATCAGTACATCATGAAAAATTTGTTTGAGCCATATTTTTATGAGATTATCGATGGAGCATTAGTTCAAACAACAGTTGTAAACAGGTTGGCATTTCTTGGAGGAGATCCTTACTATTTCGATCCATTGATTATTGCAGCCTCCTGTTTTGCTGCGGGATCGGATAAAACCGGAACTGTAGATATCGATGAGGTGGTTTATATTAATGGATTTGTAGATTGTATAGGATGTAATCCGATATTGAATGAGCACGACTATGATTTTAGCCACGAACAAAACTATTATTTCAATTTTAGTGAGCCAATATTGGGTGAAGCACAATTTCAATATAATAGAGATGTATATGCAGACAGATATCTTAAAATTATTACATTACAAGGAAACAATACCTACAGTGAGGAAATCATGTCAGTAAAGGAGGCAATGGAGGATAATGAACTATTTACCTTCAAATGGGGCCTATATGAATATTTAACATTAGTGGAAGGATTTGCTGCTGCAGTTGATGACGCAGTTCAAGTACTTGATTATGTGCATGGCGATTCCAATATTGAATTCCTTCCAGATTATGAGCCAACTCCATAAGTATCTTGCTGGATGATAAATAGGATTTTCCTATTCTAATTTACCATAATTCCTTTAAGAAATAACCAACTGTCCTTACCAGGGCAGTTGGTTTATTAAAATATATATTCATGCCGCAAGCCCACGAATTCAATTTTCTAAGAAAGTGGATTTTATATTTTATACTTTTTCTATTCCCTTTAGCCTTCATACATGCACAACAATATACCCGTCAGGGAGCTCAAAACCAAAAAGAATTAAATCAGTTTGCTAAGTATCAAAGCGCAAAATGGTTGCTTGGGAAGAGGAAGGCAGACTCATTGGCTAAGGTTTTGAATTTTCCTGTACAATACACAGAATCTGACAGAAAGGTAGTAATTCTGCAAGCTTTGGGTCGCAAAAATAAGCCAATCTATTATGCTACCGACAATATAAGTGTGGCAAGCACTATTTCTGTGAATCAGCTCTGGTCAAGCAATAATGTATATCCATCGCTTACAGGTGAAGGGGTTGAAATCAACCTGTGGGATGGTGGAGCAGTAAGGACGACCCACCAGGAACTTCAAAACGGAGCGGGCCCAAGAGTAGTAATGCGTAACCTGGAATTACCCTTGTCCAATCATTCTACCCATGTTACCGGAACTATAATAGCTACGGGAGTTGATGCTGATGCAAAAGGAATGGCCGGAAAGGCAATCATAAAAGCCTGGGATTTAAACGATGATATTGCTGAAATGTCGGGTGCGGCAGCAGATGGAATTTTAGTATCGAATCATTCCTATGGTCCATTATGTGGTTGGTCTTATAACTCCATTAACGAAAGTTGGTACTGGTATGGAGATCCCGCTGTGTCAGAACTGGAGGATTATGAATTTGGATTTTACAACCAGGTTAGCGCCGATTTGGATTACATATCCCGGCTCGCCCCAAACTATCTTATAGTGAAATCAGCTGGAAACGATCGAAATGAAACGCCTTCTACTTTCCAGCATTATGTTTGGGATGGGACCTGGACGCTTGTAAATGTGGAGCGGGAACCCGATGGTGGCACAGATGGATATGATTGTTTAACACCTATGGCAGTGGCCAAAAATATACTTACCGTGGGTGCGGTAGACGATGCCAAATCAATAACTCCTTTTAGTGCGTTTGGCCCGACTGATGATGGCAGAATAAAACCCGATGTTGTCTCCAATGGCTATGATGTATATTCCTCTGGTTCGGCCATGGATAATAGTTATATATCATACAGTGGTACCTCCATGTCAGCTGCATCGGCCACAGGTTCAGTTGCCCTACTTCATCATCTCCAAAATGTAATCCAACCGGGTGTAACTCCTCTTTCCTCCACGCTTAAGGCCATATTAATTCATACAGCAACAGAATCAGGAAGCAGTCCTGGCCCGGATTATAGTTTTGGTTGGGGATTACTAAATATAAAAGCAGCAGCAGATCTAATCTCTCAAAATTCTGAAAATGGAGGGGAGAATATTTACGAGGGGACCATTTCACAGGGAGAAATAATTAGTATTCCGGTAGAGACAGGATCTGCACCTTTTCTTAAGGTAACACTTTGCTGGACAGATCCTGCTGGGCAGCCTTCATCTCCATCCCTTAATTCAAGAACCAGTAAATTGATAAATGATCTGGATGTTAAGATCGAAAATAGTCTGAACCTTCAATCATACCTGCCATGGGTATTGAATGTTGAGAATCCGTCAGCTGCAGCTACAAATGGAATCAATCATATCGATAATGTTGAACAAGTTTTTCTAGCCAACCCGGGAGAATATAATTTCAATATTAAAATAACTCATTCTGGAACATTGACAGGAGGTTCCCAGGCATTCAGTATAATAGTTTCAGGCATTACAACAGCATCAGATATCTTCCCGCCAAAAAATTTAATTTACAATATAAACGAATCAAGCATTTTATTAAATTGGAGCTCTCCGGTTTCCGGAACACCAGTATCCTATAAAATATATAGAAACGGACAGCTTATTGCTGAAACTTCTGAGACTTTTTACAACGACCCATCAATAATTCTCAATAACATATATGAATATTATATCACAGCTGTATATATATATAATAATGATCAAATAGAGAGTGTGGGCACAAATCAGGTAACAGTTTTTCCTCAAACTTTACGTTCATTGCCATTTATTGTTGACTTCGAGATTGAGCCCACTGAAGTAATCATAAAAAATAATCAGGCGGGCTGGCAATGGGGGGACAGTGAATCGCTTAATTGTTACTACCTGGATTTTTCTGATAACACCACAAAATTTATTGGCATCGATTCTTATTCAGTCGGTGATGCAGTGCATGTTGCTGATGTTGCAACCACGGCACCTCTCCGTTTGGCTGAATATAGCAATGTTGTTCTCACTTTTGATTATTTGCTGAAAACCGGAATTTATGGTGCTATTGATGAGTTACATGTAGTATATAAATTGCAGGAAGAAACGGAATGGCATGAATTGGAAAATCTTGAAAGTTCCTTTGACTGGAAGTTTGAATCAATTGAATTACCTGAGGAAATATGCAAAAACGGAACCCAAATAGGATTTTATTATGATGATTTTTACCAGTGGGGAATGGGAGCAGGGCTGGATAACATTCAAATTGTGGGGACAGCTACCCGTTCCATTGATCTGGCTATGAATTCTTTGGTGTCTCCAGCCTCAGATTGCCTGCTTTCTGAGGATGAACCAATATTAATAACTATTAAAAATGTCGGAAACCAGGTAGCACTGGTTGGTGATAGAGTAAATATTCAAATGAATGTTTCTTCTGGTGAAAATGTGAATGATATTTTGGTTTTGACTGAAAATCTTAATATTGGTGAAAGTCTTATACATCAGATGAGCAGTGTTGTTGATTTATCCGACATTGGGACTTACACATTTGATTTTAACATTACCTGCAGCCTCGATAATAACACATCAAATAATTCATTATCAACAGATATTGATGTATATGGTTACCCTCAAGTTCATATATTGAATGAAGATTTGACATTTTGCGAAAGTGATCCTCAAATATTAATCCAGGTCACTCCAACTGGAGGTACACTTGCGGGTCCAGGAGTAAGTGGATTATATTTTAATCCAGTATTAGCCGGGGAGGGGAATCATACAATAATATATACATTCATTGGTCCGGGTGGTTGTGAAAGTGCTGACCAGATTACATTTACTGTAAATGCATTACCAAATGTAAGTGCTGGATCAGATCAATCAATTTGTGAAGGCAATACAGTTACATTATCAGGGAGTGGAGCAAGTTCCTATGTTTGGGATAATGGCGTAGTAGATCGTATTGCCTTCACTTCACCATTAGGTACCACCACTTATACAGTAACAGGTACAGATACCAATGGCTGCCAGGATACAGACCAGGTGTCTGTAACTGTAAATGCACTTCCTTCAGTCAGTGCAGGACCAGACCTTTCTGTTTGTGAGGGAAGTACAGTCACATTATCGGGAAGTGGAGCAGTTACCTATGTTTGGAATAATGGTATTACCAATGGTGTTTCTTTCATCCCGCCTCCTGGTACCACTATCTATACTTTAACGGGAACAGATGCCAATGGTTGCCAGGATACAGACCAGGTATCTGTAACGGTAAATGCATTACCAAATGTAAGTGCTGGACCAGACCTTTCAATATGCGAGGGAAGTACAGTCACATTATCAGGGAGTGGAGCTAGCACCTATATATGGGATAAGGGTGTTACAGATGGTATTGCCTTCATTCCGCCTCCTGGTACCACCACCTATAAAGTAACGGGGACAGATTACAATGGTTGCCAGGATACAGACCAGGTATCTGTAACGGTAAATGTACTTCCTTCAGTCAGTGCAGGACCAGACCTTTCTGTTTGCGAAGGTAATACAGTTACATTATCGGGAAGTGGAGCAAGTTCCTATGTTTGGGATAATGGCGTAGTAGATGGTGTTGCCTTCACTTCATCATTAGGTACCACCACCTATACAGTAACAGGAACAGATGACAATGGTTGCCAAAACACTGACCAGGTATCCGTTACAGTAAATCCCCTTCCATCAGTTAGTGCCGGACAGGACCTGTCAGTTTGTGAAGGAAGTACAGTGACATTAACTGGTAGTGGAGCAAGTAGCTATATTTGGGACAAAGGTATCACCAATGGAGTGCCTTTTAGCCCACCAACAGGTACATCGGTTTACACAGTAATCGGAACAGATATATACGGATGCCAAAACACTGATCAGGTTTCCGTTACAGTAAATCCCCTTCCATCAGTTAGTGCCGGACAGTACCTGTCAGTTTGTGAAGGAAGTACAGTCACATTAACTGGTAGTGGAGCAAGTAGCTATATTTGGGACAAAGGTGTCACCAATGGAGTGCCTTTTAGCCCACCAACAGGAACATCGGTTTACACAGTAATCGGAACAGATATATACGGATGCCAAAACACTGACCAGGTATCCGTTACAGTAAATCCCCTTCCATCAGTTAGTGCCGGACAGGACCTGTCAGTTTGTGAAGGAAGTACAGTGACATTAACTGGTAGTGGAGCAAGTAGCTATATTTGGGACAAAGGTGTCACCAATGGAGTGCCTTTTAGCCCACCAACAGGTACATCGGTTTACACAGTAATCGGAACAGATATATACGGATGCCAAAACACTGATCAGGTTTCCGTTACAGTAAATCCCCTTCCATCAGTTAGTGCCGGACAGTACCTGGCAGTTTGTGAGGGAAGTACTTTGACTTTAACAGGAAGTGGAGCTAGTAACTATGTGTGGGATAAAGGTGTCATTAATGGAGTGCCTTTTAGCCCACCAACAGGTACATCGGTTTACACAGTAATAGGAACAGATATTTACGGATGCCAAAACACTGATCAGGTTTCCGTTACAGTAAATCCCCTTCCATCAGTTAGTGCCGGACAGGACCTGTCAGTTTGTGAAGGAAGTACAGTGACATTAACTGGTAGTGGAGCAAGTAACTATGTCTGGGATAATAGTGTTATAGATGGTGTTGCCTTCATCCCACCAATTGGAACAACAACTTTCACAGTGGTCGGAACCAATACTGTTGGATGCCAGAGTACAGATCAGGTATCAGTTTCTGTAAATCCTTTACCATCTGTTATTGCGAATGCTTCTAACCCAATATTGTGTTATGGGGAGTCCTTAATCCTTTCTGGTTCAGGAGCACAATCCTATATATGGGATAATGGAATAGTTAATGGAATCGCATTTTATCCAATTCAATCAGAAACATACACTCTAACAGGAACTGACGGGAATAACTGCTCAAATAGTGTCCAGGTTTATATTCCGGTTATTCGGGTTGATACATCTGTTTCTGTGGATGGAACCATCCTTACTGCAAATGCTGAACAAGCTGGTTACCAGTGGCTAAACTCTATAACAAATCAGGAAATTGCTGGCCAAATATATAAGAGTTTTACTCCCACATCTAACGGTACATATGCTGTTGAAGTAAACCAAAATGGTTGTATTGGTATATCTTCAGATTATTTAATTACTGCTTTGAGTATCAATGAAAATGACTTAGGTTCAGGATTAGTCATGTTTCCAAACCCTGTAACTGAGGTGCTTTACATTGACCTTGGAGAAAGATATAATGAGATATTCGTCAGAGTATTAAACATTACAGGAAAGGAATTAATGAATAATACATTCAAACAGAAACAACTATTAGAATTGAGCCTGGCGCATTTACCTGATGGACTGTATTTCATAAACATCATGACCGAGGATATTATTGAAACAATAAAGATTGTAAAGAAAAGATAGCTAATCTGTTTATACTTTAGGTCGTTAAATCCATAATAGTGATTTCATTTTTATGAAAAGAAGCAGATTGATACCTAAATAGTTTATTTCATTCAACTTTATTACCAGAAAAGTAAACTTTATAAGTATTGAAAATTAATACTAAAAGGTTCATTTTTAATAATAATTCCTAAAATCCAACATATAATGTTTACATGCGGACATTTTATGTTAAGGTTTAATGTTTTTTTTCATTTCAATATTACTTAACCTAAAGAAAAAAGCTTATGAAACCAATTAATGCAACACTAGCAATTCTATTAATGGTAATTGGATTAACCAGCTGTGATAAGGAAAACATATATACTGATTCTGGTATAGACAATCTTAACTACCAATCTCAAAACGGATTAAAGGCAAAAAAAAATGATCTCAAAAAGGCTACAGGATCAATTGAGCTTCTTTGGAAAGGTAAAGACAAGGGTAAAGGAAGCGAAATGGGAAATAAGCCAGAAGATCTTCGGGTATTTTTTGAGTTTAATGCCCATGAAGGCAATGCTTCAAAGCCACCAAAAGGGGAAATTGTGTATAGGGTAACTGAACCCGATTATTCATTACACAGGGAAATAAGAGCCCAGGTGTATGCTGTTTATGTTATAGATGACACTAATGATGGTAATAATAAAGCCCAGTTTCTTGCCAAAGTAATTTCGGATAGTAAAGGATGTGGTGGTGATTCCCACGGTGGACACGATTCTGGTTGCTCTGATAGTGATGATGGAAGCTGTGGTGATGATCATCCCGATGATGGAGGCTGTGGTGATGATCATCCCGATGATGGAGGCTGTGGTGATGATGATGCTATTCACGATAGTGGATGCTCCCACGAAGATGTAGGGGATGATGGGGTAACGAATGACGATGAAGGTTGTGCAGATAACCAATCAGGTGAAGAAGGCAGTGAAACAGACCATGGATCAGGTTCTCCAGGAGGAGGGGATAAAGGAAATCCCTTAAGTGGTAAGAACTGCCGATTGGGCCAGATCATTGTAGTGAAAGTAAATGATTTAGGTACACCGGGGATTAATGGGGATCATATAACCTGGAAATGGTTCAGCTCTACCAGCGAGTTTGAAATCACCAAAGAAATTGAAAATTTATGCAAAAAAACTATTATTGGAGGAAACCTTGTTGTTCATAAATAATCCGATCTGAATTTCAGTATTTTTTTAATACATTTTTTTTATTGATCCTAAACTCTTATTTGTAAGGGTGGAAATTCTATTCCTATAAATATAGAGATCACTTAGCAATGTAATACAGGTTCAATTGCTGATATCCCTATCAAAAACAAGATGTGTAGTAAAATAACCACAAAAAGGTTATATAAATTCTCTGCCCAAAATTGAAACCACTACTCACTATTTCGGTGAGAATGTCCTAATAGATATTATTTATTATAGAACCAAAAGGTTTGGCAAGATAACCTAATGGAAAAGAAAGTAAACTTATAAGGTATTGTTTATGAGTCTATTATAGTGTATTTTCGTATTGATATCAGTTGTTAAAAACTTTAACTTAACTATATACCTTAAACGAATTGGTAGATATTATATAACAATGAAGTTTAAAGCCATGAGAACACAGAAAAGAATACAATTTATAATTTTAATATCAGTAATTACCATTGTATGCTTCGTGATTGGATGTGTGGAAGATAATTCTGTTGAACCAAATAGTAGCTTGAAAAATGCATTAATCCAAACTACTGATGATTTGGTTGATTGCAAATGTGTTCTCAGTGCACCAGATCATATATCACTTGCAGAAAAGGAGATGCTCATATTTACAAGAGAAGAGGAAAAGCTTGCCAGAGATGTCTATATCTCCTTTTCTGCACTTTATAACATTCCAGTTTTTGAGAAAATTTATAAAAGTGAACAAATCCACATGGACAAAGTGCTCTGTTTGTTAATTCATTATAATATTGAAGATCCTGCATCTGATTTAATAGGAGTTTTCAAAGACCCATTTTTACAGGAACTCTATAATAGTCTTATCGCAGACGGATCAGCTTCTTTGACTGAAGCACTTATAGTAGGAGCAACGATTGAAGATCTTGATATGGTTGACCTGCGTGAATGTATACATCAAACAGAGAACGAGGCTATTATAACAATCTTTGGGAGCCTGATGTGTGGATCAGGAAACCATCTAAGATCCTTTATAAAATTACTTGAAAATCTTGATGTTGAATATACACCTCAGTATCTAACTCAGGTTGAGTATGAACAGATTTTGGAGGAAGATCACCAGGACTGCAAATCAGAATTTTAATTATTTTAATAATTTTACCCATATAACCTTCTTAATTTAAGCATTTTGACTTATCTGATAATTGCCTGTTCTCAAATAGCAATTAAGAACGAGATAATAAAGAAATTCCTGCAAAATTTGAAGTGTTTTTGCCTCCTTTATTGATGCATCCCAAATCAATTAAAATTATCATTTTTGAAGTTTCTGTTTTCTTAGGATTGGTCTGAACTCTTTCTACATCCTATTAAAATCAAGGGATTATGGATGCTTCGTTAAATCCTAAATCAATCAGCATCAAAGTTTATTTTAAAATTTATGGTATATTAGAAAATTATTTTCCAATCTTATTTCTTCGTGCAACTTTACCTGTACTTTTGCGTCTTACAATTAAATACCAACTACGATGATACTAAACTATCTTAAACTGGCTGTGCGGCACATTTTAAAAAACAAAGGCTATGTGTTTTTAAATATAATGGGATTGGCAGTAGGGATAGCCTGTTTTGTACTTATCGGATTGTTTGTTATTCATGAAATAAGTTACGATAAATTTCATGAGCGAAAAGATCGCATTTACCGACTTGTTCTGGATGGTAAAGTAGGTGAACAGGAAATTAAAGTTGCAAATACTTCTCCTCCCATGGGTGAAGCTCTGGTTGCAGAAATTCCAGAGATCATTAATTCGGTCAGAATGGACAGCTGGAATGAATCACCTATAATAATTGATGATAAGGTTTTTATTGAAGATCATTTCACCCTGGCTGATTCTACCTTCTTTGACGTTTTTTCTTTTCCACTTATATATGGAGATCCTGCTACAGCTTTAAACAGACCACGTACTATCGTACTTACTCAATCAGCAGCCCAAAAATATTTTGGAAAGGATAATCCGGTGGGTGAGAATCTTAAGGTAGGAACCGATTCCGTTTACTGGGAGGTTACCGGTGTTTGTGAAGATGCTCCAGAGAATACACATTTGGAATTCAACGTAATTGGATCTTTTGTATCGACAGAAAAATCGAAAAGAAAGATGTGGCTTAATAATAATTTAACGACCTATATACTGGTCGAAAAAAATATTGATCCTTCTGTAATTGAAGAAAAAATACATGCTGTTCTGGTTGCACATGTGGGTCCGGAATTGGAACAGTATATGGGTGCCGATTTTGAACAATTCGAAAAAGCAGGTGGTAGGTATCGGGTTCTTGCTCAAAATATTACCGATGTACACCTCGAACCGGAAATTGAACAAACATTTAAACCTGCGAACGAAAAAAAGAATATCTATATTTTCATTTTGATTGCTTTTGCCATCCTCCTATTGGCAGGAATTAATTATATGAACCTGGCCACTGCACAGGCAGCTAATCGTGCGCGAGAAGTGGGGATTAGAAAAGTGGTTGGATCCCAAAAATCAGGCCTCATCTGGCAGTTTCTTGTTGAATCAGTATTGTTGTGCCTAATGAGTTTGATTGTTGCTATCTTGCTTATTGAACTTTTGCTTCCGGGATATAGTAACCTAATGCAAATTGCATTCAAATTCAACTATTTCAATCCATGGTATACAATCCCAATCCTTGTTCTAATTGCAGTCCTGGTAGGTTTTCTTTCTGGCAGCTATCCGGCTTTCTTTCTTTCTTCATTCAGGCCGGTGACAATTCTGGGTGGAAAATTAAAAAGCGGGGCAAAAAGTGGTAGGTTGCGGAGTTCACTTGTTGTGGCACAATTAGGGATCTCCATATTAATAATGGCAGTTACTGCAATTACTTTCAGACAGGTTAATTTTATGAGAAACAAGGACCTTGGATTTGAGATAGAGAATCTCATGGTTATCCGCAGGGTGCATGTTCTCAATAACAAAATCAATGTATTCATAAAGCAGACAAAAAATTTGCCCGGAGTTAAAAGTGTTTCGCATACAACAGCTATCCCTGGGTATCCTAACAATAACAATGGATATTTAATTGATTCAGGGGATGGATCAGCTCCTGACCAGAACGATGTTCAGATTATGTATACAGCCTGGAGTGATCATGATTATGATAAAACCATGGGATTTGAACTGGTTGAAGGACGTTTCTTTTCACAAGAAATGCCAACTGATTCCTTTGCTTGTGTGATAAATGAAAGTGCAGTACGTTATTTCAATCTTGAAAATCCACTCGAGGCAAAGATTAATAAGCCGGGAACTCCCGGAGATCCAGAGATGTCTTTTCCAGTTATTGGGGTATTGAAAGATTATCACTTTTTATCTCTACACGATGAAATAAGCCCTCATGTTTTCCTATATGATGGTGATAATATGAACTGGGGAAATATTGTCATACGCCTGAATCAGGATAACCTAAATGCAACTATTGCACAAGTGGAGGGAGTTTGGGATGAATTGACAGGTACTGAACCAATGCAGTATTTCTTTATGGATGAGGAATTTGATAAATTGTATAAGGAGGATAAGCGTACAGGAAATCTATCTGCAGTATTTAGTATTCTTGCCGTTTTTATTGCAAGTCTCGGCCTGTTCGGACTCACTGCCTTTACCGTTGCACAGCGTATTAAAGAGATAGGTGTTAGAAAAGTACAGGGAGCTACGATGATCGATATTATTCTTCTTTTGTCAAGGGAAATTGGAATTTTGGTTTTGATAGCAACTTGTATTGCTGTGCCTATTTCCATTTATGTTATGAAAAATTGGCTGCAGAATTTTCATTTTAGAATAACGCAGAGTCCCATAGATTACCTGATAATTATTCTAATATCTATAACTATTTCCTGGTTAACGATCAGTTACCGTGCAATAAAAGCAGCTCGTACCAATCCTGCAGATGCATTGAGGCATGAGTAACAAATTAAAACTTATAATTGCCATTGGGTTGTAATGATGTATTCAGAAAGACTTAGGAAACTATTTGGTGAGCTTACTTTGCATGGAGAAGATTTACTTCTATTAGAATCTTTTCAAATTAAATATCTGCCAGATCGCGTTCCACAACTGGAGTTTGCTACAATCCTGCGCAATTATCCAGTCATTCACCGATTCCTGATTTCAAAATATCCGCCAATTGAGGGCTTTATTGCTCATGTAATAAAAGAAAATAAAGAAATAACTGATCCAAACCTTGTTAACCAATATTGTGATGAACTGCTTTGGGAAATTGCAGATTTAATTGTGTACAATAAATATCCTGAGCAATATGACAGAAAGCTGGATTTTAGATGGGATATTAATGAAATAATATCAGTAAAGAATCTCAAGGACCTAATTGTACTTGATGTGGGTTCGGGATCTGGTAAACTTGCTTTTTTATTGGCCAATTATGCAAAAATTGTATATGCCGTTGAACCATTGGGCAGCCTTAGAGATTTCATAAGGAAGAAAATATGTGATGAAAAAGTTTCAAATGTATTTGTCTTGGACGGATTTCTTGATTCGCTTCCATTTCCAGGTAACTCCATAGATATATTATTTACTTCCAATGCAATAGGTTGGAGTTTTGAAAACGAACTTTTAGAAATAGAAAGGGTCTTGAAACCAAATGGTCAGGCCATTCATTTAATGAGGGGCATTGGAAATGATGATGAAAATCCCTTCCATGAAAAACTTAGTTCTCCTGAGTGGAATTACGATTGTACTAAATATCCGGATACAATTGGACTTAAATTTAAATATGTTAAAACGCTCGATGGGTCTGAATAGTTACCAATAAGTTACTCTAAGACTTTGTTATTTATTTGTTTACAGAAGACATCTGTCTTGCAAAATGCCATACCTGATCACGAAAACATTCATCGCCACAACCTTATGTGAAAAGAATCTAAATTATTCCGGGATCTATCATTGGATTATTTGATTCCTTATATTTACTATCAAATCCATCCGAATGAAGAAGAATTATCCTTTCACGCGAAGAAATTTTCTAAAGACAGGGCTGACCAGTTCATTGGCAGTACCCTTAATGGGCCACCGGGCTTATAATTTGGAAAGTGTTCAGGATGAAATAAAGATTAAAGAGTATCGCACACTTGGGCGCACAGGTTTTAAGGTTTCAGATATCAGTATGGGAGCTGGTGGACTCACAAATCCTTCTGTCATGAAAGCCGCCTTAGATATGGGTGTAAATTATATTGATACAGCTGAACATTATGCAAGAGGAAAGTCTGAGACGACTATTGGTGAAGCTATAAAAGAATATGACAGGAAGAAGATATTCATCACCAGTAAGCTTAACCTTGATTTTTTCGGTAATACATCCAAAGAAGGTCTGACTGACCGATTCCATAAAATCCTGGAGCGTTTGGATACACCGTACGTAGATTGCCTGATGATCCATATGGCGCAATCCACAGAACAGATCTTATATGAGCCTTTTCATGAAATGTTTCAGGAAATGAAAGTGGAAGGGAAAGTGAAGTACCTGGGCTTATCAAATCACGGCCCTGAACATCGTCTGGCTGGGGGAATGAAAGAGCCAATGGAAAAGGTAATCGGGGCTGCCGCAGAGGATGGACGTTTTGACCTGGTATTATTTGTTTACAACTTTATACAACAAGATCAGGGAGCCAGGATAATTGAGTTATGCAAGAAAAAAGATATGGGGATGACTTTAATGAAGGTCAATCCTGTTAAGTTTTATGAATCTGCCCAATCAATGATAAAGGAGGCGCAGGAACAAAATAGGGAATTGTCGGATGAAATTCTCGATAATCTGGCAGAATATGAGAAGTGGGTACAGCAGGCAGATGCCTTTAAAACAAAGTATGGCCTGGTCTCCGAAGAAGATATTCGTAATGCTTCCATAAAATTTGTAATTTCTAACCCAGATATTAGTGCTGTGTGCCCTTCTATGAATAGTTTTGACGAATTGGAGACCTTTGTAAGACTCTCTGGAGAAAGATTATCCGAAAATGAACTAGGTTTACTTAACCACTATAAGGAATCATTAGGAAACTTATACTGCCGGCATGCATGCGGCTTATGTGAACCCTCATGTCCACACAATATACCTGTAAATACTATTCTTCGCTACAATCATTATTTTGAGGCTCAGGGGCAAGAGAAAAGGGCCATGGAGAAATATGCAGGTTTAAAATTAGCAAAGAATCTTCCTTGCAATACTTGTTCCGGTCACTGTCTGGCTGCTTGTCCTCATAATATTCCAGCACAGGCTTTGCTGGTGAAGGCTGAACAGAAGCTCTCTTTGTTTTGTTAAATTTTTTAAATAAAATAATTTATACCCTTTTCGCTTTGTACAATTGAAATCTAAATATTTGATAATCAAAGTCAAATTGAACAGGTCGTTAACCTTATTTCTTTATTTTATTTTGTATGATCTAATAAACCTTTTTAAACCATGAAAAAATCCATTTCAAGTACACATTTGATAGTTGCATTAATCCTGGGATCCATCTGGGGGTTTTCTGAAGTATTAATGGGAGCGGGTCTGCGAACCTGTGCCCACCTTGTTTCCGGATCGTTGATGACCGGAGTGGCACTGTTCTTTCTTGCCACCACATGGGTTGTAACCCGAAATATGTTATTACTTGTATTGATTGTACTGGTAGCTTCACTATTTAAACTATTTGATGCAGTGCTTCTATCATTGCCGGTAATGCATGGAGCCATTGGAAACCCGATTTTCGCCTTTTGGATGGAAGGATTGGCAATTATTGCCCTATTTGCTGTATTTAAAAATGTTAAGTGGAATAAAACATCCCAACGGGCTCTTTTGGGTGGCGGATCGGCACTCATCGCTGTCGCTTTGTTTCCGCTTGTAAAGTATGCAACTGGAATTCCGGCTTGTGTATATCCAAACTCTGCGGTGCCATTGTCAATTTTATTTTCGCCTGTAGCTATTGCCTTTTCTGCGTTAACAGTGCCTTTAGGATTTCTGGCTGGAGAAAGAATAAGAGCAATTCTTTATAAAGAAAACTTTCGGTTTGATGGTCTTTTCTTCAGATACATTCTTTCTCCGCTAACACTGATAGTATGCCTTGCATTAGTTGGAGTTTTTAGAATATTTGTATAAATTTTTTGTGTCTTATTATAGTACCAGGGTGAAGAATATTTTTAATAATCTTTCAAGAGAAATTACATCCAGGCCTTTGGCTCTGGCAACTATTCTTGAAACCAGGGGATCTGCTCCTCAGGTACCCGGAGCATCGGCCATATTTTCAACCGATGGCCTCTTAGCTGGAACATTAGGAGGAGGAGTGCTTGAAGGTGATGCAACGGCAAAATCATTAAATGCAATTGAAGATGGATCATCTTTTCTTTATCATTTTGGCTTGAATGAGGATATTAATTCTGCGGAAGGAGCAATATGTGGAGGAACTGCAACCATACTTGTGGATGCCAATCCTGATAAGGATAAAAAAATATTTACCAGACTTGATGAATCAATAAGTGAAAATAAATCAGGTATTTTAGCGACAATCATCACCAAGCAGGACAAAGTCAAGATTGATAGATTATGGGTCGAAGAGGAGACTATTAAAGAAAATAAACAATTTGGCGATCTGTCAGAACTCAGGGCTGAATGTTTATCCTGCCTGGAAAAAAAGCTCTGCGTTTATCTGTCAATGTCTAATGACACCAGTGTCTTTCTTCAGCCCGTATACCCACTGTCTAAGCTAATTATTGCAGGGGCAGGGCATATAGGAAAAGCCCTGGCCAGCATGGGTTCTCAACTGGATTTTGAAGTGACCATAATTGATGATAGGCTGGAATATGGAAATTCCAACAATATTCCCTCGGCAGATAATATCATTGTAAAACCAATTGGAATAGCCCTGAATGAAATTCCAAAAACAAAAGACACCTATATTGTTATTGTAACCAGGGGACACCGGGATGACTCTGAAGCTTTGAAGGCCTGTATTCATTCAAATGTCCCATACATTGGAATGATAGGCAGCAAGAATAAAATTCAATTGATGCGTGATAATTTTATTTCGAAAAGCTGGGCAACCAAATCAGATTTGGATCGCATTCATGCTCCAATAGGATTAGAAATAGGCTCTAAAACAGTTCAGGAGATTGCCGTTAGTATTAGTGCCCAGTTGATTCAAATTCGCAGTCAAAATAAAAAACTGAATAAAAACGGTCTGATATGTGGTATTATATTGGCTGCCGGGGAATCAAGGAGGATGGGAAGGCCAAAAATGCTTCTTCCTTTTGGAAACCTGAGTATAATTGAAAAGCTTGTGCAATCAGCAACCCGATCATTCATTGACAAAACCTTTGTGGTCCTGGGGTCAGATAAGGAAGCCATAGGTCAGCTGATACAGGATTATCCGGTTGAGACTGTATTTAATAACTTGTATAGGAATGGTATGCTTTCTTCTGTCCAGGCTGGTCTGAAATCTGTAAATGAAGAAACCACTGCAATAATGGTTCTTTTAGGAGATCAACCCATGATAGGGAGTAGCATCATGAATAAGATGATTGAGACTTACAGGACATCAGATAAAGAGATAATTGTAGCAACTTATCAAGGAAAGCGTGGACATCCGCTTTTATTTGGAAAGAAATACTTTAGGCAGGTAAAAGAACTTACAGTTGAAAACAGTTTAAAGGAACTACTACTGAATAATCCCTATGACATTGAGGAAATGGAAACTGATTCCTCTGAAATCCTGCGGGATATCGATACAGAAAAAGAATATATTGAAGAACTTAAACACCAGAGTTATTATGATTGAAACCATTCATTTTGAACTTAATTCGAATCCAACAGAGATCTCCACTGATCCAAATAATTTGTTAATGTGGGTGCTTCGGAATGAGCTGGGACTTACAGGTACTAAATTTGGTTGTGGAATTAGTGTTTGTGGTTCATGTACCGTCATTCTGGATAATGAACCGGTACGGTCCTGCATAATCCCGATAAGAGATGTTGCAGGGAAAAAGGTATTAACTATCGAAGGCCTGAGTAAGAATGGGACCCCCCATCCAATTCAAAAGGCCTTTATGACCAATGATGCTCTTCAATGTGGTTATTGCACACCGGGAATGATCATGAATGCCTATGGTTTATTGTTAAAAAACCCTGAACCAAGTAAACAGGAAATAATAGATGGGATGGAGGATAATCTTTGTCGTTGTGGTACCTATGGGAGGATTGTTCAGGCCATACAACAGGCTGCTAAAGAAATGAAAGGAGGTCTGCTATGAAAATGGAAAAGAAAATAAATGAAAGACTCTTTAAGGATATGCACAATCCATTTGAGATGGGTAGGCGAAATTTCTTAAAGAAAGTTGGAGGCGGTTTAATTGTTGCCTTTTCGGTGAGTGATCTTAATATTCTCTCCTCTTGCAGTAGTTCGGAACCGGGGAAAGAACCCAATATGAATGCATATTTGCGAATTGGGGATGATGGTAGGGTTACCCTCTATACAGGTAAGATTGAGATGGGGCAGGGGCCAATAACTTCCCTTCCTATGGAATTGGCCGATGAACTGGATGTAAAGCTGGAAAACATTGATATTGTTATGGGAGATACTGATCTCTGTCCCTGGGATGAGGGCACCTATGGATCATTGTCTACACGGGTTTTTGGTGAGGTTTTAAGAGCTGCCGGTGCTGAAGCAAGAGCCATTCTATTGGAAATGGCAGCCAAGGAACTGACCGTTTCTGCAGATCAATTGATAGTAAATGATGGTGTCGTTTCCTTGAAAACAGATACTTCAAAAAATATAAGCTATGCTGAGCTTACGAAAGGAAAAGAGGTTTTTGAAACCCTTAAGCGGAAGCCAGCTGTGAAGAAAGCATCCGAATTTAAGGTAATTGGAACATCAAGGCTTCATGTCGATGGCTTTGATAAGGTTACGGGTGCAGCAAAATACTCAGGTGACGTCCACTTACCTGGGATGATGTATGCACATATTGTTCGGCCACCCAGTCTTGGGGCAAAACTTACCAGTTTAGATACCTCTGCAGCGGAAAAGATAGAGGGAGTAGAAATTGTTAAGGACGGAGATTTTGTAGCCGTTCTTCATGAATCACAAGACAGGGTTAGAACTGCCCTATCAGTGATTAAAGCTGAGTACGAAGAAGAGGTGTTGAATGTTGATGATGAAAGCATATTTGAATATTTTAAAGAAAAAGGGACTGAGAACAATGAAATCGCTGCAGGAGGCAACCTGAAGGAAGGTGAGAAGAAGTCAGTGCAAATTTTCGATTCAGAATTCCACGATCCTTATATTGCCCATGCACCTATCGAAAACCATACGGCCACTGCAGTATTTGAGGATGAGAAATTAAAGGTCTGGGCATCTTGCCAGACTCCATATCCAACCAAGGAAGCAATTGCAGAAGAACTTGGTATTCCTGAAGATAATGTTCGTCTTATGACAATTTTCACTGGTGGAGGTTTTGGTGGTAAAATATACAATCCTCAGGCTGTTGAAGCTGCCAGGATAGCAAAACTTTCAGGGAAACCGGTACAACTGGTTTATTCACGCAGTGAGGAGTTTATGTACGACAGGCTTCGTCCGGCAGCATTAGTCAACATTAAGTCTGGATTAGATGACAATGGGAAAATTTCTCTATGGGATTATGGGATATACTTTGGTGGGCAACGTGGAGCAACCCAATTTTATGACATACCCGATCATCGGACACAAACCTTTGGAGCTCCGAGAGGTGTTACGGTCCATCCATTCTACACTGGAGCATGGCGTGCTCCAAGTAATAACACCAATACCTGGGCACGGGAATCCCAGATAGAATTAATGGCAGCTGAAGCTGGTGTGGATGCTCTTGAATTCAGACTTAAACACCTGGAAGGGGATCCCAAAATGGCTGAAGTACTTAGGGCCGGGGCTGAAAAATTCGGATGGACTCCGAAAAAGGGGCCCAGTGGAAGAGGATATGGAATTGCCTGTGGAAAAGATGCCGGAACCGATGTTGCAGTCTTTGTTGAAATTGACGTAGATGAAGAAAGCGGTCATATTCAGGTGAAAAGAGCTGTCTGTTCCCAGAATATGGGCATGGTAGTGAACCCTCAGGGGGTTATCATTCAGGCTGAAGGATGCGTTATAATGGGACTGGGATATGCCCTGGGTGAAGAGATAAAATTCAAAGCCCGGAAAATGCTTACAAGCAATTTCAGTAATTATGAATTTGCACGATTTAGCTGGACACCCGAAATTGATGTGGTGATAATCGATGCACAGGATGATCCGCCACAGGGAGGAGGAGAACCGGCTATAATTTGCATGGGTGGGGCAGTGGCAAACGCTTTATACGATGCGACAGGAGCCAGGTTATACAAGTTGCCTTTAACACCTGAGCGGGTAAAGGATGCAATTAAGAAATCCAAAACTTAATGATAGTTTATAGTAAAAAAAAGATTGAGTACAGATAATTTTTAGACCAATTCTTATAGATTCTTTTGAGCAAAACTTTTGGCAAATTCTAATGAACCTGTTTTAACAGCAAACCATGAAGTGAGAGATGGTGCAATGGATTGCAAAAGAAGAAGTGGTCGAAGAGGTTTTATATTGACAATAATATCCGACTTGTTTTTTTTGATAGCCTTTATAACTGCCTTGGCTACATATTGTGGAGGTGAGGTTCCAAAACTTTTTGGTGCCTTAAGGCTAGTGTTTTTTATATTATCCTGATACATACCCGTTTCGGAAATGTATCCCGGAGAAATGACAGATGCACCGATGGGATATCCTTCCCCGAGGGCTGTAAACCGAAGACTCTTAGTAAATCCAATAAGTCCATGTTTACTGGCAGAATATGCTTCTTCATAAGGTGCACCGAAAAGCCCTGCAATTGATGCAATATTTACGATATGTCCTTCACCTCGAGCAATCATTTTAGGAAGCAGTAGACGTGTAAGAATCATTGGAGCTCTTAGGTTTACTTCCATAATCTGGTCGATTTTTTTTGGATCCATTTTATCATAGGGCAGTGCCAACTCTAGCCCAGCATTGTTTATCAAAACATCAACACCTTTAAATTGTGCTTCTGCCTTATCCACAAGAGCCAATAATTGGCTGCGTTGTCCTACATCAGCTGGTATGCATGATACTGAAATGGGTTGCGAACTCAGCTCATTTTTAACATCTTTTAGAGCTTCTTCATTCCTGGCAACCAGAATAAGATTCATGCCTTCCTTAGCTAGGGCTTTAGCTATGTAGACACCTATGCCTCTTGATGCTCCAGTGATTAGAGCAGTTTTTCCTTTTAATGTTTTCATGATTTTAATATTATAATTCTATTCAGGGAGTTTGCAAAATTCCCAATAAAGCAAGAACTCCCAATATACTCATCAGGGCTATTATAGCTGTTAGTACAATGGCCAGTATGTTAAATGCTCTTACCGGCCTTTTATACCAACCCCAAAGGATGACTGTAAACAAAGTAGTGTAAAGCAGGATTTCAGGTAAACCAAGGAGATGGGTTTTTAAAGGAATATTTGTATATATTATTCCCTCAAAGGAGCCCACTGCTGCTGAAATGGTAAGAATGTAACTTAATCCGAAGTTTAAAATCCAGAACTTGAGCCATCCGTACGGAGCTTTCAGGAATATTGAAATAAATGGGTATAAAATCAACCCCAATATAATACCTCTGATTATCTGTAATCCTGGTCCGGCAGCAACCCAGGGAGAGTCGGTTGCCCGCATAAAAGCGAGGGGGCCAGTATTAAATAGTTCACCGTAATTTAGGAATGTAATTGCAAATATGCCAGCAATAAAGTAGGAGATTGTATGAGCAGAAGTAATTCTCCAATAAAAAGTTAGTCTGTTTGTATCTTTCATAGTAATATCTATTATTTATTAGTAAATAATGAATAATTGCCAGGTTATACTAATTATCAAAAACCTCCAGGTTCCAGCTATTGTACCATTTAATTTCAAACTTATTATCAACTATTTGCATTGGCAGCCAGATATATCTTGAATCCTCCAGGTTTGTCTTATTCCAGCGGTCGGCCATAAAAATAAAGGCGTCTTTTTTTCCTTCTACTGGAAGCACATAAGTGCTTTGAGAAGTAAAGGTAGTTTCACTATTTGATCCTTTGAAAGGATTAGGTAGAACTACCCATTCCCCCATGATATCAATAGCAGAGGCCAACATAGCTTCATTGGGCGACCATCCAGTACATCCTGAGGTAATTAGGTAATAAACACCTTTATGCTTAAACAATGCAGGTGCTTCCCTCGAATCATCAATAAATATTCGTCTTTCTATTCCTGTTGGTTTGAGATAATCTTCAGTCAACAAACTCACATGCATAACTGCATTGTTTTCTGAGGAAAAAATGTGATATGCCTTACCATCCGTATCTTTAAACAGGGTCATATCCCGGCTCATTTGATTGTTGGGACGAAGACTGTATAAATAAGTGTAAGGACCACTTGGATAATCGCTTATAGCAACACCGGCCCTCGAAAAACTATAATCTTCCGAATCAACATGCAGCCACATAATGAATTTTTTAGCCATTTCATTGTAAATAACTTTTGGCCTTTCAATTACCTTACTTGTATGTAAATCATGGCTTGAATCCGTTGGTTCAGGAGCCAGAGCCACACCTTCATACTTCCAATCAATAAGGTTTTGTGAGGAATAGCAAGAAACACCACCTGCATTTACACGATAGCATTCCCATGAAGTAATGTGTTCGACTTTCCATGTTTTTCCCTTTTTTACTTCACCAAACCAATAATAAGTACCTTCATGGTATAGGACACCACCTCCGTGTGCATTGATTTGATCTCCCTCTGTATCATACCAGGTTTTTCCAGGATGTATTTCATTGCTCTGTCCTTTAACCAATGATGTGCAAAGCACTAAATAAATGGAAATTATAGCAAATAAATAATTCTTCATAATTTTCATTTTTAATGAATTATCTTATTACCAATAGCTGCTTCAGGAAGACGATTCTTTGCTCGATATTTTTTTCTTAAGATTTACAGATAATTGTTCTTGATAATACTTCTTTCTGTTCCAGACAAATTTAATTTTCATTGCCTTTGGCTTGCAGACTTCAATACATTTACCACAAATCAAACATTCTGGGTTGGTAACCAAACCATGATTATTCTCAATATAATCTTTAATTGGAATTCTTACCAGGCAATCAATCTCGCATTTACCACACATATTGCACTTTTCAGTATCAACCACTGGCAATAATCTTGAATAGGAAGCTCCGCTGGCGCACAAAGCACCCATAAAACACATATTCCGGCAAATCCATCTCCTCTCCAGAAGTAAACCAAATAAAACAGCCCCAAGAATATCGTAAAGCCAAACATGTTTATAATGGGCATTAAAATCCATATCCAGGAAAAAGGGATCAAATTGTATTCCAGGGATGGTCCCTGAATTTAATCGGATAAAGTAAAAGGTGATTGAACTTGCAAAAAATCCACAAATGAATAGGATCCTTGTCCAGAGAATAGGTTTATTCCACTTGATTTTAAATATTGAATGTTGGCTTGTAAAGTCCTGGACAGTACCCATAAAGCAAAGCCATCCGCAACCAATTCTACCAAAAAGAGGAGAGATTATTATAAAAAAGCCCCAGATAAGGACTACAAATGTGATGGACCCCCAGTAGATAGAATGCCAGATAAATGCAAAGTTTAATGCCCGGAATATGGTGGGTGTTAATAGTAGAAATAGAATTCTCGAAAGGAAATTAAAAGAGTAAAGGTTCTTCATATTTTAAGAATATTCTATCTCAAATGAATTGATTGGAAAGTTAATGCTTATCAACTCAAAAATCAAATGCTCTTTCTAAAATCCTGTTGGATTAAATTTTGTCCACTCTTAAAAGTTAAAACTGAAATCTTATCAGTTGCCAAACCTTGGATTTACTATATTATTATAAATTGACCCAAAGGTGTAAGTAATACCAACACCAAAATCGACACTGTATTCAGTGGCCAATTCTCTTAAGCGCAATAAGACCTCTGTACCAGATAGCTCACCTTTAACCAAAGATAACTGGTCCTGTATTTTTGCAACTCCACCATATAGACTTAAGGAGAGCCCTTTAATGATTCGGATGCGAATATACCCTTCTAACTCCAGTCGATATTTTGAGAAATCATAAAAATAGTTGGAGGCACCCATTGAAATATTAACGGAACCCCATTTTTGTTGAACCTGGAATGCCAGAAGTAATCGTTGAGCCATGCGGGTTTCCTGAATCTTATTGTAAACGGTAGTATCATTATAATTAAAACTATTTACACCCAATCCGTATTGAATTCTGAATTGTTTAAAATTGGATTCCTCATAGGGGAAAATATTGTACTCAACGGATGGATATATAGTATAGAAGAACTTATTGTTTCTGTAGGTGGAACTCCCCAGACTAAAACTAAGTCCAGCTGACCAATGACTGTTAAGGCTTTTAACAATTAAGTTTTCGGAGCGGATCGATTCCCGGATGGCCACAATGGTCGTATCCTCAGAAATGTATTTATTTCTTCTCATGTCATATTCCACATCGAATTCAAACTTCCAGTCTGGAGTGATTTTGCTGATATTGATTGAATTTTCGAGATCAAAAGCTTTATAGGATTCCTCTCCTTCATACTCTGGATTAATGTCCAGTTCAAAAACCCAGTTATTCCATTTATCTACCACGATCTCATCATCGTCAGATTTTTCAGAACTGATTTCGACCTCACTAAATAAAGGTGTCCTGGCAACATAACGCATTAATCCTGCTTTAAGCATTTTTGTTCTTCCAAACCTGATATTATCACTTGTATCATCCGGCATTGAGGCATACTTAAGCGTATCATTCATGCCTGAAAATTCTTTCTGACCCTGGAAGAAGAAGCTGTATTCACTTCCTCCACTACCTGTTTCCTGACTGGTTTCCAATATATATACCTGAGCATCCCTGGTGTCCCTAACATAATTCACGTATGGAATTTCCCGTCTTATATAGTCCATATCGCAATACCGGCAATCAACAAATACTTTAACTGCATCTTTTCTGGTTCCGGAAACCAAAGAATCGATATCCTGTGCATTAGATCTATTGTGAATAATAAATAAAAACACTCCTGCAAGAATAAGGATATTAAATTTATATTTTTTCATTAATGTTTTGAGTTATTGATTTAGGATAGATGTATTAAGGCAATTTATTCAGTCAAATCAAATTATACGGAGATGAAATTCAAAGATTACACATACCAAATATAATAATATCTTGGTTGCGATGGGAAACCTGATAAGGATGTAATTTTATACTTGGATGCCAGTTCCGGGATTCAAGACTTTTGAAACTGGTAGATTCCAATGAGGCAATTATAAACTTCTGAAAATAATTTGTTGAAGGTTACAACATTAAAAGTCCAATAAGAAATCGAAAATATTTAAAATTTATAAATGTATAATTATTTAAAAATCCAAAAATAGAATGTTCAATGATTATTCCAAATAATTCAAATCTCTAAAATAATAACATTTAAAAATATTGATTAAGTTTAGGCAATATGAAATAGAGCCTTATAAATTGCAAAAACTAAGTATGTTTGATTTTTCAGGTAAATAGTAAAGATTTGCCCTCATATAATTACCATGAATATTCTTCAAAAAGTAATTAAGTTATTCGGAACCGGCTTTTCTAATAGCCAATATTATGAGTCGATGAATATGGCTCTTAAAAGGTTAAATAATGAGTATACTATGCTTCATTATCCTTTTTATGTAAAAGAGTCCGATAGTTTCATCCAGGCGCAGAAAAACCTTACTGATTATTGCATTTCATTACTCAAATCATTAAAAAATAAAGAAGTTCTTGAAATCGGATGCGGAAATGGTGTTCAATCTCAATACATAAATAATAAATATAATCCTGAAAGGATAACGGGAGTTGATCTCAACAAAGCTAATATTGAAATAGCTAAAAGTGAAATAGATAAGGCTAATATAGATAAAGTTCAATTCCTCGTGGATGATGCACAAAACCTTATCCAGATCCAATCAAATTCAGTGGATGTTCTACTTAATATTGAGAGTGCTTTTCATTATCCTGATAAATCAGCTTTTATCAAAGAGATTTACCGCGTTCTAAAACCCGGCGGACAATACCTTATTGCTGACATTTTAACTACACGGAAAAAAAGCGAGGGCCTTATGAAGATATGGGGTAAACCAATGGCTCATCATTTCTGGAGCAAAAAGCAATACGAAGAAGAATTTTTAAAATCTGAACTTGTAACCAGTCACACTGAGGATATAACTCCCCAGGTAATAAAAGGTTGGAGCATCTACCGGAATTGGATTCCAAAAATAGAATGGAATAATTTTATTCAGAATGTAGCCTTTAGAGTTTTTTATATCATTAATGCAAGACTAAATAGCCATTTTTTACGCAACAGGCAGCAATATTTTATTTTTATTGGATATAAACCCAATTGAAGGAATTGCTTAAAGTAGTTTTAAAAACCGAGCAATCTTTTAATATGAAGTCCTGATGTTTGCGAATTAACCCAATGATTGTCAACGGATACCTGTATCAAAATACAGATCTTGTTTTTTTACGTTGCCTCCGTCAATTGTAATCTCTTTTACCTGGTGTTCAGGCATAATTACAGGCGCAGTTTGATCTGGGATGATTTTGAAATCACCAGGTTCAAGCATTACACTGTAACTTCCGTTTTCATCTGAAAAGAATGACTTGACGAACTTTTCCTTGCTGTCATAAACGTGGAATTCTGCAGCAAAAGGAGCATCATTTACCTGCCCTTCAATTTCAACCGGATTTATTGGACCCTTGAATACAGTGCCTTCCAGTCCGGTTGTGATTTCATTCTTTTCGCAACCAGAAACAACAATTAACATAAATATTATACTGTTGAAAAAATATATATGCTTTAATTTCATATTTATAAAATTCTTTTGGAATGCTATTAGAAACGCACAATGATTGTGCCAATTTTGACATTTAAAGCTTTAATATGTAAGTCAGTGGATATTAATAATAATGTTTATATTTAGGTTGAAATGGAAATTTAATATTAGTTGGGAAATTATTAATACTTAAAACAAATTTAACATGAAATTACTTTCTGGTTTTATTATGGCATTTGTTATAATTGGTGGTATAAATGCTCAATCCGGATCTGACAAGGAGGGCATTGAAAAGGCCTGTATGGGATATATTGAAGGCTTTTATGAAGGCGATTCCCTGAAAATTATTGAAAACGTCAGTCCTACCCTGACCAAATTTGGTTATTGGAAAAACGAAGCCTCCGGTGAATACAAAGGGGCTGGGTACATGACATTCGATCAGGCTGTAGATTATGTAAATAGCGTTCGCACTAAGAAGAATTTTGCGAAACCCGATGCTCCTAAGAAGGTGGAAGTACTGGATATCCTAAATCATATAGCAGTAGCTAAAGTAACTGCCTGGTGGGGGAAGGATTATGTCTTGCTTTCAAAAACCGGCGATAAATGGATGATTGACCAGGTTCTCTGGGAAGGGCCGTTGGGCAAATAAGTTCACATATTATTTAGCTTACAATAAGAAATCAAATATTCACTGTAACACAACAACATTTGATTAAAATCGATAATTATAAATTTCAGAACCCATGAAACAAATTTTCCTTTCAATTTTACTGATTAGCCTTGTTTCTGCAGCATCCTGTCAAATGGAAAGTACACATCCAGATCAGCAATGGTCAGGTTACAGGGGCTACTATGCAACCGGCTTCCATGACAATGCAAATTTACCGGATACCTGGAGTACAGAAGATGATACCAATATTTTATGGAAAATCGACATTCCAGGTCTGGCTTTATCAAGTCCTGTAATATGGGGAGACAAGCTGTTTATTACTACTGCTGTAAGCAAAGAGGACACAAGCGGATTAAGAACTTTCCTCAGTGGTGATGTAAATCCTGTCGAGGATCAATCGCATCATAAATGGATAGTTTACTGTCTGGATAAAAAGACGGGTGAAGTAATTTGGCAGGATACACCGGTGGAGGGTATACCTCAGGTTAAAAGACACCCAATGTCTACCCATGCGAATACAACAATGGCTACTGATGGGGAATTTACTGTAGCATTTTTTGGGTCGGAAGGACTGTACTGCTATGACATGGATGGAAAGTTAATATGGAAGAAGAATTTTGGTCTGCTTAAATCGGTCTTTTTTGTTGCTGAAGCTGCAGAGTGGGAATTTGCCAGCTCACCCATTATTCATGATGGTGTAGTAATTGTCCAGGTTGATGTTTTTGAGAACTCATTTGTAGCAGCTTTCGATGCGAAGACAGGGGATGAACTCTGGAAGGTTTCAAGGGACGAATATCCTGGTTGGTCAACGCCAAATATCTATACGAACAATGGAAAAGATCTTGTTGTTCTGAACGGATTTAAACACAGGGGAGCGTATGACTTCGATACCGGCGAAGAGATATGGAGAATGTCCGGTGGGGGAGATATCCCTGTGCCAACGCCAGTAATTGGCGAAGAATTGGTTTACTTTAACAGTGCACATGGAAGGTCCTCACCTGTTCTTGCAATAAAGAAGGATGCCAAAGGAGATATTAGTCTGAAGGAGGGAGAAACAAGCAATGAGGGAGTGGTATGGAGTTATCCAAGGGGCGGCTCATATATGCATACTATTTTATTATATAAAGGATATTTATACAATGTTCGGTTTAACGGACAGATCCAATGCCTCGATGCAACAACAGGGGAGGAAATGTATAAAGAAAAGATCGGGAAATCTGATTTCTTCCTTAGCTCACCGGTAGCGGCGGATGATAAAGTTTATATAACCAGTGTACCAGGTGTAGTAAATATCCTGGAAGCAGGTCCAAAATTTAATATAATTAAAACAGCCCAGGTTGGAGATGTGTGTATGACAACACCCGCAATAACCGACAATATTATTTACTTTAGAACTGAAAAATATCTAATAGCCGTTTCGAAAAAATAAATTTCATGAATAAGTTTTTGATTATTGTCCTTTTTGCTGTTGTTAATATAACGTTGTATGGTCAGAAAAACTCTGTTGATCCAAACAGGCAATGGTCTGTGTACAGAGGTCCTCATTCGTCCGGCTTTCTTGACAATGCCAATATTCCCGATAATTGGGATGTCGAAAGCTCACAGAACATTAAATGGAAAATTGATGTTCCCGGACTTGCACTTTCAGGGCCGGTTATCTGGGGTGATGACCTTTTTCTAACTACAGCCATTAGCGATTCAGATACTAGTGGATTACGGACCGGTATTTATGGTGATGGCGAGCCTGTTAAGGATAACTCTGTTCATGATTTTAAAGTTTACAGATTTAATAAGCATACCGGCAAATTGATATGGGAGAGAACTTCCTATAGTGGAGTACCTGAGGTAGGCAGGCATCCCAAAGCAACACATGCAAATTGTACACCCGTAACTGATGGCAAATATGTTGTTGCCTTTTTTGGATCAGAAGGTCTTTATTGTTATGATTTTGATGGAAATTTGCAATGGGATATTGATTTTGGGAGGTTGGATGCAGGAGCATTCAATGCAGACTGGGCTGAATGGGAATTTGCAAGTTCACCCATAATTTATAAGGGAGTTGTAATTGTTCAGTGTGATGTACGAGGGGAATCCTTCGTTGCAGCAATAAATGCCAAAACTGGTAAAGAAATCTGGAGAAAAGAGAGAGATGAGCATCCTACCTGGTGTACTCCCAACATCTATCAATACAATGGAAAGGACTATGTGGTTTTAAATGGGTTCAAGCATCGGGGAGCCTATGATTTTATTACTGGCGAAGAGATATGGAAAATGTCGGGTGGGGGCGATGTGCCTGTTCCAACCCCGGTAATAGGCGAAGATTTAATCTATTTTAACAGTGCTCATGGAGGTCTTTCACCTATTTATGCAGTTAAAAAAAGTGCTAAAGGGGATATTACATTAAAAGATGGTGCTAATAGCAACGAAAGTGTTCAATGGAGTGTCGAACGGGGTGCATCCTATATGCATTCCTTATTGCTCTATGATGGTTACCTTTATAATATGAGGTGGAACGGCCAGTTATCCTGTTTTGATCCTCTTACTGGTGAGCAGATTTACAGGGAGAAAATTGGTAAAGCGGAAAGTTTTATCGCATCTCCGGTTGCTGCAGATGGGAGAATATATATCCCGAGTGATGAAGGCATAGTATACACAGTGCAGGCAGGTAAGGAATTCAAAATCATTAATGAAACTTCTCTTGGAGAAATTTGTATGGTAGTACCGGCTATAACAGATGGGATGATCATCTTCCGGACTATGACACAATTGATTGCTGTTGGAAAATAGCGATTTAAAGACTCTTAGTTTTTTCTAAGACTTGTAATAAGTGTGCTGCTTGTCAGCTTATTAACAAGTATTCTAATTGTTAGAAAACCCACCAATAGTACAATAACTATAATTCCAAACATTTGCCCGATAGGGACCTGAGCATCAGACATTAGTGAGGGTAAAGTAGCTATGGGTGCAGGAATACAACCAATAATTACCCCTGCAAGAAATATCATCAGGTGCTCCCAAAAGATCGATTTCCGGATAGATTTTGGTGCAAAGCCAGAAACTAATTGAAGGGCATATTCTTTTCTTCTATATTCAAAGTTCCGCAAAACAACAAAACCCATTCCAAGAACTCCCATTATCATGCCTAAACCTCCGAGGGTCATAAATACAGTCAGGTAGGTGTTGGTGACCTCATTAAATGCAGCTAACCTGTCGTAGGTAAAGCTGATTTCAGTTCCAAAGCCCGCTAGTTTGTCTTCCAGTAATTCTTTATAGACATCAATGCTATCTGAATCACCATCCAAGAGGAAAACATTGCTACCGGAAATGGATGGATAGAATGTATTGAAATTGTCCTGACCAATCAGTATATTACCCTGAAAAACAGATGATTTCAGCCCTGCAGATACAATAACATTGAGCGTTTCTCCATTTTCAGTTGAAAACAGGAGGGTGTCTCCAATCTTTTTATATAAACTCCATTGAAGCACAGTCTGGTCAACAATTCCGTATATGGTTCGCTCACCAGGGCGCAACTTTAAAGCATCCCAGGGATTTACTACCTCAATGTCTTTGAGTTCAGAAGCAAATGAAAAGGCTTCATTATCAGAGAAGTGTGATGGGTCTAGTCCCATTAAGGCTGGACTGGCTATCGAATTTAGATTTAAGCAACTGGCATCATCACCATCACTTTTTTTTATCTGTATAAATGAAAGATCTAATGTATTTCCGGGAATATCATATTCATTTCTACCTTTTTGACTGTTTAAATCATACAACAGGGGTGTTGCTGATTCTCCCCATAAAAGATATCCTCCTGTTCCACTTTCACGAGTGGAAGTGTCAGCACTAAAACTCTTCCTGTTGGCTCCGGTAATAATCACAATAAAAAGTCCGGTTGCAAGGAAAAGTATGGGTGTAACTGCCCGCAAAGGATAATATTTGTAATATGACCAGGAAAGATGCATCTTCCCTTTGGATTTTAAACTTAAGATGAAAAAGATAAACAGTAAGAAAGTAATAAAAAGCAATACACCAGACAATAAACCATGAAGTTGTTGCAGATCCAGGTCTGTATAGAAATGATATTAAAGTAATCAGAGCGAAAAGATAAAACGAGGTCTTTATTATCTTGCCGGATAAAATCATTCTATTTGCCTTCTGTTTACTAACGCTCAGTTTTAACCGCTTTCTAAGATTGAAATAGATAACCAGCATAATCATCAGGAAACTTATCAGAAAACCGAGAACCATGCTGTTGATATCAATGAAAGAACTGAGTGTATTCGTCTGCACGGCTCCAATCCAAACTGAATTTAAAGACCTGATAACTATATTATTGAAAACTGTCCCGGCAAATATCCCTGCCAGACTGCCGAAGAAGGCTACTATTCCTGATTCAAATAAAAACAACTTTATTATGCCAGAGTTCTTGAAACCCAGGGCAGTTAAGGTGGATACTTGTGTCCTTCTTGCCTCAATATGAGTGGATATAAGAAGAACAAGCAAAACCAAACTGGATAGAATTATAAAGAAGCTCAAACTAAGAAAGAGCGTGCTAAAATCAACACTTTTTTGAGCTGCTAACAGAGAATTTTCATGAATGTTTACAACTCTAAAGCCTGAGCTAAATGGATCAATATGACCTGTTAACTTCTGGTTTATTTCATTATCTGTAAGGCTTTCCGGAATCCTGACTGCCGTGGCCGGACCAAAGTTGTTTCCCCAGAGTTTTAATCCCGATTTATAACTAATAAATGCCTTTGGAGTACCCTTAAAATCATCCCAGTATTTTTCATCTTTTTCACGAATCTTGTTCATATCAACCGGCACGCCTGCATCCCAGTTACTGCATGATTCACTTCCTGAAATACCGGGAAATTCAGGCATTAGTTTTTGATCGGCCCAGATGGAATCTATATCTACTATATCCTTAATTATAAAGGACTTATAATTTTCAACCAGATTTTTATAACCAGCTGTTGTATAATATGCAAGCTTAATGCTATCGCCGACAGTAGCTTCCAGGTCTTTAGCAAGCCAACTGTTAATTAATATCTCATTCTCGCCTGGAATATCCTCGAAATTCTCAAGAGGCAAGGCTGAAATAAAAGAATATGGTGTTGTTTTTTCCCTGAGTGAAAAACTGTTTGCCAGCCAGGTAATTATGGGTCTTGATTCAGGAATAGCATTAGTTATCTCATGCAGTTCATTTTCCCCGATAAATATTCTTTTGGAAATAATTTCAAACTGTTCTGATGCATCAGAAAATCTAATTTTCAGACCTGCATCAGAAGGAGTAAGAACCTGTCTTAATGATTCCTTTATATTATCTACAGATGCAGAAGTGCTTTCCCATATGATTATTCGGTTCACATTAGCTTCCTCAACAAATAGTGGGCTAAATTCTTCAATTGGGATAAAAACATTATTGGGCCTAACCTGGTTTATCCCCAGGGAAAAATCAGCCAATCCATTGCCTTCAACAATATGCTTTACAGTAAGTACAAGTGACTCAAAATCATCTTCTTCAGGGGCAAAAGGAGAACCTGATGGAATATCTGAAAGAGCCTCGGTTCTGATAATGATATCATCACCCACTTCTAATCCAATTCTACTCGCAAGTAGACTATTGATAGCTACTTCACCTTTTTCTAAGGATATTGTCGGATTTTGACTATTAAAACTAAAAAATGAGTTATTAACTCCCCAGAGTTGTACGTTCAATGCTGACTCACCTGTATTGAAATTTCTGGTCCAACCTTTTAACTCAAGTATTCCTTCACATCTTTCATTGCTTGATTTCTCCAGTCGTGTTGCCAGTGAACCGGGAAAGAACCGGGGACCTGAGCTAATTACTATACCCGTTCCGTTTAACCGGTTCTCATTCTCTTTTTTCAAGCTGGATCTGACTGAACTACCGGTAAGCAGTGAGCCCGTAATAATGGCTGAAAGAAAAAGAATTATAAGGAACTGATACAGAGTATTTAATCTGTAATATGCAATTGAACGAAAGATAATATGAATGAAATTCAACTTCACTTAAATACTATTCTTTTTGGATAAATCAGACTAATTTTCCACTTTCTAATCTAAGACTTTTTCCAAGTTTTTCGGCCAGATCTAATGAATGTGTCACTGCTATTATTGTTGTTTCCAGTTCCCGGTTAATATCAAGAAGGAGATTACCAAGTTCGTCAGCATTTCTGCCATCGAGAGAGCCGGTAGGTTCATCGGCCAGAAGCATAGCCGGTCTGTTAACCAGGGCTCTTATTAGAGCAGCTCGTTGCGCTTCACCTCCTGAAATCTGGGCAGGGAATTTGTCAATAATATCATTTATGCCCGTACGTTCTAACAACTTATTAATGTACTCATTGTGTGTTGACTTATCACTTTTTTGTTTTGGATTAGCCAGCAAGGGTAGATAGATATTTTCAAGTATGGTAAGATGAGGTAGCAATAAATGATCCTGAAACACAAAGCCAATGTTATCTCTTCTGAATTCTGCAGTTTGATTGGCATTCAGACCTGATAAATCATCATCATTATATATTATAGAACCTGTGTCAGGGAGGTCAAGTATACCTATTAAATTTAGTAAAGTGGTTTTTCCCGAACCTGATGGTCCTGTTATGGCCAGTGCTTCACCTTTAGCTACTTCCAAACTAAGCTTATCCAGCACAATACCTCTTTGCGGGTAGGACTTTGAAATATTATTAAGCTTTAACATCCAATAATTAATTAAAAAGATTATTTAAATCCAGTAGTGTTATTATAAACATTCAATATCCCTTCTGCCATTTTACGTGTACTTAATAGTTCGTGGACTCTTTCTCGACCATTTTTGCCTAAGCTTAAAAGTTTTTCTTTGTCCTTAATTAAATCGGTTATTGATATAGCCAGCTGATCCACTGTATCGGGCGAATATGTTATACCACCACCGCTCATTTCAATTATCTCAGGGAAGGCTCCGGTGGCAGGCTGAACTACAGGCACACCGGCAGAATTAGCAGTTAAAATATATAAACCTGATGCATCCGGTTTTCTTACAGGGACACTCATTATATCTATGGAACTAAAAAATTCTTCTTTTTGTTTCCCATGGAAGGCAGAATACAGTTTCACCAGATGATCAAGACCATTATTTTTAATTTTATGAAGCTGTTCTTTCAGAAAGGGTTTATTATCTGTAGTATAGCCTCCGCAGATGTGCAATTGCATTTCAGGTATTTCCCCCTTCTTCATAATTGAAATAAAGGCATCTACCAGTTTGTCAAGGCCATTTGGGTAGCTCAATCTGGAATAAAAACCAATTGCAGGGGTTTCCCCTTTCTTTGTTAGGCTCTGGAAAGCATTTTCTTCAAGGCCTGATGGAATTACCTCTATTTGCTCAGGTTTAATTCCTGTTTTTTCTACCACCAGGTCCTTAAAATATTTACTTGGACTAATAAACTTATCGATGTTCACAGATTCTTTACCAATAAGTTTCCAGGCCTGGCTTCTGTAGGGCTCAATCATTTCATCAATCCAGTCATCTTCATTCTGCAAAGAACAAATGATCTTTGAGCCCAGAACTTCTTTCAATTGTTTGGCAAGACCCATTATTAGTGCATTGGAAAGATGGATTATATCGGGTTTCCCATTTTCTGACAGATGTTTTGACAATCTTGAAATCTCTTTTATCCTGCTTTGATCATCACCCCTGATCATATTTAGTGTTGTTTCCTCAAATCCTTCTGTACGGGTTGCACCTGCTTTTTTTGCAGCAAACCTTAACAGGGGTGGAGCATCAAAAATCTTATCCATAAAGGAGGGAAGATGTTCGAACATTTTTACTCTTTCACGCAGGAACATGGAGACAGCGCCAAAAAATACCGGGTTTTCAAATTCGTCCCCAAAATCCTCACCTAAGGGGGGAAGATATAGTGGAACAGCTGTAATTTCATTATCTCCTAATTCATTTAAAGAGGATGCATAAAGTCTGTCGCGGTGACAGTTACCACAATAAAATGAATCTCCTGAGCCGGTAACGAGGTATGCTATTTTCATAATTTTTAAATTAATTACCGAAGGCTAGTAATCTTCCATCCTCTGTCAATATACAAAACATATCATTAATTACTGCGGGAGAACAGCTGATTGGCTTACCAGAATCAAAACTCCATTTTTTCTTTCCGGTTTCAAGATCAAGAATATATATTAACCCATCTCTGCTGCCGACAAGAACATCAGAATCTGTAATGACTGCTGAACCAATCACTCTGCCACTTGTCCGGAATTCCCATAGTTTTTTCCCGTCTTTTATATTATAGCAGTAAACGTATTTGTCTTCACTGCCGACAACAACTCTTCCAAGGTTAATTGCAGGTGTAGCCATTATAACACTATACTCATCTCTGGGAGGAATTTCCCAGTCAATGGTCATAGATTGGAGATCAATTGAATAAAATATTCCTTCATGAGATCCAACATAGGCATGATTTCCGACTATGGCTGGTGAAGAAGCTATATACACCTGTAAATCAGCAAATCTTTCCTCAATACCTGTAGTTGGGTCAACAATTCGAATTAAGCCATCGCATCCGCCAAACACAATTTTCGATCTCGAAATTGCAGGAGTTCCATGTACAAAATTATCTGTTTCAAACTTCCATACCTGTTTGCCTGTTTTAGGATTAACACAGTGCAGGCAGAAATCATAACTTCCGAATACTATAAGTTTTTGATCACCCGAGTTCCAGATATTTACAGAACCAAAAATCTGGTTTTCTGTCTGATAAGTCCACACAAGCTTTCCGGTTGATGCATCAAGGGCTCTCAAGTCCCCATCGAGAGAACCGTATATCACTTTTCCATCGAGAACCACAGGAGAAGCCTCTACCGCTGTACCGGTTTCATATTTCCATTTAAGTTTACCTTCTGAGGTGATGGCAAAAATAGTTCCGTCATTGTTTCCGAAGAAAATTGTCCCATTGCTGATTACCGGAGAGGATACCGTTCGGGCATTTGTTTTATAACTCCATTTCAAAACCGGCTTTAAAGGTAGTGGTGTATGAACAACTCCACTTAGATCACTGTCACCCCTGTACATATTCCATTCAGACTGCCCTTCCTGGCTGAAAGCCAAAGATCCAAGCAGTATAGCTAAAAAAATTGTATTTAAAACTCTTTTCATTTTTGTCCTGATCTTAGTCCTTTCTCGAAAGAGCACCTGTTGGGCAGATATCTACGGCCTTATCGATACCCCCTTTAAAAATTGAATTAAAAGAATTCGTAATCGGTTCTGAAATGAGACTCATAAACCCTCTACCGGTGAAACATAAAGAAGGATCATTAGTATTATCAACACTTACCCTTACACATAAACCACATTTAATACACTTTGCATTTTCAAAAATCAGGCCATTATTGACATTAATTTTCTTCTCAATGGGAGGACCGGTTCTTAAACGTTTTGGGTTCTTAACACTTAATTCCTCCGCTAATCGCCTTAAATCGCAGTTTTCCAATGCCCTGCAATCACAATGCATGCAGTTTTCTGCTTCAAATATACATTCTTCAGTTGATGTTGGCTCAGCAAATCGCCTGGTATTTTCAGGACACTCCTTCAACCATTCTCTTTTTTCAACTTCTTCCATCCTCCCAATAATTGAGTTAAACCGCTTTCCACTCTTACTGATATTCTCTGGCAGATTTCTGAATTGCTCCTCTAATGCTGATTTTTCCAGTGCTTCAAGTGAACCGGTTAAGTATTTAATGATATTGGAAATGGCAATGGGTTTGTCGATCATCTTCCTTCGACATGCTTTTTCACAATATTTTTGGCATGTTATACAGGAACTTTCAGGATTTTCCATTTCAGTATAAATCAGCCTTCTTGCTGATTCCATATCCCCTATCATAACATATCTGTGCATGAGAGGAATGTTCAATCCTGCAGGGCAAACTAGTTTGCATGGAGCCTCGCATTCAGCCCGATGTTCGGTTAGCAAAAGAGAAATTGCTTTTGATCTCAAATCAATTACATCTTCACCTGAGGCATCAATTACCATTCCTTGTTCAGCAGCTGCAGAGCAAGAGGGGATGTATTGACCGGTTTTAGCATTTTTCACCATGCAAAGCATACAGGAGGTATAGTGAGGCAGATCTTTATTATAACAGAGAGAAGGGATATTAATCCCATTTTCACGGGCAGCTTCAATAAGGCTTGTTCCCTGACCCACCTTAATTTCTATATTATCAATCTGCAGTTTTATCATATACTACTTATCTATGGCATCCGAAGGACAAACCTGTACACAGCTGTCGCATTTTATGCATTTATTGATGTCTATTTCATGCTTTTCATAGGGTCGGTATTCTATTGCATCCACAGGGCATTCCCTGGCACATAGTGTACAGCCAATACAATTGTCATTTACCCTATAAGTGATAAGATCTGGACATCTCTTTGCAGGGCATACACCTCTGGTGTGGGCCTCATATTCCTCCCTGAAATATCTGATGCTTGTTATAACCGGATTTGGTGCTGTTTTACCTAATCCACATAAGCTTCCCTGTGTTACAGAGTTACACATTTCCTCCAGTTCATCCAGTTCTTGCATTTTTGCTTCACCTCTGGAAAATCGGGTAAGTATCTCGAGCATCTTCCCAGTTCCAATGCGGCAGAAAGTGCATTTACCACAGGATTGGTTGTGTGTAAAGGTCAGGAAATACTTTGCCATATCTACCATACAATCAGTATTATCCAGTACAACCAGGCCACCGGAACCCATCATCGCACCCAACCTGGTAAGTTCATCGAAATCGATTGGAGTATCTGAAAGACTGGCAGGAATACAACCCCCTGATGGACCACCTATTTGTACAGCCTTGAATTCTCTGCCTTCCACCACACCTTCACCAATTTCTTCAACAATCTGCCTGATGGTTATTCCCATGGGTACTTCAATAAGTCCACCCCTTGATATTTTACCTGCCAGGGCAAAAACTTTAGTACCCTTTGAACCATCGGTACCAATTGATTTAAATTCTTTTGTTCCATTGTTGAAAATCCATGGAATCATGCAGAGTGTCTCTGTATTGTTAACAAGAGTAGGTTTTCCTCTGTAGCCTTTTACGGCAGGGTAGGGAGGACGATACTTGGGATTTCCCCTATCTCCTTCCATAGAGGATATCAGGGCTGTTTCTTCACCACATACAAATGCCCCGGCTCCTTCGAAAATTCTGGCGGTGAAAGAAAAGTCCGATCCAAAAAGCTTTTTCCCCAGCAGGTCATTTTCATAGCATTGGGCCAAAGCATTTTTCATTCTTTCAACTGCCAGGGGATATTCAGCCCTGATGTAGAAAATTCCTTCAATAGCCCCTGTGGCATAGGCGGCAATCATCATACCTTCAAGCACCCTGTAAGGAAAGGACTCAATTAACATTCTATCCATAAATGCACCGGGATCTCCTTCATCTGCATTGCAAATAATATATTTCTTATCTGACTCGGTATTTTTCGTAATTTCCCATTTTTGGCCTGTAAGAAAGCCTCCTCCTCCGCGTCCGCGCAGCCCACTGTCAGTAATCAGCTTAATTACTGATTCAGGGCTTTGATACCGAATCATCCTTTCAAGTGCCTTAAAACCACTGAATGCAATATATTCCTTGTATAAAAATGGTGATATCACACCATAAAATTCAGTAGCAATGTGTTTCTGGTTCAATAAAAAATTATCAAGATATTTCTCTCTGACGTTATCTGCCAGGTTGATGGGACTATTGACCTTTTCATCGGAATGGAATGTGTCAATCCAGTCATTGAGGAAAGATTTTAATTTTAACCTTTTTCTTGAAGGAGAAAGATGCTTTAATACAATATTTTCAACCTGATCTTTCTGAACATTGGTATATCTTACAATTTCTCCCTTTTTTCCGTCAAATTCAAGCAGAGGTGTTTGATTACACACCCCAACGCAGCCAACAGGTTTGATCCGGGTTTTTATTTGATACTGTTCAATGGTACTATTCACTTCAGAGAGAATCTGCTTGCTGCCACCAGCAATACAACAGGATCCCAGGCCCACCCGGATTTCGCTTGAAACTTCGGTTTGCTCACTGCTTTTTTCAGCAGATTCAACTTCGGCTGAGCTGGATAAGAAATCATCTATTATATTTCTGATCTCTGAGTTTTTAACATGCCCATAGGTTTTGTTGTCAATTTGAACTACCGGAGCTAAAGTGCAGCAACCAAGACAGGCAACCGATTCAACTGAGAATTTCCTATCTTCAGTAGTGCTGGTTTCCTGGCCTATTTCCAGTTCTCTTTTAAAAGCGTCCATAACCAGTGGAGCACCCTTTACATGACAAGCCGTTCCGGTACAAACCTTAATTATGTGCTCTCCTGCCGGTATATGCCTGAACTGGGAATAGAAGGTGGAAACACTTGATAGTTGTCCGGGACCAATTTCTGTTATTTCACAAATATATTTTAAAGCTTCAGAAGGAAGATAGTTTAACTCGTTTTGTAAAGCTTGCAGAATTGGAATTACCTTGTCTTTAGAAGTACCTATTCTGGCTACTATTGAGTTAACCACTTCAATAATGTCATCTCTTTTGACTGTATTACAGTTACAATCTTTGGTCTCTATGTTAACTGTTTCGTTCATTCAGAAATACAATAAAGATGTTCTTCCGATCTGATATAAATGCTCCCGTCAGAAAATGCAGGCGTGCAATTTGCTCTTTCTCCGAGTGGAGATTCATTCACAATACTAAATTTCCTGTCGGCATTTACAATATGCATAACACCAGCCTGGTCAAGCATATAAACCATGTTATTTGCAATAATAGGTGAAGAGTAAAAACCATAGTCAAAGTCTTGATCCCATACCAGTTCCCCGGTCTCGGTATCGTAACAGGCAACAGCTCCCCAGCTTGTCAGAACAAAAACAAGTTCTTCTGTGGCAACCGGGCTGGCCACTTCAGGTGTGTATTCATTGTCTTCCCAAACTATTGAAGCATTATTACCCGGATCAATAGCCACAAGTTTAGCAAAATCGTTTACTGCAAAAACATATTTTGAATTGACACCTACCGAAGGACCCACTTCGCCACTCATACATTTCACATTCCATAATTCCCTACCGCTTTCAATATCATAGGAGATAACCGAAGGTTCCGATGTCAGAATGACCTGTGCAATACCATTAAAAGTTGCAATTACAGGAGATGCCCATGAGATGGCAACTGTCCTTATTGTTTCCCACAACTGTTCACCTGTGTTTAAATCAAATGCTATTATTGACTTTCTCTTGAAATGATCATATTGTACCAGTAGCTTATCGCCATGTATAATCAGGGAGGAGGAATGGCCATAATGATTCTCAGGTATTCCAAGATTTTTTGCCCAGACTCTATTGCCCTCAAAGTCGAGGCAAACCAGATTTCCGGTGGCAAATATGGCGCAAACGTATTCACCGTTTGTGGCAGCGGTAGGAGCTGCCAGTCCAGTATCCTCAGAGGTTTCGGGGGGCGTTTTTGGTTCCCCTTCTACACCAGTTGTTAAGGCTGTCCATATCAGTTTTCCTGATTCTTTATCGAAACACATTACTTCAGTTGCAGCACCATCAACCCCGGTTAGAAACAGGCGGTTTCCCCAAATGATAGGAGAACTATATCCATGTGTTGGAACCTTAACTTTCCATTTTATATTCTTTCCTTCTTTGCCATTCCAATCGGTGGGGTAGGTACCGGTACCTGCAATTCCCCGACTTCCCTTTCCTCTGAAGAATGGGTAGTTATCCGAAACTGAAGTTGTAGCTTGAATGACTGGACTTTTGGATTCAATGCCTTCTTCTTTTTCGTTTTCCACCGACTCAGGGGTTTCAACAGATTCCTGAACCACAGGCATTTCTTTTATTTCAGGAGTTTTAACAGTTCTACTGATTCCCTCTGTTACAATTTCTTCCACCACAGGTAGGGGGTCCGGAAGTTCTTTTTGAAGCAGGAAGGAAACAATGAAAGCCAATGCAATTACACTTACTGATGATACCATTATGAATAAACGTCTCTTTTTATTGAAACCGATTAAATCAAACTCATCATCGGGTTTATCAGGCATTCTCTTTTTATTGCGTATAATTATTTGTTGACTTAGAACAAATAATAAAGCCCCTATGATTAACAGGTAAGTACCTGTTTTTATCTGCCATTGGGTTGCAAAAAATGCTCTCCTGGACATAAGGTCAAGTGCCCTGACCTGTTCCTTCAGATCCTCGTTGTTGGGATCTGAATCGTACATCTCCTTCAGAATTGTAAGCGAAGGATTATCCAATGGTTTTATGGTTTTAGTCTGAATATAGCCCAGGATCATTATTACCGCAACAAAAAGAGTAAAGAGACCAGATATATATCCGGTAATCTCCAGGGCTTTCATATTTTTTTTATCAATATTCATGTAGCGGTAGTTTTTTCAATATGAATGGGACAATACTCAAAACATCTCCCACAACTATAACATTTACCCTGATGGGGTACGTAATCTTCCCTTTCTCTTCGCACGGAAAGTGAAAGTAGAGCCAAAGCAAGGGATAAACCCAGGAAAGCACCAAGCCAGGGAGCTCCGTTACTAAATTTATTCTTTATTACTTGCTCTTTTTCAAAAAGTTCCTTTAAAGTCAATCCTGATTCCTTATAGCTAATTGCCTGCTGCGATGTGGCTCTTATGCCTGATTCATTTTCAAGCCGGATCTCTCTGGACAGTCTTACATCACGGTGAACGGTTGCTAAATCATCTGAAAAGTTTTCAGCCAGCTTGATACCTCCATAGGTAAAAATGGGAATTAAAAGAAGATAAATTAAGTACCTCTTTCTTGAGGTTTTTGTTTGTTCTTTTGGTGCATCAATAGTAGAAGGCAGAATGGCATTATAAGGACAAGAATGCTCACATAGCTTACAATTGATACAATTATCAGGGGTTATGGTAAGATGTTTGCCTGAGAACCTGGAGAACCAGTTTAATATAACCCCATACGGGCATAAGAACCTACAATAAGGTCTATTAACAAAGATACCGGAGATTAGCAATAGTAAGCCAAATACCACCATTGTTACAGGAGCATTGAGTCTGAAAATGCCTACATAGGGATCGTATTTGCAAATAATAAAATGACTGTCAGTAGCTGCGAAAAGTATGGCTAATCCAAGATATAGATATGGAACTGAACTCAGTACTGATTCGACACTTTTCGGGATTTTTACCGGGTACAGAGCGGTAAGTTCCTGAATAGCACCCAATGGACAGGCCCCTGCACAGAATTGTCTTCCATAAAGTAAAGCAAAGATAAGTGGAATCAAAAAGAAAAGCAGGGCCGATAGTGGAAGAGCATAACCTTCGTTGAACAGGGCCAGAGCCACATTTTGCACTGATCCGACGGCACAAATACAACCCTCACGATAAAAACCAAAATAGGCTACTGTGAATACCGAAGTCCATAGAATAGCAGTTCTTGATCTTTTCTTTAGAGTAAAATGAGTAGTAATAATAAGAACTCCTATCAAAACAGCAACATCCAGATACTCCAATACCTGGCTGCGTGGGCTTGTAAGCTGGTATTCAGGATACACATAACCGGATTCAAACTCAGGTTTTGGAAAGCGCTGCTGGGCATACAGGATAGTTTGCCAGGCAATTAACAAAAAAACAATTATATAGGGTAATTTCCTGAACATTATACTCTTGGTTGATATCCCGATTTTGGTTTATAGGCCTGAGTTATTGGCACCCTTTCAATCGCATTTGACGGACAGGCTATTGCAATGCTGCATTGATTACAATTTTTGCACAATGCTTGATTTATCTGCATGTGCAATGAACCATTTCCGAAATCAGTGCATCCTTTCACACATTTTGCACAACCTATACAAAGATCTTCATCAATCGTATATTCGAAATAGGGCTCTTCAACAAATTTCCTGGTAATTGCATTGGTAGGACAGAGTTGAACTTCAGCTCCGGTATCCAGGTCTTTAACCCCCTGTCGCAGAAATCCACTGCATAGATCGCAATAACCACACATTTCAAATGAGTGCATACATTTTGATGCTGAGGGAGTAAGTACACAATGGGTTTCACACTGGCCACATTGTGTGCATTTTATAGGATCAATCTGCCATACCAGTTCCTTAGCGGCAGTTTTGGAAACCAGGGTCACAGATAAATAGGTGAGGGGTAAGGCTATAGCCACCTTACCGGCTATTTTTACAAAGTCCCTTCTCGACTGATATTTATTCTTGTTACTCATCTTTATTCATTTGATGCAGTTACCTCACAGCTACTTACACCCGGACATGATGCATAGTCTGGACATGAGGAACATTCCTTTTTTAGAACAATCTTTTTCCCCAGTATTAGGGTCAGGCAGGCAAGAACTATAGCGAGTCCCCACCTGGATAACTTAAAAATAAAATCTCTCCTTTCCATTATCGATCGTTTCTTTTAAAAATGTAAATCTTTGAATCTTTAGGATTTGCAGCATATATAAGGCCTTTACTACATACTGCCAGGTCAACTGGTAGATATGCTGTAAAATGTGCAGGTTGGGCAACCGGTTCAATCAGTACTCCATCTGGCTTAATTAGCTTAATCCGGTTTAGACCTTTTTCTGCAGTCACAATATTTCCATCCGGGGCAAAAGCAAAATGAGCAGGGTTACAGCAACCACAAAATTCATCAAATTCATCCCCCTCTTCACCAAATACGCGAATCAATTCTCCTTCAATATTCCTGAATTCAATATTTCTTTTGCCGGTATTTGCAATCACAAGGGTGTCATCCTTAGTAAGATGTACATCAAAATAGGCACTGGGGATTATGAATTGAATTCCCGGATGCCCAACAATTGATTTCAAAGCCCCGTTTTTATTCACCACATATACAAGCAGGTTCCCTGCATCGGCAAATGCAACATAATCCCTGTTTGCTGTAATACTGGTAATTATTGCTTCATCGTCATAAGGACCCCACTCATCTAGCAGTTCACCTGAGAGGTTGAATAGGTAAATGTTCTCCCTTGTGGCAGCAAATATGGTGTCTCCAGATACGTCCAGAGCCCAGATAGTTTCCTCAATTGGTATTTCCCATTCCAATGAAAAATTTGTGCTGTAAGCAGCAATAAATGATTCTCCGGCGCAAATCAAATTATCGCTGTAAGTAAGTGCAACTGAAGTGAGTCTTCCGGCTTCCACCCTAAATTCTTTAACAATTTGCCATTGAGTCTCGAGTTCTGTCCGTTCAGTTTCTTCCTCAACCACAACTTTTTTATCGGATTTGCCGGTAGCAATATCAAATATTATATATCCTATACAAATTAGGATAAACACGACTGATATTATTCCGGCAACTTTTTTATTCATTTGATAAACTGTTTTTGTCGCTCACATCAAGGCATATCATAGTGTGTGAATCTCTCATAATGAGGTATCCATCGGCAAAGGCCAGAGGTCCCCAGGCATCAATACCCTCTTCCAATGGGCTAAAGCTATCCAACTGATTTACACTGTTTGTGTTAAACCTGAACATGAAAAGCTCAGCATCATCATTTACAAGAAACATTTTATCTTCTACCACCATGTATGGTCCAAGCCCAAACCTGGTTTCTTTTCCACTGGCCCAAACCGGATTCCGGAGATTAGAAATGTGATAACATGCAAGCTGATTTCGCATAGCTCCTGCATCTTTAGGATTTATTGTCCAGAGAAATTCACCGGCAAGAATAGGAGTTTGTTGTTCACTGGCAAGTCCTTCTCTTGGTGAATGTGTTTCAATTACACTGGCCACCATATCATTGCCAGATTTAATAACTTTCAATTTACCGCCCCCTGCTCCATAGCCGGTAGTAAATACTATCTCATTGTTGCCAATATATATTGGGCTCGTGGCAACCACAGTAGGACTCCATTCTTTGTTTTTCCATAGGATTGACCCTATATCTTCTCCATCTGCAGCTACTCCGCAGATACCACCCACAGCCATATAGATATATGTCTTTCTTCCCAGTATTGTGGCAGGGATTACCGAAGAATGTGACATATTCCATTTATCGGGGTTGGGCGTATTCCATTCAATTTCACCTGTTTTGCAGTTTACCCCAATCAAAAGGGACTCTCCCCCCACAGCGATTACTGCTATGTCACCATCAATTAAGGGGCATTGGGCCGTATACCACTGAGGAATTTCTGCACCAAGGTCTCGAACAAGATCAACAGACCACAGCAGGTTTCCGGTTTCTGTTTCCATACACATTACCTGGCATCTTGGTCCAATCGAGATTATATACTCATCCGTTACAGTAGGAATGGTACGAGACATTCCATGATTTCTTTTTATGGCCACGCTGTACCATCTTTTCCATATTTCCTCCCCTGTTACAAGGGAGAAACACTTCAATACATCGGCACGGATTTTTTCATTGTAATCAAGAACATATACTTTCCCCTTATGAATGGCAGGACCGGCATAACCTTCACCCAGCTTAATTTGCCAGACAATTTCAGGCCCTGTTTCAGGCCATTTGTCTGCAGTAGGTGTAAGATCTTTACTGATATTATCGAAATCATTGCCCCTAAACCGCGGCCAGCTTCCTTTTAAATCTGATTCAATTGCTGTAAAAGCTTCAAAGAATTCACCAATAACAACTGCTTCATGTTCGCCAATAAGCTCTAGGTCTAGCATCCATTCCGGGAACTCTTTTTTCCAGATTATCCACGGGCTTAGTGCTCACGAACCAAACAAAAGCCGTAGTGAAAATGGCAAAAACAATTATTGGAACAACTCTGCTTAAAAGCGGAAACGATTTCATCTGCCTGACCTTATTCTAAACATTCAAATTGGTAATTGTGGCTGAGAGAGAAAGATATTTACTTTTTTATCGAATAAACCATTAGTACTTCCCCGTGACGGATATATAGCTTACCATCGCGAATAACAGGATGTGCCCAGTAGGGACCTTCTCCTTTTGAGATCTTAAATTCGCTTACAATATCAAGTTTTTCAGGATTCACATTTGCCAGAGCCACATAACCTGATTTTTCCTCATACAAATAGAGCATATTATCTGCTGAAATGATAGATCCTTTATTATGCCACCGGGTTTTCCATTGGGTTTTACCTGTATTCCAATCAACACACATCCAGTCACCCATTGAGTTACTCATATAAGAGGTACTGTAGATATAATCTCCTAGTAAGACAGCACCTCCATGGTGGGGACCTAATTCATTATTTTTCCAAACTACCTTAGCCACTGTACCATCTTTTGAAAGTTCAATTTGCACAGCAATAAATTTGTATCCGTTGGCAACCAGAATCTTGCCATCTCGGTACAGCGGAGTCATGGCATGATTTTTCCTTAACCTGCCTTCGGTAGGCTCATTCTGTTCATCATAATTGATTTTCCATAGCATTTTGCCATTTGAGGCATCTACTCCAAAGATATGGGTATTCAAATAGGTAACTATAATTTTCTTTCCACCACGCTCTATTAGTTTCGGATTAACATAATGGGCACTCTCATTTAATGGTTCAGCTTCCCATACCACGTTACCGTTTGAAGCATTGAAAGCTACAATTGAAGCTTTGCTTCCCCCGGGGGAGACTATTATTTTGTCGTCAACATACAAGGGGGATTCTGAAATTCCAAATCTTGCAGCTCTGGCATTGTAAAGCTTATAGTGATTCTTTGTCCAGACAATTTTTCCATTTTTATCAACGCATGTAATGTCACCGGCCCCGCTAACAAGGTAAATCATCCCATTTACATAAGTTGGCGTACTCCTGGTTCCGGTATGGTTCATAATCCAGGCATTCCCGTATGCAACTTCCCATTTCTTTTTTCCGTCTAGAGTTAAGGCAGTTAGAACATCTAAAGAGTCTTTCCGGCCAGTTATATATATTGCATCATCTGATATGGTTACTGCTGAATAACCGAAACCAATGTCTTCAATTTCCCATAGTAATTCTGGACCACCTGCAGGCCACTTTTTCAATAAGCCGGTCTCGTTATAGACACCGGTTCTATCCGGGCCACGCCAATCATATACCTGGCCGATTGCAAGCTGAGTAAAAACTGAAAATAATAAGAAGTATAAGTGCTGATTTAATTGATTGATTTTTCATCTTGGGTTTGAATTTACAAGTATCTATTATTTAACATAAACCAACCAAAATAGGTATTAAGTATAATATTTCAAATACAATTCGTACCAAGCAATAATGACTTGCACATAAATTATTATAAATCAATAGATAACAACCCGACTGGCTGGCTAATTTAAAATGATTATATCGACATAGTTATATAGTAAAAATAGAATAACTATACCAAATAAATTAAAACCCAATTTGTAATCCTGGTCATTAGGAAGAACTAATCATAGAAAATAATATGAGGTTCTGAAAACTGCACGAAGAAAAAGGGTGGAATATATGGAATGATAATCCCACTGAAACACAAATAGAATATACCAGATTATTCAGGATCAGCTAATTTTCAGGAAAGGGAAACAGCCTTTTCAGTAATGTTATCTATGATCTTTGATTTTACCGGAGTCTGGCCCTTGATATATCCCAAATCTGTTAACCTCATGTGGTGATAGCCCGATAATCCATTTTTGTCCATGGTTAATCTTCCACAATCCAGCTCACAACCATCAATAACCAGCATATCGGTGTCTTTTATTGAATCGATCATTTCATCAATTCCGGCACCAATAAAAGCGAGACATTTCATTTGTCTGGTTTTATCACTTTGAAGTTTTCTGGCTACCAGATCAGATATTCGGCCCAGATCAGCGGCTCCCGAACATGCAAAAACAGTTTTGATTTTTTCCATTGTTATTATGTTTTTTGAGAAATGAACACAAAAGAATTTTTAACTATTTGAAGATACAAATTCTAATTAATTTCTTTATTAATAAAACCTAAATATTTCCATAAATGCTGCTTGTATAACAATTATCAAAACTGGCTCTTAAGTATTCAATGTTTATATGACTTTTCACAACTTGTCAACATTCCTTTTTAAAGACACTAAAATATTTAATTTTAAATCCTTTAAAAAATTGATAGTTTTTAGCTAAACCCCAATTTAACATTAACTCACCAAATTAATTATCTATTATGGGCGGATTTTTCGGCACTATTTCAAAGTCAGATTGTGTAAACGATTTGTATTACGGAACAGATTATAACTCACATCTTGGCACCAGGCGTGGCGGTATGGCTGTTAAAAATGGCAATGGTTTTACCCGTGCTATTCACAATCTGGAAAACTCATATTTTCGCACAAAATTTGAGCCGGAGTTACCCAGATTCAAGGGAAATAGTGGGATTGGAGTTATTAGTGATACTGAATCACAACCCATAATGATCAACTCACATTTGGGGCAGTTTGTGATTGTGAGTGTAAGCAAACTTGCTAATATTGATGAACTTACTGAAAGGGCATTGAAGCAGAAGCGTCATTTCTCTGAAACAAGCACAGGTACAACCAACCCTAGTGAATTGATAGCCATGCTTATCAATGAGAAGGAAAGTATAGAGGCTGGGATTGAAAATGTTTATGAATTGGTAAAAGGCTCATGCTCATTGTTAATATTAACCAGAGAAGGCTTATATGCAGCCCGTGACAAGTTGGGACGTACACCCATCATTCTGGGTAAAAAAGAAGGGGCCTATGCTGTGGGTTCAGAATCCAGTTCTTTCTCAAATCTGGGTTTCGAAATTGAATATTATATCGGACCAGGCGAAATATTATTTATCACAGCCGACGGATATGAACAACGCCGCAAGCCAAACGAGAAAATGCAGGTATGTTCATTTCTGTGGGTATATTATGGATATCCCAGTTCTTACTATGAAGGAATCAATGTAGAAGATGCCCGTTATCGATGTGGTGCGGCCCTTGCACGACGGGATGACATTGAAATCGATTATGTGTCAGGGGTTCCTGATTCAGGATTAGCTCATGCCATTGGATATTCAAATGAAAAGCAAATCCCGTATAAACGTGCTTATGTTAAATATACGCCCACCTGGCCGCGAAGCTTTATGCCTCAGAACCAGGAAATGCGGAATTTAGTTGCCAAAATGAAACTAATTCCAAATAAGGCCCTTATTGAAAATCAAAAAATGGCGTTGTTGGATGATTCTATAGTAAGAGGAACCCAATTGCAGGACAATGTTCAGGTATTGAAGCAATGTGGTGCCAAAGAGGTGCATGTGCGTCCTGCATGTCCAACTCTTATCTTCCCCTGCGAGTTTTTGAATTTTTCTAATTCACGTTCAACCCTTGATCTGGCCGGGCGGAAAGCCATTAAGGAAATAGAAGGCGTGGAAGATAAAGACCTGGCTGAATATGCCAACCCTGATTCTCCAAAGTGTGCTGCCATGGTTGAGAAAATTCGGGAGAAGATGAATGTTACTACATTGAAGTTTCAACGACTGGACGATCTTGTTGAAGCCATTGGTTTGCCTAAAGAAAAACTTTGCACCCATTGCTGGGATGGAAGCAGTTATTTTTAAATAATGGCTTTTCTGATATTGTGGTGAAATTGCTGGCAATCCGGTAAAGAAATGATATAAAATAAAGCCAACCTCCTAAACCAATTTATTACTCAATACATACCAATATTGGATATATTCGGTACCTTTAGCTTGCAAAGGTGCATATATAAACGAGTTGGGCTTAATTGGTGCCTCAGGTACTAAAAACTATTCACCCTCTATCGTTTCTTAAATCAAATAAAATATAAACTTTGGTAATTATATCACACCCAAATAAAAGCTTATATGAAAAAGACCAACCTACTAACATTAATAGCTATTTCAGCTTTGTCATGGATTTTAGTCAATATTACTCATGAGTTTTTTGGTCATGCAGTATTTGGAATATTATGCGGTCTTAAATTGAAAGCTGTTAGTACCTCAACTGCCTATCTTGATGTAAACTGGGATAATTATATCAATCAATATGGATTTATAGGTTTGAGGTTTTTTCTTCTTGGTGGTGTATTGATGAATTTTATAACCGGACTAATAGTCATCCTTATACAAAAATTTAAAAAACCTGTAAATTCTAATATTACTTTATTTCTTTGGTTATTCGCATCATTTAGCTTAGTTATCATAGTAATGAACCTTATTTCCGTTACACTTATCGGAGGAGGGGATCTTCCGGGAGTTATAAGTACTTTCAATAACCAGGATACTGCAAAAATCGTTGTTCTTATTATTGGATTATTTATTATGATCGCAGGTTACATAATGATACAAAAAAGCTTTATGCCCAAAATGAAAGGTCATCGGTCAATTCTTGCTACAATAACATTAATTCCTGTTTTAACTGTAATTATTGTTCAAACATTGTCACTTTTAAAGAGTCCATTTGCCTATTTATCTCCAGAACAAAACCATTTACTCGCGTCAGTTTTTGCATTTTTTCATTTTATACTCTGGGCCTTTGTTGTGAATATTGTTCCCTTGTCAGGTAAAGCAAATTCATTAGAAAACATATTAACAAGCAAATCATTTTTTTGGATAATCATTGGTATTATCTCAATACTCTTTTACATCTTAATCCTCGGACCTGGTATTGGCTCTTTTGAAGGGCATTCAAGTTTACAGGGATAACATTTTTTATGAACAAAAAGCTAAAATGTCTTAATCTGTGAATCATACGGATAACATGACTTTATCAATTATTAGAAGAGAAATTACAGCTTTAAAAGCAAAGATTAAAATGCAATATCATAGCATGGATTTTACTACCTTTAATGGTCAGAACACAGCTGCGGTTATTTATCGCACGTTTTTTACTGGAAAACCGTTGTACGTCATGCTGACAAAATTCTATATTACAATTATTAAAATGACAAATAATATTTAAATTACAATAATGAAAAAATATTATAAGCTCTTCCTAAGTATCTTTTTTACGATTATATTCTTTTTAATAAAACCAATGCTTGATCTTTTTACTGATCATGCAGATGGTTTATTATCACTGCTATACAATCAAAGTCAAATTCTTGTTATAATTGGTATTTCGTGGGTTTTAATTGTATTAATAAGGACACTGAAAACAGCCTTTTTGAATAGATTTGATATTTCCATTGAAGATAATCTTGCATCCCGAAAAGTGTATACTCAGATTAATATTCTCGAAAAGGTACTCATATTTATAATTATTCTTTTTGCATTAGGAATGGTGCTGTTATCCTTTGAAAGTATTAAGAAGATTGGAATTGGCCTGTTTGCTTCCGCAGGTTTGGCTGGAATTATTATTGGTTTATCCGCTCAAAAAGTAGTTGGGTCATTATTAGCTGGAATTCAAATTGCAATTACTCAGCCTTTTAGAATTGATGATGCTGTACTTGTTGAAAATGAATGGGGTTGGATAGAGGAGATAAATCTAACTTATGTAGTGGTAAGAATTTGGGATAAACGGCGACTAGTCCTTCCAACAACTTACTTTTTAGAAAAACCATTTCAAAATTGGACAAGAACATCTGCTGATATTACAGGCTCTGTTTTTCTTTATGTTGATTATACGATCTCTTTCCAGGTACTGAGAGATGAACTTTCAAGATTATTAAATGAAAGTGAATTGTGGGACAAAAAAGTTAATGTTCTTCAAGTAACTGATTCCAAAGAATCGACTTTGGAACTCAGGATACTTGTGAGTGCTAAGAACTCCCCAACAGCATGGGACTTAAGAGTATATATTAGAGAAAAAATGATCGAATTTATTCAAAAGAATTACCCAGAAAGTTTACCAAAGACAAGAATAAACCTTGAGAACAAATAATGGTCGAAAACACAACACCCGGTCATATGCGATATGGAGTGATGTGGTAAATTAAAAATAAGAACATAGGGTTAAGCTACAAAATGAGTACTTGTAAATCCAGTAGTGCACTTAGCCATAAAAGTCAGGCTGTCTAAAAACCCTTCATAATTCATTTCATTTTGTTGACAACTGGGTTGTTTTTAATACTTTTAAAAGAAGTCTTCTTGCACCTTTTTACAATGAAATTCATAAAAGGACAAGACCGATCTCAAACGAAATATTTCCCTAGTCGCGTTGATAATACCATTGATCCCATCAATAAAATGCGACCAATAGATTTGTTTGTCAATAGTATAGTCATGCAACCCTTGAGTCCTGATAAACATCAATTTAAATAAATAAATAGAACTAGAACTTGTAATATATTTGTACATTGTCAGAAAATAAGTTCGCAATTATCAATTTGAAATTTGCCAACCAATCCCGGAGATTTTAATTTGACCGGGCATTATTATATCACATTTTAAAACATGAATTATGATGGATGAATTATACAATACGGCTATCTCTTTAAAGAATCAGTTACTGGAACTCCTGCCTCAGGTTATTATTTCACTGGTAGTGCTTGGTATAGGGTACATATTTGCCCGTCTGATAAAATTTTTTATCCTGCGGCTGGTTCGATATGTCAGCCGACTGATCAACCAAAGGTTCGAGCAAATCAATATTGATCAGTCAGCCCCCTTTATAGGACTTGCCTTTTTTTGGTTGGTTATGTTAGCCACTTTTATTCTTATTTCCAATATTCTTAAACTGACGATTCTTACCAAAGGTCTGGAAATCATATTTGTTTACTCACCAAATGTAATAGCTGCCATTCTGATTGTATTTGTAGCCATTATTTTTGGGAAGTTCATCTCAAGAACCATTTCAACTTTTGGAAACCAGGTGGGAATTCAATATGGAAATACCCTTGGGAAAATTGTACAATACCTCATTCTTTTATCTGCAATAATTATTGCCATTGATCAGCTGGGTATAGAAGTAACCTTCCTTATTAGCATGATGAATATTACCGTAGCTTCTGTATTTTTTGCGGCTGCATTTGCCTTTGGTTTGGGCGCCAGAACATCAGTGAGCAACATTTTAGCTTCATTTTATATTCGTAAAATGTATAAAGAAGGAGATTACATCAGAATCGGAGATGTTGAGGGCAGAATTGCTAAAATTGAATCGAATGTAGTGAGAATTGATTCTGAATTAGGGCAGTTTTTTATACCAGCAAAAACATTTAACGAATCACAATCAATTCTGATTAACAAGAAGTAAGCATGGATACAGATCAATTATTATTGGAACAGTTTGTTCTTGACCACCCTCTGGAAGCTGCACAGGCTATCGAAAAACTAAAAGATGAGGAAACAGCTGCCATACTTGAATTATTCCCCATCGAACTTGCTACAATATTGCTCAATAAAATGAGCAGTTATAAAGCAGCTCAGAGTTTAAAATTATTAAACCCGGAGATTGCCATTAGTTTGTTTGAAAAAATAGAGGTGCAACTTGGAGAATCAATTTTACGACAATGTGAACCGGAATTCTCAAACACAATCCTGGAGGGAATAACACCGAAATTATCAACCATATTACGCGAAAAGATAAAGCATAAGGCAGATACAGTAGGTTCATTTATGAATCCTATAACTTTTGGTTTAAGAAAAAACCAAACAGTTGAAGAGGCAATAAAGCTTGTAAAGCAAGAAAAAAAGGGAATCGCTTCTATTGTATGTGTGGTAGATGATAATGAATACCTGGAGGGAATAATTCTTCTACAAGATTTGCTGTTCGCCAGGAGTAGAAGTGAAATTGCCTCCATAATGCAAACGAATTGCCCAAGATTCAAAACCGACACAAGCATCGAATCGGTCGCAAATCATCCGGCATGGCTTGAATTTCAATCTATTCCTGTAGTTGGTATTAATGGTAAACTAGTTGGCATATTAAATTTCGTAAACATCAATAAAAATAAAACTGATCCTGAAAATGAATTGACTAAACAAATTATTGAAACAAGTAACTCTCTGGGAGAGTTGTATCGTATTGGCCTCTCAGGATTCCTGCAAGTTATAAATAGATAATCTAAGGGAATTTTTTTTAAACAGAATTTAATAATATGGAAAATACCACCACTTTAATAAAAGAAAACCTCATCAGAGAATATTTTCTTCGTTTTCCGATGGAAGCCGCATTGGCACTCAATTCTTTTCCGATAAATAAAATAATTTATTACCTGGAAAGTATGCCCATTGAATTGGTCATTCCGGTTTTCTCCAGATTAAATCCTGAAATTGCTGCATTGGTCATCAAAGCGATGGATAATAAGCTGTTCAAACTGATATTTACCAAAATTGACACCCATGTTGGTGCGCGTTTACTATCTCGCCTAAAAGAAGAAAATATTCAACAAAGATTAAGCTTATTGCCTTCCATTACTTCACTTGAATTGAAGGACTTCATGTCATATGGTCCCGACACTGCTGGCCATCTTATGGAAACAGATGTAATTACCTTCAATAAGGAGAATAAAGTGCAGGATGTACTTCAACGGATCAGGAAACATAAGGATCGCAGAATTACAAACGTTTTTATTATTGATGAAACCGGAGTCTTTTAGGGAAAATTCCATTACAAATCATCGCCATTTCAAAGCCTAGCGATCAATTGGACAAACTTTTTATTAAAGCGCCAAATGTTAATGCGATGTCCTCGCAGGAGGAGGTACTGGAAATGATGGAAAAGGAAGATTTAATCCAGGTACCCGTTACCGACATCAACAATAAACTCCTTGGGGTAATCAGAAATGACACCCTGATGACGGCAACAAAAGAGGGATCGACAATAGATATGCAAGCCATGTTTGGTGCCGGCCGTGAAGAACAGGCTTTGTCAAAAGTATCATTTGCTGTTAAAAAGAGGCTGCCCTGGCTACAGGTTAACCTTGCTACTGCTTTCTTGGCTTCGATGGTTGTTGGTTTGTTTGAAGATACTATTGCTCAGATTACAATATTGGCAATTTTTTTACCCGTAGTTGCAGGGCAGTCAGGTAATACAGGTTCACAGGCATTGGCAGTAACCATGAGAGGACTGGCTCTGAGGGAAATCAGGATTTCACAATGGTTCAGGGTGGCCAGGAAGGAACTTTTTGTCGGGTTTATTAATGGTGTTGCCGTAGCTTTAACTACGGGCATCATTGTCTTTTTTTGGTCATCATCACTTGGTATAGCGATCGTAATTGCTATTTCAATGGTACTTTCAATGATGATAGCAGGTTTTGCAGGGGCAGGCATTCCAATGGCTTTGAAAGCAATTGGGCAGGATCCGGCCACTTCCTCGTCAATTATTTTAACAACTGTAACAGATATTACAGGGTTTTTTAGCTTTTTAGGCCTCGCAACAGCACTTATGTCGGTACTTAGTATCACCTAAAAGCAAAGCAGGCTATTTTTCTTTGAGAAGAATTCAAAAAATTAATGAATAGAAAAGATGTATGAAGTATTAATCTGGTCTGGAATTTTTATATGTATAACTCAGTCAGCCATGTTCTCGGGACTAAACCTGGCTTTTTTCAGTTTAACTCGGCTCCGACTTGAAATAGAAGCGGAAATTGCGGAAAAGAGTGGCGCAAAAAAAGTACTGGCTATGCGCAAAGACTCCAACTTTCTGCTTACAACAATTTTATGGGGAAATGTAGGTGTAAATGTTTTATTAACCTTGCTCTCCGATTCTGTAATGGCTGGGGTCTCCTCCTTTATTTTTTCAACTGTATTTATCACCTTGTTTGGCGAAATAGTACCTCAGGCATACTTTTCGAGAAATGCCTTACGTATGGCTTCGTTTCTGGCACCAATATTGAAATTTTACCAGGTTGTTTTATATATAGTTGCCAAACCAAGCGCACTTCTGTTAGATTATTGGTTAGGGAAGGAATCGGTTCAGTTTTTTGCTGAAAATAATATCAAATTGTTTATTAAAAAACACATGGAAGGTTCTGATAATGATATTGATCACATTGAAGGTACCGGAGCTATTAATTTCTTTTCGCTTGACGATTTAAAAGTGACCCAGGAAGGTGAATTAATTAATCCCGATAGTATTATCGCTTTGGATAGTAAAAACGATAAATTAATATTTCCAGAATATGTTGCTGATCTTGATGATCCCTTTATGCAAAAAATAAATAAATCAGGAGAAAAATGGATCGTTTTTACAAATGAAAATCACGAACCACAATTTGCTTTGGATGCTGATGGGTTTTTACGATCAGAATTTTATGATCATCGTCCAAATGGAATAGAAAAATATTGTCATATTCCACTCATTTTAAGAAATGAAACATCGAATTTGGACAGATTAATTAAAGATTTAAAAGGCGGTACCGATATCAATTCAGATGCTCCCATCGAAAAAGACATCGTTTTGTTCTGGGGAAAGAATGAAAAACGAATTATAACAGGAGCAGATATTTTAGGTCGTTTACTAAAAGGAATATGAATAGAACATTTACAGTATATTGACAAAAGAGCTATCAGTAGAGTGGAACCTGATAAAAGGCGTTTAGGTATCTCAGGAAAAAATTACAAACCACTTGATAATGAATATAAGATATTTGAAACGCTAATAAACACTTGTGAGGTTATAAACAGTAGGAGAGTATTTTAAAAAGGCGTTACTTGCACTGGTTTTATAAAATGAATTACAGATAATTAATCATGATAACATTAATGTTCGATGACATATCGCTTCAGTTTCAAACTATAGGTATGCGTGTTCTGTTTATTTTGGCAATAGCGATTGCAGCGCACCTTCTGGTGATAATTGTAAAGAAAACAAGTAAGTTATTTCACACAAAAACCAGTGGGAAATCGTCACCAAAAATATTATCGGTTATGAGTTTGCTCACCAGTGTGTTGGTATTTATTATTTATTTTCTTGCTATTGGGTATGCTCTTAAAGAATTAGGCATTTCATTAACAGCCTATATTGCCAGTGCATCTGTTATAGGGCTTGCTGTTGGTTTTGGTTCGCAGGGTATTGTACAGGATATGGTTACCGGATTTACCCTAATAGTTTCAAACCAGATTGACATTGGAGATATGGTTGAAATTAACGGACAAACCGGAATAATTAATTCTATAGGAATGAGGTTCGTAGTGTTTGAAAATGCAATTGGTGCTATGGTTTATATTCCAAATAGAAACATAAATGTGGTAATCAATTACCCTAAAAAACATATCAATTGCCAACTCGATATCATTTTACCGAAAGATATTGAACTTAAACAGAGCATTATTAAAAAAGTAAATGAGATGCTTGAAATAGTTCCCAGAAAGTATCCGAATATCCTTATTTCCAAAAAACCGAAATCTAAAATCATTAAAACAATCGATGATAATGAATTTTGTCGATTGATATTCGAGATTTGGCCTAGTCGAGGCACTCCTATTGAAACAACTTTTAAGCAGGAGTTAATACAGTCCATAATAACAATAGACACTTCTTTTGCCGATTGGATGGTATCAGTTAATTACGAGATTGAGAAAGAAGTTGTTGAAGACACGGACTCACGAAGTGTTAAAAGAGTCGATTAATGTCCACTGCATCGTAACCATACACGTGGATAAACTGCGGAGAATAAAGCACGAAAATCTAACAATGTGTCATGCGTAATGGCGGAGCTAGTAGTAAATATAGAGGTTTGCAGCTAGCATCAACTTCATCTCGGTTTGATAGGGATGTGCTCCCTAACCCACCACTATTCATACACGACCGTTCAGTATATTGTGAATTGTATCATCCTTCCTTTTTTAATATCTTCGTATGCAGAGATAACTAAGCGAAGCCTTCTCACTAACACCTTGCCTGCCGATAGGCAGGTAGTGAGTAAACTACATTTAGCTCCTCATTATGTTTAATAGTAACAAAATGAGGTTAATGTATATTTAGAAAACTGATTATATCATGGATGATATTTTTATTCTGGCAGACAGAAAATAAACGAATCATTACAGGAGCTGATATTTTGGGGGGATTATTAAAAGGAATATGAATGAATTATTAATCTAAAACTTTTGCAAAACAAATAAAATATATAATCATGAAAAAAATAGATGCAAATGATGCAAAAAAAATTGGAAATGAGCTTGGAATAAGTTGGAACGAAGTAAACTTAGATGAATTCCATATCGGTATAAATGTTGAGCTAGAACATGGGACCAGGTATCCGGAAACCAATGTAACAAATAATGATTTAATACTTACAGGCAAAATTGCGTGGGCCCATCTGAAGGAGTTCCCGGATTATTATTCCAGACTGGAAAAGTTAGAAAAAGAAGCCGAAGAATATTGGAAATCAAAAGGACGGGATTAATTCGATTATTATTCGGCCGTAATTCTCTGATATTGCATTTCTATTTGAAAACTAAATTAATAAATAAAAACAATGGCTAGATTCATAAAAAAACAGAAAATAGAAATAGGTGTTTCACCTGATGAGTTATTGTTTAGAGGTAAACAAAAGTCCGAAGAAATAACATTGCGAATCATTGACTATGACTCTGAAAATTTGGAGGAAAATGCAATAAAAAAGGTACAGGAAGCCCTTGATTTTCGTGAAAAAAATTCTGTTACCTGGCTAAATGTTGATGGCCTTCATGATGCGTCTATTATGGAAGAAATTTCTAAAGGATTTAATCTTGACAGTCTTATCCTTGCTGAAGTAATGAACACAGGCATAAGGCCTAAAGTTGCAGAGTATCAAAACTGTGTTTACATATCCATAAAAATGCTTCAACAAAATTCTGAAACAGATTTAATTAGCGTTGAAAACCTAAGCTTAATAATAACCAAATCAGTACTGATTTCATTTCAAGAGAGAAAAGGAGATGTTTTTGAACCAGTTAGAGAACGAATCAGAAAGCAAAAAAAGAGAATACGAAATTCTGGAACGGATTATTTGGCATTTGCATTACTGGACATTGTTATTGATAATTATATTTATGTGATCAGTGTATTGGGTGAAAAAATTGAAAGCCTTGAAGATGATCTAGCCATTGAACCCAAACAATCGCTTATTAATGAAATTAATAATTACAAACGTGAATTGAACTTTTTGAGGAAGAGTATAAAACCAGCGAAGGAAATGATATTGGCTCTTTTGAAAATCGAATCCGATTTAATTGATGAAAGTTCTTATATTCACTTTAAAGAACTGCAGGATAATATTAATCAAGCTAGCGATTCTTCTGATAGCTATAGAGAAATATTGTCTGATCAACTAAATATATTTCATACAACCATAAGTAGTAAGCTAAATGATATCATGAAATTCCTGACGATTTTCTCTGTCATATTCATCCCACTTACTTTTATAGCTGGAATTTATGGAACCAACTTTGATTTTGTGCCAGAACTCCATTATAAATACAGCTATTTTATTATGTGGGGAGTAATAGTAACAGTTGCTATTGGGATGTTAATCTATTTCAGAAAGAGAAAATGGTTTTAAGAACCACTAAATACAAAAACGTTGTCTGTAATATAAACCAAGAGAGAAAATGATTGAAATCTATTACAAAAATAATAATATAAAAAGATATAAATCCATTGATGAAATCGAATATTTACCAAACAAAATATTCAGTATTCGATTTATTGGTTTCAATAGTTCAGATTTAGAAGCAATTTCTCAAAAGTTTGGACTTGATTTAACCTCTTTTAGTAAAAGAGAGGATATAGAAATAAGTTCACATTATATTGAATCAGCTGACCAGTTATCCTTAAATTTTACTATTCCAAATTATTCAATAAATAATTCTTTTGAGGAGAAGGATATTTATATTTTAATTAAAAATGATATTGTATTTACATTTCTTTCACCTGACATAGAAGATAGTTTAAATAAATTAACACAATTTATATATAGTTTTGAGAATACAAGATTTGTCTCTTATCATCAACTTTTTCTTTTTCAAATCGGGGTAATCTCAGATTACTACGCAGATATTGTCGAATTGATTTCAAAAAAAATAAAAGACCTTTTCCAAAAGACACTCAAATCGAAACAGTTCAAGGAAAATGACTTGGATTACATTGCAGAATTAAGGTTTAATAATCTACTCATAAGGGAATCTCTTTCAGAGTTTCAAAGAATTCTTCTTCTGTTGAAAAAGAGTGATAAAAATAAGGACAATTCATCCACCAAGATAAATGAAGAGATAGATGACCTTAATGTAATAGGAGATTATTTACAATACAATTTTAACAGATTAGATGACTTGAATGGGAACATTAATAGTAAAATAGAATTAGAACAAAATAAGATCTTTAAAATCCTGACAATAATTACAGTATGTATTTCATTACCTACTTTGATTGTGGGCATATATGGAATGAATTTTAAACATATGCCAGAACTTGAATGGGTATTCGGCTATCCAATAATAGCCCTATTTTTATTACTAAGTTTTATCATCCCATTAATATATTTTAAAAAAAGGAAATGGTTCTAAGATTATATCAAAACGATAATAAATACTACAGCCAACAATGCAAAAAATAACAATCGAAATAATGGTAGATATGAACATTGTAGCTCTCATAATATATAGTAGTAAATTAAAAACTTCTACACCCGTAAATGGCTAGTATTTTTATATTTACCATTGGCGGTAATGAACAACAAGCATAAATAGTCTATGAAAATTTATATCAAATATATGGTGAGCCTTCGATGCAAGTTGATGGTAAAGGCGGAGCTTGAGAAACTTGGTATACTATATAAGACGATAGATCTTGGTATGGTAGAAACCTATGAGAACATTAATGATGAACTATGGGAAAAGTTAAAAAACAATTTGCTCAGGTCAGGTCTGGAGTTGCTGGATAATAAAAAAAGTATTCTGATTGAGAAAATAAAAAATGTGATTACAGAAATGATCCACTATACTGATGAATTACCTGATGTGAATTATTCTGATTATATAAGTGAAAAATTAGATTATGATTATACCTATCTGGCTAACACATTTTCGGAAGTAAAGGGTATTACAATACAGCAATTCATTATCATCAACAAAATTGAAAAGGTAAAAGAATTGTTATTATATGACGAATTGAATCTTACAGAAATTTCCTACAAACTACATTATAGCAGCGTTGCACATTTATCCAACCAGTTCAAGAAAATCACCGGTCTTACTCCATCTTACTATAAGCAGCTGAAGCAAAAGCGCATGAAAAATCTTGAAAACATGTGATTTATGTAAGGTTTTTTAATAATTGTGTAATACTTTGAATATTTAATAACTCTACTTTTGTAGCGTAATTGATTATCTAGGCTAAAATAAATTAGAATTGCGGTATTGTTCTTTTTAATGATCGCATTTCGAAGACTTCCCTTAAAGTCCCGAACGCTTTTCTGAATTTAATCACTCTGTATTCTCCTTTTTGTTTATGATTAATTACGTTTCAGTCAAAATCTAAATTATGAATTAAGCAAAATGTCAAAAGAAAAAGAAGGCAAAGCAAAATCAGGCAAAAAGACACCCTTAAAAAGCCTGAAAGAAAAGAGGGCCGCCAAAGTAGAAAAACGCAAAGAAAAAGGGAAAATTAGTTTACAATAAATCACTCTATTAGAGTATACACAATGGTAAAAACTGAAGTTGCAAGATCCAAAGCATTTAACATAGCTGAGGTTATAGAATACATCCCTAATTCAGTAGTGATCAAGTCAATTATTAAAAAATTAACTGGAAATATCAGTGCCGTATCATTTGATTCAGGTGAACTGTTATGTGGAAAAACTTCGCCCTTTGAAACCTTTATTCAGATCATTGAGGGCAATGCTGAAGTTGTAATTGATGACAAATCTATTTCACTTGAAACGGGTCAATCCATTATCATTCCTGCCCACTCTCGTAACACGATAAAAGCAAACGAGAAGTTCAAAATGCTTTCCACTTTTATTAAAAGCGGATATGAAGAAGTAAGCTAAAGTAACGCAATAAGTTAATTAGCTTCTCCAATAAATACATTGCTATCACAACTCTTAATCGAGGAAAAAACTAATTGGAATATGTATTCAAAAAAGAATACCAATTTATTAACTAAAGAAAAAAGTATGAAATCAAACGCACTGGTATATAGTGAAAATGAATTTGGAAAATTAGACGGAAAAGTTGCAAATGGGCTAGCCAGGCACTCTGAAAAATATAATATCCTTGGCATCATAGATAGTACAAAGGCCGGACTTGACGCAGGAGAATATCTTGATGGCGAAAAAACAGGGATACCTATTTTCCTGAATATTGATGATGCAATTAATAGGTTGAGACTTGTACCGGAGTATTTCATCTATGGAATAGCTCCTCTTGCTTCATTTCTTGACGATGAGCAGAAAGAGATCATTTTCAATGCTATGAAAAAAGGAATGCACATTGTAAACGGCTTACCGGAATTCTTCACTGATGATGAGGAATACAAGCAAAAAGCCAGTGAATATGGAGTAAGGATTTATGATATCAGAAAACCTCCACCTCGCAAAGACCTGCATATTTTTACAGGACAAATCAAAAAAGTCAAAGTTCCCGTAATAACTGTATTTGGAACAGATTGTGCTGTTGGAAAACGAACAACCACTGTAAATCTGGTTGATGCTTTAAGAAAAGAGGGACTGAAAGCTGCATTTATAGCAACAGGACAAACCGGTATTCTCCAGGGTTCAAAGTATGGTCTTGCCATAGATGTTTTAACTTCTGGTTTTGCAACCGGCGAAGTGGAAAATGCGATTCTAGACGCCTATAAAACAGACAATCCGGACATCATAGTCGTTGAAGGGCAAGGTGCTTTGAGCCATCCTGCCTTTACATCATCCAGCGCTATATTAAGAGGTGCGATGCCGAATGCAATTATTCTCCAACATCCACCAAAAAGAAAAAATCATTGCGATTATTCCAGCATACCTATGCCAACCCTTGAAAGTGAGATCGAATTAATCGAAGTATTTTCTAAATCAAAGGTGATTGCCATCACAATTAATCATGAAGATATGACCGATGAAGAATTAGAATCAACAATAATGGAGTATGAATACAAATATGAATTACCTACTACTGACGTTTTAAAGCATGGTTGTGATAAATTGATTAATAAGTTATTCGAGGTATTCCCGGAATTACAAAAACAAACGGTTTGGGCAGACTAACCCCAAGAATAGAGATAGATCTTGGGAAAATTTCCCACAACGCCAAAACTTTGAAGGAACTTTATGGTTCAAAGGGCATTGATGTTATTGGGGTTACAAAAGCAGTTTGTGGGGATCCTGATATTGCTAACACATTAGTCAAAAGTGGAATAAATATCCTTGCTGATTCAAGGATAAGCAATATTAAGAGGATGCGCAATGCTGGTGTCCAGGCCCAATTTCTTCTGTTGCGCACACCCAACCTAAGCCAAGTCGAAGAAGTTGTAAAATATACAGATATAAGCCTTAATACTGAGCTTTCTGTAATTAGAAGACTTTCAAGGTTTGCAATCGAAAGTAAATCCATGCATAAAATTATCTTAATGCTGGAGTTGGGAGATTTAAGAGAGGGCTTAATGCCATTGGATTTAGATGGTACAATTAAAAAGGTATTGGAGCTGGAAGGGATTGAACTGGTTGGTTTAGGAACAAATCTGGCCTGTTTTGGAGGAATTACACCTGATAAAGAAAAGATGGATCACCTGTCTGAAATCGCAAGAGATGTTGATGAGCGGTTTGGACTGAAATTAGCATATATTTCTGGTGGAAATTCGGCTAATTATGACTGGTTCATGTCTACAAATGATACCGGTAGCATCAATAACCTACGAATAGGTGAGTCCATCTATTTGGGATGTGAAACCCTCCACAGAAAACCAATCCCGGGACTTTTTACTGATGCGTTTACACTTATTGCAGAAGTTATTGAATCAAAAATGAAACCTTCACTTCCTTATGGAGAGGTCTCGCAGGATGCATTCGGGAATATTCCTGAGTTTCAAGATCAAGGTCAAATAAATAGAGCTATATTGGATGTAGGACTTCAGGATGTTTTAGTTTCAGGATTGACGCCCAGATCGAATATTGAGATCCTGGGGGCAAGCAGTGACCATATTATTGTCAATACCAGGAAGCCAGAATTAAAGGTAGGAATCGAATTGGAATTTGATTTGAATTACGGCGCTTTGCTCACGGCAATGACATCTCCATATGTAATTAAAAAAACAGCCGAATTTATGAATGCTCAAGAATATTGCGAAATGGTTGAACTACACTACCGCAAGCACAAACAGCTTCTTCCAACCATTGCAATAAAAGAAAACAATTCTCGATTAATCAGTTTAAAAGAATCTGGATTTAATCTAGTATTCGAACCATCAATTAAAAAAGATTACAACTATATGGTTAGAGAAGATGTTTTTGATAAAATAGGACGAATAAGCAAAATTTTAGACAAGCAAGATAAAAAACTCATCATTCGGTCAGTATGGAGATCTTTTGAACATCAACGACTATTATGGGAAGATAAGGTTGGTTCTTTACAAAAAGAGTTTCCAAATAAGCAAATAGAAGAAATTAAGGAGCTGGTTTCATATTTTATTGCCCCCACAATGAAATCAATGCATTCAACCGGAGGGGCTGTAGATGCCCTAATATATGATTTGCGGACTGACAGGGTTATGGATTTCGGAACGAATGACGGGCTACAAATTACCCTTGATGATAAATGCTACCCATACCATCCATTTATTCCATCTCAAGCCAGAATGAATAGGAAACTGCTGATTAATCTATTTGAAGAAGAAGATTTTGTAGTTGACATAAAAGAGTACTGGCACTTTGATTACGGAAATGCGAGTTGGGCATTAGAAAAGGGAGAAAACCATGCCTTCTACGGTAGCATAAAAGCCAAAAGTGCTTAGTTGAGATCATATTATACACAGGACTGACCAAAGCATTTATCACTACCACCAACCGGCATATATTTCATTGGCGCCTAAGTGGTTTTTCCACTCGCTTTTGCACTCAGGTGCAATAAAAAGTGTTCCTTTAGTATTAAACACTTTTGAATTGTTTCACTTCACAAAAGAGTTTAATTAATCTTCCCAATGTTATTAATTGGGTTAATAACCTATATTTTTTATTCAGATTTTACTAATCGAAAACTAATTCCCGTACCTCTAGCACCTGGTGGATCACCTCCTGCACGATAAGCTGACCTGCATCTCCATTTTGGATTCAGATTATCGTCTAGGTCATATTCACTATACCAATCGTTACACCACTCCCAAATATTTCCATGCATATCATATAACCCAATTGTATTTGGAGGAAAACTACCAACAGCCAATGGCTTTTCCCTATTTTCACCCTTATCACAATTATTATATGGTTTTTAAAGTTTATTCATTGAAGAATCTTTGGTTATGGTGCTATTTTTAGCATTTGTTGCAACAAGTTCAAATGTTTTTGAAATTTGAATTTCAGGAGTATTATTATAAATATCCTGCAATTTCGAAAGATTGTCAGCATCAATTGACTTCATTAATTCACTTATGCTGTTTAGTATTTCAATGTGTTCAACTGTTAATTGCATATCGTTTTTAAAAGCGTAATCCAATATTGGTGGATATTGATAAACTGTATATTCGGTACCCAATATCGATGCCAAATCTCCGCAGACTTTCGCTGCTATCGAAATTATTCCGCTGTATTTGCCTGGAATGCCATATTGGTTGGGATCTATTTCCCCTTTTTGCAGTTGTAGCCAAGCATCGTTACTATAATCAAATTTTTCTCTGCTAAAATCAATCATACCCGTGCCTGGATCCACAAGCATCCAACGCTTGTCATTTTTATTCCATACTTCACAAACAACATGACTCCCATGAAATCCAGGTATTATATAGCTAGCATGTCCATAACGGGACCTTGCCGGAATACCACGATATTTAAGTATTGATGTCAATAAAATAGCATAATCCCGGCAACCCAGTACTAATCGGTCTTCCAGCTTCCGATCTTTTACTAAACCTCTTGAATCATAGGATAGAAGACCCTCCAAGACTGATTTAACTGTTGGATAGTTAAATGACTCATTCCATCTCTCTTTGGGGATTTGTTCACGATAATTGGGCAATTCAGCATAGGGATGAATAAACTGGGATTTTATTAAGCTACAAAGCTCTGGTAATGAATCTGGAAGGTTCTCGTACAAATATTCATATTCTCCCGGATCGGTAAATGAACTAAATTGACGATAGAATTCCAGTAGTGTAGTATCATCAGGATCATTAGTGTTTTTCATCAATGAAGCATCAAATTCATTTATGCTTGGTTGAGCACTGCAAATTCCCATCAGTATGGAAATCAATAAAATAGATAATGTTGTTTTCATGTTTAATTTATTAAGTGGTTAATAATATTAACTATATTGGCAAAAAAAACTAGGGGTTAATGTATTTCTTTAGACTTTTTACGTAGGCTTCAAATGCCGCTATTCCTTTCTTTGTAATTGATATCATAGTATTTGGGTAATTATTTTTAAACGTTTTTTCAACTTTAATATATCCCGCTTCCTGTAGTTTCTTAATTTGTATACTGATATTACCTGCAGCAGCTTTAGTTTCTTCCTTTATATGCGTAAACTCAACTTTCTCTGAAGCAACAAGCATAGAAATAATTGCCAACCGTAATTGAGAGTGTAAAAGGGGATCTAAATCTTTGTACATATCACTATTCTTTTGCTGATTTTAATAAGTATCCTGGTATAAGGTAGCCACAAATAATAGCCGCAGCGACAATTAATGCTATGTATTCATTTGTTACAAAAGTTGAAGCAATACTGAATATATAAAATGACATACCTCCAATTATTACAGGTTTGAACTTAATAAGTAGCCCGGTGGTTGTTGTTGCAATACCTGCAATTAACAACATGATTGGTGGTGGGTTTATTTCCAGTTTTATACAAAGTAATGTTGCAATAAAGAAGGAAGCCGCAGCTACTGTCCAAAGATTTTTGATATAACCATCTAAATAACTGTATACCTTCTTATCCCTATTTTCCTTACGAATCATAAAAAACATGAATATAAATCCAATTATAGCAAACACTAGCCAATTACCAAGACTATATAGCCCCATTGATTGGTATGTTTCTTTGCTTAGTAAAATTTTTATGATGATGAAATTAGAAATGCTGGCAAGAAAAAATATCCAACCAAAAAGGAGAAAGGATTTAGAACCTTCCCTATAATTCATCTTAAAGTTTGAAATAGCTTTATTAATTATAGTAAAGCTTTCTTCTGGTGTTAAAGATTTTTCGTCCATATTTTAGATTGTTAGTGAATTTATTGGTACAAATATAAAGTAGTTAATATTATTAACCAAATATATTTAAAGTTTTTTTTAAAAATATATTTTCTTCGAATAATTAATTGTTCTCTAAATTGTTTGTGAGGTGCCCGGTTAATTCGAATAACTACCACAACAGCCGGTCATAAAACATAGCACGGAAAGTGGTATATTTGAGCTACATAATATTTACTCAACGGTAGCAACGTGCTGATAAAAAAGTGCTCCGAAATGCGCTAT
>CAVVRY010000010.1:0-21429 GCA_963750735.1 uncultured Bacteroidales bacterium | reverse complement strand
ACTTTTCAATCAGAATAGGATCTCCTAATCCTAACTCCTTAAGGGGCTCTAACTGGGTGGCTGCATCGCCCACCACAACATAATACATCTTATCTGGTATAATATATTTTTGTGCCAGCTCTTTATGCTGATCAATAGTTAAGTTCTTTATGAACTCTTCTTCAGTCATAATATAGTCGTCGGCCAGGCCATAAGTACTTATGGTATTCAGCATACCCAGAAGTGCATACATGGTTTCAAAGCGACGGGCATTAGATTTGATAAGGGCATCTTTTGTGAATTTCAGGTCGTCATCTGATAATCCGTTCCTGTAGTTTTCCATCGATTCCTTAAAGATCTGTACCGACTCAAATGTGGCATTTGACCGCACGCTTGATGATGCTTTAAAGGGTCCGGGAAGAAGTGAGCCAGAAAAGGAGGAGCGCGCACCATAGGTAAACCCTTTTTCTTCACGAAGGATCATATTGACCACTGAATTGAAGGAACCACCTAACTTATAATTCATAACAGTGGCTGGAAAGTAATCTTTGTTGGGTCGGGCCAGGGCCAGATATCCAATTTGTATCACTGATTGTTTGGCTCCCGGAACATCAACAAAATAGATCTTTGATGATTCGGGTCCCTCCGGTGATGTAAATTCTGGTAGGTTGACTTCTTTTGGCTCCCAGGATTCATTTAGGGAGCTTAGGGAAGACATTACCTGGTCTTTTGATATATCTCCTACAATATGAAAACGGGCAATGGAAGGTGAGAAATAGGCCTTATAATAGGCTTTTAAATCATCGATTGTAATGCTTTCAACACTTTCGATGGTCCCGGATGCATCATAGGCGTATATATGATCCTTTCCATATACAAGTTCATTAAAGGTGCTTGATGCCAGGTAATTGGGATTTGCTTTGCTGCGTTTGATCCCATTAATGACGCTTGTTTTTGCCAGCGCAAATTCTTCTTCATCCCAGCGGGGCTCCAGCAACATTTCCTGAACCAATGCCAGGGTTTTTTCATAATTCCTGGCCAGGGCATTTACACTGATGGTTGTGGAAGAACCTCTTGAATATATATTGATGTTTGCTCCCAAAAGTTCAATCTCTTCCTCAAGTTCTTCAGGTGTTTTATTGGCTGTTCCCTCGTTCATCAACTGACCCACCATATTGGCCACACCGGGTTTTTTAATATCATCAAAAAGGCGACCTCCGGTCATTACTATATTGTACTGTACTAAGGGAAGCTCGGTATAATTTATTCCATACACCTTCATGCCATTGGTGGTCTCATCCTTCCATAGAGAGGGAATTGCAAGTTCCGGATCTGGACCCAGGGGTGGTACAATAGAACGATCTAGCTTAGTTTCGGTTCGCATAATTTCTTCTTCTTCAGCAACCTGGTCCTGATCGACTTCAGTGGCTTTTAATATATCTTCCTCAACAATTCCTGCATCTTCCGATCCTTCGGCAACCAATTCAACCTGTTCCTTAGGAACAAAGCTTGTTGCTACAAAAGGCCTATCCTTTATATATTTTTCATACACCCTTTTTACATCTTCAATAGTCACTGCTTTGATATTTTCAATATCGTCAGTTATGAAGGAAGGACTGCCAGCATACTCATTATATCGGGCCAATTGATAAGACTTGCCCAGCACACTGCTGATCCCGTTGTAGAAACTGGTTTCCAGACCGGCTTTAATTCGCTCCAGATCCATTTCGGTAATTCCCTCTTCTTCAAAGCGGGCAAAAGATTCAAAAACACCAGCCTCAACATCGGCCAGGCTGACTCCTGAATTTGCTGTTACAACTATGTTAAATGTTCCGGTCAATTCAAGTGAGGAATTGTATGCATAAGCACTGGAGGTTAATTTCTTTTCCTTTTCCAGGACTTTATACATGGGAGCTTTCTTCCCTGATGATAATATTTCACTCAGGAAATCAAGGGCATAGGCATCAGGATTGAAGCTTTCCACTGTTGGCCATACCATTTGTAAACGGGCCGTACGGGCAAAGTTATCTTCATGGTAGAGTTTTTTAGTGGCATCAATCGACACTGGCATAGGATCCGGGTCAATTATCTCTCCACCTTTTGGTATTTCACCAAAATATTTTTCTATCAGTTCTTTAGCTGCGGCCGGATCAAAATCACCGACCAGCGATATGGTAGCATTATTTGGGACATAAAATTTTCCATGGAACTCCTTCACATCTTCCACGGTTGCATTAAACAGGTCATCCATTTCACCTATGACCGTCCAGCTGTATGGATGTCCTTCAGGATAAAGGGTTTTTCCAATCAACCCACGGTTATGGCCGTAAGGCTGGTTATCCACCGATTGGCGCTTCTCATTCTGGACAACATTCTGCTGGTTGACAAAGGCAGATGGGGTTACTGTATTGATCATATATCCCATTCTGTCAGATTCAAGCCAGAGAGCCAGTTCAAGTGCATTTTTAGGAACCACTTCAAAATATATGGTTCCATCATTGTTGGTACCTCCATTTAGCGTTCCACCAGCACTCTGGATCATCTTAAAGAATTGATCCTGTCCTACATTTTCAGATTGCTGAAACATCATGTGCTCAAACAGGTGTGCAAAACCAGTTCTTCCGAGGACCTCCCTGTTGGAACCTACATGGTACTGAATAGCCACTGCTACTATCGGATCTGACTTGTCAATTGAAAGAATTACATCTAGTCCATTATCAAGTTGATACTGCTCGTAATCGATGGACAGTTTCTGCTCCTTTTCAAGTGATGTACACGAAAAACCCAGGAACATGACAACTATGATCCATAGGAATTTTGAAAATTTAAATGATTTCATGAGTTTAGTTTATTTATGGGTTTAAAGATTACTTGTTTCTGTAAAAATCCTTAACTAATTGAAACGTTGAATTTAGTTAAAAATATTGTAGGAAGTATCTGGTCTATTTTTAATAATCTTATTTCAACGTAGGCAGGTGATTACGTTTCATTGCTATAAATAGAACCTTTATTCTAATCTCCTCAAGTTTTATCAAATGTCTTTGAAAAACCTCTTTTATTCGTTTCTGGAAATTATCAGGACAATTGCCTGATTAATAATCCAATCAGGTAAGCCTGGCTTGGGAAAACCCAGATATTATTGACTGGGGCTATTTATTCTGGGGAAGTTGAACCTAAAATTTCCCATAAATCGCTGGGACTTTCACTGAAAACATCGTTGAATAAGTAAACTGAGGCAACAATGAATGCAATAAACCCAACTACAATTAACAATTGTGTACCTGATGTTTTCTGTATGTCTTGTCTATCTTTTACATCACAAACCTCACCGGGACAATATTGGGCTTTTTCTCTGTAAATCCAACCATAAGTTAAGCATCCTAAACAAATTCCAAACGCTGATTCAAAGAATAAGAATATCAGGCAAATAAAACAGATCAAACCTGTTATTGCACTGTATGAATTTACTATTACTACCAGTACTAACATTACTAAACCCAATATTAATCCTATTACCCAGGCGAACTTTTTTTGAGTAGCACCCACATATTCCGGGACCTGCTTCCTCACAATTAAGCGCCCAATAATTAATGTTGGAGCATACATTGGATTAATAAAAACACGAATTATAAAATCCACAAGAAATGCAATTATGAAATATTTTAGAAGCAAAAAATCACCCTCAAAAATGACTGTCAATATTGCTATAAAAGCAAATAGGAAAAGAATCCCTGCCGCTGCTCTTATTTCTCTTTCATTTAAGACAGGAATGTCATATCCTTCTACATTTTCCCCAAATTTTACTGCTTTACTCATTTGTTCCTTTTATTAGTTAAATGAAAAGAATTTATGAGCAAATATAAAACAATATTTAGGTCTTTTTCTCTTAATTTAAAAACAACGCATCTTAACTTTAATCAATAAACTAGTTTTCAGTATGGCCCAATAGAAAATAAATTATCGCCTAATTCATTGCCATATATCCTATTTATTCAGTATCTTGTTTAATAAACTTTTCAGGAAACACATCTACCATGCATAGAAAATATAAAGCAATTTTTGGACTCCTTACCTTATTAATTTTAACGGTTTCATTTTCATTTATAACATCATGTAGTAAAAATTCAGTTCCAACCTTAATTGTTCCTGTGAGCGGGTATAACTGGCCGAGTCAGCAAAGAGATTATTGGCCTACTGCAGCTTGGGAAACTGCTTCCATGGAAGATCATAATATTGATCCTTTAAAAATGACCCTGGCAGACCAATTCGCAGAAAATGACCCGCTGGCCAGGTCTTTATTGGTCATAAAAGATGGATACATTGTTTTTGAAAATTATTATGGTGATGGCGGAGTAGATCAAAGTACAAATCTGTGGTCTGTTACTAAAAGTTTTAGCTCAGCTTTGATAGGAATACTCATGGATCAGCATACACTTATTTCAACCAATCAATTAATGGCTGAATTGATGCCGGCATATCCCCAATTCAACGATATTACCCTACATCACGTTCTTACAATGACCACTGGCTTATCGTGGGCTGAATCAGGACCGCTATGGGTTGACTGGGTATTTTCTGATGACTGGGTAGCATCGGCACTAGCCCGTGGTCAGGTTAATGAGCCAGGTAAGAAATTTTATTACAGTTCAGGTAATTCACATTTTCTTACATCACTTGTATATTATAGTAGTGGTGAAACTCCGGGAAAAATTGCCAAAGAGCAGTTGTTTGAACCCATGGGAATATCATTTGATACACTGGTTCAACCTATAGTTTATAATAGTTGGGATGAATATTTATTACCCTTATCTCAAACATGGCGACGAGATACTAAAGGTATTGAAACGGCTAGTTTTGGGCTTTATTTGACAGCCAGAGATATGGCCAAATTTGGCTTTTTATATTTAAACAGGGGGACATGGGATGATCAGATTTTAATCTCAGAAGATTGGGTGAGAAACTCTACAAAGGATCATGTGACAAATATCTATGGAAGATATAGCTATGGATATCAATGGTACATTACAATGGTAGGAGGTCATCCATCTTTTCTGGCCAGTGGATATGGTGGTCAGATTATTGGGGTAGTTCCTTCTTTAGATCTGGTTGTGGTATTAAAATACGAGGCAGAAAGCCCGGTCCATCCTGAATCAGGAACTGGCCATGATGATATGCATTTGTTTGAACTTGTTGTTGAATCGGTTAAATAAAAAAAGTGATTGTGATTATAGTAATCCAATTCCTGAGGAGTTAGGTTTGATAATTTATTTAAACGGAGAATAAAGATCAACTCATCACCTCCTTATCATTTTTAGCATTACCAGCAAAAAAGAATAAAATATTAATTTATTATCCAACCAGGAGTTTAATCAATTAATTTGATTGGCAAGGGCTTTTTCTACATCCTTCATGCTAAGAAAAATCTCATGATCATAATAGGGTATTAAATACCAGGCTCGGCTGAGGGTTTCCTGCGCTTCAATAAGCTTACCCTGTTTATACAAACCCAATCCATAGGTATATAAATAATTCCCATTTTCAGGATTATTTTTGAGGGCACGGGCAGCAAGCTCCATGCCTTCGGCAATATTGATGTTGTTGGAGATGAGTAAGTTTGCCAGGTCATTCGTCAAGTCAAAATTTTGAGGATTAATGGCAAGTGCACGCCTGTATATTTTTTCAGCCTGCTCAAAATCACCAACCTGATCATAAGCGCCTCCAAACCAATACAAAATATTTGATTCTGACCAGTTATTCTGCTCTCCTATAGATCTAAATTCAGCAAGATATTCATTTGCAGTGGTGGTATCTCCCTGCGAAAGGGCACATATAGCCTCCAGATGAACAATGCGAAGTTTTGCGTTGGGCCATAACTCCAATCCAAGTTCATACATTTTCTTTTCTTTTTTATGATCGCCAACCTCATGGTATGCTTTTCCTAATAAAATGTAGGTCCAAATCCATGATTTTTTGTTAAACGTTTTATATATATCGACATTTTTTTCAAATGCATCAATTGCATTTTCCCATTGTTCTGTATTAAAAGAAGCCCATCCAATTGCATACATCTTATTCATACAATAGGGATTGATCTTCAAATAATCCTTCATATAATTAATTTGATCTAAAGGTCGTTTATCTGTTGCAGCTTTTATCTCCTTAATGCTTAATTGTATATCAATTGGAACATTGTTAATTTTGCTGTAGGCTCTATTTGCCCATTTTTTACTCAACTCCGACTGTCCAATATCTCCATACACATAGGATAACTTTATCATTGGTGAAACGAAGTTGCTATCAAGGCTTATAGCCCTGGTATAATATTCAATAGCCGAAGTATAATCCAATGCACCATGAAAAGTATAGCCCTGAATGTAGTATTTATATGCTTCAGTAGATTTGGTTAAAACATTTTTCAAATCATAGAACATCGATTCGTCCAATTGCTTTATTTCAAGATAATTTTTTATGAGTGATGAAAGAGAATCCGTAATGTTGAAAAAATCATCCTCGGAATCTCCTTCAATTTCGTATGATTTATATATCTCTTCACTACCTGAATCAAGCAAGTTTGCTGTAATCCGCACAACTTTGCCGGCTTTATGTACATTGCCTATAATAACTGTATTTGCCTGAAGCTTTGTAGCAATTTCGCTGGCAAATGAAGGGGTGAAGGAGGAATAGTTAATTAATTTTTCCCTCCCTACAATATTATACATGGTTTCAAACTGCCTGACTGACAGCTCATTTGAATTTGAAAGTGAGGTAATAAGAAGATTCTGAATACCATCCTGCCATACATTAAAAAGCGTATCTCCTGAAAGATTCTGAAATGGCATTACGGCTACTGAAATCCTTCCGTCCGGGTCTCTATCAACTTTTGATTTGCCCCCAAAGATTTTTGGATAAACCAGTATACCAATTACCACAATCAATACCGCAATAACTACATCACTAACCCTTAGTTTTCTTCTGCCTGAATCCAAAGGCAATTCCTTCTCCATTATCTCCTCTTTGGATTCAGTTTTCTTTACTCCTGAGGGTGTAATGTCGAAAATCCAGGACAAGATGGCCACGATGGGAAAACCAATGATTAAGAGTAAAATTACTAATGTAGCAGTCCAGGCAGGTAAATGCAGAGGTTCAGAAACATTATTAACCAGTTCAATTATGATATAGGCAGCACCTGCATACATTGCAATAACGCTGAAGACCTTACGGCGTTTCAATTCCTGCCAGAATTGTACAAGCTTATTGGGTTTTGGGGACATGCTTGTTATGATATTTCTGGTAAGTTACAACTTTTGAGAGTAAAAGTCAAGTTTATTCCAGATGCAACCATGCTCTTTTCCAATTCTGTAGCTTATTTATTCTGATAGTAATGCATCTTTTCAGCTTACATGAATATGTCAGGGAGTATCGAAGAGTAATGGAGTTTATTTTTTGTTTAAGCCAAACTAGCTCATTTTTTCCAGTTATATGTTGACATTAAACTTTTATCAATAGACGAATTCCCCCCCCTTTTATGATTAGGAATAGACTACCGAGAAGCATTGCTAAATCTGTTCTGCTACTATGCATCATTTGCCAGAATCCATCGCTTGACAAAATTTCTACTTTCGTTGTGGCTATAGCAACAATCATAATGATTAAAGTGGGAATACCTGCAAATCGGGTAAAGAGTCCTATTAAGATTAAAACCCCGCAAAGTATTTCGAATGTACCTACAAAAGAGCCTAAAAATTCCGGGGAAGGTAAACCGATTTTTTCAAATCGTACCCATTCCCCGTATGGCAGGAAACAAAAACTTTTGAATTCCTTCTGAGAGAAATACAATACCTACAATTAATCGGATGATGATTGTAGTTTTGGAATCGTCTGTTTGAATAATTTTCTGTAGCATATTATTTACGAATTGAGTGATTGTCTTTATTTTGCCTGTACCGGCAAAGCTAAAGATTCTTTTTGTTATGTCGGTCCACAAAACCAAATGTTCAGCAGCTTTCTTGTATTACACAGAACCTTTAATATCTTCTTTAAACCTGCAAAGTAGCGACCATTTTTTATGGATATGGCCAGTATTGCATGGCATCAATCAGCAAGTTACAACATCTGAGCATTAACCAATTTTACCTCAAAACCTACCTCGCTTGGATGTTTATTAAGAAAACATCTCAGGTTTAAACGAATAAACTGAGAATATAATTAGCCCCAACAATTGCTTTAACAGTTATTGAGTATATTCAGTTGTTGTGTGCCGATTTAATGTTCTGAGATTATTAATGAAATTTTATTGTACTATCCAGTCGGTGTATTTGGTGCTAAATGATTTTTGAAATTTATTAGCTCTTCTAGTATAAGATTCATTTTCTCATAAAATTCTTTACCAAGCTCAGTGAGAGTTTCATCATCATTATAGTATTTATCTCTGGCTGCTTCTGATTTAACAATATATATTAAGCCAATTTCATCCTTGTTTTCTCCCCTAATACCTTCTAATAGATAAATGGCCCACTCTCCTTGAGAAGCCTCCTCTATTTTTGGAATATATTTATTTATCATAAAATCTTTCCATTGATTATATGTTACGTCGGGCTGTAGTACTAAATCTACAATATGAACTCCAACGAGTTTTCCCTTTTGTAGGGGCTGTCCAAAAACAATTCCTGTTAACAGGATAAAAGCTGCTGCAATAATTAATTTTTTCATGATAAAAGGATTAAGTTAGATTGTAAAACAAGTAAAATTATTCAATTGAGATATTTTATAACACACGATTTTACAAGTTACTATGAAACAGTAATGAAAGCATTTGAACATATTTCATCCTTTGAAAGCAGATTTCCAATCATTCCACCTGACAATATGATTCCTTATGGGAATTTCGTTTGTTTAAATGAATCTGCTTATTTCTAACACTACCAATTACTTATCTGGTCTTCATTATTGAATCCCATATCTTATTTGAGAAATTACCAGCCTATTCCCAGTTCTAACTTCAACAGCAGAGTAATGGAAAACCAAGAATTTCGTTGCTCTTATGGAAAATTTAATTCTAGAAGATTAAAGTAAAAACTGTTTCAATATCGGGTTGGGATTGCACTGTAATGGCTCCATTATGAAGCGTCATAATTTGTCTTGATAGGCTTAATCCTATTCCTGTACCATTTTCCCTTGTGGAAAAGAATGGAACAAATATATTCTCTAATATTTCTTCTTCAATCCCATCCCCATTGTCTGCAACCTCTATTTTATATTTGTTATCCTGGTATACGGCAGATAATATAATCTTTGGTCCTGAAGTTTTTTCAAGTGCCTTAACTGAATTTTGAATTAAATTAATTAATACTTGTTCTACTAACTTTTCATCAGCTGTTAATCTGAGATTTCCAGGCTTTACTTTGAAATTTAGGCGAATGTTCTTTTTTACTAGTTCATTATTCATTAAGAAATTAATATTCTCAAAAAGAATTGATAATGAAAATGTCGTAAAATTTGGTTTAGGCACCTTTGTCAAACTTGCATAAGATTCAATGAATTTTTTCAATCCTTTGCTTCTTTTTTCAATGGCTTTGAGTCCGCTAATGGAGTTATGGATAGTCTTATCACCAATTGCGGAAGCAGGAATAGGTTCCCCGTTATGCTCAAAATAATCAACTAGTGTTGATGAAAGTAAATTGATTGGACTGAGGGAGTTTATAATCTCATGGCTTAACACTTTAATTAATCTTTGCCATGCATCTACTTCCCCTTGTTCAATTTCTGTTCTTATATTTTGCAGAGATAGGAGTTTGATTTTTCTTCCCTCAAGTTTGAATTCAACTGTTTTTGCCAGAAGTTGAACAGATATATCTTTAACCTTTAGTTTAACCAGGTCAGTTTGATTATGTTTTAAGTTTATTAGAAAATCTGGTAAATCCTCTTTTATAGTTTTAAGATCCTGAACTTTTCTAACATTCTTTTTGTTGAAAATTATTGAGGCGGCCTCATTATAAATTTCAATCTTGCCTTCTTCATTAAATGAGATCAAACCAATCCCTACATGCTGAATGGTGTTGAGGAAATAATGATGCTCACTTTCTTTTTCAATCTTTGCCTGACTGATAGCTTTGCGAATTTGGTTGAATGCTTCGTAAAGTTCTTTAAAGGTCTTTTCTCCCTTTTCTTCAATATACTTTTGTGTAAAATCTTTGTGTTTCAACGACTGTAAGAAGCCTGCTAACTCTTTATTCGTGCGCCTTACATAGTAGATTAAATAGAAAACCATAAATAGCCAGATAACAACTAAAGAAATGCTGGTTATAAGAGTATATTCCCGGACTACGGTCCAGGTAAACAATATTGGGATCAGGGCGATTCCAAGAGACTGTAATATGACCGCTACGCTGAACCGGTCATAATTCATATTTTTTAATTTTTTCATATAGTGTTGACCGGTTTATTCCAAGTTCTTTAGCCGTTAAACTAATGTTACCCTGGAATCTTTCCATGGCAGACTTAATCAGTTCTTTCTCATTCTCTGATAAGTTATACACCAAGGGTTTCGAGTCATGGTTCGTACTGGCATGTGAAAATAAATTATCAGGTCCTATGACATCTGAGTCGGTTAAGATTACAGCTTTTTCAATTACATGTTTTAGTTCTCTTACATTTCCAGGCCAATTGTGGTTATGTAATTCTTTCAGAGTAGACTGTATTAGTTTAAGCTTGTTTTTATTGTATTTTTTCTGGTAATGATCCAAAAAGAATTGAGCTAATGCTGGAATGTCTTCAACTCTTTTTCGCAAGGGAGGGATTTCAATTTGCATTGTATTGATCCGGTACATTAAGTCCTCACGAAAAACACCTCTTTTCACCATTTCAGCAATAGGTTGATTGGTTGCACAAATTAATCGAAGGTTAACCGGAATAGGAGTATTGGAACCCAGTTGTGTAATTTCATGATTCTGTATTGCTGATAAAAGTTTTGATTGAAGTGGCAGGGATAAATTTCCAATTTCATCCAAAAACAATGTACCTCCTGAGGCTATCTGGAATCTGCCTGGTTTGTCTTCCAATGCACCCGTATAGGCTCCCTTTTTATGACCAAACAATTCACTTTCAAATAGGGATTCACTCAATGCTCCGACATCCACGTTTACGAAAATTTCATCTGCTCGATTTGATTGACGATGAATTTCCCGTGCAATAACTTCCTTTCCAGTACCATTTTCTCCAAGAAGTAAAACATTTACATCTGTTCTGGCTATCTTTTCAATGGTTGTTAATACTTCCTGCATAGTCGGAGAACTACCCTTGCAAAAAGTGTATCCACTATCAAGCTTTTCCTTAAGATGTTTCTGTTTAGTTCGCAAATTGGATATCTCGATTTTTGACTTTCTGTGTTTGTAGGCAGAAATAATAGTAGATAAAATTTTCTCCTGGTCCCAGGATTTTTGAATAAAATCGGTTGCACCTTCTTTAAGAGATTTTACAGCCAATTCAACATCTCCAAAGGCAGTTATTAAAACGATAGTTGCCAGAGAGTCCTGCTCAAGAATTTTATTCATCCAGAATATACCCTCATTTCCGGTTTTAATACCAGCACTGAAATTCATATCCAGCAATATAACATCGAAGTTATTTTCCTGAATAAGTGAAGGAATTAAATTTGGATTTTTTTGTGTGATGATCTCACTAAAATGGGGGGACAGGATTAAAGAAAGAGCAATTAACAACTCTTCGTTGTCATCAACTATTAATATTTTACCTTTTTTCTGAGTCATTGTATATACAAATGTAATGAAAACGAACATAGGTGTTGGAAATTCCGACATTATTTCTGCCTCCATGATATTTAATTAGTTAATAAATAATAGGTTACAAGTTTGGTATGACAATTGGATTAATAATTTGGGGATGTAAGAAGAAACTGAAATAATTAGATATCTGATTAAATACAATTATGTTAAAGAATTATATAAAAACTGCAATTAGAATTATATCAAGAAACAAGGCCTTTTCATTGATCAATATTATAGGCTTATCTATTGGCCTTACCTGTTTTATCCTGATATTTCTTTGGGTAAAGGATGAAATTGGATACGACAGGTTTCATGAAAAAGCAGACCAATTGTATAGACTAAACTTAAAGGATCATGATGACCCTGATTTTGTATGGACCACAGCGCCAACTCCTCTGGCACCTTTACTTGAAGAAAAAATCCCTGAAATTATTTCCTTTACTCGTTACTGGTCATTTTTTGGAATGGTAAAATATGAAGAGGTACAATTTCTGGAAGATGATATTAAACTGGTTGATCCACAATTTTTTGAAATGTTTAGTTTTCCATTTATTAAAGGAAATAAAGAGACTGCATTGCCTGACCTGGATGCAATTGTTTTAACAGAGTTAACAGCAAGAAAATATTTTGGTGAGGAAAATCCTATTGGGAGAGTTCTTAATATAAATAAGGAAATTGATTTAACTGTCACAGCTGTTATTGAGGATCCTCCAAAAAATTCCCATATGAAATTTACAATGCTTGCGCATATAAATAATGTCCCGGAGTACCGCCGGGAAAGCTGGGCATCTGATTTTCCTTCTTATATTTTAACCCTTGACGGGTCTACGGAAAAAGAAGTGAATCAAAAAATCGAAGGAATTTTGCGAACCATTGACCCGGGTGACACCAGATATCCGGTTTTACAAAATGTTAAACAAATCTATTTAAACGAAAATGGTGTACCTGGTAAACTCATACATATTTACACCTTTTCTTTTATTGCCATACTGGTTTTGATAGTTGCCTGTATAAACTTCATGAATTTATCAACTGCCAGGTCATCCATGCGTGCAAAGGAAGTCAGATTAAGAAAGATTGTAGGGGCCAGCAGGGCCCAACTAATCAAGCAATTTATTGGGGAATCTTTATTTTTCACCTTTATTGCTTTATTTCTTGCCTGGGTAATGGTTGAGCTATTCAGACCAACATTTAGCATACTGGCAGGTAAAGAAATAGTTATTGAGTATCATGATCCTATACTGATTCTGTCACTGCTTGTTATATTAATATTCACTGGACTTTTTTCAGGAAGTTATCCGGCATTGGTTCTATCTTCATTTAAATCAGTTACTCTTCTAAAGAATCAAAAAACCAGCCAACCCGGGAGCAAATCAATACGAAATATACTTGTGGTTTTTCAGTTTTTTGTTTCCGTTGTATTGATAATTTGTACGATTGTTATTTTATTACAACTAAGGTATATTCAAAATAAAGACCTGGGTTTAAATAAGGAGAATATCCTTGTTACACCATTTATTGAATCTATGGCACCAAAATATGATGAAATAAGAAATGAATTTCTAAAAAATACTGATATCAGGTATGTATCAGGAGTGTCAAACTTACCTACAAATGTAAATGCATATGTAATGCTCGATTGGGAAGGAAACCCAGAGGAAGAAGGAATAGGTATCAATTATATTATGGCCGATTATGATCTTATAGAAACCATGGAAATGGAAATGTTATATGGACGTAGTTTTTCTGAGAATTTTGCCAATGATGACTCTATTGCATATATAATAAATGAAACGGCATACAAACAGATGGGGATAGGAAATCCCATTGGTCACTCAGTCGAATTTCAACACCCTTATTTTCCTGAAAAATTCAGTCGGGGTTATATTATTGGGGTGGTAAAAGATTTTCACCAAAGACCTTTAAGAGAGGAAATTATTCCCCTTGCAATGAGAATGTACAGACCATGGTACAATCACCTTGTTATTAAAATAAATCCTGAGAATAAACAGAAAACCATTTCATATATCCAGGAAGTCGCCAGAAAATTCGCACCCGAATATCCTTTTACCTACTCATTTTATGAAGATGAGATATCTGTGTTATATAGTGCGGAATGGAAAATTGCGGATATAGTTAAATCCTTTGCAGCACTTAGTATATTTATTTCATGCCTTGGATTGTTCGGAATAGCAATCTTTACAGCTGAGCAATACAATATGCAAATTGGGATACGCAAGGTAAACGGAGCATCTATATCAAGTGTTGTTTTGCTTTTGCTCCGTGATCAAATTAAATTGATAAGTTTGGCATTAATTTTTGGTAGTCCTGTAGCCTGGATAATTGCAAGAAAATTCCTTGTTAATTATGCTTTTAAAACCGATATATTCTGGTGGATTTACCCAGTTACTGGTTTATTGGTATTCTCTATTGGCCTGTTAACAGTGATAATTCAGGCAGTAAAGTCTGCCAACCGGAATCCGGCGAAAATTTTACGATATGAATAATACTAAATCCACTATTAGTAACTGAATTTTTATCCTCATTAATAGGAAAGTCCAAATCCGAACGGATACAATGGTTTTTTTGAATCATAAGGAACATCTTCCAGCTGATTCTCAACTGCTTCTTTGCTTGAAGGCAATTCAAAAGGAAGTTTTCCTTCCGGAGTTCTGGTTCCGAATAACACATCTGACAGCACCTCATCAGAAGTTCCAAAATCAGCAAGTAAGGCCCCGGTCATTTCATTTATCTCTGTTAATATAGAAGGTCTTTCCAGGTGGGTCACAATCACAGATGGTTTTTGTTCCAGTAGTCCTGAGATTTCAGCCAGTTCTTCCTCGTTGTAGTTGAGCCTTCCCTGGTGGAAGAATCTCTCGAGCATACTTTCCCCTTTTGGAGGATCAAAAGGAGTAGTAAGGCGTTTAACAATGATATCTGCATGCTGAAGGATTGCCAACTACTTCTCCATATTTCTCCAAAGCTTCCATATTGGTAAAACCTTCGGCATAGATCTTTACGCCTTTCTTCAAAGGAAGCACTCCTTCGTTTTTCAGTACAACCATGGATTTTGCCTGTGCTTCTTTTCCTTTTTCCATAAATTTCTCATTACCGGCTACCTGCATGGCCTTAACTTCATCTACATAGGGATTATCAAACAAGCCCAATGTGAATTTATCCCTAAGGATTCTTCTCACCGATTCATCAATTCTTTCCTCTGTGAGCTGTCCACTTTCAACAAGCTCAACTATCAATTCTGGAATAAATTCACCACCAAACTGATCGCAACCAGCGTCAATAGCTTTTTTTATTCGCAACAAAGGAGTTAAATCCTCGACACCCCAGGCACGGGCTTCACCCATTTTTGAGTCACTAATTATGCCCCAGTCAGTGCAAACCACACCATCAAATCCAAGTGAATCACGAAGAAGCTCGGAGATAATGGCTTTGTTAAATGCAAATGCTACATCCTCATTGGTTTGTCCTAACGGTATTCCATAATAGGGCATTATCTGAGCTGTATGAGCCGGGAAGGCTCCATCTATAAATGGGATAAGGTGATAATCAAAATTATCTCCCGGATAAACCTGGTCCTTGCCATAGGCAAAATGAGGGTCATCACCATCCTGTTGTGGTCCGCCACCTGAGAAATGTTTGGTCATACAGGCTACACTCTCATCACTCAGTGAATCGCCCTGGAATCCAAGTACATAAGCTCTGGTCATCATGGCAGAAAGATTAGCATCCTCACCAAAAGTGCCATTGACTCTGATCCATCTTGGCTCTGTAGAGAGATCAGCCATTGGATGAAGTGCAACAGTAATTCCAACGGATCGATATTCTTGCCTGGCAATATCCCCATGTTCCCGAACCAGTAAAGTATCTCTGGTGGCTGCAAGACCCAACTGATTTGGCCACTGCGAGAATTTTGGTGTAAAAATAAAAGCACCAGGGTTATTCTCAGCGCCATGTCTCGGATCACTTGCGATGGTTATGGGAATTCCCAATCGCATTTTTTCTGCAATTTTCTGTATATTGTTGTTGAACCTGGCCAGAATATCCGGATCATAAGAATTCAGAATATTAAAGCTGTTCATTTTTTTGTTTACCAACATCTCAGAAGCTGGTGGAACAACCAAGGCCAGTAACATATCTATAGGATCCTTTGAAATTTTAGGCTTGTCGTAAGGGCCTCCCTCGGCAGTCATTCCAACCATGGAAACAAACATGGCACCAGCCTTTTCCTCTACAGTCATCTGACCCAATAGATCTTCAACACGGTCTTCCATGTTGGCCTCTGTATTTTCATAAATATCCAGCTGGCCATTTTTATTTAGGTCACGATAGGTCTTGCCATCAATTGTAAGAATGGGTGCTTCATTCCCCAGCTGAGCGTAGAGTTTTTTTGCAGCTTTTGATTTTCTTGCTGAGAATACAGAAAAAATTACTACAATAATCAGTAGGATGGAAGCCAGGATAATACCTATTATTTTTAATGCTTTTTTCATTTGAAATGGGTCTTTAAGTTTATACAAAACTATAAATAATTCCTATTGTGTGCAAATTACACAATAGAAAATTATATATTTGCATATGGCTGACAGAAACCGACTTGCTGCAGGGCCTGTTGATCCGGGTAGATTGTTACCAGGCCTGTCAATTGATTGTGTAATAATAGGGTTTGACCTGAATGACTTGCACATATTGATTCTGAAGTGGAAAGAATTGGATATGTGGAGCCTGCCCGGAGGCTTTATACAGATGGATGAGGACATTGATACGGCAGCTACCCGAATCCTTGAAGATCGGACCGGATTACAGCTCCCCTTTCTCCGACAATTTCATACCTTCGGGAAAGTGAACAGGAGAAGATTGGATCAAGTTCTTGAAAATATAGATGCCTCGAATACAGAATTTAAAGAATTGATACCCTGGTTGAAGCAAAGGTTTGTAAGCATTGGCTACCTTTCTCTGGTAGATATGAGAAAGAGCCATCCAACACCTGATTTATTCAGTGAGCAATGCATCTGGAAGCCGATTCATGCCCTGCCAGAGCTTATCTTTGACCACAACACAATTGTAAAAAAGGCTGAAGAACAAATTAGAAATCAAATTAATTACCTTCCAGTAGGTATTTCACTGTTGCCTCCAAAATTTACCATGAAGGACTTGCAACAACTTTACGAATCGATTCTTCAGCTAAAACTTGACCGGGCCAACTTTCAGAAAAAGATGTTGAAACTGGACATCTTGAATCGGCATGAAAAACTACGGTTGGGAGGAACACATAAGGCTCCGTATTTATATTCTTTCAACCAGGAACGATATAATGAATTGTTGAAAAAGGGATAGGGTATATTAGTTGATAATGAGATAAATACACCGGTTAATTTAAACTTCAGATTTAAGCAGCCTACAACCGGACTCACTGCTCACTTTTCTTTGTTGGCAAGAGCTTTTTTACTTCACAGTGTTTCAGCTCGTTCCAAAATTGGGATATTTTATTTAGGTGTTGTGGTATTATTAAAATACCTGTTTATTCATTTAAGTCCCATCTTTATTCAATATAGCAAGGTATCTCGGGTTATTACGCAGATTTCTAAAATGAATATTAAAACTCATCGATGGGGTGATTTTATTCAACAAAAAAGCTTTCTCAAGCCACTCCAAAGCTTTCTCATCTTCTCCGATCAAACCATAAGTACTTGCAAGACCATAAAGCCTATACCCTTTTTCAGCTTCCATTATATCAATATTAATTTTCCAATCTAGTAGAGCTTTAAGACCGGATACTTTATAAATATTCTCTGCTGTTTCAAAATTATAAATTGAGTCTCCTTCAAATACCTTCAACAATGCTTCATAGGCTTTTTCCTTATCACCCAATTGCCAGTAAACATTGAAATATTTCCGGGGAAGCCACGGATGGTTTTCATATAGTTCGTTGCATTTTTGGAGTTCCGCCAGGGCTTCCATGAAACGACCATCATTGTAATACATTTCGGCTCCATTTACATATCTGATTACAAAAGAAAGCGGGTCAAGTTCAAGCGCTTTGTCGATGTGCATACGTGCTTTTTCATGGTTATCCAGTAATATGAAAATGCTGGGAATAATAATGATGAGCTGTAGCATAATTCGGGTTTATTTCCAGTGCACGCTTAAAGGCTTTTCTGCATTTTCCCAATCCCAATCCACATAGTCGTAGATTGATCCCAATACCGTGTAAGCTTCTGCGAGATTCTTGTCCAGTTCCAGTGCTTTTAATGCCAGCTCTACTGCCTTATCTCTTCCTTCCTGTTTGTCTATCCAACCCTGAAGTGCCATTAGATTATAAGTGTCAGCCAAACCTGCATAGGCTAATCCATAATCGGGATCTTCCTTAATTGCTTTTTCGAAATATTCAATACTTGTATTATAACCATCCCCAGTGCGTTTGTTCCAATAAAACCGACCCATTTGATATAGTTCAAATGCCTTCACATTTTTGGTTTTATTTTCCAGAATATGTGTCTTTTGTTTCGAAGTAAGGATCGTATTGAGTTCAGTGGCTATCTGCATGGCAATCTCACTTTGTGTTTTAAAAACATCAACTATTTCCCGATCGTAATTTTTCGCCCAGATGTGATCATCGTTAATGGCATCAATAAGCTGAACAGTGATCCTGGCTTTGGTCCCATATCTTTGCACACTTCCCTCAACTATAAATGAAACATTTAGTACTTCTGCGATCTCATGAATACTTTTCACTCCCCTTTCACGGAACATATCAGAAGAAGTACGTGAAGTCACCTTCAACTCTTCAATCACCGAAATACGATTTAGCAAGTCTTCCACCAAACCATCAACAAAATGTTCATTTCCCTTTTCTTCACTCAGATTATTAAATGGTAATACAGCAATTGATTTCTCCAGTCCGGATATGTCGGAACTCTTTTTGTTGCCTGCAAAGTAAAATATCATAAAAGCAACAATAATTATTACACTTATATAGGTGGCTATTTTCCAGCCTGTTGAGGCAGCTTGTTTACTGTCAGACTTCAAGTCTACGGAAGGACTGGTTTTTTCAATCCCTTCGGGTGTGACATCATATACCCAGGATAGAATTACCGAGAGTATGAAACCAATAACCAGCAATACAATTACCATTTGCAAGGTCCATTCGGGAAGCCTTAATGGTTCTACTATAATAGAAATCAACTCAAGTATAACAAAAGCTGCTGCAGCATAGACTGTAATAACACGGATAACCTTTCTGCGTTTTAATTCCTTCCAGAACTGAAATGGGTTCCTAGATTTTGTCATAAGGTTTTACAAGGCTGAAATTGGTTAGATAAATGTACGCCAATTCTTTATTAACCACAAATTAGCCAGGGAACTTTTAGAAATAAGGCTTAGAAAGTGGGTGGAGATCATTGCTACCTCATCCATTTAAGACACAAAAAACCTTAATCATTTATTATTGCATATTTTGTAACTAAGTCCTTATATTTTGGGTATGATTTTAAAGGGGCAAACCTGATATCCATTTCAAGATATGCAGGTGAAATCCAGGATGGAACTGAGAAAAGATATTCCACTTGATCCAGGGCCCTGTCAAAATCACCAAGCATAGTATATATAATAGCAAGATCCTCAACATAGGGTATACCATATAGAGCATCTTTCGACATTGGCAATAGCCTTATGGCCTCTTTCCCTTCTTTTATTGCCTCGTTCTTTCTTCCCAAACCAGCATAAGTGACTCCGAGAGAGCTATGATACCTGGGATCATCTGGATGCTCAATGACCTTCTTTTCTAAAAGTTTAAGTGCCGTTTCATATCCCTCCCTGGCATTTTTTTGTTCGCCTAAGTACGCATATATAAACGCTGAAAGCAAAGGCTTGGGTCTGGCCCACAGTTTATGACTTACCCACTTATTTGTTGTATCATTAAGAAGTTGCAAAGCTGCCTGGAAATTTCCTTCACCAACTTCCTGCATATACCATGACCAAAGATAAAATTCATGCTTGGGATTTGCCAACTTGAGTGCATCTCTTGACTCTTTATTGGCCCCCTGCCAGCTCCAGTAAGTATAGGCTTTATATAGATGCGTCCAGTTCTCTTCTGGATTCACTGAAATGGCCTGGTCGCATGCATCAATAGCATCAATATACTGATGTGTTAACCATAAACCAAAAGCTAAATCAGTAATAATTGAAGCGTTTCGAGGACTCAGTCTGGAGGCTTTTTCGAGAGAGCTAATATATTCATCCCATCGTCCCTGGGGTTCAAATATAGCAGCTTTTGCAATCAGAATATCAACATTATTTGGCATACCTTTTTCAGCAATTTCCAAATGTTTCAATGCTTGCTTCTGATTTCTGAAAGCCCATAAATAATAATATCCTAAAGCAAGATGAACCCCAGGTTGGGCAGATCCAAATTTTAGGGCTTTGGCAGCAGCCTCTTCAGATTTCTTCAAGCGAGAGTCGGACAAATCATATTTCAGATTGTAAAACCTGGCATGGGTCCTAGCTAATTCACCATAAGCCAGGGCAAAACCAGTATCTAATTCAACAGCCATTTGAAAATTATCTATTGCCCGGTTCCAACTTTCCAGAGAAAAGTGTGGCTGCCCAACAAAATATCGTCCCCGTAAGTAAGCCTGGTATGCATCAAGACTTTCTGTGGGCTTGGTTTCAAGGGAAATCTGTTCCCCCTCCAGCAATGTAAGACCCAATTGTTCAACAACTTTTTGAGCAATTTCAGATTGAATTTTAAATATATCGGTAATTTCCCGGTCATAGTTATCCACCCAGATATGGGTATCATCAGAGACGCGTATAAGTGTTGGTGTAATGCGTACCTTTTCAACTCCATCACCTGTAGTTGCCCAGCGCACGGTTCCTTCAAGTATATATTGAACACCAAGTTCTTTCCCTATCTGCTTCATGGTTTTATCCGTATTTGCATAATAAATGGCGCTCTTCCTGGAAATAACACCAAGGGCTTTTATAGTAGCAAGAAGACATGTAATTTCTTCAGTCATACCATCCGCAAAATATGCATGATCAGCCTGTCCAAGATTCTCAAAAGGCAATATTGCGATTGATTTGTCCAATTCTTCTATATTTTGAACCTGGTTGGTACCTCTAACAACATTTAATACTATCAGGGCAATAATTAACAGGATACTGAAATAACTTGTGATTTTCCAAACTTTAGTTTCGGGGGATTGAACAGGTTTACCATCACCTTTTTGCTGGATATAATCTTCCTTTGATTCCGTAACCTTAAGACCTTCAGGAGTCAGGTCATACACCCAAGAAAGAATGGCTGTGAGGATAAAGCCTACTCCAAGAATGTACATAACCAAATCCACTGACCAATCTGGAAAATGTAATCGTGGGAAAATAATATCCGAAGCTTCAAGAATAGCAAATGCTGAGGCAGCATAAATAACAAGAACACGAATTACCCGTCTGCGTTTTAATTCCTGCCAAAACTGAATCGGTTTTCTGGGTTTTATCGGCATCAGGTTTTATGGTTGTGATTGGTATATAAATGTACGCCAATTCTTTATCAACCACAAATCTTCATCAGGGATGGTTTAGGAAAACACTTGAATTAATACTTTCCGAATACCCTTATTTTTTAGTTTTTAATAATTAGAATTAGATGAAT
>CAVVRY010000009.1:0-151876 GCA_963750735.1 uncultured Bacteroidales bacterium | reverse complement strand
AGATCATAACAGCAGAGTAATGGAAAGCCAAGAATTTCGTTGCTCTTATGGAAAATTTAATTCTAGAAGATTAAAGTAAAAACTGTTTCAATATCGGGTTGGGATTGCACTGTAATGGCTCCATTATGAAGCGTCATAATTTGTCTTGATAGGCTTAATCCTATTCCTGTACCATTTTCCCTTGTAGAAAAGAATGGAACAAATATATTCTCTAATATTTCTTCTTCAATCCCATCCCCATTGTCTGTAATCTCTATTTTACATTTGTTATCCTTGTATACAGCAGATATTATAACCATTGGTTCTGAAGTTTTTTCAAGTGCCTTAACTGAATTTTGAACTAAATTAATTAATACTTGTTCTACTAACTTTTCATCAGCTGTTAGTCTGAGATTTTCAGGCTTTACTTTGAGATTTAGGCGAATGTTTTTATTTACTAATTCATTATTCATTAAGGAATAAATATTCTCAAAAAGAATTGATAATGAAAATGACGTAAAATTTGGTTTAGGCACCTTTGTCAAACTTGCATAAGATTCAATGAATTTTTTCAATCCTTTGCTTCTTTTTTCAATGGCTTTGAGTCCGGAAATGGAGTTATGAATAGTCTTATCACCAATTGTGGAAGCAGTAATAGGTTCCCCGTCATGCTCAAAATAATCCACTAGTGTTGATGAAAGTAAATTGATTGGACTGAGGGAGTTTATAATCTCATGGCTTAACACTTTAATTAATCTTTGCCATGCATCTACTTCCCCTTGTTCAATTTCTGTTCTTATATTTTGTAGGGATAGGAGTTTGATTTTTCTTCCCTCAATTTTGAATTCAACTGTTTTTACCAGAAGTTGAACAGATATATCTTTAACCTTTAGTTTAACCAGGTCAGTTTGATTATGTTTTAAGTTTATTAGAAAATCTGGCAAATCCTCTTTTATAGTTTTAAGATCCTGAACTTTTCTAACATTCTTTTTGTTGAAAATTATTGAGGCGGCCTCATTATAAATTTCAATCTTGCCTTCCTCATTAAATGAGATCAAACCAATCCCTACATGCTGAATGGTGTTGAGGAAATAATGATGCTCACTTTCTTTTTCAATCTTTGCCTGACTGATAGCTTTGCGAATTTGGTTGAATGCTTCGTAAAGTTCTTTAAAGGTCTTTTCTCCCTTTTCTTCAATATACTTTTGTGTAAAATCTTTGTGTTTCAACGACTGTAAGAAGCCTGCTAACTCTTTATTCGTGCGCCTTACATAGTAGATTAAATAGAAAACCATAAATAGCCAGATAACAACTAAAGAAATGCTGGTTATAAGAGTATATTCCCGGACTACGGTCCAGGTAAACAATATTGGGATCAGGGCGATTCCAAAAGACTGTAATATGACCGCTACGCTGAACCGGTCATAATTCATATTTTTTAATTTTTTCATATAGTGTTGACCGGTTTATTCCAAGTTCTTTAGCAGTTAAACTAATGTTACCCTGGAATCTTTCCATGGCAGACTTAATCAGTTCTTTCTCATTCTCTGATAAATTATACACCATGGGTTTCGAGTCATGGTTTGTACTGGCATGTGAAAATAAATTATCAGGTCCTATGACATCTGAGTCGGTTAAGATTACAGCTTTTTCAATTACATGTTTTAGTTCTCTTACATTTCCAGGCCAATTGTGGTTATGTAATTCTTTCAGAGTAGATTGTATTAGTTTAAGCTTGTTTTTATTGTATTTTTTCTGGTAATGATCCAAAAAGAATTGAGCTAATGCTGGAATGTCTTCAACTCTTTTTCGCAAGGGAGGGATTTCAATTTGCATTGTATTGATCCGGTACATTAAGTCCTCACGAAAAACACCTCTTTTCACCATTTCAGCAATAGGTTGATTGGTGGCACAAATTAATCGAAGGTTAACCGGAATAGGAGTATTGGAACCCAGTTGCGTAATTTCATGATTCTGTATTGCTGATAAAAGTTTTGATTGAAGTGGCAGGGATAAATTTCCAATTTCATCCAAAAACAATGTACCTCCTGAGGCTATCTGGAATCTGCCTGGTTTGTCTTCCAATGCACCCGTATAGGCTCCCTTTTTATGACCAAACAATTCACTTTCAAATAGGGATTCACTCAATGCTCCAACATCCACGTTTACGAAAATTTCATCTGCTCGATTTGATTGACGATGAATTTCCCGTGCAATAACTTCCTTCCCGGTTCCATTTTCTCCAAGAAGTAAAACATTTACATCTGTTCTGGCTATCTTTTCAATGGTTGTTAATACTTCCTGCATAGTCGGAGAACTACCCTTGCAAAAAGTGTATCCACTATCAAGCTTTTCCTTAAGATGTTTCTGTTTAGTTCGCAAATTGGATATCTCGATTTTTGACTTTCTGTGTTTGTAGGCAGAAATAATAGTAGATAAAATTTTCTCCTGGTCCCAGGATTTTTGAATAAAATCGGTTGCACCTTCTTTAAGAGATTTTACAGCCAATTCAACATCTCCAAAGGCAGTTATTAAAACGATAGTTGCCAGAGAGTCCTGCTCAAGAATTTTATTCATCCAGAATATACCCTCATTTCCGGTTTTAATACCAGCACTGAAATTCATATCCAGCAATATAACATCGAAGTTATTTTCCTGAATAAGTGAAGGAATTAAATTTGGATTTTTTTGTGTGATGATCTCACTAAAATGGGGGGACAGGATTAAAGAAAAAGCAATTAACAACTCTTCGTTATCATCAATTATTAATATTTTACCTTTTTTCTGAGTCATTGTATATACAAATGTAATGAAAACGAACATAGGTGTTGGAAATTCCGACATTATTTCTGCCTCCATGATATTTAATTAGTTAATAAATAATAGGTTACAAGTTTGGTATGACAATTGGATTAAAAATGCAGGGATGATAGAAGAAACTGAAATAATTAGATATCTGATTAAATGCAATTATGTTAAAGAATTATATAAAAACTGCTATTAGAATTATATCAAGAAACAAGGCCTTTTCATTGATCAATATTATTGGCTTATCTATCGGCCTCACCTGTTTTATCCTGATATTTCTTTGGGTAAAGGATGAAATTGGATACGACAGGTTTCATGAAAAAGCACACCAATTGTACAGAATAAATTTAAAGGATCATAATGACCCGGATTTTGTTTGGACCACAGCGCCAACTCCTCTGGCACCTTTACTCGAAGAAAGAATCCCTGAAATTATTTCCTTTACTCGTTACTGGTCATTTTTTGGAATGGTAAAATATGAAGAGGTACAATTTCTGGAAGATGATATTAAACTGGTTGATCCACAATTTTTTGAGATGTTTAGTTTTCCATTTATTAAAGGAAATAAAGAGACTGCATTACCTGACCTGGATGCAATTGTTTTAACAGAGTTAACAGCAAGAAAATATTTTGGTGAGGAAAATCCTATTGGGAAAGTTCTTAATATAAATAAGGAAATTGATTTAACTGTCACAGCTGTTATTGAGGATCCTCCAAAAAATTCCCATATGAAATTTACTATGCTTGCGCATATAAACAATGTCCCAAAATACCGCCGGGAAAGCTGGGCATCTGATTTTCCCTCCTATATTATAATCCTTGACGGGTCTACGGAAATGGAAGTGAACCAAAAAATCGAGGGAATTTTGCGAACCATTGACCCGGGTGACACCAGATATCCGGTTTTACAAAATGTTACACAAATCTATTTAAACGAGGATGGTGTGCCTGGTAAACTCATTCATATTTACACCTTTTCTTTTATTGCTATACTGGTTTTAATTGTTGCTTGTATAAACTTCATGAACCTATCAACTGCCAGGTCATCCATGCGTTCAAAGGAAGTCAGATTAAGAAAAGTTGTCGGGGCCAGCAGGGCCCAACTAATCAAACAATTTATTGGGGAATCTTTATTTTTCACCTTTATTGCTTTATTTCTTGCCTGGGTCATGGTTGAGCTATTCAGACCAACATTTAGCATACTGGCAGGTAAAGAAATAGTTATTGAATATCTTGATCCAGTACTGATTCTGTCCCTGCTTGCTATATTAATATTCACTGGACTTTTTTCGGGAAGTTATCCGGCATTGGTTCTATCCTCATTTAAATCAGTTACTCTTCTAAAGAATCAAAAAACCAGACAACCGGGGAGCCAATCAATACGGAATATACTTGTGATTTTTCAGTTTTTTGTTTCTGTTGTATTGATAATTTGTACGATTGTTATTTTACTACAACTAAGGTATATTCAAAATAAAGATCTGGGAATAAATAAGGAGAATATCCTGGTTACACCTTTTATTGAATCCATGGCACCAAAATATGATGAGATAAAAAATGAATTGCTAAAAAATACTGATATCAGGTATGTATCGGGAGTGTCAAACTTACCAACAAATGTAAATGCTTATGTATCGCTCGATTGGGAAGGAAATCCAGAAGATGAGGGAATAGGCATTAATTATATTATGGCGGATTATGATCTGATAGAAACCATGGAGATGGAAGTGTTATATGGTCGTAGTTTTTCAGAAGAATTTGCAAACGATGACTCCATAGCATATATAATTAATGAAACGGCCTACAAACAACTGGGGATAGGAAATCCCATTGGACACTCAGTCGAATTTCAACACCCTTATTTTCCTGAAAAATTCAGTCGGGGTTATCTTATTGGGGTGGTAAAAGATTTTCACCAAAGACCTTTAAGAGAGGAAATTATTCCGCTTGCAATGAGAATGTACAGACCATGGTACAATCATCTTGTTATTAAAATAAATCCTGAGAATAAACAGAAAACCATTTCATATATCCAGGAAATCGGCAGAAAATTCGCTCCAGAATATCCTTTTACCTACTCATTTTATGAAGATGAGATATCTGTGTTATATAGTGCGGAATGGAAAATTGCGGATATAGTTAAATACTTTGCAGCACTTAGTATATTTATTTCATGCCTTGGATTGTTCGGAATAGCAATTTTTACAGCTGAGCAATATAATATGCAAATTGGGATACGTAAGGTTAACGGAGCACCTATTTCAAGTGTTGTTATGCTATTGCTCCGGGATATGTTTAAATTGATTAGCCTGGCTCTAATAATAGGTTGTCCAGTTGCCTGGTTAATTGCAAGAAAATTCCTTGTTAATTACGCTTATAAAACCGAGATCTTCTGGTGGATTTTCCCAGTTACTGCTTTATTGGTATTTTTTATTGGCCTATTAACAGTGATAATTCAGGCAGTAAAGTCTGCCAACCGGAATCCGGCGGTAATTTTACGTTATGAATAATACTAAATCCACTCTTAGTAACTGAATTTTTATCCTCATTAATAGGAAAGCCCAAATCCGAACGGATACAATGGGTTTTTTGAATCATAAGGAACATCTTCCAGCTGATTCTCAACTGCTTCTTTGCTTGAAGGCAATTCAAAAGGAAGTTTTCCTTCCGGAGTTCTGGTTCCGAATAACACATCTGCCAGCACCTCATCAGAAGTTCCAAAATCAGCAAGTAAGGCCCCGGTCATTTCATTTATCTCTGTTAATATAGAAGGTCTTTCCAGGTGGGTCACAATCACAGATGGTTTTTGTTCCAGTAGTCCTGAGATTTCAGCCAGTTCTTCCTCGTTGTAGTTGAGCCTTCCCTGGTGGAAGAATCTCTCGAGCATACTTTCCCCTTTTGGAGGATCAAAGGGGGTAGTAAGGCGTTTAACAATGATATCTGCTGCGGCAACATCTTTCACTACTTCTCCATATTTCTCCAAAGCTTCCATATTGGTAAAACCTTCGGCATAGATCTTTACGCCTTTCTTCAAAGGAAGCACTCCTTCGTTTTTCAGTACAACCATGGATTTTGCCTGTGCTTCTTTTCCTTTTTCCATAAATTTCTCATTACCTGCTATCTGCCTGGCTTTATCTTCATCTAAATAGGGATTATCAAACAAGCCCAATGTGAATTTATCCCTTAGGATTCTTCTCACCGATTCATCAATTCTTTCCTCAGTGAGTTGTCCACTCTCAACAAGCTCAACTATCAATTCTGGAACAAATTCACCACCAAACTGATCGCAACCGGCGTCAATGGCTTTTTTTATTCGCAACAAAGGAGTTAAATCCTCGACTCCCCAGGCACGGGCTTCACCCATTTTTGAGTCACTAATTATGCCCCAGTCAGTGCAAACTACACCATCAAATCCAAGTGAATCACGAAGAAGCCCTGTGATAATGGCTTTGTTAAATGCAAATGCTACATCCTCATTGGTTTGTCCTACCGGTATTCCATAATAGGGCATTATCTGAGCTGTATGAGCAGGGAAGGCTCCCTCTATAAATGGGATAAGGTGATAATCAAAATTATCCCCCGGATAAACCTGGTCCTTGCCATAGGCAAAATGAGGGTCATCACCATCCTGCTGTGGTCCGCCATCTGAGAAATGCTTGGTCATACAGGCTACACTTTCATCACCCAGTGAATCGCCCTGGAATCCCAGTACATAAGCCCTGGTCATCATGGCAGAAAGATTAGCATCCTCACCAAAAGTGCCATTGACTCTGATCCATCTTGGCTCTGTAGAGAGATCAGCCATTGGATGAAGTGCAACAGTAATTCCTACGGATCGATATTCTTGCCTGGCAATATCCCCATGTTCCCGAACCAGTAAAGTATCTCTGGTGGCTGCAAGACCCAACTGATTTGGCCACTGCGAGAATGTTGGTGTAAAAATAAAAGCACCAGGGTTATTCTCAGCGCCATGTCTCGGATCACTTGCTATGGTTATTGGAATTCCCAATCGCATTCTTTCCGCAATTTTTTGTATATTGTTGTTGAACCTGGCCAGAATATCCGGATCATAAGAATTCAGAATATTAAAGCTGTTCATTTTTTTGCTTACCAACATTTCAGAAGCTGGCGGAACAACTAAGGCCAGTAACATATCTATAGGATCCTTTGAAATTTTAGGCTTGTCGTAAGGGCCTCCCACGGCAGTCATTCCAACCATGGAAACAAACATGGTACCCGCCTTTTCCTCAATAGTCATCTGACCCAATAGATCTTCAACACGGTCTTCCATGTTGGCCTCAGTATTTTCATAAATGTCCAGCTGGCCATTTTTATTTAGATCACGATAGGTCTTGCCATCAATTGTAAGAATGGGTGCTTCATTCCCCAGCTGAGCGTATAGTTTTTTTGCAGCTTTTGATTTTTTTGCTGAGAATACAGAAAAAGTTACCACAACAATCAGTAGGATAGAAGCCAGGATAATACCTATAATCTTTAATGCTTTTTTCATTAGAATTGGGTCTTTAAGTTTGTGCAAAACTATAAATAATTCCTATTGTGTGCAAATTACACAATAGAAAATTGTATATTTGCATATGGCTGACAGAAACCGACTTGCTGCAGGGCCTGTTGATCCGGGTAGATTGTTGCCAGGCATGTCAATTGATTGTGTTATAATAGGGTTTGACCTGAATGACTTGCACATATTGATTCTGAAGTGGAAAGAATTGGATATGTGGAGCCTGCCCGGAGGCTTTATACAGATTGATGAGGACATTGATACGGCAGCTTCCCGAATCCTAGAAGATCGGACGGGCTTACAGCTCCCCTTCCTCCGACAATTTCATACCTTCGGGAAAGTGAACAGGAGAAGATTGGATCAAGTTCTTGAAAATATAGATGCCTCGAATACAGAATTTAAAGAATTGATGCCCTGGTTGAAGCAAAGGTTTGTAAGCATTGGTTACCTTTCTCTGGTAGATATGAGAAAGAGCCATCCAACACCTGATTTATTCAGTGAACAATGCATCTGGAAGCCGATTCATACACTGCCAGAGCTTATCTTTGACCACAATACAATTGTAAAAAAGGCGGAAGAACAAATTAGAAATCAAATTAATTACCTTCCAGTAGGTATTTCACTGCTGCCTCCAAAATTTACCATGAAGGACTTGCAACAACTTTATGAATTGATTCTTCAGCTAAAACTTGACCGGGCCAACTTTCAGAAAAAGATGTTGAAACTGGACATCTTGAATCGGCATGAAAAACTACGGTTGGGAGGAACGCATAAGGCTCCGTATTTATATTCTTTCAACCAGGAACGCTATAATGAATTGCTTGAAAAAGGGATAGGATATATTGGTTGATAATGAGATAAATACACCGGATAATTTAAACTTCAGATTTAAGCAGCCTACAACCGGACTCACTGCTCACTTTTCTTTGTTGGCAAGAGCTTTTTTACTTCACAGTGTTTCAGTTCGTTCCAGAACTGTGATATTTTGTTTATGGGTTGTGGCATAATTAAAATACCGGATTATTATTCTAATCCCATTTTATTCAATATAGCAAGGTATCTCGGGTCATTACGCAGATTTCTAAAATGAATATTAAAACTCATCGATGGGGTGATTTCATTTAACATAAAAGCTTTCTCAAGCCACTCCAAAGCTTTCTCATCTTCTCCGATCAAACCATAAGTACTTGCAAGACCATAGGGCCTATACCCTTTTTCGGCTTCCTTTATATCAATATTAATTTTCCAATCTAGTAACGCTTTAAGACCGGATACTTTATAAATATTCTCGGCTGTTTCAAGATTATAAATTGAGTCTCCTTTAAATACCTTCAACAATGCTTCATAGGCTTTTTCCTTATTACCCAATTGCCAGTAAACATTGAAATATTTCCGGGGAAGCCACGGATGGTTTTCATATAGCTCGTTGCATTTTTGGAGTTCCGCCAGGGCTTCCATGAAACGACCATCATTGTAATACATTTCGGCTCCATTTACATATCTGATTACAAAAGAAAGCGGGTCAAGCTCAAGTGCTTTATCGATGTGCATACGTGCTTTTTCATGGTTACCAGTAATATGAAAATGCTGGGAATAATAATGATGAGCTGTAGCATAATTCGGGTTTATTTCCAGTGCACGCTTAAAGGCATTTTCTGCATTTTCCCAATCATAATCCACATAGTCGTAGATTGATCCCAATACCGTGTAAGCTTCTGCGAGATTCTCGTCCAGTTCCAGTGCTTTTAATGCCAGTTCTACTGCTTTATCTCTTCCTTCCTGTTGGTCTATCCAACCCTGAAGTGCCATTAGATTATATGTGTCAGCCAAACCTGCATAGGCTAATCCATAATCGGGATCTTCCTTAATTGCTTTTTCAAAATATTCAATACTTGTATTATAACCATCCCCAGTGCGTTTGTTCCAATAAAACCGACCCATTTGATATAGTTCAAATGCCTTCACGTTTTTGGTTTTATTTTCCTGAATATGTGTCTTTTGTTCAGAAGTAAGGATCGTATTGAGTTCATTGGCTATCTGCATGGCAATCTCGCTCTGTGTTTTAAAAACATCAACTATTTGTCGGTCGTAATTCTTCGCCCAGATGTGATCATCGTTAATGGCATCAATAAGCTGAACAGTGATTCTGGCTTTGTCACCATATCTTTGTACACTTCCTTCAACAATGAATGAAACATCCAGTTCATCAGCGATCTCATGTATACTTTTCACCCCCCTTTCGCGGAACATATCAGAAGAAGTTCTCGAAATCACCTTCAACTCTTCAATCACTGAAATACGATTTAACAGGTCCTCTACTATGCCATCAACAAAATGTTCATTTCCTTTTTCTTCACTCAGATTATTAAATGGTAATACAGCAATTGATTTCTCCAGTCCGGATATGTCGGAACTCTTTTTGTTGCCTGCAAAGTAAAATATCATAAAAGCAGCAATAATTATTACACTTATATAGGTGGCTATTTTCCAGCCTGTTGAGGCAGCTTGTTTACTGTCAGACTTCAAGTCTACGGAAGGACTGGTTTTTTCAATCCCTTCGGGTGTGACATCATATACCCAGGATAGAATTACCGAGAGTATGAAACCAATAACCAGCAATACAATTACCATTTGCAAGGTCCATTCGGGAAGCCTTAATGGTTCTACTATAATAGAAATCAACTCAAGTATAACAAAAGCTGCTGCTGCATAGACTGTAATAACACGGATAACCTTTCTGCGTTTTAATTCCTTCCAGAACTGAAATGGGTTCCTAGATTTTGTCATAAGGTTTTACAAGGCTGAAATTGGTTAGATAAATGTACGCCAATTCTTTATTAACCACAAATTAGCCAGGGAACTTTTAGAAATAAGGTTTAGAAAGTGGGTGGAGATCATTGCTACCTCATCCATTTAAGACACAAAAAACCTTAATCATTTATTATTGCATATTTTGTAACTAAGTCCTTATATTTTGGGTATGATTTTAAAGGGGCAAACCTGATATCCATTTCAAGATATGCAGGTGAAATCCAGGATGGAACTGAGAAAAGATATTCCACTTGATCAAGGGCCCTGTCAAAATCACCAAGCATAGTATATATAATAGCAAGATCCTCAACATAGGGTATACCATATAGAGCATCTTTCGACATTGGCAATAGCCTTATGGCCTCTTTTCCTTCTTTTATTGCCTCGTTCTTTCTTCCCAAACCAGCATAAGTGACTCCGAGAGAGCTATGATACCTGGGATCATCTGGATGCTCAATGACCTTCTTTTCTAAAAGTTTAAGTGCCGTTTCATATCCCTCCCTGGCATTTTTTTGTTCGCCTAAGTACGCATATATAAACGCTGAAAGCAAAGGCTTGGGTCTGGCCCACAGTTTATGACTTACCCACTTATTTGTTGTATCATTAAGAAGTTGCAAAGCTGCCTGGAAATTTCCTTCACCAACTTCCTGCATATACCATGACCAAATATAAAATTCATGCTTGGGATTTGCTAATTTGAGTGCATCTCTTGACTCTTTATTGGCCCCCTGCCAGCTCCAGTAAGAATAGGCTTTATATAGATGCGTCCAATTCTCTTCCGGGTTCACTGAAATGGCCTGGTCACATGCATCAATAGCATCAATATATTGATGTGTTAACCATAGGCCAAAAGCTAAATCAGTAATAATTGAAGCGTTTCGAGGACTCAGCCTGGAGGCTTTTTCGAGAGAGCTAATATATTCATCCCATCGTCCCTGGGGTTCAAATATAGCAGCTTTTGCAACCAGAATTTCAACATTATTTGGCATACCGTTTTCAGCAATTTCCAAGTGTTTCAATGCTTGTTTCTGATTTCTGAAAGCCCATAAATAATAATATCCTAAAGCAAGATGAACCCCAGGTTGGGCAGATCCAAATTTTAGGGCTTTGGCAGCAGCCTCTTCAGATTTCTTCAAGCGAGAGTCGGACAAATCATATTTCAGATTGTAAAACCTGGCATGGGTCCTGGCTAATTCACCATAAGCCAGGGCAAAACCAGTATCTAATTCAACAGCCATTTGAAAATTATCTATTGCCCGGTTCCAACTTTCCAGAGAAAAGTGTGGCTGCCCAACAAAATATCGTCCCCGTAAGTAAGCCTGGTATGCATCAAGACTTTCTGTGGGCTTGGTTTCAAGGGAAATCTGTTCCCCCTCCAGCAATGTAAGACCCAATTGTTCAACAACTTTTTGAGCAATTTCAGATTGAATTTTAAATATATCGGTAATTTCCCGGTCATAGTTATCCACCCAGATATGGGTATCATCAGAGACGCGTATAAGTGTTGGTGTAATGCGTACCTTTTCAACTCCATCACCTGTAGTTGCCCAGCGCACGGTTCCTTCAAGTATATATTGAACACCAAGTTCTTTCCCTATCTGCTTCATGGTTTTATCCGTATTTGCATAATAAATGGCGCTCTTCCTGGAAATAACACCAAGGGCTTTTATAGTAGCAAGAAGACATGTAATTTCTTCAGTCATACCATCCGCAAAATATGCATGATCAGCCTGTCCAAGATTCTCAAAAGGCAATATTGCGATTGATTTGTCCAATTCTTCTATATTTTGAACCTGGTTGGTACCTCTAACAACATTTAATACTATCAGGGCAATAATTAACAGGATACTGAAATAACTTGTGATTTTCCAAACTTTAGTTTCAGGGGATTGAACAGGTTTACCATCACCTTTTTGCTGGATATAATCTTCCTTTGATTCCGTAACCTTAAGACCTTCAGGAGTCAGGTCATATACCCAAGAGAGAATGGCTGTGAGGATAAAGCCTACTCCAAGAATGTACATAACCAAATCCACTGACCAATCTGGAAAATGTAATCGTGGGAAAATAATATCCGAAGCTTCAAGAATAGCAAATGCTGAGGCGGCATAAATAACCAGAACACGAATAACCCGTCTGCGTTTTAATTCCTGCCAAAACTGAATCGGTTTTCTGGGTTTTATCGGCATCAGGTTCTATGGTTGAGATTGGTATATAAATGTACGCCAATTATTTATGAATCCCAAATCTTCATCAGGGATGGTTTAGGAAAACACTTGAATTAATACTTTCCGAATACCCTTATTTTTTAGTTTTTAATAATTAGAATTAGATGAATGTAACTAATTCAGAATTTATTCATCTAATAATTAAGGTTTACCATTTAAACTTGATATCTTAGGGTGGTTTTATAATCTTTTGGAGCTTTTTCTAATGCAATTATTACCATATCTCAAAATATACACACATCACTATTAATGTAGAAAGTGATTTTAAAAACTGATTTGATGATCTTGTAGTTTTGGTCCTTCTAAGGATTTGCAGTATCTTATTTTATATTCATTAATAAATTGAAGACATGTTTTTTAACTACCTGAAAATTGCGATCCGAAGCATCCAAAGGCAAAAGTTTTATGCCTTTATCAACATTACCGGATTAACACTTGGATTGATAACGAGTTTATTAATCGTTTTATATATCATCGATGAATTTAGTTATGATAGATTTCATTCTGACGCAAAGTCAATTTACAGAGTCAATTTGCTTGGTCGAATGTCGGGACAGGAGTTTAATTCAGGTTATACATCTGCTCCGGTGGCTGCAAGTTTTAAAGAAGAGATTCCGGATGTTGAAAAAGCATGTCGTATTGCACCCTGGGATGATATCTCGATTAAATTTAATGAAGATGCATATACTGAAAAAACCGTATTGCTGGCAGACTCAAATTTCTTTGATTTTTTCAGTTTTAATCTTATTCATGGCGATCCGAATACTGTGTTAACCAATCCATATAGCCTTGTTTTAACAGAAACAGCTGCAAACAAAATATTTGGGTATAGAGGAGATGGTGACAATAGTCCTATTGGTCAAAACATTTAGAATTTGGGACTGATAAATGGATCTGTACAATCACTGGGATTGTAGAAGATCCTCCAGTAAATTCCCATTTCCATTTTAGCATGATCCTATCCATGCAGTCATGGGATTACAGCCGAAATCCTGTTTGGGTAAGCAACAGTTTATTGACCTACCTCAAGCTAAATGATAATGCCGATTGGAAGAATGTTGAAAGCAAATTTGCCGAAATGACCCGGAAATATGTTGGTCCTCAGGCAGAACAATTTCTGGGAATAACATTTGATGAGTTTTTAGAACAGGGTGGTGCCTATGGTTTTTATCTGCAACCCTTGTTGGATATTCATTTTTCCCCGGATGTAGACCTTCACCTTGAACCAGGAGGCAACATGACCACTATTTATTTGCTAATTGCTATTGTCATATTTATAATTGTGATTGCATCGATAAATTTCATGAACCTTTCAACCGCAAGGTTTTCCGGTAGAGCAAAAGAAGTTGGCGTAAGAAAATCTCTTGGAAGTTCTATTGGTAGCCTGAGACTCCAGTTTCTGATCGAATCAATATTTTATACTCTGGTTGCATTGCTAATTGCGCAACTTGTATTGGTATTAATTCTTCCCTTATTCAATGTCCTTTCAGGTAAGCCATTGGCTATTAATGCACTTTACAATTTATATTATTTAGCCGGCATTATTTTTCTTGTATTTTTTGTTGGATTATTGGCGGGCAGTTATCCAGCATTCTATCTAACTTCATTCAGACCTGTTGAAGTTCTAAGAGGCAGAATAAAGTCCGGGATGAAAAGCAAAGGCATTAGACAGGTTCTTGTAATTTTCCAGTTTGCGCTGTCTATTGGTCTGATCATATGTACCTTATTAATCTACAAACAGCATCAATACTTGCAAACAAAAGATTTGGGTTTTGATAAAAATAATTTATTGGTTATTAGAAACATTGAATCATTGGCCTCAGGTAAAGTTACTTTCAAAGAGGAAATATTGAAATTGCCAGAGGTAGAAAATGCTAGTATTTGCAATCTGGTGCCTCCGGAAGTTAATTACTCTGATATTTTCAGGCCAATTGGAGGGGAAGATACTCAAGAACGTGGTAGCAATTATTGCATAGTTGATGAAGATCTCATGGCAACTCTGAACTTATCTTTAGTAGATGGAAGATTCTTCTCAAAAGAATTCCCAACCGATGCTAATGCAATTGTGATAAATGAAGCTGCTGCTCGTTCGCTTGGCTGGGAAAATCCGGTTGGTCAGAAACTTCAAACATTTTGGAAAGAAAATGATGAGGATATACGGGAAGTAATAGGTGTGGTTAAAGATTATAATTTTCAGTCATTGGATGAAGAAATCACTTCGCTGATTATTTTTTCCGGGACAGAAGGGAACAATATTCTTGTAAAACTTACGCCTGGGGAAGCCGGCAGAAAAATAAAATTGATTCAATCGAAATGGAAATCATTTGCACAAGGAGCTGCATTTGACTACTCGTTTGTAGCAGAGAATTTTAATGCGAAATTTAGAAAAGAACAACAACTTAGTAAGATCATCCTCCTATTTACATTATTAGCCATTATTATTGCCTCATTGGGATTGCTTGGACTCGCTACTTTCACAGCTGAACAACGATCAAAGGAAATTGGCATTCGCAAAGCCCTGGGGGCATCTTCTAAAGGAATTGTGAAATTGATGTCAGTGGAATATCTTAAGCTGATCATAATTTCTTATGTTATCGCAATACCTCTGTCTTATGGAATTATTAACTGGTGGTTGCAGAACTTTGCATATAAAACAAACCTTGGTGCCAGCAAATTTCATTATTGGGGGAGTTATAGCTCTGTTTATTGCAATTCTGTCTGTAGGATATCAATCACTGAAAGCGGCATCCCGGAACCCGGTTGATTCTTTGCGGTATGAATAAAAACAGAGTGATTTGCCTTACAGGTAATTTGAAATAATTAGCTTAATCTTCATATAGTTTGCAAATTTTTGAATTTTGTTATAAAGAGAGTGTCCATGATGATGCTCTCTTTGTTTAATTTGAACAAAGCACTTCTCCAATCATTAAATATTATTTATTTGGTTGATATCAATTTAATCTGTAACTTATTTGATAATTGGATTATGGCAGCTAAAAAAACTTCCCGTAACTGTTGGGATTACATATCCTGTAGTGATAGTATAAGGTTTAATTGTCCCGCATACAAGAATAGAGATGGAAAGGGATGTTATTTATACTGTCAAGTTATAACATCTTCTTCCAGGAGATCCGAATTAACAAAAAACCTGCCCGGCTGTACAGATTGTTCTTGGTTTAAGGAACTCATTGCGCAATAGGATCTTTCAAGGAAACCCACTAATTGGTTAACTGTGCTTCTCATAGAGATTGTGACTCTGAGGAGGATGTAAAAGGACCCTAAAATCACAAAAATTATGTTTCATAACACAATAGTTGTATATTGCAACAATATTTAACTCAAGTCAAATATGGATTTTAGCAACCTCTCTCCTGTTGTTCTACCAAAAGTGGATTCACTTTGGTCATATAAAGATTATTTAGGGTCATTAAGGGTTAGATTATCAATAGGCAGAAATAGATACCAGGTGAAACCTGGATTATATAAATTGGGAAATCCAGACAAAGATTCTGAAGTAATAGTAACATCAAATTACAAATTAAGTTTTGATATTGTAAGAAGGAATTTAACAGGTGTTAATGTTTGGATTCTTGTATTGCAAACCTTTGGAATTAATGTATGGTGTGCAGCAGGAAAAGGAACCTTTGGTACAGATGAGTTAATCAAACAGTTGAACGATTCTGAATTAAAATTATATGTATCTCATAATAGAATAATTGTTCCTCAACTGGGAGCTCCCGGTGTTTCAGGCCATAAGGTAAAGAAAGCAACAGGATTTTCAGTAAAATTTGGTCCGGTGAGGGCTGAGGATATAAAGGATTATATAGATGCCGGATTAAAGAAAAGTGAGAATCATGCGTTCTGTACAATTCAATTTTTTGGATCGGCTGGTATTAACACCTGTAGAAATTGTGAATTCATTGCGATATTTGTTCTATGCAATTATTCTGTTTTTTCTTATTTCGGGCATTCAATCAAAGGGATTTTCATTTTCTGTATTGTGGCAGGAAGGCATACAGGCCAGCTTCTTCCTTCTACTTTCCTATTTAGCTGGACTGTTATAGCTCCGGTATTGTTGCCATGGTTGCCATTCAGGTATTTTGGAGGCAAAGGCTTTGTTGTTGGATTTGTGTTGTTTGGGATAATTGCGTTTCTGAATTTCTCAGAATATTCTATCATTAAAATCGTAGGATGGTTACTTCTTTCTGGTGCAATATCCTCATTTCTTACCATGAATTTCACCGGGGCAAGTACATACACATCTTTTAGTGGAGTGAAAAAAGAAATGAGACTTTTTGTTCCAGTACAAATTGTTTTTACGCTCATTGGATTAAGCCTGGTCATTTTATCAAAATTCGTATAATATGCATAATCAGAATTACATAAAGAATGTTGTGACATTACAGTACGATTCCTCAAAATGCATTGGTTGCAAAATGTGTGTTGAGGTTTGTCCTCACAATGTTTTTAAGATGATTGGTAAAAAAGCTGAAATTATTAAAAAAGATAATTGCATAGAATGTGGTGCTTGTGAGATAAATTGCATTACTCATGCCCTAACTGTAAATCAGGGTGTTGGATGTGCATCTGCGGTAATCTGGGGGTTTTTCAATGGCAAAGAACCCAGCTGTGATTGCGACACCGTATCAACTTGCTGTTAAATAAATCAAATTCTTAACATCGAATTAAATGAATAAAGAATTCATTCATCTTTTTAGAGAAACCATGCGGATCTTTGATAGAGAAGTATTTTATCAAAGCAATGCATCTTGCTGCAATGGAATAAGCCTGGCTCAATGTCATACTTTATTGGAAATTGAAAAAAACTCCGAAATTTCGATTTCAGAATTGGCAAAAAATCTATCCCTGGATAAAAGCACTGTTAGTAGAACGGTTGAAGGATTGGTAAATATTAGTTTAGTTAATAGAATTATTCCTAAAGAAAACAGGCGCAAAGCAATTCTCAATCTCACAGAAAATGGCAACAAAGTCTGCAAAACAATCAATTATACCAACGACACTTATATTGAAAATATACTTAATGATTTTAGTATAAACGAACAGGAAGAGTTTTTAAGATTATTCAAAAAGCTAACCCAAAATATGTCTGGTCAGAGAAATTTAAATTGTACTATCGAATAAGATAAGGAGTACTATACTGTATCACTGGCTGGAAAGTTTTGCATGGGTTTAATTGTAGAAATACTATTCAGTCAAATATTCATAAGGCAACCAGTCGGCAATACGTTGTCTTCCCATTACTCCTACCCATCTAATACCTGTTGGATCAAAAAATCCATCCTGATCAAAGAAAACTTTCTCTTTTAGAAAGTTAATTTGGCTTACCCTTGTGTAGTAATATACAATCAGATTTTCAGAGTATGAGAGAAATGTATTATCAGTATCAGTCTGAATTACAATGTCTTTATGTTTAAGATATTTCTCTTTGGATTTTATTTGTGAAATACTGCCATCATCAAGAGTTACTTCCTTGTATTTGATCTTATTATTTGATGAATCTTTGACTGCAAATCTAGATGATTTTAAATCATCTGACCAGAGTGTTCTAAAAAAGTGCATTCTCGATCCCATATATGCCTTTTTCCTTTTTCTTTCGTAAAACTGTTTATTTCTTGCATTTGTGGCTAAATCCTCAGTAAAAATTATACTTCCTGTGAAAAACAGGCTGTTGCTTTTTCTGGTATATTCAAAAATGTCGAGATAATAAGTGATTTTATACCCCAGGGCAGTATTGAAAATTTGAATTGGTTTTAACGCAAAGGCCCTTAGCGTATCCTTATCTGATCCATAATTGAATCTTATATCGTCTTCATTCAATATTTCACAATTCCTTGAATTGGAAGTGCTTCCCAAAAACTCTTTTTTAAACAATTTCAAATTCACTTTACGTTCCCTTTCATACGATTCGGAAGTTATTATTACTTCTTCCATTTCATAAGCCTTGGGTGTTAAGTAAACCTCAAGATGTTTGTCCTGTGAAAGTCCTGAAATTGCCATGGAATAATATCCAATGGCGCTAAAAGTTAATGGTCTGTTAGCGTTTTTTGAGATGTCTATTTCAAAATCCCCATTCTCATCGGATGTGGTTCCTGTAAAAGTCCCGCTGAAATAAATAGTTGCATTTGGAATGCTAAGCTCGGTTCCTTTTTCTAAAATGGTTCCCCTTATTACCTGGCTGTAACCAACAGAAAAGAGGTTGATTAGAAGTATAATTACAAGTAGTTTCCTCAATAAGGATTGACCAAGATATCGGTTAGAATAAATTTTTGTAAACAATATTCTCATTTTAAAATTTCAGTCAGACTGAGCCTGTCGAAGTCTGCCCTAAACAGATGGTTTCCTAAGGCAGTCAAGGCTTCGACAGGCTCAGCCTGACGTGCCTTATGATTTACAACCCAAACGAGCGGTCAAAAGAAGTCTCAGCCTGACGTTCCATATAGTTTACAACCCGAACGAGCGGTCAAAAGAAGTCTCAGCCTGACGGGCCATATGGTTTACAACCCAAATGAGCGGTCAAAAGAAGTCTCATCCTGACTATATTTTATAACTATTTATCAGAACCGGCATATCGCTCATTGACTTCAAATTCAGCAGAACCCAAACAGACTGTACCATCATCACTCATCCCCTCAACAATTACTTTATATCGGGATAAATCGTCAGAAGTATAGAAGGACAGAGAAGCTTTACCATTTTCTGTTTGAACAAATGGATTCCAATACAGGGTTAAGCGGTGATCGGGTTTTTCTGTATCAATATTTTCTGGGGTATAGATGGGTGCATAGAACTCCCTGTACGAATCATACCCTAGAATGATTTTTGATAGTGTACCATACAAATATTTATACTTTGCCTCTGCGTATCCACCCCGTTTTGTAAATACCGAAATAACGCCATTGCCCCCGTTGGTACCAAAAATGGCTACATCTCCAGGTCTTTTCAGTACCTCAACCAGTTCGATGTCGTTCATCGGAATATTCATTATCATTTCTTCTTCTACAACAGATCCATCCAACAAGAATAAGGGTGTAGCTGGCCCCGTAAAACTACCCGGTCCATGAATGCTGATCTTATCACCTACCACCATTACACCGGCCACCCGGCCCTGTAAATAATCAGCAATGTTCCTATAGGCGAGGTCGGTATTTTTTATTTCAAATGATTCAAGAGGCTTGGAATAAATCCGGAAATGCCCATCGCCCTGCATGCTCTTTTGTCCCTCAACGGTTACTTCATCAATTAAAATAGAACCGGTTTTTAGTAAGTATTCTTTTAGGTCTTGTTCACTAAAATACTGCTGCTCATAGAGTGAATACGAAAAGTCATATAGTGATTCTTTTGATGGGAAGATAAGGAGCGGAAATGCCCGGGATTTTACCGAAAACCGGGTCAAGCAGTATCTCTGTTGTTAATTTCCTATTCTTATTCCTGGCTTGCAAAAAAACAAATGCAGTATCCGAAAAATACAAGTTATCAAATGAAAATCTTCCGTCTTTATCTGTACTGCTTTTTGCATTGAAGAAATAATCGTTTTTTGAAATGTTGATTTCAACTTCACCATCGGTCACAGGCTTATTGCTTAATAACTTTTTAACCTTTCCGGTAATTGAAAATCCCTCAGATTCGTAAAATTCTTTTGAAACATCCTTTTCGGGCAAAGTATTCCATAGGTAATTGCTCCAACCCTGTGTCAACATGAGCAGATTTAATTTTCTTGCAGAAGCCATTCCTTCATCATCAACAAAGAAATCGGCCGGTGATTCAATGTTTCCCTTTAATTCTGAATCAATTAGCAGCCATGAAAGTATATTTAATCCCTGGCCGTTCTGGCCAACTGCTTTTTCATCAACAATGCTTATCGAAAGGCTTGAATAGCTGGCATCGCTGTACTCATTGTTTTCAATTAACTCCAGCTGAACATTGCTTCGGGTTGAATATTCCTCTTGATTTATATGAACCTGAACATCGTTCAATTCATAATTCTTTGAGAAGTATAGTCGCTCCGAAATGGGTTTCAGCGTTTTTATCCATTAAAACCAGGCGATTGATACCGGGCTGCAAAACTGTTTTATCAACTTTTATCTGGGTGTTTTTATCTTTTTGAACAAATTCTTCATAAAATAAAAGCTCACCACGATGCATTATGGCAAAATAATAGCTTTCATTTTGAAACTTATCCGAGTTTGAGCTTGCCTGAAACAACAAATTCTCGTCAGTTTCCATTATAAACTGAAATTTTATGCCTTCACGGGCAGCAGGGCTGAAATCATATGAAGAATTGGGATACCCTGGGATTCTTGCTGTGTAGGTTTCACCTTCCCTGGGCTTGAAATGAAGTAATCCCATTCCTTTATATTCGGTGGTAAACTGAGCGACTGACTGCCCCTTACTATCCAATATTTCTCCCTGCACATTAATACCATTGCCATTTTTATCCACTGATTTTATGCCTATAATGTTCGCCTGGTTGGCCAGTAAAAACCCACCTTCAGGTAGAAAGGCTAAATCTATTTCCGGTTTAGCTTCTTGTTTTTCAACTGCTTCTTCCTTCTGGTGCATCTGAAGAACTTCTAAGTTTTGAAATCTGCAGGGTTTTGTAAAAGAATGTATTTGCTCCAAGTGTCTTTTGATAATCTGTAAAGGCACGTAGAATGAACTTCCCCTGTTCTAGTGAATCAGGAATATGAATGTTTCCCGCCGCAACTCCATCGGTAATTTGCAACAACCATTTCCTGTATTACTATCTCCATTTTGATTAATCAGGTCGACATACATACTGTAAATACCTGGAATAAACAGTTGCGTTTGTCCATCCAGGTAATAGCCTTTAAACCAGATTGAATCACTTTGAAAATAATACTCCCGGTCGGTGTGCAGGTATAATTTTGAATGAAGAATGGAATTTTTCTTCTCCAGTAAGTTTTCAGTTTGTTGTGGAATTCCGGGAGATGGAGAGTGAATGAGCAAGAAGAAAAGTAGGAGTAAAAAAAATGACTTTTCCATTTTCCCTGGCTTGTTTGTTATTGATTTTCTCCGTTTTATACCCACATTAATTATGCCAGAAGTTATTATTCTACACTAGAATTCCATTTAATAAAAAATTAAACTAGAAGATTTTTTTGCCTGATTAATTAATATATACTTCTCCTGTTTTTGCCATATTCATCCATGGAAAATCTCGCTCTGACCACCTTAAAATTAAAATTCATATTTTTAAGGAGTTTTAAAAAATTAGTCAACTATAAATAAAAATAGAAATTATGACATCAAGAAATGCAAAAGCCCTTTGGAAGGGTACATTGAAAGAGGGCAATGGCGAAATGAGTTTTAGCAACTACAATGGCCCCTTTACTTTTGCCTCTCGTTTTGAAAATGGAGATGGAACAAATCCTGAAGAATTGATTGGAGCTGCCCACGCTGGTTGTTACTCAATGTTTCTTGCAGCACTCATTAGCGGCGAAGGATTATCCCCTGAAAGTGTCGAAACCAAAGCATTGGTTACCCTGGGTAAAGATGATAGCGGTCCGTGTATTACAAATATTAAGTTAGTTTGTAATGTAATTTGCGAAGGGTTAAGCCAGGAGAAATTTGATGAACTGGCACTGGCCGCGAAGGCAGGATGCCCTGTATCCAGACTTTATGCAGGTGGCACCGCTCAAATTGAGCTGGATGCTGCATTAGAAGCTTAATAAAGCATTCCGTTTGTAAAAACTTAAATCTGTTTTTAATATTTAATATGTTAAGAAAGGGAATTCTATGACACGAATACTTATAATTCTATTTTTTATCCTTGCCTCAAGTATACATGCTCAAACAAAGGAGCTGAAACTTTCATCAGATGTATGGCCCCCGTTTACCAATGTTGAAAAGGAAAAATCAGTAGCGCTGGATATTGTAAAGATAGCCCTGGAAAAAGGCGGAATAAAGACAAATTATGAGATTGTAAATTTTGAAGAGGTTCTTGTAGGCATAAGCCTTGGGACATATGATGGAAGTGCTGCTTTATGGTTTACAGAGGAAAGAGAAAAGAGCCTTTTATTCTCAAAAGCTTATTTGCAAAACCAGCTTATACTGGTTGGAAGAAAAGGAAGTAATGTGAATGTATCATCTTTTTCATCACTTCAAAACAAAAGCATTGGGGTAGTTGAAGATTATGCTTATGGGGATTCTGTTATGAAAAAGGAAGGCATACAGATTGTTCACGGGAAAAGTGATCAGCAAAATGTAGAAAGACTTATGTCAAAAAAGGTGGATTATATACTTGTGGATGCCTTGCTTTTGCAGTACTTATTTAAATACCAGATGAATGATGTAAGTGAATTCCTTGAAATTGGAACGTCTCCTTTACTAACTAAATCACTCCACTTTGCAATAAGGAAGGAAATACCTGGTGCCACAGAAATAATCTCAATGTTTAACAGTGAAATTGATACCATGATCCTGGATGGGACTTATCATGATATCCTTGAATTAAACTGGATTAAGGCTGATGTGGACGGAGATGGTGAAATGGAGATGATTCTTAAGGGAAATAGAGCAGGAGTGGATGCTCCGGACCATACTTATGATGTCATTTATTCTGAAGGAAGCAGCAGTGCAAACAGGTATTATATAAACGGACAGGTTTACAAAAGCTGGGATGAGGTCCCTAAAGAATCAAAAATTGAATTCCCCAAGATTGAAGCCCAACCCGTTCCAGGTTATGGGGGGATTAAGTTTTAGCAAATAATTCAACTGTATCTTTTCTTCCTCAGGAGCTTTGAGAGCTAGCTTGATAGTGGGTTTGTAGGTTAATTGAAAAATATATTTTCAAAAACCTTGTACCTTATTTTTATTAGCTCGAAAAATCAATAAATCATTTTCCTGATAAGACTTTGTTTAGAAGTGATCCAATCTAAATATGGTTTTTTCAGGAGCTATAGAATTCCCAAATCAAGGGGAAATAAATAATATGAACAAATATTGATATATCGAAATTTTGATTAACTTTAGTACAGATAAAAAAAGCCTATAAAGCCTATATAATGGAATATATACTAGATTCAAGTGCAGCATAATGAAATCATCAGAAATGAATAAATTCCCGGAGTTACTATGCAATTTTATTGATGAAACAACCGGGGAGGCTTTGCAAAATGAAGTAAAACACTTTCAGAAACTTACAAAAAACATGGACGAGATTATCTCTGAATACAGGGATAAATCATTGGAAATTTTGGACCAGGATAGCCTGAAAGGATTTTTATTTGCTTCATACAACTCTTCAATAAAGATTAAAGGAATTCTGGAAGAATATATAAAAATTTCTAATTGGGATACTTATACCGAGGAATTAAAGAATTTTAACCAGAAGGCTTTTGGTCTTTTTAATCTTGCTATTGAGAAGGATCCAGAAAAAAATGGAAATATTGAAAAGTATTCCAAACCACTTCAATCAGGTTCAAAAGAATTATTAAAAACCATTTTAAGGAAAAAAACAGTTAATGAGAAAGTAATTGAGTGCTATCTCTATTATATTTTAATTTATAATACTTATCAGGATCACCTTTATAAGCTGGAGAAGTTTGAAAAACTCAGGAATGCATTATTATTAAGCCTGCGAAAAAATAGCAGTGTAATAGATGAGAATATAGCTACCTTATCACAAAACAAATTCGATTTAGCAGTTTTAAAGTCGAAATTCAACTTAAGCTGTAAATGATGGAGATACAGTAAGGTTGCTAAAAGAGTACAAGGATGAGGCATCCGATTTTATCCAATCGTTAAAAGACTCATTGGAAAATGCGTATAAAAATTTTGAAAAAGAAAAGCGATATCACAACGAGATTATAAGGAAAAGCGGGAAAAAATATACTCAGGAAAATGTAAAAAGTGCCTCAAAAAAAATAGAGAACAATTTAAAAAATCGCAAGAGCAGGCTGGAAGAATACATCTTATGCGCTTTCTGATGATTGGACTCTTGATCTGGAGATTAATTCCCTGAAATATCATATTCTGAAAGAGTATTTTAGTTTCACAAGTTTTATCGATAACAGGTTTAATTTGGTGCTCGATGAAAAAATAATGACCATTAGAACAAATACAGAAGATCTAATGGCTCTTCTTAAAAAATCAGGCGATCCGGAAATTGAAGATGTTGTCGATAAGCTGAATACACTTAAAACAGAATATAGAAGGAAGCTGGTGTTGCGCTTATTACCCTCAATCAAGGAGCTATTGTTTAACAATGAAATTCTAAAAGAAATAAATGAATTTGAAAAGAGTATTAGCCTGCATTTTGATTCTCTTTCTAAATCCAGTATAATCATTGAAAATAGCTTGTATGATAAAGCTGTTGAAAGCTCTCAACTGCATAAAATTTCTCCTTACGACCTGGTATCCTATGATATGGAACCCAAATTTATGCTTGCTTTTCCGTCTTTGAAAAGTGCAGTAATGAGGTATTTAGAAGAACTACAGGTGCAACTGGAAGAAGTCCCTGAAATTGTCGACTTTAGTATTGAATCAGCAATTGGGTATTTTGAAGATAAGAATGATTTAGAGGAAGCTATCAAAGTTGGTGGTGAGGGAATCCTTCGCTCCATTAATAAAATAGATGACATCGAAATCTTTAGGGAAGAGTTTTATACCAAAGAGATAGCTTTTCTGAAGGATAAAATTGATGAATTGATTAAGGAAATTAATGAAATAACAGATAATGAAAGTGCTTTACAAATAAAGATAAGGGTTACAAAAGCCAAGGCCCTGGAACAATCAAAAGCTGTTCGGGACAATGTCCTTCATAAGGTTAAGGGCTTTCTTCCATTGGTTTTTAAAAAGACTCAGGATTTTTATGGCTTTTTAAAAGCTTCTTCTATCAAAATCAAAAAACAATTTGAAGCTGAGTCCAATAAGGGATATATTACCACCGATGTTTCAGATTTTCTGGCTGAAACTGAGGAGGCCATTAATCGCCTGCCATTTGTATACCAACGATTATTTAAACTTGAACCTCTTTCTGTTTTTGACTTGTATATTGAAAGGCAGGAACCTATTGAAAAACTAAAACTAGCTTATTCCCGGTGGGGATTGGGAAAATTTGCTCCTACAGTTATTTTTGGCGAAAAAGGTTCAGGGAAAACCACGTGCATAAATCGCTTTCTATCCCTGAAGAGCATCAGTGAAGAAATTATTTATCACGATTTGCATAAAGAACAACTCGACCCCGAATCAGCATATAAATTAATTTCTAATAGTCTTCCATATGCTTTTGGTAATCAGGATAATATTGAAATTGGAAAACTAAAGAAAATCATCGTAATCGATGGTCTGGAGAAGCTTTTTGAAGCCAGAATAAATGGGTTTGAAGCCTTGCAAAAAACCATGAAAATGATTTCAAATACAAATCATTCAGTATACTGGATAGTTGCCTGCCATCTGTACTCCTATAAATACCTTGAAAAATCATCAAATATCTCTGAATATTTTGGGTATCATATAGAACTGGAAGATTTAACATCTGAGGAATTGATTACCATAATCGAGAAAAGACATAACATAAGCGGATTTCGCTTAAATTATATACCTGACAAACAGAAAAAATCAGGCATTCTTATAAAAAAGCAGGGAGATAAAACGGGGTTAACGGAATTAAAGTTGGAGTATTTTGATCGACTTCAAAAATCGGTAAAAGGAAATATTACCCAGGCATTTCTGTATTGGATGCGCTCTGCTGCCGAAGTAACAGAAGATGTAATTTCAATGAATATGCCAGGGGATAAAAATCTGGACTTTGTGCAATCAATTTCCCTGTCAAAATTTGAAATATTAAGAAATATTCTAATTCATAATGGAATAAGCACTGTTAAGCATGCAGAGATATTCAGGATTCCTCTTGAAAAAAGCGAGTTGCAACTGAATCAAATGTTTGATGACGGCCTTATCATCCAGCATTCAGGAATTTACAATATCAATCCAATGATTTATAAGCAGGTAATTGATCAAATGTACAATCTTAACCTACTCCACTGAGAATGATGAAAAGAAAGCAAATAATAAAGTTTAAGGGTTATATAAAGCTGCTTATTGTTGGGATTATTCTTGCTCAGCTATCCCTCTCGTTTTCTGCAGTGGCTCAGGGTGCAAAAGTTGATTCCTTGCCTAAAACAGTTCTGGAATCAACTAAAAAAGACAACAAACTTTTTAAAAGAGTCAACGATACAGATTCAACCAGGACCACCACAAGCGAGCAAATTTTAAATCCTCCTTCAGTCACTGATATTATATCTATCCCTAAAATTATTTGGGCTCTGGTATTCATAATTTCAGGCTACTTTGTTATTAGGCTTATGATTATTTTATTATATCGATTTTCGACCCGATATACCCGTTATGAGTTTATTATTAAAAGAGCCATTCCCATTTTCCGAATTTTAGCATGGATATTTATAATTTACGTTGTTATAGTTGGCTTTTTCAACCCACCAGTTGCTACACTGTTGGCCTTTTTTGCTTCTGTTGGCGTGGCGGTTGGATTCGCCGCACAGGACCTTATAAAAAATGTTTTTGGAGGCTTGGTGGTTATGTTTGACAGACCTTTCCAGATTGGGGATAAAATTGAGGCTGGTAAATACTATGGTGAAGTTATCGAAATAGGGATCCGGTCAACGAAGATCGTTACTGCCGATGACTCAACCATAACCATACCAAACAGTGAATTCATGATTGAAGAGGTTTCTAATTCCAATTCAGGCGAAAATAACTGTCAGGTAGTAGCCGAAATTTATTTACCTATTGATGTGAATACAGAACTGGTGCGAAAAATTGCTACTGAAGCCGCACAGGTATCTAAATACATTTTTCTGAATAAACCCATTACCGTACTGTTTATTAATGAAATGCATGAGCACAGAACTATTTTGAAAATGCGCTTAAAAGCATATGTCTCTAATCTGAGTAAAGAGTTTGCATTTAAAAGTGAGATGACTGAGTTAGTCTTGAAATCATTGCTGGAACAAGAAATTATTAAACCCGAATTTTACAATCGGATTATTTTATAATGCCTTCAAATCTTAATAGTTTTTTTCATCACTACCTCTCGTTATAAGAGTGAAAAAACTCCAATAACCTAGATTCAAATATTAACACAAAATGAAACTACTTAAGAAAATATTATTGCCCATAAATCCAGGGTACTATTCCAACGAATCATTAAAGTTTGCTATTGAATTAGCTAAACTATATCAATCAGAGATTATATTGTTGTACATCTCATATAAGGATTTAGGTTATCAGAATATCTCTGAAATGACTCAGACTCAGGAAAAAGATCATATCAAAAAAGTGCATGGAAAGATTAAATCAGGTGGAATACAGAAAGTAGAATCGGTTATTGATTACGGGAATCATATAGATAAAATTGTAATTACAGCATTGAAGTATAATGTTAATCTTGTTTTGTTTGGCATTGTAAATGTAACCGAGTCGGGGAGCAATATATTGGATTTAATAATTGAAAAAGTTATCAGGCATTGCGATAAACCAGTGTGGGTAGTAAAGAAAGGATTTAGCGGTAAAATTAAAAACATTTTATGTCCGGTTGATTTTTCAGATGCTTCAAGACGAGCTGTTTTAAATTCTGTTCATTTAGCCAGGGAATTTAAAGCGAACTTAACTCTTCTTTCAGTTTTTTCACCAATTTCAAAAAAGTTCCCCTTTTTAACAGGTGGGTTTTTACACGAGAACGAGGATTTACAACAAAAACACAAACAACATCTTAAAGAGTTTCTAAATAGTTTATCCTTTTCAAATATTGAATGGAATTATACACTTAGAACAGGAGAGCCATACAAGGAGATTTTAAATGAATGCAATTCTAAAAAATATGATCTTATTATAATGGGTTCCCATGGTCACACTGGCTTGAGTAGAATTATGATGGGCAGCGTAACAGAAAAAGTCATAAGGCAAATCTCACTCTCTTTTATCACCACCAAATCTGAAGACATTCTAAACCTCAGGCTTGAAAATAAAATAAGTAATATTAAGAATCATTATAACCTTGCCAAGCAAAAACAAAATATGAATTCATTGGATGAAGCCATTGGAGAATATCTGATTTGCTTAAGCTATAATGAAATGCATATCCCTTCTTTACTTGGCCTATCGGAAGTTTATGGGAAGAAGGGAGAAACTGAAAAAGAACTGCGCTATAAAAAAATGGCTTCTGAACTTATTAGTAAACTTTTCGGTGATACTATAAAAAAGAGCCAATTGTAATCAATAATCTTTTTCCCGAAGTTTATTTGGATATTCATCCAAAAAGCGATCAATAAATAACCAGGTGTTGAGGTTTTTATAGAACCTTCATATAATAATTAAGAATTATTTTTTATAGATGGCACCCTTTTTATGCAGTAAATAAATTTGTTTAAGATTTATTGAATGTAGTTAGTTTAAATCCCAGAACCATCCAGAAATTGTCTTCATGAAAGTGAAGTATTGAGTAATGTAAAATTAAAGCTAATACCTATTCTCATACACAGTAATTATGAACCAAATTTTAAGTATTAAACCCAAGGAATCAGTTCGTTTGTTTCTTGAGACAAATAATCGGAAAGAACTAACAAAATACATTGAATCCCTTTCGGCTGGTGAATTAGTGCATATGATGTCAAGCTTGAAGAAAAATGAACAGTATGCCCTGATCAATATGCTTAAGCCTGAAGATGCTGCAAATGTAATTGGCCTGCCTGGTGTATCTTCGGTTGATATTATTGGGGGGATGAATACAAGCAATGCGGCAGCCATTATCAATGAAATGGAAAGCGGTGAACAAGTAGACCTTATCAGGGTTTTGGAGGAAAAGGAAGCAGAGGCCATTTTAACTGAAATGAAACCCAGCGAAGCTGAAAGTGTCCGGCAAATTATTGAATACAAACCCAATACTGCTGGAGGCTTAATGATAACAGAGTATTTTCGATATTTTGAAACAGATACTGTAGGAGCAGTGATAGAGGACATAAAAAGAAATGCTGATAGATATAAAAAGTATCAATTGAGATATCTCTATGTTGTATCCAGGCCAGGTAAACTGATTGGAGTTCTACAGATGCAGGATCTAATAATGGCCAACCCCGATCAACAGCTTTCAGAGATACTGATAAAGGAAGCAGTGGCGGTTGATGTTAACACTTCATTGGATGAGCTTAACAATTTTTTTACAAATTTTGAATTCTTTGGCTTCCCGGTTATTGATGAAAATGAAATGCTTATCGGGGTACTTAAGCGGAAAACTGTTTTGGAGGCTATAAACAATCGAATAAACCTGGAACACCTGGAAACCCAGGGGATTGTAGGAGGGGAAGAGTTGAGATCCATGCCTGTGATTCTTCGATCAAAAAGAAGACTCTCATGGTTATCTGTAAATATCTTATTGAACATTATGGCAGCAAGTATCATTGCATTTTTTCAGGACACATTGCAGGCTGTTATTGCACTGGCTGTTTTCCTTCCAATAATATCAGACATGAGCGGATGCTCAGGTAACCAGGCAGTTGCAGTCAGTATGCGTGAGTTGTCACTTGGAATTGTAAGGCCAACAGAAGCGATGAGAGTTTGGTTTCAGGAAATATCAGTTGGGCTTATTAACGGTTTAGTACTTGGTATTCTTATTGGCAGTGCAGCATTCTTGTGGAAAGGAAACATTTATCTTGGTCTTGTTGTAGGAGGGGCCCTATCAATAAATACGGTGGTTGCCGTTTCATTAGGAGGTACTATTCCGCTACTTCTCAAGCGATTTAAAGTTGACCCGGCTCTCGCTTCCGGACCTATTTTAACAACAGTAACAGATATGGTTGGTTTTTTCCTGGCATTAAGTTTTGCTTCAATAACATTGTCTAAGCTTGGAGGGATGTAGCTTACTGGAAAAAGTTTTAAAACCAGGCGAGTGGATTTTGAATTTCGGAATTACAATATATTATGAACCAAGAATAATATATCTTTATACTGGTAGTTTTCAGAATCAAATATTGCCTGGAAAATTCAAAATAAATAAAAAATCTGGCTAAAATATTAAAGTCTAGAAATTATGAATAAAGAGACATTAAATTACCTTCTTCTAATTGCCATAACAATTTCTATTGCCACCATTTTAGTTGTGATTATTCGAAAATTACTTGGTATTATTATTTCCAAATATGCCAAAAAGCTTGGTGCGGACCCAACTCACTTTTCTTTCCTTAAAAATTCTATTGGCCTAATTATTTATACTATAGCCATAATTTTTATTTTTTATAAGATTCCATACCTGAAATCGGCTGGAGCAGCGCTCTTCGCCGGAGCAGGAGTAGTTGCTGTTGTTGTCGGATTTGCTTCTCAAAAAGCCTTCTCAAATATAATTAGTGGGATTTTTATCTTGATATTTAAACCCTTTAGAGTATTAGATATAATTGAATTTAAAGATGGGCAAAAAGGTATGGTTGAGGAGATTACCTTGAGGCATACTATTATAAAAGACTATGAAAGTAGAAGAATAATAATGCCTAACAGTGTTATAAGTGAAGAAACCATTATAAATAGTAGCATTCAAGATGAAAAAATTAGAAAACATATTGTTTTCTCTATAAGTTATGATTCTGATATTGACAAAGCAATTGAAATAATTCGTGATGAAGCTCAGAACCACCCATTAGCAGTTGATATTAGAAGCAATAAGGAAAAAACCATGAACAATTCTTTCGTGGATGTATTGGTAATTGAATTATCAGACTTTTCAGTTGAATTAAAAGCCTATGTCTGGACTACTGGGAATGATACTGCTTTTGCTTTAAAATGCGACCTTTTAAAATTGGTGAAAAAAAGGTTTGATAAGGAAGGTATAGAGATACCATTTCCTTATAGAACATTGGTATACAAAAAGGATTTAAAAACGGTATAAATTATCCTCAGGTTTTGTATTATTCTTACATGGTTACTATCTCAACTATCACTCGGTACTGATAAATAGGAGGAGGTTAAACTTAGCTGATTTGGAATTTTGTATTGATTTTGATTGACAATGAATTCAGCCATAAAGAGTTAGAAACAGTTTCATGTTCTATCGTTGTATCATCCTTCCTTTTTTAATATCTTCGTATTGCACACAAGCATTTTTAGAATCCCGAATGCAACAAACAAGATGGAAAAACTAAGCAAAATTTTAGAATTTAAATTTATTCATATCGGAAATTATGAAATAAGGATTTATACCCTTGTAAGTATTTTGGGAATAGTTGTACTTACATTATTAATGTTGTGGCTCATAAAGAAAGCACTGCTACGTAGAAATAAATTCTCTAAGCTTGACACAGGTAATTCATACGCACTTTTTCAGATTATAAAATATGTAATTTGGGTTATAGCCATTGGACTTATTCTGGAGACAATTGGTGTTAAAGTTACTGTTTTAATAGCTGGCTCAGCTGCCTTACTTGTTGGGGTGGGCTTGGGACTGCAACAAACATTTAACGATGTTATATCGGGTATTATTTTGCTTTCAGAAAGATCAATAAAAGTGAATGATGTTCTTGAAATAGATGGAGATGTTGTGAAAATTCAAAGTATTGGATTGCGCACATCAAAAGGACTAAATAGAGATGATATTTCTATTATTCTTCCTAATTCACTAATAACAACCAATAAGGTTATTAATTGGAGTCATCAATCAAAGAAAACCCGTTTCAGAATTGAAATTGGCGTGGCTTATGGTAGTAATGTTGATCATGTAATAAAAATTTTAGAGCAAAGTGCAATAGATCATCCTGATATTTATGACAGAGAATTAATTGAGGCCCGGTTAATGAATTTTGGAAATTCTTCCTTAGATTTTCAGCTTTTATTTTTTAGTGAAAATGTTTTTAGAATAGGAAAAGTAAAAAGTGATATCCGAAGGATTATAAATAAAAAATTTGCTGAAAATGGTATAAGAATTCCATTTCCCCAATTGGATTTACATGTAAAATCAAATATTAGTAAGGAATAATTAGTTAAATTTATAATTATAGTTTTTATTGGATAAGGTTATTGATCCCATTTCCATATAGAACATTGGTTTATAAAAAGGATTTAAAAGATGACTAGAAAAATTCTTAGTAGAAAAAAAATAAATCCATTATCACCTGTTTTTACGGGGATTAAGCAGTTAGAAAATATAAGTTTACAATTATTCAGGTACAATCAGAATGAATTTTTCGAGAATGAAAATTACTCAGAGAAAGAGTTTAATGGATTTCCAGACGATGGTTATCATTACTGGCTGAACACGCATGGCATTCATGATGTCGAGCAAATAACCAGCATTTGTAATAAGCTAGGAGTGCACAATCTGGTCATTCAGGATATACTGGATATCAACCAAAGGCCAAAGTTCCAGGAATATGAAGATTACTGGTTTTTTTCAATGAAATCGATTCTTCCTTCCAGCGAGATGGAAGGTGAAACAGAACAGTTGAGTTTTATTTTGGGAAAAAACTATCTTGTTTCGTTCCAGGAACGGGTAGCGGATTATTTTGATCATATTCGCCAGCGGCTTAGAAACAATGTGGGAATAGCTCGTCAACGGGGTACCGATTTTCTCTTGTTTTTATTGCTCGAGGCCATATTGGATAATTATTTTAATACAGTAAATAACATTGAGAACAAACTTGATGAATTAGGACTTGTAGATATAAATTCTGACCCTTCACCTGAGATTCTTAAAACTATAGATCTTTATAAAAGGCAAACACATCAAATTAAGAAAACAATTATACCTATAAAAGAATTTGTTGCAAAAATTGAACGTGAAGAATTTAATAGGGTATCACAGAACCATATTAAGTATTATTATGAGTTAAAAGATCTCTGCTTAACCCTCCTGGATGATTGCGATAAAATTGAGACAAGGCTGGATAGTAGTATTAACCTTTTCTTTTCACTGCAGGGTAACCGAATGAACCAGATTATGAAAACCCTAACAGTAGTAGCCTCCATTTTTATACCCCTGACATTTATTGCCGGTATTTATGGTATGAATTTTAGTTATATGCCAGAATTAGCATGGAAATGGGGTTATTTTGGAGTTTGGTTTATAATAGTTGTAGTGCTGGTTGGGATGTTAATTTATTTCAGGCGAAAGAAATGGTTCTGAGATTTCTATTTGTTAATTATTTTAAATATTAAACCACTCAATATACTATTATATATACCCTTTTAAAAAGCGAAATATAACTGTTTTAACACTATAAATTTTACTACAAGCCTAAAACTCACTTTTAGCAGAGTGAAAACTAAATGGAAAAAGGATCTTTACAGCAATTTTTGGTGCATTGATTACAATTGAATTTACCGATCAGCTATTCGCCCTTGATAGTATTCCCCTAATTTTTCACCTTACTTTGGATTAATTTCATTTGCTTTTAACCTGGGTTTTGTGTCCGGTGGACAGGCATTCAAACTTTGAACTTTCTGTCAGATAACCCAAATAAAACATTTAAAAAGTTATTCGAGTAGATGTTCTTACTCCTCACATATTCAGTTTATTATTTGGTTTTTAGTGATTGATTTTGTAACTTATGAGTTTCGTTTAACTAATAATTGTTAACAAAGCCAAATCTACGCTACTTAAATTTGGTCTAATTGATGCATCAGGGGCTATTTGGACCCTTTTAACTTTTCAAAAATGGTAAAAGTACTTATTGCAACTTTTTCACAAACAGGCTCTACTAAAAAGTTAGCCCAAAAAATTGCCGGCAGCCTGTTATCTTCTAAGTGGGAGCTTACTCATTTCGACATCTCGGGAAGTGATATTCCCGATGTTGAAGAATATGATGTTATTGGCATTGGAACCCCAACTTATTTCTTCAGGCCCCCGTTTATTGTTGAGGATTTTGTAAACAACCTGAAAGGTCTTGAAAATAAATCATTTTTTGTTTTTGTTTTGCATGGCACACATCCAGGGAATTGCGGAAATTGGATACGCCGCAAACTAAAAACCAAAGGAGCCAAAGACCTTGGATATTTCATCAGTTTTGGAGTTGACTTTTGGATGGGGTACATAAAAAGGGGAATAATGTTTTCTCCTGACTCTCCTACCAAAACTGAACTGTCCTCAGCAGAAGATTTTGGGAAAAAAGTTGTTACAAGATATGCAGATCCAAATCCCAGGGTGGAACCCTTTGATCCTTATACGCCATTTATGTATGGAATTGAAAGAATGCTGGTAGCGCGCCCCTTTGCTAAATTAATGTATAGCAAAACTTTCAGGGCTGACAATAAATGTGATAACTGTGGTATTTGTATACATAAGTGTCCTGTGAATAACATAACTGAAAAGAGTAATGGGAAACTCAAATGGCATTCAAATTGTATTCTGTGTGCCACATGTGAATTGAGTTGTCCAAAAGATGCCATTCATTCAGCATTTGATTGGTTTATTTTTGCACCATTCATGCTTTACAATATAAAAAAGTCAAAAAAGAAACAAATTCCGTATGCGAAGGTTGAGCATTCAGAAGGGAAAACACGTTTGATTTAGATTTGACTTTAGATGAATAAATTAGGTGTCTTTCTTGATGCCCGTATGCTTAATTCCCATTGTCTACCTCCCACATTATCAATAATTTATTTGGTAATTTGCAAATAATTCTTTATCTTATTTGCAAGATTTACTTAGTAGCCCAAAATGTCAGATTTCCCTCCTTCAATTCCACCAATAAGCTTTATAAAATACTTTATAACCAGACATTGTTCATAAATCAAACCATGGTATAAATCCTTAAATAATTCAGTCATGAAAAAAAACCTTTCGCTTACTTTTCTAATTCTCTTGTTGGTAACAATTGGAAGTAGTTTTGTCAATGCTCAGGAAGAGAAAAATGAGCAGCTCTGGTATTGCTGGGAGGAAGAGGTAATCCCTGAAAAATTAGATGAATATAATAAGTTAATTAAAGAATTATTTGAACTTGGAAAGCAGGAAAAAATGCCTTTTTCCATTTTTGTCTGGGAACCGAGACCTCTTGTTTATCAGTATTGGACTCCTATTGGCTCATTAAACGATATTGAAAAGTTACATTCTGCCTGGAATAAGGTAATTGAAAAGTGGGGAAAAGAAAAGTATGATGCCTATAACAGAACCAGGACTCATTTCAAGAGGAAAACCTGCACTGTACTGGATTATCTTCAGTATGCTCCCAAGAATCCTTATTACGAAAGAACAGATGGAATCTACACACAAATGGTAGAAATGCACCTGAAATTCGGGAAAGAGGAGGAAATGGTGGACATAATAAGATGGCTAAATAAACGCTGGGAAGAGATAGATTACGGTGCTTCCGCATTTTATGCCATTGGAGAAATGGGCTATGAAGAACCCTGCTTTATTTTAATGTTCTTTGGTCTAAATAAGATTGAGTATATTAAAAAGATGGATAAAATGCAGGAAGCCATGGGAGATGATTGGACAGATTTTTTGTCTAAGATTAGACAACTGCAAAGAAAACCATCAAAATTAATTGATTGGTACTACCTTAAAGATCTTTCTTATGAACCAGAGGGAGAATAGTAACTTCTAATTTGTAATTAAATAAATTAAAAATTAGTTATCATGAAATCTGTTATGAAACGAAAATTAGGTAGAACAGGCATTGAAGTCAGCGCCATGGGCCTGGGATGCTGGGCTATCGGTGGCCAGTTAACTGCCCAGGGAATGCCTCTTGGATGGGGTAATGTTGATGATGAGGAATCAATTCGAGCCCTCAATCGTGGATTGGACCTTGGTATTAATTTCCTCGATACAGCCGATGTATATGGTGCCGGCCATTCGGAAAAGCTCATAGCCAAAGCAATAAAAGGCAAACGTGACAAATTGGTTATCGCAACAAAATTCGGGATGGTTTTTGATAGTGAAAAACGTGAATCCAGTTTTGAAGGCAATACTTCACCTGAATATATTAAGAAAGCCCTGGAGGCAAGCCTTAGTCGGCTTCAAACAGATTACATCGATTTGTATCAATTGCATATTGGAGACCTTCCAGTTGAGGATGCATTAGCCGTCCGCAATAGCCTGGAAGAATTGGTTGAACAGGGAAAAATAAGAGGATACGGTTGGAGTACGGATGACTTTGAAAGAGCTGGCTTTTTTGCCGAAGGGGAAAATTGTACCGCTGTGCAGCAGGAATTAAATGTTTTTGTTGGGAATGAGAAAATCCTGAAACTTTGCAAAGAAAAGAACCTGGCAAGCATCAATCGGGGGCCCCTGGCAATGGGTCTGCTAACCGGTAAATTTACAAAGAATACAACTTTTACGGAAGATGATTGCAGGTCAATTACCCACCTTTTCGGAGATGAATATTATAATTTTTTCGATGATGGCAAACCCAATTCAGATTTACTAAAAAAGCTTGACTCTATAAGGGAAATATTAACAAGTAATGGAAGAACGCTTACACAGGGAGCCCTGGCATGGATTTGGGCGAAAAACGAAAAGACGATCCCAATTCCTGGATTCAAAACAGTTAAACAGGTAGAGGAAAATGCTGGAGCTATGCACTTCGGGCCCCTTTCAGAAAATCAAATGCAGGAAATTGATTCTATACTGAAATCAAATTGAGTATAAATAATCCAAAACAATTAGTATGAAAAATTATCTTTCTGTTCTGGGAGCAACTATTTTATTGTTCACCATTTCTTGTCAATCTGGAGAAATTCTAAATGAAAAGGCCGAGCTTACTGAAGAAAAAAAAGAAGCTATCAGAAATGAAATTCAGCAATTATTTGATTTGTCTGGTGAGGGTATTACAGAATTAGATGCCGAAAAAACTTTTAGTGTTTTTAGTAAAAAAGAAGGTGTTAAGTATGTTAGAAATGGCTATTTATATCCGGATATTGAAACTGCGCAAAAGCAATATGCAGAATGGTTTGGAGGCCCGGAAGCAGTTAAACGAGAAATCATAGCTGACCCAATTCTTTTTGATATACTGGATGAAAATACAGTTCTGCTAACTGCAATAGGCTCAGCCGAAGTAATAGGTTCAGATTCCACTGACCAGCCATGGATTCTTGCCTACACAATGCTCTGGCGAAAGGAAGAGTCTGGCTGGAAATTATTTCATATGCACAATTCATGGGAATGAGCTTGCTTAAAACTTCCAGCCATTTATTGTAATGATACACACTATAATAATGTTACAATTTGTCACTTTTTATAACATGAAATAAGCTGTTGAGTTGTGTAAATAAGTAACTCAATGTTATCGACTATGTTATATTGCCTTTCTTAAGGTTCCTTAAAATAGGGGCAAATTCTTCTTTTATAGTGGTGGCATCCCATCCCAGGTCTTTGTCTTTGGCCTCATTTTCAAAATCTTCCAGCATCATTCTTTCCAGATCCTGAATGTATTGTTTACTGCTTTTTATGTATGTTTTTTGTTCATTGCGCTTTCCGGCAAGTTCCCTTAAAAAATATTCGTCGTGTTTTCGGAATTTTGTAATCGCTCTCTGAACCTGGAAATTTCGGTAACCGATTAAATTTAAAGCATCTGCTCCCATCCGCAAAGCGCTGTCGAAATATTCCCTGTAAACTCCGCTTACCTCCCTTTCCAGCATGTCGTATGAACTATTCCAGGATTTCGTCCGTGTAATAATTTTTAGATGAGGGAAATGCTTTCTTGCCGTGTCTACTATTTCAAGCGCCTTTTCTGATTCGTCCACAGCCACAATCAGCAATTTTGAATCACCGGCGCCTGCTGCAGCCAACAAATCAAAACGAGAGGCATCCCCATAAAACACTTTGAGTCCCATTTTACGGAGTAAATCCACATTGTTGGGGTCAATATCAAGATAGGTGGCCTGTGAACCATTGGCTTGTAAAAATCTACCTATCGTGCTTCCAAACCGGCCAAAACCTGCTATAATCACCTGATTCTTAACATCAATTTCGTCGGCTTTGCGGTTAGTTTCTTCTTTGGTTCCAAAGTTAGGCTGGATCAGCTTTTCATTTAACAGCATTAGCAAAGGGGTTAGGGCCATTGAAATGGCTACAGCTGCAATCAGCGGATTGGCTGTTTCGCTTGTCATTACACCACTTTGTAAGGCATATGAAAATAATACAAAAGCAAATTCACCACCCTGAGCCAGACCAAAGGCAAACAGCATATTATTGTCCATCCGCATACCAAAAAAGCGGCCAATTGTTGCCAGTACAATAAGCTTGATAAGAATCAGGCCTGCAACCAATAGGGCAATTGTTCCTGGTTCACTGGCAATAAGGTGAAAATCTATCGAAGCTCCCACAGCAATAAAGAACAAGCCCAAAAGCAATCCCTTAAAGGGCTCAATATCGGTTTCCAGCTCATGCCTGTATTCACTTTGAGCCAGTACAACTCCCGCCAGGAAAGTCCCGAGGGCCGGGCTGAGTCCTACCTGCGTCATAAGTAAGGTAATACCAATAACCAGTAATAAGGCTGCTGCTGTAAATAATTCTCTTAAACCCGTTTGTGCAATCCACCTAAATGCCGGACCAAGCAGGTATCTGCCGGCAACAATAATTGAAGCCACTACTCCTAAAACAATTCCTGTGCGCGCAATTATTGGTAAACTTTCAATCCAGTTTTGACTTTCATGCGCATTTTCAGGAACAACATTTATGACTGCCAACAATGGGAAAAAAGCCAATATGGGAATTACTGCTATATCCTGAAAAAGCAGAACGGAAAAGGCGTTTTGTCCACCTTCTGATTTTAATAAGCCCTTTTCGTTAAGTGTTTGCAAGACTATGGCTGTTGAGGATAAAGCAAGAGTTAGCCCTATGGCCAGGCTGGTCTGCCATGGAAGAGGACTCACTATCAATGTTAATGCGGCTATAATTCCTGCAGTAATACTAACCTGCAATCCACCAAGTCCCAATATTGGAGCCCGTAATTTCCAAAGCAGTGAGGGTTGCAATTCAAGACCAACTAAAAATAGCATCATTACTACACCAAATTCGGCAAAATGCATAACATCCTGTCCTTCTTCACCAATAAAACCGAATACAAATGGGCCAATTAATACTCCGGCTATTAGAAAACCTAAAACCGACCCCAATCCAAGTTTTTTGGCCAGTGGTACAGCTATAACTGCTGCTGCCAAATATACAAACGCCTGGTAAAAAAAACCTCCTTCGTGCATACTATACCTCCTTATCTTTAAAATAGTCATTCAAATAGTTGAGCTTGGTAAGCTGTTGAATTTCAAGCTTATCATCAATCAATAATTGTAGTAAATGAAAATATTCTTTTTTGTATTCAAGAATTTCGCCCATTTCTAATACATGTGTTCCATGAATTACAAAGGGGGGTAAACAATTCATTTTACAAAGAACTGCTGTCTGGCGAATCGGGGCCAACAGTTCAATCATTGTATGATTGTGAAAATCCTTCTTTCTGTATGATTGAAAAGGCCCACCAGTGGTAATAACATTAAAAAACAGTTTATCTTTCAAAGCATTTCCTTTGCTGCCATAAGCCCAGCCATGCTCAAGGACAAGGTCCTGCCATTCCTTTAAAATAGCTGGCGTGCTGTACCAAAAAAACGGGTGGTGGAAAATTATACAGTCATGCTCTTCCAATAATTCCTGTTCCCTTTTTACATCTATATCGAATTCAGGATACTGTTCATACAGGTCTTGAAAAGTAATGCCTTCCATTTCAGATAAACCATCAATCAAATGACGGTTAACATTTGATTTATGAAAGGCCGGATGAGCGAAAAGAATGAGTACCTTCATTATTTTATATTAATTTGAATGGTAAATCCAAAAAATAAATATTAAAAAAATAATATTACATAAAATCTTGCTGATGGCATTTCATTAATTTATAATGACTATCATTTGCCAAACTGTATATTATTCTAATACATGCCATTTAGGCCTGAACACAATTTAAACCAATTAAATTAAAATTTGTAACTTTAGACAGCAAAGAAGACCTGTTAATCAAACTTACATAATAAGAATCCTAAAACTAAAAGCCATGAAATACTTTTTGATTTTCTTTTTTACAGTCCTTACACTAACAACATATTCTCAAACGAAGTCTGCTCAGGTATCCCCTCCACTTTCTGAAACTTCGGCAAGGAATGTGGGAATGTCTGATGAACGATTGGCTCACATTGATGTAATGCTTTTAGATGCCATTAAACAAAATGAAATTCCTGGTGCAGTTGCTTTAATTGCGCGAAATGGAAAAATTGTGTATTTCAAGGCATTTGGAATCGCAGATAATGCATCAAAAAGGGATCTAAAACGTGATGATATCTTTAGGATCGCCTCTCAAACCAAGGCCATTACTTCTACAGCAGTGATGATGTTGTGGGAGGAGGGCAAATTTAAAATGGATGATCCAATTTCAAAATTTATTCCTGAATTCAAGGAAGCCCAAATTCTCGATTCTTTTAACGAACAGGATTCTTCTTTCACTACAAAACCTGCAGATAAACAAATTACAATTCGTCACTTAATTACACATACTTCAGGTATTGGCTATGGCATGATTGACGCGGATGAACGTTTCAGAAAAATATACCGGAAAGCAGGAATTATCGATGCATTTACTACTGAACCTGTAACAATTGAAGAGAATATAAAGAAGCTGGCCATACTTCCTCTGCACCATAATCCAGGAGAAAAATTTACCTACAGTGAAGGTCTTGATGTTTTGGGGTATCTTATTGAAATACTTTCAGGAATGCCTTTTGATAAATTCTTACGTGAAAAAATATTTGATCCACTTGGAATGGATGACACCTGGTTTTATTTGCCAAAATCAAAACAAGATCGCCTGGTTCCCGTACAGATCATTGATAACGGGAAATGGAAGAAATATTCAGCGAATTCATCATACGATCCCGATTATCCTGTGAAAGGAGCCATGAAATTCTTTTCAGGGGGAGGGGGTCTTTCCAGTACAGCAAAAGACTATGCAAGCTTTCTGCAAATGTATTTGAACAATGGGGAGTTGAATGGAATAAGGCTTCTTAGCAGAACGACCGTTCAATTTATGATGGCTAATCAAATTGGAGATCTTTGGGGAGATTCTGGAGCCTATTATGGTTTGGCCTTTGGAGTTATTGATCAAAAAGGGCAGGATATGGGCGGCAGGGGTAGTACAGGGACTTTCGATTGGGGAGGTTACTTTAACACCCAATATTTTGCAGACCCAAAAGAGAATATTATTGGGATTCTGATGAAGCAAACACTGGATATACCCTCAGATGAAACTGCCTGGAAATTTCGTATTTTGACAGGGCAGGCTGTAGATGATTGATTAGCTTATGGAAGTATGATTTTTATTTTGTTGTGTTTCAAAGATAATCGACAATTCAGCACATGAGTAAGAAAAGTTGCATGATTCGAAAGCTGATAGTTCTGACTCTTTTAATCCCATTAATGGCTTGCAATAATATGGATAAACCTGCCCAAACAAGCAATACACAAATGAGCAAAGAAAAAAATCTCCTGGAATTGATGAGTAAACAGAATCTTCAGGGCTTTACATGGATGAATGAGCCTGAAGAATTTCAATTTTTTGATGGTTCCCTGAAAATAAAAACCGGTGAGAAAATGGATTTTTTCAACAATCCAGAGAATAAAGAAATAACGGCCAATGCTCCTCTATTGTACAAAGAATTAGAGGGCGATTTTGTGGCTACTGCCCTGGTAAAACCAAATTTTTACGATATCTGGAATGCCTGTTCAATAGTAATTCACATGGATGCTACACATTGGATAAAACTTGCTTTTGAAAACTCAGATGCCACAGGTAAAAGCATTGTAACAGTTGTAACAAATGAGATCTCTGATGATGCAAACGGAGCTATCCTGAACAAGGAAGATGTCATTTGGTTGAGAGTTATCAGGAAAGGAAACATCTATGCCCTGCACTGGTCAAAAAATGGCAATGATTTTTACATGGCCCGGCTTGCCGCCATGCCAGCATTTGAAAGTGTAAAAGTTGGATTGGAGGCTCAATGTCCTGCAGGTGAAAGAGCAGAGCATGAATTCCTATATTTCTCCATTGAACAGAAGACAGTTTCAGATTTGAGAAAAGGACAATAAGCGATAAACTTTAAAAACCGATATTATTTTAAATAGCAGTATTTTAAGCCCTGCTATGTAAGGCTATGCGGTTGCCTTCGCTATCGAGCAAAAGAGCCATATAACCATGTTCCTCTGATATTTGCTTCTTCTCCATCAGCACCTTTCCACCTGCAGCTTCAACTCGCGCCAGCTCAATGGATACATTGCCTGAATTGGCTGTAAAATAGATCACTACACCATCTGCAGAGGGTTTGTAATTTTCTGGCTCACATATCAAAGATCCTGGTGATCCGGTTGCTTCCATGTTCCAGGGGAACCATGCCATTTCAAGTCCGCCTAGGTTTTGTCGATCAAGTTTAAAATCAAAAACTGTTTCATAGAATTTAACGGCCCTGTCCATATCCGATACCGGAACTTCAAACCAGCCTACAACATTTTGTTTCGGAGTTTCCATATCTTTTTTGCTTTTGATTAATAATGTGTCAATTTATCAGCTACAAGATATAAAAGAAACTAAAATACCAGAATATAAATTAGATCTAAATTGCCGGCATAAGGCTATTGGCTTTGAAGATTCTCTATTTAATTATTTTACTGGCAAGTTCTTTTTCAGTCTCCAGGATAAGTTCATGAAGCCGATGGTAATAAAGGGTGTTCCTTTCCTCTGTCATTTTAAAATACTTGAGAGCTTCCTGGTATTTGCCTAATTTGAAGTTGCCTAAACCCATTGGAAAGAGCACGTAAGGATGATAATCCGAATAAGCCTTTTCTGACAGATCAATAGCCAATTGATTATATTCCATTCCTTCCTCAATATTTATATCATTCTTAATAAGTAAGCCTCCTAAAGTAGTGTAATACCAGTATAAATCATTGCCAGGATTTATGGTGTCTATTTCAGGTCCTTGATTCAATCTCATTTCAAGAGCAAGTCTATATAATTCCTCTGCTTTCTTAATTTCTCCCGCTTTTTCGTAAACACGAGCATAAGTTGCCATTATTAAGGATTCAGGAAATATACGTTGGTTTATTAAGGCAGATCTTAATTGGATAAGATACTGATTTGCAGCAATTGTATCATCCTGCAATAGGGCACATACAGCCTGGCCTGCCATAATATCAGTTGCCTCAGGGATAAGGCTTATACCTTCCTTGAGTACTTTTTGTGCTTTATTGTATTTTTCAAGTTTCTGGTATATGTCCCCTAATTCGCGATAATAGTTATGGTTTTTCCAAGGGCCAAATTGCTTTTCAAGTTTTTGAATCTGTTCGAATGTAAGCAAAGCATCCTCGTAATTTTCAATTAGAGAATAGCTAAATCCAAGCCAAAACCAATTTAATCTGGAAAATGGGTCTATTTCAGTAACCTGTTCAAAATAATCGATCGATTTATAAGGATTCTTGTTAAAATATAGAGAGATAAAAGCTTCCAACCAAAGTTGCATTTTCTTTGATGACTTATCTTTTCCCTCATACGCTTTCATCAAGGACTTTTTGGCCATGCTGTATTGACCCAATGAGTTCAGGTGCGCATTAAGGAAAAAATATGCAGACGTAAATGTAGTATCAAGTTCAATTGCTTCGTTAAATTTCCCTATGGCACTCCCCTTCCCGGCCCAATAGTCCTCCATTCCCTGGATAAAATACTTATATGCTTCAGGAGAATCGGTAGTCACATAATCTGCTATTTCAATTCTGCTGCTTTCTCCAATTATTTTTATTTCTAAATAATTTGTTATAACATTAGCCAGTGTACCTACCATTGAGAAAATGCTATCAGCTGTCCCTTCAGCATATTCCGTTTTCAATACTTCATTACTTTTAGTATCGATGAGCTTTAAATTTATCCTGAATGTTGAACCTGCAAGTAAGTAATTCCCACTTATGTATGACTTTACCTTAATCCTGTTAGCTACTTCTTTAGCAATATCCCGACCCATTGACGCTGTTTGAATATCCTCTACATTTTCAATGATGTCATTAATGGTTTGATTGTTAATTACCTTAAGCTCATTAGAGCTTGAAAGAGCATTGATTAACAGTTCTGAAATACCATATTCCCAGTGATCATTTGAAGCGTCACCCGTATTATTTATGAATGGTAAAATGGCAATTACTTTTTTGTTTTCTACTGCTTTGTTAAAAGAAGGCTTTTCCGTTTTAAATACTTTTGGATAGGCCAAAATCCCAACCAGGGCTAGTAAAATAAGTATAACAATATTGTTTGCAGTAAGAATGTTTCGGTTTGGTTTAGCTATTGTTTCAGTCTTCACATTTTCATTGAGTGGAGCGGTCTTTAGCAGTCCTTCCGGAGTAATATCAAATATCCATGATACAATTACAGTAACGGGAATTCCAGTAATTATTAGAACAATAACCAGTGTAACCGTCCAGTCAGGTAAACCCAGCCTGGGTAGCATTATATCAGCAGCTTCCAATACAATAAATGCAGTAGCCAGATACATGGCCAGCACCCTGATTACCTTTCGGCGTTTCAGTTCATTCCACAGCTGATTGAATTTGATTGCGGGCTTTGCCATAAATTGAAGAAAAGGTCCTTTAATTGGTTATTTTTCAAATATATAAAAAATAGTTTAGAATTGATCCAAATAAGAAAGGTGTTTAATATAGGAACACTTATTACCTAAAACATTATGAGCCTTTTAGGGTAAATATGATGGGGGGCTCATTATGACCAGTAGGCCTGTTTTTGAATTGAGTTTTGTAATGGAAATCAGGAAATACTAATAACCCCTTCTGGCACAAAAGGGTAAAGGTTCAGCATCAATTAATGCAGCACTTTTAGATTCAACACAATCGCTTGGGTCACAGCAGGAATAGCAGGTTCTTTTAAAATGGAGGAGCTTTTTTATAAAAGCTTGATTATCTTTATCTGACTAAAGTGGCATTGAATTTAGAAATATTATTCATAATTAGCTATATAGGTAGTTCTGAATTAATAGTTTTACCTTCAAAAAAACAATCGAAATTTTGAGAAGAACTTTCTTATATAGAATATTCTTAAGAACATACACTTCCCCCCAACATACTGCCTTAATTGGGTTAGAAGGAAAATTAATCCTGGTCTTATTAATTTTGCTGATTCAAGCACAACTATTTGCGCAAAATTCTGCTGACAGGGCATACATTATTGGTAAAACAAATGTTGAAAAGCTAAAGCAACTCTCAATCTTGCATAACAATGCATACCTGAAAGGCATTGCTAAAAAGGGGCATACAACGAAGAATTTGATAATTACTAAGAAAGGTAAGACCGGATATTTATCTGGTTTTGATGAAAAAGGAAAACCTGTGTATGATATTGAAGAGAATTTAGTAGCTGCCAAATCCATCAGAACAAACATAATCTGGTCAGGAGGATTGAGCGGACTGAATCTTGATGGTACCGATATTGAGATTGGGCAATGGGAAGCAGGTGGTCTTCCCATGGATACTCACCGGGAGTTAGCTGGGAAAATCACCCTTGCTGAGACTGAAGAGGCAACAGGCCACGCAACTCATACAGCTTGCACCATGATTGGAACTGGGATAAGTAATGCAGCACGCGGCATGGCATCCGGTGCCACTGTGGTCTCCCGAAAAAGCAATAATGATGAATCAGAGATTGCCGAATTCGCCGCACTGGGTGGCATTCTTTCCAATCATTCTTATGGAACTAATAGCCCGGATGGTGATTCCTCACTTTATGGGGTATACAATGGAAATTCTACTGAATGGGATGAAATTTTGTATAATGCCCCTTATTTATTTCTCTGTAAGTCTGCCGGTAATAACAGGAATGACGAAGTAAATGTGGAGGATGGTGGTTTTGATATTCTTTATACAATTGCCCTGTCAAAAAACCTGTTGACTATTGGGGCTGTGGATGATGTATTTGATTATTCAGGACCAGGCTCTGTATTGCAATCAGATTTTAGCAGCTGGGGACCTACTGACGACTGGCGAATAAAGCCTGACCTGGTTGCCAATGGAGTTGGAGTTTATTCTGCAAATGATTTAGGTAATAGCAGTTATATATCCAGGAATGGAAGCTCCATGGCATGTGCTTCGGTTGCCGGAACGGTGGCTTTGCTTCAACAGCATTATCATACATTGTATGGGGTTTATATGAAGGCCGCAACGGTAAAAGCTTTATTACTTTGTACTACTGATGAACTTGGAGAAAATGAGGGCCCGGACTTTCGAAGTGGCTGGGGGCTGGTAAATGCTGAAGAAGCTGCTTATGCAATTTCAAACAATAGCAAAGCCTCCTTAATAAGTGAATTGTCGATATCGGATGGTGAATTATATAATACTGAAATAGAAGTAGATGGGTTGTCACCGGTTTCCATTGCTATTGCATGGACAGATCCCCCGGGAATGTCAGGTTCTGGGCATGACGATTTATCTCCCAAGTTGATTAACGACCTGGATCTTAGGATTTCAGGAAATGGTCTTACTTATGAGCCCTGGTTGATGGTTCCCAATTCCTCCTCCAATAACTTCGATGCACCTGCTATAAAAGGAGATAATTTTAGAGATAATGTGGAGAGAGTAGACATAAATAATCTACCTTCTGGAACTTATACAATTACAGTATCCCATAAGGGGAACCTGGTAAATGATGCTCAAGACTTCTCATTGGTAGCTAAAGGTTTGTTGGAGAGCACCTTGTCTGTCGGGGATCAAGATAGATTGAATAAATCTATCCGAATATACCCGGTGCCTTTACAGGAAGGTGATTTACGGATTGAAATCCCGGAGGAATTTTACTCATTAAAATATAAAACTTATTTATTTGATTCTTATGGCAAACTTATGGACTTAGATGTCTTTTATGATAAGCAAATTATATTGAATCTATCTCATTTAAGTTCAGGGGTTTATTTTGTCAGGATTGTAATGGATAATTTGGTTGAGGTGAAACGAATAGTAATAGAGTAGAAACTTTTTAGAGATTATTAGGAAATTTTGTAAAATTGAACCTATGAATTCACAGAAATCTGTTGATCAAGTCAAAGGAAAAAATGGCTTTACCATTGCAGGAATATTATTACTAATTCCATCCCTTTGGATTTGGGGAGCCTGGATTAAAACTGCTAATGCCAATCCTTCTTTGCCGCAGGATGAAAAAGTAGAGATCTTTCTGGGCTATTTTCCGGCTTTTATTAAAAGTGTTAGTACTACCAGCTATATAGTGTTGATATCGTGCATAGCATGCATTGTGATCAGTGCTATTGGTCTTAAATATGCGAGCAGGCCTTTCAGAATTGTTGGCATAATTCTTATTGTGCTTGCCTCCTTGATCACCCTGCTTCAACTTTTTACTATGATGTAATTGTCTTTCCGGAAGAGGCATTGACATATTTGAATGGATAATAAGTTTTATTTTTTGTAAAACCGGGTAGTTCTCTCTACCGCTTCTTCAACTGAATACTTAGGAACAAATCCAAAATCAGCCTTGGCCCTTTCTGAGCTAAATGTAAAGTCATTGCAGGTATAGCTAACAGCGAATCGGCTAAAATTGGGATTGTATTTTTTTACAGGACTCACCAGCATGGCGATAAACTCAGAAATGCTTGCTATGAAATATGCGAGCCATTTAGGCAACCAGAGGTTTTTAGGGAAATATGTATAGCCTGCTCCCTGTATGATCTTATCAAAAAAAGTAAAGAAGTTTGACCCGGGTCCGTCAGTGATGAAATAAGGATTTCCAAAAACAGCATCGTTGTTTTGCCATAGGGCATTGGCTGCCAGAATATGCGCGTAAGCCATATTTCCAACATAAGAATGCTGACATTTTGATTTACCATTCCCCAGGCGGATATAGAAGCCTGTTTTGGCCATATTAAGAAGAGGCCCGATATGATAGGGGTCTCCTTCACCGTATACGTCAGATGGCCTGATGACACAGGTTTTTAAACCATTTGAATTGGCAGCAAGTACCATCTTTTCCCCGAGGTATTTGCTTTCACAATAACTGGTTTGGAATTTCTCAGGATATTCCTGACTCTCATCAATATCCACCAGAGATATTCCCGTATAAACTGCATCTAATGAGCTGGTATATAAAAGATTATGTATGTTGTTCTCAAGACATGCTTTAAGTACATTTTCAGTGCCTCCAACATTCACTGCTATGACTTCTGACCTGGGTCGTGTACCCCAATCGATGATAGCAGCTGAATGGATTACAATATCTGACCCTTTGCAGACTTTATACACATGTTCATAGTTCCTAATATCACCCTCATATATCTTAACCATTTCGTTTTGATTACCTGTGTAGGATTTTATATCAAAAACTCTGATTTCTTTTGGATTGATTGGAGAATCAGGGTCGAGTAATTCATGTACAATGGCCTTACCCAGGAAACCGGACCCACCTGTTACAACAACAACAGGTTGAGAATTTGAAGAAGTAGGAGCATTCATAAATTGTGTAAAAACTTAAAATGAATAGATTTGTAAAAATATAATTTTTAGTAAGCAAACCGATGCAAAAAGAAATATACCTGATAAAGGGTTTGACCGACGAAACCTACAAGGATTTTACAAATCGAATACTATCCCTGGTCAAATCTATTGCGGAAGATATAAATACCTTAGAGGTAAAAGTAAGCCTGACAGACAACCCACCTCCGAAAGTCTCTATAATTCCGTTCAAAAAGGATAAAATCGCCGCTGTTTCGATTTTTCATTCCGGAGAGGGTTTTAGTTCAAAAACCACTGAGGAAAAAGGATTTTCCGGTTCCTTTTTGGTCGAGGAGGCTTTGCCAGTATACTATGAAAAAGATTGGGAAGACCTGCAAGCTACTCCCGGAGTTTGCCTTTTAACCCTGTTCCGGCAGAAGCATAGTATTGATTACGATACTTTTATCCACCGCTGGCACAATAGTCATACACCCTTATCTCTGAAAATTCATCCTTTGTGGAATTACAACCGAAATGTGGTATTAGAAGGGTCAAAAGAGAACAACAAACATTGGGATGGAATCGTGGAGGAGCAATTCAGAGCATCGTCCGATTTATTAAATCCTATAAAGTTTTTTGGAAATCCATTGGTCATGTTTTATCATATGTGGCAGGTGTATTGGGATACAAAATCCTTTCTTGATTATAAGACCATAGAACCCTATTTCGCCACAGAAATCCACATTAAAAGTAAGGCTGATTAAGCCTCCGGATACATTTTACGCATAGTTCTGTTTGCCACTCGCGCAGCCATCTTGCGTGGCATCAGACGGGTTAGTACAAAATAATTTAGTCGATTCCAGAACCCCGCAATATACAAAGTCTTTTTCCCCAGTTTTTGCAATGCTGATATAGCAACTTGTTCTGGTATTTGAACCTGTGGTTTAAAGAATCCTGCCGAAGGTTTAGTACTGAGATAGGCTTCTGTTGATGTAGCGCCTGCAATGCAGGCAGTAACATCAATCTGGTAGGGTTTTAGCTCATGGCTGAGGGCTTCTGCGAGGTTCCATGCAAAAGCCTTGGAGGCGGCATATGGGGCAATAAGTTGCATGCCCAATAATCCGGCCAGAGATGACATCAGAAGGATGCCACCGGATTGTTTTTTATCAATAAGTAGTTTTGAAAAAGCATGTGTAAGCTTGAGCTGTGTTCCAATATTGACGCTCAGGTATTGGTCCAGGTCCTCTGTACTGTGTTTTGTAAATTTTTTAATCCTGCTATAGGCTGCATTGTAGATAAGAAGTCGACAATCAAGGTTTTTTGTATTTTCAATAATCTGATCTGAAGCATCTGTTTTTGATAAATCGATGAGCAGGGGAATGGTATCAATTGAATAGCGTTCTTTCAAAGTCTTAGACAGCTCAAGAAGAGCCTCTTCCTGGTTATCAACCATGATAATATGAAATCCCTGATTTGCCAGTGTAACACAAAATGCCTCACCCAATCCTTTTGCAGCTCCGGCAACAAGTGCCCAATCGCCATATTTATTTTTAGATTTAACCATTTGAAAAAATAATAAATTCCTATTTTTGCTATCCAGTTTACCAAAAACACAATTTTACGAAATATATTCACTGAATGCAGAAATTGCTCTTTTTTTTCTTATCCGTAATGAATTCTTTCCGGAGGATTGGCCTTTTCTTCAGCGGAAAGAAGGAGGAAGACATCCAGCTTCAGCGAGTTGTTTCCGGAAAAGCCTGGGAAGATTTTTGCGATCAGTTAAAACTGGCAGGCACAGTCTTAAAATACCCGGGAACACCGCAGGATGCCTTTCAGCAGGCTGAGGGCCTTCGGTACCTTACGCGACTTACAAGGGCCGGCCTGGAAGCATTTGTGGAATACAACAACCCTGAGTTTCCTGTTTTAAGGAGAATGGTCCATGAGACTGTAAAAATGGGTGCCGATAATCCGGATAACTATTATTTCAACGCACAGATTGATGGTAAATATACCTACCGGATTACCGGAAAAAGGAATACAATTCATTACATTGGATTTTTTACCCAGAATGGGAATTATGGAACCACAGGAGGCCTGTCTCCATGTGGTGTGTTGCAAGGGAGTGATTTGAATTTAGAGGAGGATGGAAGTTTTGAGATTGTAGTCAGCAAAAGCAGGCAGGGTAAAAACTGGCTCAAAATAGATGAGGAAAGCTCACTCCTAATTGTTCGTCAAACTTTCTTACATCGGCTTAAAGAGGTTCCTGCGGAGCTTCAGATTGAAAACGTGAATGGAAATAAATTTCCGGCACCACTTTCACCCATGGCTGTGGAACAGGGATTAAAAACAGCCTCCCTGTTTATAGCCGGCGCTCCATTGTTGTTTGCCAGGTGGGCCAAAGGCTTTCAGAAACATACAAATAAATTACCTCAATTTGATCCTGAAGTGTCCAATGCTGCAGGGGGTGATGCCGACATCATCTATTACCACAGTCATTGGAAACTGAATAAAAATGAAGCCCTGGTTATTCAGGTTAAACCACCCGATTGCGACACCTGGAATTTTCAATTGAACAACTACTGGATGGAATCACTGGACTACCGGTATTTCAATATTTGCATAAACAAGGGAAATGCTGAATATAATTCTGATGGAAGTGTTAAGGTAGTTGTAGCACACCAGGACCCAGGACATCCAAACTGGATTGACACCTGTGGACATGAGGAAGGAACGATGTGCTGGCGCTGGTACAGGCTGGGAAAAGATGCCAAGCCATTAGAGCCAGGTTGTGAGGTGGTTATATTCGATCAATTAAAGTAATTATGGCAGGACCAAAACGCATAAAATCTGTTAATTTTAATAAAAAACCTTTCTGGTTTTCTGCCATAAATTCAATATGGAAGAATAGCTATCCTTTGGGAACACAGATAAGGCTTGATAAAGATATTCTTATAAAAGAAGCCCGTGAAAGCACCGGATTGAAAGATCTGGGAAAACAATTCTGGGATGAACCTCTCGAACACCTGCTATACTCGATCAATACCGAAGCCCACCTGCACCCCATTGGTAGATTCATTACAAAAAAACGCCTGATTAACTTACTAAATGTTAGGCTTCGGGCGGAAGATTGGTTTAAAAAGCATCCGGAGATCCTGGAGCAGGAATTATACCCGGTAATGATGATCATTGGCTTACAACGTACCGGTACTACCAAGTTACACAGGATGCTTGCCAGTGACCCGGACACCCGTGCCCTGCTGAGTTGGGAGGCGTTAAATCCGGTTCCTTTGAATGGAGATATGAGTACCGGAGAGGAACGAATTCAAATTGCAAAGACAAGCGAAAAAGCACTTAAAATAATCTCACCCGGATTTTTTGCCATTCATCCTGTGGAACACCTGGCGCCCGAGGAAGATGTATTGCTCCTTGACGTATCTTTTCTAAGTACTACTGCGGAGGCAACCATGCATGTCCCATCGTATTCTGAGTGGCTTCAAAAGGCCGATCAATCATTGGCATATGACTATGCAGCCAGACTAATGAAATTTCTTCAACAACAAAGACCGGGAAAACAATGGGTATTAAAATCACCTCACCACCTTGAGTTTCTTAATTTGGCTAATAAACATTTTAAAAATGTTCAGTTTCTCTGGACACACAGAAATGTACACGATGCCATCCCTTCATTTCTAAGCATGGTATCATATTCCAGAACACTGTTTAGCAATGAAGTTGATCCCGGGGAAGTGGCGGATCATTGGGTGCGAAAAATTGGTCATATGCTGGATAAAGCAATGGATTTTAGGGCTCAAAGCACCCATGAGAGTATGTTTTTGGATATTTCTTACCGCGACTTGGTTGAGAACAGTATAGAGATCATGAAAAATATTTATCGAAGTCGAAATCTGGAAGTAAATACAGATCTGCAACAAATATTTGAAATCACTGAGCAAACCAACCCAAAAGGGAAATATGGTGTTCACGAATATAAACTTGATGATTTTAAAATTGAAAGAAGTTTTATCGATAAGTACACTTCCGACTATCAGGAATATCAGGGAAAATTAAAAATTTCCAGGTATGGAATTGATGAAGGATGATCTTGTCTTTTACACAAATTATTTAGGCAGGATATTTCTAGTCACCCAAGCGAATTTAACAGGACAATGAGTGAACAGGAAAAAAAATACAACAATCCGTTAAGCGCTACTCTTACCGGAATTTCAAATTTATTCAAAAAGCAAGAAAGAATTGGTGTATTAGACCCCTCAGATCGACTCGATGGCAAAAAAATATTGATTACCGGTTCCAGCTCCGGATTGGGCCTGGCAACAGCTATTGAACTGGCAAAATTAGGAGCTGAGGTAATTATGGCCGTACGAAGCGGTATCCCTCAAAAAATGGAGGAAGTAAAGCGAAAATCAGGATCTGACCATGTTCATATTCATCATGTTGATTTGTCAGACTTTGATTCCATTCATAATCTTGTAAACGAAATCAGGGAGCAGTATGGGCAATTGGATGTTGTAATTTGCAATGCAGCTATTGTAGCTAAAAAAGGCCGCAAAACAAAGCATGGTCAAGAGCAGATGTTCACTGTGAATTACCTGGCTAAGTTCTTGTTTGTAAATTTACTAATTAAAAATAATTGCATAAATACCAGTGGACCCAATATATCCAGAATCATTTTTGTAGCCTCTGAAAGTCATCGAAATCCTGAGAAGTTCAATTGGCAGGACTTTGGAAAATACATACCGCATAGCATAGGAAAGACTGTTGAGTTATATGGTTACTACAAGCTGCTGCTGGTAAGCTTTGCCCATGAGCTATCACTTCGCTTAAATGCAGATAAAACCAATATTTCGGTTTTTTCCCTTTGTCCCGGTCCGGTAAATTCCAACATTGCCCGGGAAGCACCGGCTGTATTTAAACCATTATTGAGACTTGTCTTTGGAATTTTCTTCAGATCCCCTAAAAAGGCAAGCGAACCACTTGTCTATTTATCTGCCTCCAGAGATATGGAAGGAAAGGCATTTGACTATTTATTCCTGATGGATCGGAAACCAATAGATGGGAAAGCCTCAGACCAAAGTAATGGTAAAAAGCTCTGGCAACTTTCAGAAGAACTCTTGAGAGATTTGGGAGAAGAAATATAGAAAACAGCTAAGTTTATTAGCGAATTCATTAGAAAGATTCCATATTTAATAAAAATCAACCTGCTCATTGATAAAGATATGCAGTATCTTTATATAAAAATACGATTGTAAAAATTATGACTTCAATCAATTTAAGGTCAAGAACAATACTCAGAGTAATTTTTCTATACTTATTATGCTTCCCCTTCTTCCATGTATGGGGTATTAAAAGTCCGAATGATCTATCCGAATCAAAAAAGATCGATAAGAAATTAGAGTCCAGGATTAAGGACCTGATCAAAAATTTTGAGGGAGAAGTTGGCATATTCGTGCACCACTTCCCAACGGGTAGAGAGGTAGCTGTCCGGGCCGATGAATTATTCCCTACGGCAAGCATGATCAAGGTGCCGATAATGCTGACACTTTTTGATAAAATTGAATCCGGGGAATTGGACTACCATGGTAAACAGATATACCGTGATTCATTATTGTATGAAGGCGAAGATATTCTGGGTTCGTTTAAAGATGGTGAGAAGATCGTTCTGAATAAGCTTGTTCTCCTGATGATTACCACCAGTGACAATACAGCAAGTTTATGGTGTCAGCATCTGGCCGGGACAGGAGAGAATATTAACAACTGGCTATCGGAAAATGGCTTTGAAAAAACCCGTGTAAATTCACGAACACCTGGCCGCAAGCCTGATTGGGAGATGTATGGCTGGGGACAAACCACTCCCAGGGAAATGGCAGGCTTGCTTAGCATGATACGGGAAGGCAAGGCGGTTAGCAGAGATGCCAGCGAAGAAATGTACAGGGTGCTTTGCAATATTTACTGGAATGGAGAAGCTCTTTCACAGATTCCTCCATACGTTCAGGCTGCCTCCAAGCAGGGAGCTGTTAACCAATCACGGTCAGAAGTAGTACTTGTAAATGCTCCATCAGGTGACTATGTCTTTTGTATAATTACCAAAAATCAAAAAGATGAAAGCTGGGAGTATGGAAATGAAGGCTTTCAATTGATACGAAATGTTTCAAAGCTTTTATGGGAATACTTTGAGCCGGATTCAACATGGGAACCTGCAAAGGGATTTGAAAAATGGGCAAAATAAGAAATATTAATTCTATTCCATAGTTCAAGTATGGGTTGAGTTAAACGTGTTTAAAATATTTATAATGATATAATATAACAAATAATATAAATTTTAAAAAACAGATAGGCCTTTTGTTTTATTTGTTTATAATAATTAGTACTTCAGGAGCTCAGAACGATTGTGCATGCTGCACGGATTATCATAAACAATTTGATTTTTGGGTTGGAGAATGGGTGGTATACGATACTGCCGGCACAAAGCTGGGAGAAAACAACATTGTAAAGCTGGAAGATAATTGTATCCTAAATGAGCATTGGAAAGGAGCTAAAGGGAGCACAGGCAGAAGTTACAATTATTTCGATTCGGCTGATTCAACCTGGAACCAGTTATGGATTGACAACCAGGGAGGTAATCTTGTTCTGAAAGGAAAAGCGGAGGGGAATAAAATGGTTCTGGAAAGTAAATTGATAAAAGGGCAGAAGGTGGACTGGTATAGAAACCGGATTACCTGGACCAATAATGATGATGGATCAGTTACCCAGTTCTGGGAAATTCTGGATACGAATGGGAATCAATTAGCAGTGGCATTTAAAGGTATTTATAAGAGAAAATAGCCCACAAACTTACTCTTCTAAAATAGCTACAGCCCGAATGGGTGATCCATCTGCATTCTCAATTTTTAAGGGAATGCACTGGAATGTAAAAATGTCATCAGGAAGTAGATCAAGATTTGTAAGGTTTTCAACGATCAGCAGTTCTTTATTAAATAGAATATGGTGGTTTGTTTGGTTTGTATCACCGACCGGATCCACCGAAATTGTATCGAAACCCAATCCATTCAAATTGAATTGCGTCAGCCATTCAGCTGAATCTGAGGTAAGGGTAGGGTAGTCTCCAATGTACTCCGGCTCCTTCCATTTCTTATCCCAGCCAGTATTAAAAAGAACAAAATCCACTTTTGAAATCTGAGTTTCAAAGTTTTTTAAATATGACAATTCAATTTCTGTTTTTCCCTCACAACGAATAATTGTGGCTTTGCCAACAAATTTTGACAGGGGTATCTGATCTAATGTTTTTCCATTAAGCAGCATATGACCTGGAGCATCTATATGTGTTCCTGTGTGGGTACCTATCGTAATTTTTTGTTCAGCATAACCATCCTTTTCCACTGTTCCGGTTGCTTTGAAAGATGATGTAACTGCTCCGGGGTAGATAGTGGTTTCATTATTCAAAAGATGGTTCAGGTCAATAATTTTCATGGACAAAGTATTCTTTAGGATTATACAGGGGGTTGTTTCTTTTTGCGAAGTTACAATTATAAAATTTAGATTTTAGAATTTTATTCAATTCCGATTTACATCTAATCTTTTTCCAAATTTAATAACCATATTTATAAGATAAGGTTCGAAAATCTAATTAGCATCAAAATTCTGCATTTCTTCAAAAGTCATTAACAATTCTTTAGAACAGTAAATACCTAATAATTAGATGTTAAATAATTGTTAAATTGTAGAAAGAATTTCATTCTGAAATTTTTATCTTTGAACAATTTTCTAAGTATTTACATGGGATATACTACAATTAAGTTATTGGAAAGTGTATCTTTTTTTGAAAAAATGCGTATTAATATGGAAACCCAAAATCTATAAACAAAAAAATCTATTATTATTCTAAAAATTAGTTCATTATGAGATCTATTGCAAAATTATTTTCAATTTCATTCGTGATGCTTTTATTCGCATCAAGTGCATTTTCGCAAGTTACAGCTTCGGCAACAGCTTCAGCTACAATTGTTACTCCAATAGCAATTACAAAAGACACTGACATGAATTTTGGTAACCTGGCTGTTAACGCAACAGTTGGGACTGTTGTTCTTACTCCGGCTGGAGGACGTTCTGCAACGGGTGGTGTTTCCTTCCTGACAGCCAGTCCGGGAACTATTACTGCAGCGTCTTTTACAGTAACAGGTATTGCAGGTGCAACCTATTCTATTACCTTGCCGGCTGGTTCAATCACAATTACCTCTGGAGCCAACACTATGACTGTTGATAACTTTACGAGCAGCCCAACTCCAACAGGGACTCTAACAGGAGGAACAGAAACACTAAATGTAGGAGCCACACTGAATGTTGGTGCAAGCCAGGCTCCGGGAACATATATATCCGGTACTCCGTTTGATGTTACAGTAAACTATAACTAAAAAGGTTGTCAGATAGATAGTTGATATTTCCTTATGAGGTTTAAAACCTTTGTAAGTGCAATTACTAAGTGAAGTTTAAATCCCTGGTAAATTCAGGCAATATGATCTGCAAAAAGAATTTACAGATAGGTGGAAAACATAAAATGAAGAAACAGGCTTTATTATTTATTTATTTGTTAATGCTCTTGTCTGCTACTTCGGGTAAGTTGCAGGCACAGAGCCAACAATCTGTTGCTACAGGTCATATTTTTGCCGAAGTGATCACTGCTTTATCGGCTGTGGAAACATCTCAATTGAACTTTGGTCGTTTTTCTCCCGGGCCTTATGGCGGACAGCTAATACTCACTCCACAGGGTTCCATTTCGGTTACAGGAAGTGTTGTATCCGGTAGCGGATTGCATAATGCAGCAAGTTTTTATTTAACTGGTGATACCCAAACTTCTTTTTCAATCTCAATGCCGGAGACTCCCATCATTCTCACAAATACAACTAATGCAAGAACAATGCGTATAAGTAATTGGGTAACTGTGCCATCACCTGGGCCTGGTGCTGGTACTTTGGAGAATGGATTTATGACCGTATACGTAGGTGCTACACTTGAGGTAGGAACACTTTTTGACAATCCAGTTGGAATCTATACAGGAACATATGAGATTACTTTTGACTTTAACTAAATTTCAAAATATATATTGAATACAGAATTTTTAAACCCTAGAAATTATGTCATTAAGTGGAAATTTACAATTAAGAGGCGATATTTTCACTCCTCCAAAGGATGGAATTCGTTTCTTATCTTTTATTTGCTTTTTTTTTGCATTAACTTTCATATTTAATTTCAATGCAAATGCCCAGGGAAACCTCCTGGTAACGCCAAGAAGAGTAGTATTTGATGGTTCACAAAGATCAATTAGCCTTAACCTGGCAAATGTTGGCAGTGATACAGCTACTTATGCAATATCTCTGATTCAGATACGAATGACAGAGGAAGGTCGCTTTGAGACTATTTCTGAGCCTGATGAGGGTCAGAATTTTGCAGATAAGAATCTTCGATACTTTCCACGATCAGTAACTTTGCCACCCAATGAGGCGCAGGTTGTTAAGGTTCAGATTATAAAATCAAATAAATTGGAACCTGGCGAATACCGATCTCACTTTTATTTCAGATCAGTGCCAAAAATAAAACCGTTGGGCGAAGAGGATACTGTTAAAGATTCCAGTGCAATTTCTGTTCAACTTACTCCTGTATTTGGGATTACAATACCGGCCATTATTAGGATAGGGGATTCTAACGTAAAAATAACCCTGTCAGAACTGGACTTTGATATTCCAGGAAATGCAGCTCCGATATTTAGCTTGAAATTTAATCGTACAGGTAATTTTTCAGTGTACGGTGATCTAACAGTTGATCATGTTTCACCTCAGGGAAAGGTGACACGAGTTGGTACTGCAAATGGAATTGCTGTTTATACCCCAAATACATTCCGCCACTTCAGGTTTAATCTGATCCCGGTTATTGGTGTTGACTTTGGAACTGGCAAATTAAAAGTCTCATTTTCCTCTGCAAATGATGCGAAACGGGAAATATTTGCAGAAGCTGAACTGGTACTTCAGAAATAATCCCAGTCCTTTTAAAGGTATTATTTTAATTAGACCGGATTATGATAAAGCCAAACCAGCTGTCAAAAATATTATTACTGGTTCTGGCAATATTTGTTACAGAATTTGCCCAAGGACAAGTTGATGGCGATTACAGGTCAAGAGCAAATGGAAACTGGAACGGAAATACCAGCTGGCAGGTAAGAAGCGGCGGTGCATGGGTAAACTGCGGTGCCGGTGATTACCCAGGTGCATCAACAGGTGCAGGGACAGTGTATATTCTTGATAATAATGACATTACAATTACGGCTGATGTTCCAAACAGTATTTCTAACTTAAGAATAGACGGGGGAGGAAACGATTCTTATCTGTATTTCAACTCGGGTGTTTCACTTACTGTGACAGGAGAAACCTATCTTAATTCAAATAGCAACGGTGATCATAAAGCTGTCAGGGTTAACGCAGGTATTTTCAGAACAGGTTCTATTGATGCAAATTCCACCGGTGCAGTTAACAGCAGGGATGCATTCATCAGGATATCGACAGGGACTGTAACTGTTGATAATGATATTAATCTTAATAGTACTAACAGGCGTACATATATACTTTTTGCTGGTGCTGGAATATTGAATGTTGGGGGCACTATTACAGGTGGAACAATTACAAGCCAGAATGGTGGTGGACCACAGGATCCAACATCAGGCACAGTTATATATAATGGCTCATCTGCACAGCCGATTGGTTCATATACATATAATAATCTTACAACAGATAATTCTGCCGGATTTACACTCGGAGGGAATGTAACGATAAACAACAATTTCGACATGACCCAGGGTGATATAAGCACAGGAGCATCCACGCTTTTACTCGCCAACACTGCTGCAGGAGGTCTATTATATACTTCTGGAACAATAGTAGGAACATTCCAGCGGGCTATTAATACTCCAACCGGTACAGAATACCTCTATCCTGTTGGAACATCATCTTCATACAATCCACTTAAAATTACTTTTGCCAACATTACAACTGGTAACCTTGCTGTTCAATTTCAATCTCTTGATATTGGAACAGCCGGTCTACCTCTGAATGATGCAGGAACGATTATCACTGACCGTCAGCCAACAGGTTACTGGACAATGACAGCATCCGGGGGACTTGCATCAACAAATTATAATGTTAATCTGAACTATTCCGGTTTCACTGGCGTGGATGCATCAGCAAGGGTTCTCAAAAGAACCAATGGGGGAAATCTTTCCCTTGATGGAACTCATGGCTCAGTTTCCAACCCGGAAATTACCCGAACCGGAATGAGTGGAATTTCAACCACTACCACTGATCTCGCAATAGGCAGTTCAAATCCCGTTTTTATTACCCATCCATCTGATGCAACAGGTTGTAACCCCTCCTATGTAGTGAGTGTGTCTGGTACGCCAACCCTCACCTACCATTGGCAGGAAGATAGCGGTAGCGGATTCACCAACATATCTGATGGAGGTATTTACAGTGGTTCTACAACAAATACCCTGACCCTTACGGGTGCGGATCAAACTATGGATGGTTATCTTTATAGGTGCATAGCCACCGATGGCTTTGGCAATTCGTCAACCAGCAATTCTGCCTCACTGATCTATAACCCGATTGTATCATTGGGTTATAGTTATACAATGGATATAATACTTGATGCCGCAAGCGGAACAGATGATCTTACTGACTTTCCGGCATTGATAAGTTTTACAGATCCCCTGCTTCGGTCAATTGCCAACGGAGGCCATGTATCAAATTCAAATGGCTATGATATTATTTTCACCGATCAAAATGGAAGCAGATTAGACCATGAACTGGAGTCATATGATCAAACCACAGGACAGTATATAGGCTGGGTACGTATCCCCCTGTTATCGAACAGCTCAACAACTACTATCAAAATGTTGTATGGTGATCCATCCGTTACTGCAGACCAGTCAGTTGAAACCGTCTGGACCAGCAATTTCAAAGGGGTTTGGCACCTAAATGGAACGGATTATACTGATGCTACGGAGTATTCGAATGACGGAACCCAGAATGCGACTTCCACTGTTGCAGGACAAATTGCCGGCGGCCGGGGTTTCAATGGAACAAGTTCATATATACAGGTCGGGACAAACGGTTTTGTTCCGAATGACAACAACCAGACAATAAGTATCTGGGGCTATTATACAACATCACCATCTGGTAACAGGAACCTTATCACTTTTCAGAATGCCACAGCAGGCTCTGCAATACAGCTTGGTTTCAGGGGAGGAAATACAGTTGCATGGAAATGGGGAGGTGCGATACTTGCCAATGGTGGTGCGGCACCTTCTACAAATGCCTGGCACTATTATGTCTACACCTATGATGGAACAACCAGTCGTATTTATGTTGATGGGATTGAAATGGGAAATTCAACCGTTGCTCCACAGACAGCGTTGCCATCAGAAGGCAATATTGGCCGTTATAATAATGGGGAATATATTGCTGCAAGTCTTGATGAACCACGCTTCTCTATCAGTCCCAAATCAGCCGGTTGGATACTTACGGAATACAATAACCAGAGCAATCCATCAGGATTTATTTCTCTTGGTTCCGAGGCAGATAATACACTACTCGCCACAGTCGGAGTTTGTTCATCAAGCTTTGTCCTTAACCAGGGCTATCCTACGGGAGGCGGTTACAGCGGTACCGGAGTAAGTGGAACAAACTTTAACGCATCTGTAGCAGGTGTTGGCACCCATACTATAACATATACCTATACCGATGTAAATGGGTGTACAGGTAGTTCTGACAAAGAGATTATTGTTACAGCAGTCCCCTCTGCACCTGCGGCAGTTGATACCGAATGTTGCATTTCCAATATTGCTGATCTCACCGCAACCGGTACCAATTTGAAATGGTATTCAGATGCATCACTTACAATATTGGAAGGCAGAGGAACTCCTTTCGCTACAGGGCAGACAACTGCAGGTACATATACCTATTATGTGACCCAAACTATTAATGGTTGTGAGAGTAGCTCAACAACGACCAGTCTTATTGTGCATAGCAGCATAGTTATTGATACTCAGCCGCTGGCTGAAACAATTTGTGATGGGGAAAATGCAACATTTACAGTTGATGCTTCAGGGTATAGCCTTACCTACCAGTGGCAGGAAGATGGTGTTGATATTACTGACGGAGGAATATACAGTGGAGCAACCACAGCAACCCTCTTGCTTACAGATCCAGGTGTGGCAAGTAGTGGTAAGTCATACTCAGTAAATATTTATGGAACTTGTGGAACATCGCCTCTGGCCAGCAATTCGGTCCTGCTTACTGTCACTCCCCAACCTGTTGCAACTTTCAGTTATACCGGATCACCTTACTGTCCCAATGCTGCCAATCCTTCACCTACATATAGCGGTGGTGGTATTGCAGGTACTTTTTCATCGACTGCTGGACTTGTATTTGTAAGTACAGCCACCGGTCAGGTAGATCTGACTGCGAGCACACCAGGGACCTATACAGTTACAAACACTATAGCTGCTGCAGGAGGATGTGGTATAGTATTAGAAACAAGTCCGATCACCATTTCTTCTGATTTAACCTGGACTGGCTCGGTAGACTCTGACTGGAATACAACAGGAAACTGGTCGTGCGGATACATTCCCCTTGCAACTACAGATGTTACCATTCCAGATGTACCGAATAAGCCTGTTCTAAGTGCCGGAGCTGTAGGAACAGTGAATAACCTGCTTATTAATGCAGGATCATCTCTCACCATTACAGGCAATACAATCAGGATATCGGGAGCAATAACCAATAACGGTACCCTTGATGCCGGGGCGGCTATAATTGAAATGAACGGGTCTGCAGCCCAGGCTATTGGTGCTAATGTATTTGATGCCAACACCATTATGGATCTAACAATCAATAATGCAGCAGGTGTTTCATTGCTTGGTCCGTTAAATGTGACAGGCATTGTTACTGCGCAAAGCGGAAACCTTATTTCAGGAGGTAATTTAACATTGATATCAACTGTCTCTCAGACTGCACTTATTGACGGGTCTGGCACCGGGGATATCACAGGCAATGTAACTATGCAACGTTACCTCAATTCAGGTTTTGGATATAAGTATTTCTCCTCTCCCTTCCAGGATGCCACGGTTGGTGAATTTGGCGATGACATGGATCTTGCCTCTTCATTTCCACTTTTCTATCATTATGATGAGAGCCGCACATCTTCAGGATGGGTAGCTTACACTACTCCAACAGACCCCCTGAACACTTTAGAGGGATATGCAGTTAATTTTGGTTCAACAGCAACACCTAACACCGTAGATGTTACCGGAGCTGTTAATAACGGCCCACTGTCGGTAACTCTTTATAATAATGACAATACCTATACAAAGGGTTTTAATCTTGTTGGCAATCCATATCCTTCAGCAATTGATTGGGATGCCGCAGGATGGACAAAAACCGAGATTGATGATGCCATATATTACTTCAGGGCAAGCACAACAGATCAGTACGGAGGAACTTACAGCAGTTATGTCAATGGAATCTCCAGCGATCCGGGTGTGGCAACAAACATTATTCCCTCTATGCAGGGATTCTTTGTGCATGTGACAGATGGATCCTTTCCCGTCACCGGTACGCTTGGGCTAACAAACAGCGTAAGGACCAATGACCTGACACATGCTTTCCTCAAATCGAAAGAAGCATCTTCCAGGTTTCTTGTCAGGCTGACAGCCAGGTATACTGCTGACCCCAAATCCGAAGACAAAATGGTCGTTTATTTTGACAACAATGCTAAAGTGAACTTTGACAGTGACCTGGATGCGTTAAAGCTTTTTAATACCGATTTGGCTGTACCAAATCTCTTTGCGGTTATTTCAGGAGGAGAAAAGTTATCAATAAATGCACTGCCTGAGGTTCCTGACACATCAGTCTATATTCCCCTGGGCCTTAGGAATTATTTAAATGGAGAAATTGGATTCAGGATCATGGATAATGAAAATATGCCTGAAGGAATGGAGATATTTCTTCGTGATGCAATAACCGGAACAAACATAAACCTTTTACAGGATAATGAGTATAAAATTATATTACCTGCTGGTGACTATATCGACAGGTTTTATCTTGGTTTTGTGAGGAACACCACTGATCTTCCGAACCTGGAAGAAGCCAATGACTTTTTCTCAGTTTACTCTTCCCAGGCGTTTATAAATGCCACAGTAAAAAGATTGGATGGAAGAGAGGGTATGATCTCAGTATATGACCTTGGAGGTCGTCAGGTCTTTAGCAGAAAGGTTTATGATATTGGATATTACGAATTTGATCCGGGTTTAACATCAGGCATTTATATTATCAGATTTTACTCCGGAAAATTAATTACAGTGAAAAAGATATTTATTGGTATATGATGAAAAATTCTGGCTTTATATCATTTTCTAGGATGCGAGTGCTTCTAATAAGCATGGCAGTGGTGTTATTTTCCTTAAATACACGACTGAGTGCCCAGGAGCTTCCACCCAGACCTATAACGGTTACTGTAAATATGTCGCAGAACCTTGCCTTTGGAGCATTCTATCATTTCAATACAGGTGGTTCTGTGATTATCAACAGTGATGGTTCTCGCTCTTCAACAGGTGATGTTGTATTGCTTAATTTGGGGTATGTCTATTCCACCGGGCTCTATGATATTGTTGGCAATCCAGGAACTTTGGTTTCAATACTTAATGGTCCTGATGCAATTCTTACCGGAAGCAGTGGAGGGTCAATGACCCTTCAAATTGGAAATACCGATCCTTCAAATCCATTTATTATAACAACTCTACCGCCTGCTTCAACACAATTAAGGATTGGAGGAACACTTCTTGTTGGAAATCCTTTGGCAAATCCCCCGGGTAATTACAGTGGAACTTTTGATGTGACCTTTGTTCAGGAATAAATCACATGAAAGAAGAATGGGCATTTTATTAAAATGATGAAGACACAGGCATACACTACTATTGGTATCTCATTACGTGTGCATGTCAGGTCATTAACTTATTTTGCATTTTTTGTTCTATTAATAAGTTTTCTTTCGGTTATCAGAAGCTATGCCCAGGAAGAACCAGAATATTATGAGATTGCCGTATTTCTGGATGTACCACTTGTGGGAGGTGGTGAGATTGATGCTGTTATAAAGGGAGAGGATGTATATCTACCCGTGACAGATCTGTTTAATTTCTTAAAGATTAAAAATGTTCCTTCTCCTGATTTGGAAACAATCACTGGTTTTTTTATTAATCCGGAAGGTACATATCGTATTGACAGGAGTAAGAATATAATCGAGTATGGAGGGGAATTATTTAGGCTTAATCCGGGAGATCTGGTCCGGACAGAGACAAATCTATATTTGAAAGCATATTATTTTGGCCATGTATTTGGACTGGAGTGCATTTTTGATTTCAGAAACCTTGCTGTAACAGTAAATGCCCAGCTTGAATTACCTCTTATCAGGGAAATGCGCCTTGAAGAGATGCGACGAAATTTGACTCTCCTGAAAGGAGAAGAAAAAGCGGATACAACAATTGGAAGAACCTATCCAATGTTCCATTTTGGAATGGCTGATTGGTCAGCTATTGCTACTGAACAAATCAATGGTCCGGCTGAAGCACGACTTAACCTTACTCTGGGTTCTATACTTTTCGGTGGAGAAACAACAATTTCTCTAAATTACAATAGCCGGGAACCTTTTACCGAAAAGCAGCAATATTACCTTTGGCGATATGTAAACAATGACAACAAGGCCTTAAGGCAGGTGATGGCAGGGAAAATTGCCACACGTGCTACCTCAACCATTTATGATCCAGTGGTTGGTGTACAGGTTACCAATGCACCAACAACTTTCAGAAGATCATTCGGATCATACACACTGAGCGATAAAACTGAGCCAGGTTGGATTGTAGAGCTTTATGTAAATAATGTTCTCGTGGACTATGTAGTGGCCGATCCGGCCGGTTTTTACTCATTCGAAGTACCACTCGTGTATGGTAGTTCACGTGTAAGGTTAAAATTTTATGGACCCTGGGGTGAAGAACGAACCAGTGAAAGGAATATCTCTATTCCCTTCAACTTTATTCCTAAGAATACACTTGAGTATAATGTTAGTGCAGGGATGGTAGAAGATACGCTTCATAGCAGGTTTTCAAGAGCCAGTGTCAATTATGGATTATCTAAAAATGTAACTACTTGGAGCCGGATATGAATATCTGTCCTCTGTCTCTTCCGGAGCCATAATGCCCTATGTGAAAGGTTCTTTCAGGATTTTCTCAAACCTTCTGCTTTCGGGTGAGTACACATATTCTGTTAGAGGAAGAGGGACACTTAGCTATCGACTTCCATCAAATATTCAGTTTGACCTGAGTTATATAAAATATGCCAAGGGGCAAACAGCCATTAACTATAACTATCTTGAAGAGCGTAGAGCTTCGGTATCATTGCCCATTCGATTAAAGAAATTTTCAGCATATACAAGATTAACAGTTAATCAGTTAATATTGCCAGCAAGCAACTATACCACTGGTGAATGGCTAATTTCAGGTTCTTTATTCGGAGTTAATGCAAACCTTACTACCTACGCTACGTTTATTGGAAATACTACTCCCAACGTATACACAACCTTATCCCTCTCATTCCGGCTTCCTGCCAATTTTACAATTACACCTCAGACCCAGTATTCATTTACAAATAATGAATTTCTTACAGCAAAGCTAAGATTGGAGAAAAGATTATTGCGCAATGGTTATCTCACCTTATCTTATGAACAGAATTTTGTAAATAGCCTGAATATAGCAGAACTTGGGTTCCGATATGACTTTAAGTTTGCTCAAACCGGGTTTTCAAGTCGTCGAACAAATAGAAGTACTATTCTTGTTCAATATGCAAGAGGAAGCCTGATTAATGACCAAAAGACCAAATATCTTGGCACAGATAATAGGGCAAATGTTGGAAGAGGAGGCATCTCAATTATACCATTCCTGGATGTGAATGCTAATGGAAGAAGGGATTCCGGTGAACCTAAAGCCTATGGATTAAATCTGCGTGCAAACGGTGGACGCATTGAAAGAAGCGAAAAGGATACTATTATTCGAATTTTACATCTCGAGCCATATACTGAATGCCTTATAGAGCTTGATCAAAGTAGCTTTGACAACATTGCATGGAGGATGAAAAACACTACATTGAGTGTGGCAGTAGATCCGAATAAGATTAAGCTGGTGGAAATCCCTGTAAGTATTGTTGGTGAAGCCTCAGGAATGGTAATGATCGACCGGGATGGAAAAATTGAGGGTCTTGCCCGTATAATTGTTAATTTCTATGATAAGAATCAAAAACAAATAGGGCGAACATTATCTGAAGAAGACGGCTATTTCAGTTATTTCGGTTTTGATCCAGGTGCCTACACTGCTAGCATAGATACTGCCCAATTGAATAAACTTGGAATGATAGTTTCTCCCAAATCCATCAATTTTGATATTGATGCAAGTATTGAGGGCGATTTTGTAGACGATCTGGAGTTCATTGTTGAAATGAAACCTATTGAAGAAGTTGCAACGCCGGAAGGAAGTGTTGGAAGAAAAGATACTACTTATGTTATAATTCATGAAGTTTACCAGGAGGTTACGACTTCCTCTGAAGATAGCTATATTATACAATTGGGAGCCTTTAAAAGGAAATCAAATGCCAATGCTTACAAGAAGAAACTTGCTGCCATGTTGGGTGTAGATGTTGAAATAATTGTTGAGAATGGATTTTATAAGGTAAGAATATTGGGATTTGAAACCAGAGAAGAGGTCGATAAATTTATAGCAATCCTAGCTAAAAATGGTATTACAGAGTTGTGGGTAATAACATTAAAAGGAATGCAAAAACAATGGGTGCTAACCACCAGGCAGGATACAATTACTGAGTCAATTGAAGCAGCCAATATGAGGAAATCAGGTGCCTTCACGCCAGATATAAATTTAGAGGTGGGAGCTTTCAGAGATTCAACCAGGGCTGAAGTGTTAAGAAGCAACGTTGATAAAGTTGTTGACAGACCAGTGGTTATTGTTGAAGAAGATGGATACTATAAAGTACGGATTGTTGGATTCTCAAGTCCCGAACAAAGAGAAGTACTCATTCCTTTCCTTAGCATGAAGGGAATTGACGATCTATGGTTAATACCTGTGGAAAGTCAAAAGGCTCCTGTTACCACCTTCACCAGAGAACAGCAATCTGAGGAAACAATTTCGAAAATTAAGCCCATTACCGGTTCTGACATACCTGATAAGGAACTCAAAATGTCGATTCATGTTGAGCCGAAATTCTCTTTGCAGGTTGCTGTATTTAACAAGATATCCAAAGCCCAAAAAGCCCAGAAAAAGATTACTGAAATCTTGGTTTGCCAGTTAAAATTGTACAGGAATTTAATCATTACAGGGTGATTGTCACAGGCTTCTATACACGCCAAGAAACATATAAGTACTACCCGCAGCTAACCGATTTAGGTTACCCTGCCATCTATTTCATTGAAGATAAATAATCTTTAAGCAGCTTTAGTGAAATCAAATTAAAAGTTGGCTTGGATAATTAGAAACTAAGCTCATTTCTTATGCTTGTAATACCATTCCTTTGTGGAAGACAGATTCTAGTCACACTGAGCCTGTTGAATGTGTGACAACTCAGTCTTCCCTGCCTGCCCCAAAGGGATGGCTTTGCCACCGGCAGGCAAGGCCTGTGTGTTAACCATCCGACAAGCGTTCGACTGAGCTCACACCAAAGTCAGACCGAGCCTGTCGAAGTCACTATGCGACCAGTTAAGGGATATTTATTTTATGTCATTAAGAATTATCTGATTTAATTCTTTAGTTGCTTTTCAGGAAGTCTATCTCTGCAATTGCAGCTGATTTTCCACCGCCTGCAATGCCAGTTGATTCAACTCTAACAAAGCGGATACTAACCGGCTCTTTAAAAGAGTGCTTTCTTGGGGTAGGATCATTGATCAGGTTCCCAAATTCAAATCTCTCAGCAATTTTCCAGCTTTTGCCATCGGTACTGGTTTTAATCACCCCTTTTTCGATCATTCCACTGGAGTTCTTAACCTGCGGTGTATAGATAAATCCATTGATCATATATTCCTCCCCAAGGTCTATGCTTAAATAATGGCTGCCGTCCATTTTCTCTTCTGATTGCCAGTAAGTTCGAATGGTGGCGTCAAAAGCTTTGTCAGCCTGGAAATTTTCCTGATAACTATCTGTTTTCAGTAATTTCCAATTCTCTTTAACTATACCAAAAAGCTCTGATGTGACACTGCCTGCTTGTCCTTTTTCAATTGAAATGGCTTTCACCTCTCCGGCTTCCAGAAAAAATGGTTCAATATATAGATCTGAACTTTCTGTTGGATTACTTCCATCAATTGTATACCTGATTTCGAGCTCATTGTTTAAATTTCCGATTACATCCTCTTTGTGTGGATTCCACCGAAAAGAAAAGGTTCTGGGTTGAATCCTTACCATTCCAAATAACCCTCTCTGAATATCCACTAAGGGGGGTTGTGAAATATAATAATGGGCTGTAATATTTGAAATAGCGGGCTGCAGGCGGGATTTCAAGACCCTGATTCTAAATTTACTGGATGTTACTTCCGGAAAACGTAAGATTCTCTTAAAACCCACATTTGTAGCTCTGGCAACTTCCAGCCAGTTATTATTAACCCAGGCATCTATGGCATGTTCTTCAACTCTCTCACTATGGGTAGCTATAGCCTCTTGTATTACAAAACGATTTACAGTGATGGGTTCAGGTGTGCTTATCTCAATTGAATTGTTATCATCGCTTAAGAGAAAATAACTCTTTTCATTGTCATCGAGAACTTTTTTAGGACCCTTTGCTTTTGAAAGTAAATTTGTTGAATAGGTTTCATTTATCCTTCTGCCAACTTCCTCAAGTACTTCCACATCCCTGGATGAGAATTCACCGTTTCTGTTGGGTGGGATATTTAATAGGAAGATAGAGTTTCCTCCAACTGATCGTTCATATATGTCGTAAACATCATCTGCACTGCGCACTTTCTGATCGGTATCATCTCTGTAGAACCAACCCTCACGAATGGAAGTGTTGGTTTCGGCAGGTTGATAATGCAGGTATTTCCCTTTAAACAAATCCTCCCGACTACCAATTGACTCGGCGGTAATATCCGGAAAGCTATTCATATCATTGGGGTCTTCTGGATAGGGAATGACATTCCATTCCGTATCCCTGGTTCTTCCTGCCTCATTCCCGCACCAGCGAATATCCTGTTTTCCGAAAACTACCGCTTCAGGAGCCAAAGTCTTTATGAGTTCTTTCCAGGCAAGATAATTATAGGTTTGCCCTCCTTTTCGTTTTGGATGAGCGCCATCGAACCAGACCTCATGAACTGGGCCGTATTCGGTAAGTAACTCAAATAACTGGTTAAGGAAATATTCATTGTAATCGTCTACTTTAAAGGTAAAAGTGGTTTTATTTTCAAATGGTCTTCCTTCTACAGGCCTGGGAATTACCCTATCAGTATATTCACTCAGGTTCCCATACAAGCCATCAGGGCTTTCAATCTGATATAGATCCGCAGGCGACAAATATATTCCCAGTTTTATTCCATATTCCTGGCAGGATTCTGAAAGTTCTTTTAAAATATCTCCCTGCCCGTTTTTAAAAGGGGAGGACATAACACCATGCCTGGTATATCGTGATTGCCAGAGGCAAAAACCATCATGGTGCTTAGCAGTTATAATAACCATTTTCATACCTGCTGCTTTCATGGCTTCACACCATTGATCTGTATCCAGGTTTTGGAGATTAAAAATCGCAGGATCCTCCATTCCCGATCCCCATTCCATTCGTGTAAATGCATTGGGGCCGAAGTGGATGAAAGCTATAAATTCATTTTTAAGTGCACTATACTGGTTAGGAGTGGGAATAACATGGGCTGCCTTTGAAATTATATCCTCCTCAGTATCGGTTTCCTCGATTTTAATTGTATTTGATGTCTCTCTAATCAGGCCATCGGGGTTTGTGCATGAAAAAAAGCTGAATAATGCCAGTAGAAAGTAAAAAGAAATAGGTTTCATACTTTAATTTGTTTTAATATCTTGCTAAGATAATTCAATTTTAACGGCTTGTAAAGTAAAATTTTAGAAGTAGGTTTGATACAACTAAAGTACATTTAAGAGTGTAATTAATTTTACACTGAAACTTCGGCGTGAGCTTAATGGAATGCTCGTCGAATAGGTGACAAGTCTTAGACTTCCCTGTCTGCTTTTAGATTTGGAGTTTATTTATTTATTTGGTTTTTTACAAGAAAGAATGGGGTGAACTAACCTGTCTGCCAGGTTTTTAGACCTAATGTCGGTATTAGTCCCCATTCTTTCTCATTGTTGCCAAGAACCATTTAGAATTTTAGGTTTTTAGGCCTAATAAAAGTTTTAGTTTAAGCAACTTAAATGTAAAGTTATGAATTTTAAAGAAACTATCGGAATCGATGTGAGCAAATCCACTATCGATGTTCGCTTACACTGCAAAAATCTCATAAACGAATTTGCGAACAATCAATCTGGTTATAAACGATTAATTCAATGGGTATTATCCAGTACCAAACTTAAGAAGGATACTGTTTTGTTTGCTTTTGAGCACACTGGTTTGTATTCTTATCGTTTAAGCGTGTATCTGTCGGAACATAACTTCAGGTATATTTTGATACCTGGACTGGAGCTACGTCGGTCTATGGGCATTGCAAGAGGCAAGGATGATCAAATTGATGCGGGTAAAATTGCTTTGTATGCCTATAGAAGGAAGGATGAGATAACTCCATATGAGCTCCCTTCGAACGAAATTACAAAGATTAAGCGTCTTCTTTCTTTGCGAGAAAGACTGGTCAAGCAAAAAGCAGGATACGAAGTCACCTTAAAGGAGAATAAGCAGTTTATTAGGAAAAATGATAATCTGGTATTATTTAAGGTATTGGAGAAAATGATTGTTGAGCTTAAAAAGCAAATAGACATCCTTAATCAAGAGTTAAGCAATCATATCTCTAATGATGATCATCTGAAAAAGATATATGAACTAATCACAAGTATCAAAGGGATCGGACCACAGACAGCCTTGTTTATGATTGCATTCACCAATGGATTTACTCGTTTTGAGAATTGGAGAAAATTTGCATGTTACTCTGGAATAGCTCCATTTCCGCATCAGTCAGGAATAAGTATTAAAGGCCGAACAAAGGTTAGTCACTTAGCAAATAAGAAAATGAAATCATTGCTAAGTTCCTGTGCATCAACTGCTATACTTTGTAATCCAGAGATGAAGCAATATTATGAGCGAAGATTAGCAGAAGGGAAAAATAAAATGTGTGTTCTAAACAATATAAGAAACAAGCTATTAGCTAGGATCTTTGCTGTAATAAATAGAGGCACTCCTTATGTGAATACTCTGGGTTATATTAATTAGTTAATAAAAGAGTTGGAAAATCCTTAGAATACCGACAGGCAGGGACAGGCTCAGTCTGACTTTAAAGCATTGGTGACAAGTTTTATGCTTCGACAGGCTCAGTCTGACTTTGAAGCATTGTTGATAAGTTTTAGGCCTCGACAGGCTCAGTCTGACTTTAAAGCATGGTTGAAATTTCATCATATGCTTAGTTAAAAACAAAGAATAGCACTAAAATAATTTATATGAAAGTAGCAGTTACGGCAGCCAGTGGAAATCTGGGAAGTGCCATTGTAAAAAAGCTTACATCAGAAATTGGGAAGGAAAATGTTATTGCAATAGCCCGTACACCTGAGAAGGCGAAAATGCTTGGAGTGGATGTCAAAAAGGGTGATTACAACAGTAAGTCGGATTTTGATAAAGCATTGGCCGGGATTGAAGTTGTTTTAATTGTTTCGGGGATGGATCATCCTGACAAAAGAATTGGTCAGCACAAAAATATTATTGATGCGGCCAGGGATGCCGGTGTGCGAAAAATTGTTTATACCAGTATAATCGGAAAAGACGGTTCTTCTTCCTTTGATGCTATTGTAGGCAGCAATCGTCAAACTGAAAAAGATGTTATGGATAGCGGATTGCAATGGGCCATTGGGCGGAATGGTTTGTATATTGAACCCGATCTGGAACACATAGAGCAATACAAAAAGATGGGTAAAATTGCCAATTCTGCAGGGGACGGATTGTGTTCCTATACCACACGAAACGAACTTGCTGTGGCTTATACGAATATGATTTTGGATGATAAAAGAAATCACAGGATATATAATCTTGCAGGAGAGTCGATTACCCAAGTTCAATTAACAAATTACTTAAATAAAAAATTCTCTACGAACCTTAGCTATGAGGAAATGGATCCGGAGGATTATATTGTTTTCCAGAAAAAAGTAAACGGAGAGTTTTTGGGGACAATAATAGCTGGTATTTATACGAAGATTCGAAACGGAGAATTTGATATTGAATCTGATTTTGAAGATGCAGCCGGGCGCAAACACATTAGCTGGGATGAATATTTCACAGAGAATAATTGATATACATTTTTATTCTCTTACTTTTTATACTTTTCCTCAAGTATTCTTGTTCTCCAATGGCGTGAAAGATCAGCAAATTCTCTTTCAAAATCAATAACACTTATCAGAACACCGGGTATATTACGTTTCAGCTTATTATACATACCTCCATCTGGTTGCAGGACAAACGATGGAAAAGTACTTTCCTTATTACTTATGTTGCTTGATGAGATCCAGAGATAATTATTGGCTGCATTTCCTCTCATAGTCCCGGGAATAACTTTTCCCTGTTCTTTTCCTTCTTCAATGTACTCCTCTGGTGATAAATTGCCATCATAAAATGATTGGAAAATAATTTCTGCTCCCAGGGCACAGTATTCTCTATATAATTCTCCATATCTCCATTCATGGCAGATCAACACTCCACAGGATATTCCCTTGAGATTGAAAACAACAGATTTTGTTCCACTTGAATAGTACTTCTGATCCATTTCACCCTCGACTCCGGTCAGGTAGCGTTTGTCATACCGGTCAATAATTTCACCTTTGTTATTGATAATATAGAGGCTGTTGAATGGCTTATCCTGGTTTTTAATGAAATGGTGACTGCCAACAATGACCCAGATATTTAAGTCTCTGGCAGCATCCGTAATTTGTTTCAGGGCCTGCTTTAAAATCTTTTCATCATGTGATTTGTAATCAAAGAAATCAATGCCACCGTATCCCACCAGGCAACACTCCGGGAAATGTATTATGTCTGCATTCTTTGATTTGGCTTCCTTCATTTGATTAAGAATAATCTTCAGATTGCCGTTAACATTGGAACTTACATTAAATTGGCTGGTAGCAATTGTTAGTTTCCTTGCCATAAGTTATGGGTTTGGTTTCTAAATATTTATATCGAAGAAAAGGCATTGAATCTCCTCACAAATATAACTATTCAGGGGGAAAGTTTTATCTGGCTATTTCAACCTGATTTGGTAATTTACCAGGTGCATAACATAAAGTTTTCTTATAATTTTGTTTTTCTTTACATAATATAAACCGAAAAGTTGACCTCATGCACATAAGAAAATCTTCCTTAAAAAAGCTGTTGTTTACCAAGCTCTTTTTAATTGCCCTTTCCCTGCAATTCCTGGGTGCCCAGGATGATCCCGGAATATTAACCCTGGACCGTATATTTTCAAGTTCCGAATTCAGATCTGAACGATTTGGGCCAGCCAGATGGCTAGAAGACGGCTCAGGGTATACCACTCTGGAGAAATCTGAAGGGGAAGTCGCCGGTCGTGATATTGTAAAGTATGATCCAAAATCTGGTGATAGAATCATTCTTGTAAAGGCAGAACAACTGATTCCTGATGGCAAAAATGAGCCGGTACAGGTTTCTGATTATAACTGGTCACCCGATGGATCAAAATTGCTCATTTTCACCAATACCAAACGTGTTTGGAGAAGGAATACCAAGGGTGACTACTGGGTGAAGGATCTTGTTTCTGGAAAATTATGGCAGTTGGGAACCTTTGCTGAGCCATCCACTCTGATGTTTACAAAGTTCTCACCTGATGGGACAAAAGCAGCCTATGTAATGAAACATAATATTTATGTGGAAGATCTTGGACAACAAGGAAGTTATTCAACTGACATTCGATGGTTCCGAAGATATTATAAACGGTACTTTTGATTGGGTTTACGAAGAGGAATTTGGACTCAGGGATGGTTTTCGATGGAGTCCCGACAATAAGTCTATTGCCTACTGGCAGTTGAATGCAGCAGATGTACGCGATTTTTATATGATCAACAATACCGATTCACTCTATTCCTATATTATTCCTGTTCAATATCCAAAAGTAGGGGAAGTCTTATCCGATTGCCGTGTTGGTGTGATTTCTGCAGATGGTGGAAAACCAGTTTGGATGAAACTCAAAAAGGATCTGAAAAACAATTACATAGCCAGGATGGAATGGGCTGCTAGCTCCGATGAAATTATTATGCAGTATTTGAACCGGCATCAGAATACCAATCAGTTAATGCTTAGGGAATGCTAAAACCGGTGAAACAACTAATATCTACACTGAAAAAGATGAGGCCTGGCTGGATGTAATCGACGACCTGGTTTGGATGAACAATGGAAAAGAGTTCACCTGGGTAAGCGAAAAAACAGGCTGGCGACATATTTATGTTGTAAGTCGTGATGGCACCTCAGTTCGACCTGTTACAAAAGGGGAATTCGATGTGATCTCCATTCAAAATATTGACATAAAGAACGGATACATATATTTCATTGCCTCTCCTGATAATGCAACTCAACGATACCTTTACAGGGTACGCATTGATGGAAAGAAGAGCGAAGAAAGACTAACTCCTGTTGATCAACCTGGTACTCATAGCTACCAGGTATCACCTGATTCTAAATGGGCCATTCATACATTCACCAATGTCTCCACTCCATCAACCATTGATCTGGTGAGTTTACCAAAGCACAAATCTGAAAGGATACTGATGGACAACAAAAAGCTTAAGGAGAATCTAAACAAACTGAAGGTGAATCCGGTTGAATTTTTCAAGGTAGATATAGGAAATGATATTGTGCTGGACGGTTGGATGATCAAGCCACCCAATTTTGATCCCGGGAAGGAATATCCTGTATTGTTCAATGTTTATGGGGAACCGGCCGGTCAGACTGTTATTGACAGGCCACCAAGTTTATGGCATCTGATGCTATCTCAGAAAGGCTACATAATAATAAGTGTGGATAATCGGGGGACTCCGGCTCCACGTGGGCGTGAATGGAGGAAAAGTGTGTATATGAAAATTGGAATTATATCATCTGCTGACCAGGCTGAAGCGGCAAAACGTATAGGAGATTGGGATTTTGTTGACAAGAACCGTCTGGCCATCTGGGGATGGAGTGGAGGAGGATCCAGTACTCTCCAGGCTATGCTCAGGTATCCTGAAATCTATAATACCGGAATGTCAGTGGCACCGGTGCCTGATCAACGTCTTTATGATGCTGTTTACCAGGAGCGATATATGCGAACATATGAAGAGAACAAGGAAGGATTTGATAAGGGTTCACCTATTGGCCTGGCAAAAAATCTTATTGGCAATCTTTTGATTGTACATGGCACTGGTGATGACAATGTTCATTTCCAGGGGACAGAGAAGCTAATTAACGAACTTATTAAATACAACCGGCACTTCACTATGATGGCCTATCCAAATCGTTCACATGGCATCTATGAAGGAGAAGGAACCACTCGCCATTTATATGAATTGCTAACCAGGTACCTGATGACCAATATGCCTCCGGCTGAATTGCCTAAGGTGGAATAACCTCCGGTGGAATAACCTCCGGTGGAATAACCTCCCGGAGAGTAAAAATAGTGAATTGATGGATAAATTGCCTCCAAGCATATTTAACGATGTAATAGGGCCCGTAATGCGTGGACCTTCCAGCTCGCATACAGCTGCATCAGTCCGTATTGGGAGGATTATACGCCAGCTTTTGGGGGAGAAACCAGTTCGAGCTTTATTTGAATTTGACCCCAATGGATCATTGGCCACCACATATGAGAGTCAGGGGTCAGCAATTGGACTTGCAGCCGGTTTGCTTGGATGGGAGATAACCCATCCTGAACTTCCAAATTCCCTGAGTAGTTTAAAAGAAGGGGGCATTGATATTGACTTTCAGATCAAGCCTTTCACTGCCACCCATCCCAATACCTATAAAATTACAGTCGAAGGGGTAAATGACAGGAAGTTGAATTTGATAGCTATTTCCAGTGGGGGTGGAATGATTGAGATTAACTCAATTAATGGAATAAACCTCTCGCTAAAAGGAGATTTTTTCGAATCATTGTTCTTATTCAACACAATTTGTAAAGATGAAAAGGAGAATCTGAAGAACGATCTTAAAACCCATTTTCCCCAGGCGATTGTACATTTTTTTGAAAATGAAGGTAAATCTTTGTTGAACCTTAAAACTGGGGAATCAAATTATACCAGTGTACAGAAATTGGTTCCTGAGCATCTAAAAATAGAATGGTCATGTGAGGTGGAACCAGTAATGCCAATTATATCCCAAAAATCGTATAAGCTTCCATTTTCTTCCTATGAGGAAATGCTTTTGTATGCACGAAATGAAAAAACATCGCTGGCTGATCTGGCATTGGAATATGAAAGTGCCCGGGCGGGTCTTTCAAAGGTAGAGGTGTTTGAGAAAATGAAGGAGCTGGTTCAAATTACTCAGCAGGGAATAAAAGAAGGCCTTTCCGGTACTCAGTATAAGGACCGCATCCTGGGTCAGCAGTCTCATTTAATCCTTAAGGCAGAAAAAGAAAATAAGCTAATCCAATCTTCAATAAACAATAGGATAATAGCATATACAAGTGCACTCATGGAGGTTAAAAGTTCAATGGGTGTTATTGTTGCTGCACCTACTGCAGGCTCCTGTGCTGTTTTGGGAGGAGCTTTATTTGGTGCTTCAGCCAGGCTGGATGGTGACCTGGAAAATATTACGAGGGCATTTCTTGCAGCCGGTTTAATCGGGGTATTTATTGCCAGGGATTACACTTTTGCTGCAGAAGAGGGTGGTTGCCAGGTAGAATGTGGGGCGGCATCAGGGATGGCGGCTGCCGGACTGGTGGAGATGATGGGAGGGAACTATAAAACTGCCCTCATAGCTGCTTCTATGGCTTTACAAAACCTCATTGGCCTGGTTTGCGACCCGGTTGCCGACAGGGTTGAAGTCCCCTGCCTGGGAAAAAATATCCTTGGGGCAAGCAATGCATTGAATTCTGCCAATATGGGTTTGGCCGGATTTGAGGAAGTAATTCCACTTGATCAGGTTATTGAGGCGATGAAAATCGTTGGAGATGAAATGCCTTCAAGTATTTGCTGTACAGGCCTTTCCGGGTTGTCTGTTACCTCCTGTTCAAAAAAAATAAAGCAAGAGTTGAAAGAAAAAAATTGATTTTAAATAATTTCCAATTTAAAAAATGCCAGTTCTGAAAAAGTTTAACTTAATTTAGCAGAAGTAAATGCATTTCCTGATTTTTTGACCTCGATAAACAGGTAGTTATAGTTTCAGGCAGCTGGTATTTATTAAGTATAAATTTTAAACAATAAGTAAGATGTTTGCAAAAGATACGTATATCCAGAGACGTGAGAAATTACGGAAAACAGTTGGTTCAGGTTTAATTCTTCTGCTGGGAAACAATGAAAGCCCAATGAATTATGAGGACAATACCTATCATTTCAGGCAGGACAGTAGCTTTCTGTATTTCTTTGGTTTAAATCATCCAAACCTGGCCGGTTTACTGGATTGTGATTCAGGTGAAGATTTAATTTTTGGCAATGATCTGACCGTTGAGGATTTTGTATGGATGGGACCTCAGCCAACCATTGCTGATCAATCACTGCAGGTAGGCGTGAACAGAACAGGTAGCATCAAAGACCTGGTGGAAATGCTAAATCAACCTTCGAATTCAAAGCGAAAGCTTCATTTTCTCCCTCCTTATCGTCCTGAGAATAAAATAAAGCTTTTTGAATGGCTGGGAATATTGCCGGCTGAACAGAATGAAATGGCCTCAATCCAATTGATAAATGGGGTAGTCAACCAGAGAAATTATAAGACAGATGAAGAAATCAGGGAAATTATTAAAGCGGCCAATACCAGTGTTGACATGCATACACTGGCCATGCGCATGGCTAAGCCCGGTATTACTGAAGCTCAAATTGCTGCTGCTGTGCAGGAAGTTGCTGTGGCTGCCGGAGGACAGACATCCTTCCCGATTATCGCTACAATCAATGGTCAAACCTTGCATAATCACTACCATGGTAATGTTTTAAAAGAGGGGGATATGTTCCTTCTGGATGCGGGTGCTGAGACTGAGAAAGGATATTGTGCTGATTTATCCAGCACAGCGCCGGTAAGCGGAAAGTTCACTCCCCGCCAGCGTGATATTTTTAATATTTGCCTCGATAGCCATAATACATCCATTGAGATGTTAAAACCCGGTATTCCATTTAAGGAGGTATACTTTGAATCAGCCCGGGTAATTGTAAGAGGATTGAAAGATCTTGGTCTTATGAAAGGGGATGTTGATGATGCGGTGGTAAATGGTGCCCATGCCCTGTTTTTCCCCTGTGGATTAGGCCACATGATGGGCCTGGATGTGCACGACATGGAAGACCTGGGTGAAGTTTACGTGGGCTACGGTGGGGAACCCAAAAGTACGCAGTTTGGATTAAAATCACTGCGCCTGGGACGTAAACTGGAACCGGGATTTGTTTTGACCATTGAGCCTGGAATTTACTTTATTCCAGAGTTAATAGATCAATGGAAATCAAACAATCACAATGCTGATTTTATTAATTTCGATAAGGTGGAAGAGTATAGGAACTTTGGTGGCCTGCGTAATGAGGAAGATTTCCTGATAACAGAAAACGGTTATAAGCTTCTAGGCAAACCCAAGCCAAAATCTATTGAAGATGTGGAGGCAGAATGGGCCAAAGGGGTGTAAGCATTAATATCCTGAGCTATTTGGTAGCAATATAAATCTCAATTTCTGATTCAGAGCCATTCTGGAATTCAGGTCCGTACACCTCAAAATCAGCTGTGTATTTTCTTTGAAGTTCCTTATCAGCACTCCATATTTTCTTCCATGTGTTCATAATGGCATCAGGCATAAATCCTCTGACCATGATTTTTGTGTAGCTTCCACCTTTCAGCTCCCAGCCAACGAGTCCATCTGGTGTGTTTTCAATGGTATCTACCTTCAATCCTATTATGGCAGTATATTTTCCACGGTAATCAGATTCATAATCGGTATAAATGACATACACTTCACTACCCGCTGGATGCTTGATCTGAGATATCACATTCTCTCCATAAAATCTTCCCCACAGTTCACCCATGTCTTTTGCTGATTGTCCGTCCTGGTTGGTGGTGTGGACTTGAATTCCCATTATTTTAAAGGGTTCAACCTGTACTTTTTCTCCCATATTTTCTGAAATTATATGTGCAGATAAAAATAAAAAAGGAATAGCAAGGACCAATAAGTATTTTCTCATTCGTATTCATTTTAACGGTGAGAACGCTCTCAATAAGTTAAAAGCAGACTTTTTTCTTTAAGCGTTTCGATCTGTTTTTTGGGTATTCTATTCCCAATCAGATTTACATATTCCAGGTTTTCCAGGCCAAAGAGGGGTGAGATGTCACTGATTTCATTGTTAGACAGATCAAGTACCTTAAGATTCAGCATATTACTTAAAGCATCGATATATCCAATTTGATTTCTGGCTAAATAGAGCTCTTCAACCCGGTTTAAATACCATAGGTTCGAAATATCAGAAATGTTGTTGCTGGTCAGGTTAATAGTTACAGCATGCTTACAGCTTTCAATTCCATCAAGAAGTTCAATTCCACTTTCGGCAAACTCTATATCATCTATATCTTCAAGATAATAGGATGGGAATTCCTGTTTAAGGTTGCCATACATTCTTAATTTCATAGCATTGTAGAATGTCCTGTCGTATTCTGTATCTGTGCCAAATTCTTCACTGTAATCTTCAACTGAATCAGAAAAATAGCTATATCCATTTTGTGAATTGTCCCATTTATATTCAGGGTTGTAACCGATATCCTCATCCAGAATGTAAGCTGGAGAAATGTCGAAGTCTTCCAATAACAATATGTGGGAAAATTCTTCCAGTTTTTCGAACTGGCCCGAACTAAAATACTGGTCAATTTTGTTTCTGTAAAATTCTCCTTTATCGGGGTGATAGAGCATTACCAATCTTGAGAAGCATTTGGCATCGTTTTCTTCTTCAATTACTATACAGGGTGAAATTTTATTTACCAGCGACCGAATCTGCCCCAGCCTTTTGTATTTGTATAGTTCAATTATGTTGCTGGTAATCTGATTTAAGTTTTTATCAGAATACGCCTTTTTTAGTTTTTCATAAAGATTATCTGCACTCATCCGAACCAATTGCTTTTATAAGGATTACTGACCACTGTGTACACAAACCAATTCGCCTGGCCCAATACAATGTTAAACACTTTTTTGGGAACGAAGAAATAATGAGGTTTATTTCTTTTCTGAAATTTAGAAAGGAAAAAATCTTGAAATCCGCGAATTCAGATGCTGTTAACTTCCTTGCTTTTGAGGAACCTTGTATAATTTATCCAGACTATACCCCCTGTCTTCAATTCTCTTGATTAAATCATTATAAACCGACGGGTCCAGCTGGGGTTTGCGGCTTAAGATCCACAAATATTTGGGTGTTTTGCTGCCTATTACAGCCCATTCATAATTCTCACTGTCCAGTTCCATAATGAAATAGTCTGCCATAAAAGATCCAGAAGAAAGAGACTTTCAATTTTCCCGGGAAGTTTTTATCCGGAATTTTTGCTTTTCCTTCCGCAACACTTAATTCTCCATCCAGGGTATTTTTATATCCCTGGTTGACAACCTTTATTTTTCCATCTTCCCTCATGGAATAGGTCGCGGTAACGCCAACCAGGCCTTTTTCAAAAGAATGAGGGAACCTGGCTATTTCGTACCAGGTACCCAGGTATTTTTTAATGTCTACGTTTTTTACTGTCTCTGTGTTTATCATGTTTTTCTGGGCTGATGTGCATCCAAAAAATATAAGAAATAGAAGGATCGGCAACACAATGTTCCTTTTTTTGATTTGCATGTTATTAAACTTTTATTGGTCTTTGATCCTTCTAAAATTTAAACATAACTCCCAGGGTTGGCAATATAGTTCCCGATTCATTTGGGTACAGAATTTAACACGTACTGAGTACCATTGTTAATCGTTATATAGGTACCATCCGGATTTTTTTCGCGTACAATATAGTCCTGACCCTGATATTTAAAATTAAGAATATTTTGGATATCCACATACAACATCAATGCCCATTTGGGGAAAAAGAAGTTTTTATCAACACGCAAGTCCAGCTGGTAAAATGCTTTTAAACGTTCTGCATTTAATTGTGAATAATCCAGATAAGGAGATCCCTTGGCATTCCATGCATCCACATAGGATGAGGTTTCCAAGATCGTATGGAGTATATGGCAATCCACCTACAAAACGCCATTTAAAACCGGCACGCCAATTTCCTTTGAACTCCTTTGAGCCTGTAACAGTAAGAAAGTGTTTACTATCCCAGGATGATGGAATTAAAGTATTATTGATGTCGGTAAAAAGACTCCTTACAAAGGTATAGGATGCCAGCATGGTAAACTTATCAAAATTCAAACGGTTTAACACTTCAAAACCATAAGCTTCACCAGCACCTGTAAAAGTAACCGGGGCAGCCCCTACAACACTGCTGTAATTGGCACCCTGGTTGGCCAGGCTTGCTCCTGTAATTAGATCAATCGGGTACTGAAAGTAATCTTTATAAAATCCTTCCACTGAGAGCAAAACCGATTGGGAGAATCGCTGTTCTATACCCAGATTATACTGATTTACACCTATATATTTTGAAGAGTTTTCATTCATTAATTGTCCCTGGTTATCCCGGAAACCCAGATGTTGTATAAGCTGGGAGCTGGAAATATCGACCTAATACCTGCATTTAATAATGTTTTATCCGTTAGAGAATAGGAAAATGATAATCGTGGGGAAATCTGCTTAAATAAATTTGCCATATCATTATTGTAGCTGCTTCCGTCAAATCGTACACCCAAGAGATACGAGCAAGCTGCTTTCAAAAAACGCTTTGAAACCTGACCTGAGAGTCCATATTTAAATAAATCAATGGTTGACTCGTATTGAAAATTTCTCAGGCTGTCATCCAAATATATTTGTTGAGTTGTAGCATTAAAGTAATCGGCATATTCCATATTTGCGCCAATATTGTATCTGAATCCATTTTTATTAAGAGTTAACTCATAGCGTAGTTTATTTTCCTGTTCTTGTTGAATTGGTAGTCAAGATTTTATCCTGGTCCTCATTGTTATCAGGGTATTTGTAGAATTGGTTGTTAGCATATTGCGGCTGAGCACAAGTGTATGAAATCCTTTGTCAAAGAAATGTTTGTAAACAGCACCTATGGTATAACTCCACTGGTTGTTCACCGGAATCTGACTAAGTTGTATTCCTGAGATGGATCTGGATTTTCGAGATCAGTGTTCAGTCTGAGCTTGTCGTAGGATCCAATGCTGACTATTGTTAGCTGATTCTTTTCATCCAAGTTTGTCTTTAAGCTTGAACTGATAATCAGTAAAAGTTGGAAGAAAAGGAAGCTCAAGAGCAGAAAATAAAAACTGCAAATACGATTGACGGACTGAAAAAATGTAATCCGTTTTCTTACCCATTGGCCCGTCTATAGTGAAAGCAGCTTCACTGGCACCCACAGAAACCTGAAAATTTGTTTTGTCCTTACTTCCTTCTTTTTGTTTAAAATCAAACATTCCACTTAATGCATTGTATTTATTGGCCGGAAATGAACCTGAATAGTAATCGATGGATTGTATGAAATCAGCATTGATAATTCCAATTGGACCCCCTGATGCTCCCTGGGTTGAGAAGTGATTTAGAATGGGTATTTCAACCCCATCAAGAAAAAACCTATTCTCGCTTGGTGAACCTCCGCGAATTATCACATCATTCCTGAAAGCAGGTGTTGAGCCAACACCCGGAAAGGATTGAATAACCCTTGAAACGTCCCTGTTGCTGCCTGGATTGCTTTCAATCTCTTTTGACCCTATCCGCTGCATGGCAAGAGGGGCCTCCCGCCTTTTCTGGAAGGGATTTACCTTCACAACAACCTCTTCAATTTGTTGGTCAGTTGGTTCAAGATTTATTTCAATATAAGGTACATTGTTGTTGCTAAGCATGATATCATCACTTAGTTTTGTTTTATACCCCACAAATGATATTTGAAGTTTTACAAATCCTGGTTCGAGACCGGTAAGAATAAACATTACCATCGAAATCGCTGGTAGTACCGGTCTGTGTTCCATAAATAAGAATGTTTGCAAACGGCACCGGTTCGTTGTTATTTGCATCTACAACCTTTCCTCGAATCTGACCTGTTTGGGCTAATGAAATCGAGGAGATCAGTAAGCCTGTTATAATTGAGATATAAAGTTTCATTTTAATTTTCTATAAAAAATTGCATTATTTGATCTCGGCTTTCACCGAATTAAATATTTCTTTTGCCGTTGTTAAGGTATTTAGATTGGTAAATAGTTTCCCACTTTCACCCTTTGGATCTCCATGTCCTATAGGATTCAAATAAAAAGTAGAATCCTCTTTATTAATAACAACTGCATATATAACAGATGGCTGGGCAGAATGTTTATAAGCAGGGCTGCTCGGATACTTATTATTTGTCCAATAAGAATTCCAATCCCATGTTTGATTTACCTCAAGGAGCAACCTGTACTGATTTTCCTTTGAGTTGGCACTTGTTTCAAATTGAAAGTTTTCATCAGGAGTGGCACCCGTATAAGCATCTACAAAGGGATGATCAGGTGTGGGAATAGAGTATTTATTTTCAATTAATCCCTTCCTATGTGTCCAATAGGGTAGTGCTGCCGGCTGGTATGAACTTCCTGCTTTGTTAAGCCAGATGGAATCCCCAACCATTTCATGTCCGAAAATTCCACTTGCATAAGATTTTGTTATATAAAGAGTTCTCTTGTAATTTCCTTCCATATCTTCCTCCCAGATGACAAATGTTGGATGATTAAAAGATTTACCTTTAGTTAAACTTATAGCTAAATGTGATGAAGCCTCAGATAGATTAGGATCTTTTGCGACTACTATTGTATCGCCTGTATTTTCACTTGTTTTGCAATTATTTAATGCAAAAACGGATATGACTGTGATTAAAAAAGTTGTATAATATTTCATTTTATTACAAATATGTAGTTATATTGCAAAAGTAATACATAATTATATTATACAAAATTAATATAAATAAATTAGAGTAATACGATGTCGGATAATATTAATATGATAAAACAGCTCCTTGATTATGTAGATAGTTATGAAAAGGAGGTAGGCAATCATGATCTTAAGGAGTTCTCTATATTTCTGAAAGACAGGGTTATAAAACATTCTCCTCCTTCGGTCGAGCAAGGTTTTGACAAAAGCAATTACAAAAACTATAGAAATTATCCGGAAGTTGAGTTTTCAACTTTGTTAACAGGTTTATATCGCTTTGCAAAGCATTATACTAAGAAAGCTTTCTCAAATACTTCTATAAAAACAATTGATGAATTTGGTTTTTTGGCCACACTTTTAAAAGAGGAAAGTTTATTGAAGAATGAACTTATTAATAAACATCTTCTCGAAATATCCAGTGGAAGTGAAATATTGAGGCGCTTGATAAAGAAGGGTCTGATTTCTGAATTTCCGGATGATATTGACAGGCGTGCAAAAAGAGTTTCACTCACAGAACAGGGGAGGATGGAGATAATGAACGCTTTTGACGATATGCACAAAGTATCGGAAATAATTATTGGTAATTTGAATGACACAGAATTAAATGAAGCTCTTTCAGTATTTGAGAAACTCACCTATTTTCATCATCATATCCATGAAAAAGACAGAAATACTGCCCTAAATGAATTGCACCAGAAATATATTTCAAATTAAAAACCAGCGTTTGAAATTTACTAAATCTATCTAATTAGAAATAATTCCGGTTAAGCTGTCGGCTTTGTTTCCTGTTGGTATTGGGCCACCATTTCTCTCATCCAGGTTTGAGCCTGATCACACATTTCCTGTACCGAATCCATGTCAACACTTTTACCCTCTTCATGGGGTACCCGAGGATAAATTGGCTCTCCAATAATTGTCTTTATCTTTAGAATATTATCTGAGATTTTCTTTCCAAAAAACTTTCTGGGTCTGAATAGGTGAACATGTGGAATTACAGGGCAGTTAGCATGATGAGCCAGGTAAAAAGCACCTCTTTGAAAATAGTCTATTTCCTGATATAAGTGCCATAATTCTTCCTCAGGAAAAAAATGAACTATTCTTCCATCTCTGACGGCATTGACTACCGGAGTAAGTATTTTTCTTAGACCAAATGCGCCCTCAGGGATGGGGAATCCCCTTAGAATACGAAACATTTTTCTATAATAGGGAGCTTCAAAATTTCGTTGCACAGAAGCAAACCATGGCCGGCGTGGTGTAACTGTTCCTGCAGTGAGCACAGTGTCTAATATATGACAATGATTTGCAACACTTATAAATCCCTTTTTATTAAATGGCTTGAGATTTTTGCGTCCGTAAACCTTATGGCTGCCAATAATTTTAAAAAATCCAATAGCAAGAACTAAATAAAACAGACTATATGCAATGTAGGAGAAAAAAAGGTACGAAAAATTAGTCTTAATGTATTGATAGTCAATTGGAATAGTTATAGGATAAACCGATTCCATGGGAATTTGTTGCTTTCGAACCTGATTTTTGGCCATAATAAGGTCAAAGATACAATTTAAGCTATACCTGGTTCAAGTACGTATTCATTTTCACTATCGTTTGAGGCGGCAGCATCTTTCAGGAATGATTCGTATTCATTTACGGCCCTGGCAAAGCGATAGGTTTCAGCCTCGTCCAGTACTTTCTTTTTCAATTCAGGACTTGCAAGTTCTTCTGCGGTTTTCATACCAATAGTTGATTCTTTCTGCAAAATGATCTGCGTCATCTGTTTTGAAAATGAATCTTTCATCAATGGCAAATTGCGATGCAGCAGAATATTTTGAATCACTAATTAAGCAGGGCAGGCCGCAGCCTATGGCTTCCAGGCAGGAAAGGCTTTCTAGCTCAACAATAGAAGCATGTACGTATAAGTCAGCCGTATTGAGATACTTTAGTTTGTCTTCTGCACTTACATATTCGATAAATGGCTCTACTGGTAATTCCTTCCCTTTGGCTTTGAGTTCTTCGGTCATTTCACCCCTGCCAATAAGCATGAGCTGAATTTTGTCTTTATATTTTGAACGCTTTACTCCCTCAATGAGAAGTGACTGCCTTTTTTCATTGGCATGCCTACCAATACTTAATAAAACCAATTTATCGCCAAACCATTTCGGCCGTTTATACTTTCCAGGTACATATTCAACCGGAATACCATTGGAAATGGGACGTAAATGAGCTTTTACTCCTTCAGACTTCAGAAGTTTTGCTGCAAAGTAGGAAGGGGCTGTCATGGCCTCCACGCGCTTAAATAGAAAGAACTTAAAACAAAACCAGATAAAACGTTCTAATGATTTGCTCTTTTTACCAACTGCTGCCATAATATTCTGTGGCTGTACATGAAATGCACCAATTACAGGTTTCCCCATGCGCTTTGCAGTTTTAACAACTCCCCTGGCCATTATAAATGGAAAATGAACCTGGATGACATCTGCATCAGCCATCGCTTTTTTATAAACCTTATAGTCGTTGCGGCCAAAAAGAAACTTCATATTTTCCTGGGAAGCCTCCGCACCAGGAAGTACAAAGCCGGGAATCTTATAAAAGTCAGGATCTTCAGGATTCTCATGTATGGCACTGACAATTTTTACCTGGTGACCGCGTTCGCGAAGTTCATTTACCAGTCTTTTTGCGGCAATGGTGCCTCCGTTGGCATCGTTATAGGAATCTATTGCTAATACAATATTCATGTTTTTTATTTAAGTGGGTACTGATTAATTAGGTTTACCTGAGGTTAAATAATAAAATTAATTGACGTTAAGAGTCTGTTAATCGATTATATATATGGTGTTTTTAAATAACTATAATCTTATATAAAATCATGTTGATATTTCAAATAAAACTGACTTTAGGGGCAATAAAGTCAGCAAAATTAGAAATTAAATTTATATGTCAAAGAAATTAATATGATATTTATAGTAAACTTAGATGCTTCAATTCTGTGATGTACGTTTTTATGCGTGATAATTCATCTTAAACCAGCTGTTTAGGCTGTGTGGAGAGATTTTTTTCAGTTTCAAAAAAATTAATATAACAAATGATGATATTCTTTATTGATACGTATTGTTCAAAGGATTAAAAGTATCTTTGCGTTTTCAATTCATTTTTGACTCACTTAAAAATTGAGTACGACATTATGACTCGTTTTGAATAAATTAGAATTCAGAATTATAGATACTTTATTATAAGTATTCCAGTTTCAATAAATATGAAGAGACATGGAGGGTAAATATATAGTTAAATACCGATGGTGGATTATTTCTTTTTTCATTCTTCTCACCATTGGTCTTGGTTGGCAAATACCAAAAGCACAGTTCGATCCTGACCTCGACAATTACCTTCCAGCAGATATGCCGGCAAGGATAAATACCTATAAAATAGAAAATATTTTTGGGGGAAACAGCATGCTTATGGTTGTTCTGGAATCAGATGATGTACTGAAAAAGAGACCTTCCAACGATTGGAAAAACTATCAGATGCTTTTACATCGCTCGATGTAGTTAAGAAAAACCTATCCCTGTTTACATCAAAAAATATTGTTAGTGAAGATGGGATGATGATTGTGGATGATGCCATTGAAGGAATTCCTAATACACCCGAAGAACGTGAAAAACTTCGTGAGAAATTGAGGAAAAATAAGATGGTATATGAGATTACGATTTCTACCGATTTTAAAATGGCAAGTATCATTTTAATATTAAATAAGGGTGCGGCTGATGAGGAGGTTCTTGCAAATGTAAATGCCGTTTTGGAGGAATTCCCCGGGCCAGAAAAAGTTTATGTGGGTGGTTTGCCTTTAATTCGGGAGATGGCAACTTCAGAAATGACCCAGGACTTTCTAGTGCTAATGCCGGTTGGACTGGTGATAATGTTAATAATGCTATATGCTTTTTTCCGCCAGAAACGTGGAATGATACTGCCCTTTGCTGTAGTTGTTATGTCAATAATAATTTCAATGGGTATAATTCCCTTATTGGGATGGAAATTGTCGATGATCAGTATTTTACTACCTGTAATGCTTATTGCCATAGCAAACGATTATGGGATTCACATAATCGCTCATTATCAGGAAATACAAAAGGAAGAGGGTGAAAGGGCTATTCCTTTAAAAATTGCATTGCGGGTATATCAATACCTGAAGAAACCCGTCATCTTAACTGGACTTACCACAATTGTAGGCACCTTAAGTTTGTTAACACATAAAATGATACCAGCCAGGCAATTGGGTGTTCTTTCGTCTATTGGCATTGCAATGGCCTTAATTATGAGTTTATTTTTAATCCCGGCCGTGCTGAGCTTATTAAAGAAAACCCAGCCCAGTAAACAAGTATTTGGGATTAGAAAAGATTACCTGGGTGCTTTTCTTTCATTCCTGGGAAAGAAAGTAAGCAAACATCCAAAAACAATACTAACTACATCTGTATTATTATCATTTGTTGTAGGCATTGGTATTTATTTTCTGGAGGTGGATACAGACCTGGTGCGGTTTTTCCCAAAAAATCATGTGATCAGGCAGGGAGCAGAGGTTATAAATGAACACTTTGGAGGCACGCAGACTTTGTCAGTTCTGGTAGAAGGCGACATTAAGGATCCGGAATTACTCAGGACATTGGAATCCTATGGTAACGAGCTAAAAGACTTTCCGGGGGTTGGCCGGGTTGCCTCTGTCAGTGATGTTGTAAAAGAAATCAGCAAGGCTCTGAACGATGAAGGAGATCCTTTGTATGATAAAATACCTGACTCGAGAAATGCAGTTGCACAGTATTTTGGATTTTATAATATGAGTGGCGATGAGGGAGATTTTGATCAATTGGTTGATTTTGATTATAAATACGCCAGGATGATTATTACGCTTGATGATGCCAGTAATCAGGCTATAAAAACAATCATTGAAAAAGTTGAACTGATGACTGCAAATGACCCTTACGATATTTCTATCGGGGGACGTTCATACACAACTCTGGAACTCTCTAACCTTGTGATTAATGGGCAGATAAGGTCGATTGGCTTTGCAATACTGGCCATTTTTCTGCTAATTTCAATAATCTTCAGATCTATAAGTTCAGGATTGATTTCAATTGTTCCTTTGGGGCTGGCAGTAATTTTTCTTTTTGGATTGATGGGGATTCTTGGAATACGGTTGGACATCTCAACTGCTATTCTTTCTTCAATTATGATTGGTGTGGGTGTTGATTATACCATACATTTTATCTGGAGATATAAGTATGAAAGAAAATTTGTTGCCGACCCGGGAAAGGCTGTTCAGCGTACCATCGAAACCACCGGAAGAGGAATATTTTTTAATGCCATGTCAGTAATAATAGGATTTTTAGTCCTGTTTCTGTCAAGTTTCCCTCCCATTCGCTTCTTTGGATTCCTGGTAATAATCTCTATAACTGCTTGTTTATCTGGGGCATTCCTTGTTATACCCGGAATACTGATGATTTTGAAACCAAAATTTGTTGAACCAGAAAATGCCATTCCTGCTGAGGATAAATCAGTTTTAGAATCCGAATAAAAAATATAGAAATAGGCACCTGATTTTAAAAATAATGCAAGCTGAACAATAATTCAAGCCGAGTTATTAAAGAAAATTTGAAATAATGGGGAATAATATTCTGATAACAGGAGGAACCGGGCTCATTGGAAAAGAATTGATGGATTTACTGGTGGATAGGGGATATAATGTAGCGGTTTTATCAAGAAGAAAGGGTATTGAGGGAGTTAAGTCGTTCTATTGGGATTATGAGGCTGAGGTGTTGGATGAGGATGCGATTGAATTCGCTGATGTAATTATTCACCTTGCTGGTGAAGGAATTGCAAATAAAAGATGGTCAGCGAAGCAGAAGCAAAAAATCGTAGATAGCCGGGTTAAAACTACCAATTTGTTGTTTTCGAAATCAGCAAAAGCAAAAAATAAACCAAAAATGATCATTTCGGCTTCGGCGGTTGGTTTTTATGGAGTTGAAAATTCAGAAAAAGTATTTACTGAAAAAGATCCTGCAGGAAATGACTTTTTAGCAAGTACAGCCCTTGCCTGGGAAAAAAGTGTTGAGAAATTTAGGAGCATAGGCATTCAAACAACCATTTTCAGAATAGGAGTGGTCCTTTCAAAGAAGGGCGGAGCCTTAACAAAGATGATGATGCCTGTTTCATTTGGGCTTGGAGCTGCTCTGGGGAGTGGTAAACAATACATGCCCTGGATTGAAATTTCAGACCTCGCCCGCATGTTTATTTTTGTGCTTGAAAATCAAAAGACAGATGTTATTTTCAATGCAGTTGGGCCGGACCAGATAAGCAATAAAGAATTTATGAAAACTCTTGCCAGGACTATGAATAAAGCCGTTTTTCCTACCTGACGTACCCTCGTTTGTCATGAAACTTTTTATGGGTGAAATGGCTATATTGTTGTTGAAGGGAAACAGGGTGTCTTCGGAAAAAATCCAGGCTGCAGGCTTTGAATTTAAATACAAAACCCTGGAAGAAGTAATGAAATCTTCTAATTAAAAACGAAATTTAATTAAGTAATTTTATTAAGCAGTAATTTCCTTTAGTTTATTGAAGAAACTTCTTTTCCTTTCAGAATTTATCCCCCAATCTACCGGAACAGATTGATAGCCGGATTCAAATCCTTCACCTTATTTTTAATACTATTTAATGAATAAGTCTGTTGAATTAATCCATTCTTATTTTTACACTGGCACTCTTAAGGCCCTTTGATGATGCCTCAACTTCTACATTACCTTTTGAAAACTCAGATCCGATTATTAACATTGCTTTCCCATAAAAAAGAGACACTGAACTTGACTTAAAGGAATTCATCGACTGAGGATTTCCATTGCCTACACCCGCAATTTTAGCCTCACCATCAATTTTTATTTGGATCTTGTTATCCGCCAGGGGACAAAGGTTTCCATCTTTGTCAAGAGCTTCGATCAGAATATAGGATAAATCATTACCGTCAGCTTTAATTGAAGTTTGATCAGGCACCAATCTTAATGTATGGGGTCTTCCAGCAGTTTTAACTATACTTTCCCCAATTTTTTCTCCTTCTTTATAGGCAATGGCCTTTAATTCACCCGGTTGGTAGACAACCTCCTTCCACATCAATCTGAATCTTTCAACGGAATTCTTTGATTTAGGATCCTTGCATCTTGTCCCAAGCGATTTTCCGTTTAGAAAAAGTTCAGCACAATCTCCATTCGTGTATACAAAAACCGGAACATTTTGGTCGTTCATCCCCTCCCAATTCCAGTGAGGTAGTATATGGACAGTAGTTTCATCAGGTTGCCAGTAACTCTTGTAAAGGTAATACCGGTCCTTTGGAATACCGACTAAATCTACAATTCCAAAATAGGAACTCCGGGAAGCCTCCTTGTCGGTCATACCCATTTCCTTTACCCATTGATTGAAATAGGGGGTGGGTTCTCCAATATAGTCAAAACCAGTCCAGACAAATTCACCGGCAATGTAAGGCTCATCCTGCTGCCACATGAAGTCGTCATCAGCGATTTCTGCCCAATATGGAGCATTTAAATCGTATGAGCTGACCTGTAATGAATTTGTGAATTCAGTTTTTTCCTCAGGAAGTGGTAATTCATAAAATCCCCTGGTACTCAGTGTAGAAGCTGATTCGCTAACAATAACTGATTTGTTTGGCTCAAGCTGCCGTGCCAGAGCATATCTTCGTCCATAATTCCAACTGTGCACATCGTAATAATCAAAATGTCTCAATTCTGCTGCATCAAATATATCACAAGCCATGGTAGTTGAACGAGTGTTATCGAATTTTCTAACATAATTAACCATAGTTTGAAGTCTGTAAAAACCATTATTAATATTTCTTTGCTCATCTGGCATTTCATTCCCCACACTCCATATAAATATGGATGGATGGTTTCTGTCCCTAACGACAAAATTCCGAATATTACGATAAGCAAAATTTTCAAATTCAGTAGTATCGGTAATATCCGCCTTCCCATCGTATTTATCAAAGACCTCATTAAATACAAGTAAGCCCATTTTATCACAAAGTTCCAATAATTCAGGTGCTGCTGCATTGTGACTGGTCCGTATGGCATTGCAACCCATACTTTTCATTATTTGTAGTTGCCGCTCCAAGGCCCTTTTATTAAAGGCTGCCCCAAGAGGACCATGGTCGTGGTGTAAATTAACGCCCTTCAATTGGACCCGCTTATCATTCAGATAAAAACCATGGTCAGCTGTAAATCGAATGTCTCTGACCCCAAATGTGGAAGAGTAGGTATCGAGTAATTTATCTTTTCGGTATACCTCTGTAATTAATGTATATAATTGAGGATCTGTTATATCCCATTTTCTGGGATTTGGAATCGTTAATGTAGTTTCAAACATTTTACTCGCATTGGTGGCAATGTTTCCTGTAATTTCATTTTCAGTAATCTTACTTTTACCGGAGGAATAAATAATTTGCCTGACTTTTATTTCCCCATCTGTTATTGAGTAATTATTAATAGTTGTTGCTACTCTAACATCTGCATAGTTTGGCTTAATTACCGGGGTTGTAATATAGGTACCCCAAACGTTAACATGCACCGGATTTACTGCAATCAATTGCACTTTTCGATAGATACCTGCACCAGGATACCATCTGCTATCGTGCTTCCTGGTATCGACATGTATGGCTAAAATGTTCTCACCGTCGAAGTTTACAAATTTTGTAATGTCGAAATAAAATGAGTTATACCCGTAGTCCCATTTTCCAACTAACTTGCCATTTATATAAATACTCGGAAAAGCCATAATCCCATCGAACAGTAAATACAAATTTTTGCCCGTATAATTTTTGGGGAGACTTATTCTTTTTCGGTACCATCCTTCTCCTTTCCAGGGCAGTTTACCGGTGTTGCCATCCCCATCTAAGATAAATGGACCTTCAATGGCCCAGTCATGAGGAATTGATACATCTTCCCAATTTGAATCATCCAGTGAAATTTGATTGGCATTTTCATGAGATCCTTTTTGAAATTTCCATCCGGTTAACAAAAGAGTGGCTTCTCTCTCCTGAGAAAAGGATATAGAAGAGATCAGAAGAAAGACGAGGAGCAGATTTAGGAAGTATTTTGTTTTCATATGATGAAAATTATAAGGTTAAGTATATCAATACCAAATGTAACAAAAATGAAATTAGAAGCATTGAATTATAGATGGGAAGCCAATTTAGGTCGAAAAATATAGCCAGGAAGGAAAACTAATTTATAAAAGAAGAATCAATCATATCTGGGGTCATCTTCAACTATGGCATAATGGTAATTGTCTTTCCATTCGCCTCTTATGGGGAGTATTTTTCTTCTTAATCCTTCCCGGGTCATTCCTGATTTTTCAAGTACACGGATAGATTTAAGGTTTTCAGTGGCCACTCCGGCTTCAACTTTATGTAATTTGAAATCTTCAAAGCCTGATTTTATCAATGCTTTTGATACTTCGGTAGCATAGCCTTTTCCCCAGTGATCAGGAAGGAGTTTATAATAAATCTCACCCAGTTTAAATTTATCACAGGAAAGCGATAAACCAGCTAAACCAATAAAAGTTCCTGATTCTTTTAAACTAATTTTCCAGGTATATGATTTTTGAGGATTTTTCCCTGAATTTTCAATGTCTGACTTAATCAATTCTTTTGTTTCATTGATGTCTTTGGGCAAACCAAGGGTATTAAATTCGTCCACTTCAGGGAAGGAATGCAGGTGATGGATATTTTCCAGGTCATCCCAGGAAATTTCTACAAGAATTAATCTTTTTGATATAATCTCCATAGAAAGGAATGGTTTAATTACTTCGTATTTTATCTAAAAGTGTGTTTAATTCCATGACTTCTTCCGGATTAAGGTTTTCCAACAAGGTCTCAGTCTTTCTATCACAATCATCCATAGTGGCCAGTAAATCCATTCCTTTTTTGGTGATTTCTATTTCTTTTTGTCTTCGGTCATCCGGATTTTCTTTCCTGTCAACATAGGCCTTTGCATGAAGTTTATCAACTATTCTGCTTACATCCGAGTTTTTATCAAGCATACGTTCTTTTAAAAAACCAATAGAAAGAGGCCCATCTTTGCGATACCCACGAAGAACTCTTAAAATATTGTACTGTGGTTCGGTTAATCCATATTTTTTCAGGACTCGTTCAAACTCATACATCAAGTGCTTAACCGTATAAATTAGATTTATAGTCCCCTTGTGATATTCGTTTCGGAACCGACCTTTTATTTCATCTTCTATTTTCATTCTATGGTTTTTCCGCACAGGATTTTATTCTATTTTAAAATTTAAACAAAAAATACCATCACAAGAGAATTATGCACAAATAATTCTCTGGCGATGTTTAAAATCAACTTGTTTTTATTTTATTCTATTATTCTTTTACCCCTAAAATAGATATCGTAAGCTCAATATCGTCAGAAATAACCATATCGCCCATTCGGTTTTTGTAGGAAACTTCATATTTCTGCCTGTCGAAAACCAGATTTCCTGTGGCCGAAAAGCTATCATCTGTTTCGGTTAGTTTAACATTTGTCATTGTTTCCTTACTGGTAATTCCACGTATTGTAAGATCACCGCTTATTTCATCCCCTGAATGTTTTGTGATTTTGAATGTAGCAGTTGGATATTTTTCAACCGCAAAAAAATCATCTGATTTGAGGTGAAATACCAGGTCTTCCCTTGGTGCGTTCTTATAATTGTCATCCGAATCAGAAGTTAGGATTGAATTCATGTCAACTGTAAAACTTCCCTTTGTTATTTTTCCATTCTTAACTTTTACAGAACCCTCAATCAGTGCAAGAGTACCGGTATGTGAAAACACACCTGTCATAGTTCCTTTCCACTTGATGTCTGATTTTGATTTGTCAACTGAATAATTACCAGATGCGATAAAGCTTTTCTTCGCTGATTTCTTAGCTGTTTCATTTGTTTGGTTTTCAATAGCATTGCTGCTGGTATTAAAACCGAGTGCCAGGGCACTCACGATTAAAAAAGTTTTAATTTTCATAATGATTTGATTTTAAATTATTTATAAATATTAGTTTTCAATAAGTTTGAATTATAGTATAGAAATTTATTTCTTTCCAATTGCCCTGATTACAGCGGCCTCACCAATGTGTAAGGGCCCTTCCTGCAATTCTATTTCCAGTTCATCAATGTCCATTTGAGTGAATTCTGAAAAATCTGATTTTAATTCATCTGCTGAGAAAAGCATATCGATGTTTCTTGGACCACCCGAATTAAACCGAATCTGTTTTTTTGAAAAACCTTCGAGGATTAATATGCCACCTGGCTTTAAAAAACTTAGAATTTTTTGATGATTGTCTTTTCGGTTGAAGGTATGGGCATATATGAGAACAATAACATCAAAAGAGTTTTCGTGATATTCAAAATCCTCAAAAGATTCAATGAGATACTCAAACTGCACATTTTTCTGTTTCATTAATTTTTCAGCTTTTTCTTTTGCAGCCGAGCTGCTGTCAAAAGCTACAACCTCCCAACCCATTTCTGAGGCAAAAACAGCATTTCGCCCCTCTCCCTCAGCCGGTAGGAGTATTTTACCCTTGGGCAAACCGGAAAGTTGAGTTTTAAAAAATTCATTTGGCTCAGTTCCATACACAAAAATTTCCTGAGCATATCGCTGATTCCACATTTCAATCATATACAAATTGTATTATAGGGTACAAATATATGTTAAAACAATATATGTTGCAACATTTAAATAGAGAAATTTAGTCTAAAAATAGACAAGAAACTGTAAATCAGTGAAAAGTAATAGTATAAATCAGATATTTAATCTTTTAACAAACCTTACTTACCTGTTTTAATCCAATGGCAACTCAATCTCTTCACCCCAGACATATTTACCAAACCATTGCCAGTTGTGCCACATGGCTGCCAACCTCTCTTTCGGTTTGCTGATACCATGTCCAAATCCTTTGTAAATGATCAATTCAGTCTCCACTCCTACATCCTGGAGGCCCTGAAACAACTCAAAAGCATTGGCCGGTGGAACCCTTCTGTCAAATTCCCCATGCTGAATCAGGGTGGGAGTGGTTGCATTGTTAATGTTGGTCATGGGAGAGGTTTTCTCATAAATGGCTTTATCAGACCAGGGTGTGGCTTTAAGATATTGCCTTGTAAATGGATGTATATCTGTGTTCACATAATAGGTTACCCAGTTCGATATACCAGCGCCCACCGAGATGGCCTTAAAAATGGTTGAATTGGTCGCCAAAAATGCAGAAATGTATCCACCCTGACTCCAGCCCATGGCGCCCAGTTTGTTTACATCAATTCTACCCTTTTTATCCAGGTAATCTATTCCTGACAATACATCCCAGGCATCACCGACACCCAGATTTTTCACATTCAATGATCTGAATTTTTCGCCATACCCGGCTGAACCTCTGTAATTAGGTCGTAAGATTAATGCTCCTTTGTTAAGCCACTGCAACATTGGATATACATAGGAGGGAGCTGGTTCGGGAGTTGATATACCGGTAGGGCCACCATGAATTATTACCAGTAAGGGATACTTTTTGTTTGGATCATAATCCTGTGGTTTATGGAGTACACCTTCAATCTCAGATCCATCCTTACTTTTCCATGAGATCAATTCGCTATTTGCAACCAACCAATTCTCAATTTGTTGTGAGGAGTTGGTAATTTTTGTTGAAGTTTTTATTGGGTAGTCACTTACATATAGCTCGGTCAGGTCGTTTTCATTTGCTGCGGTAAAAGCCAGTCTTTTCTCATCTGATGAGAAAGAATAATCCAATATTTTGTAAGGAGTTTCGGTAATAATCCTGGCTTTACCATTTTTTGGATCTATTCTGACAAGTTTTCTTTTTGTTTTTTGCCAGGCCGTTCCAAATATGCCAGAATCTATCCATTTTACACGGGATATATTTTCATCAAAGTCTTTCCCCAATTGTGTATTTTCTGTGCCATCAAGGTTGATTCTGAACATCTTGCTATTCAAGTAGTAATTTGATGTACTATCATCCAGTGCTGTTTGATAAAGAATAGATTTTCCATCGGGTGACCAACAAATCAAGCCGTCGAAGCTTGGATTATTTACAAGTACTTTAGTTGTTTTGGATGAAATATCATATACAGAGATATCGGCCTTAAAGAATGAGTTAATCAATGGATCGGGTTGATGTCCAAAGGCTATTTTAGTACCATCAGGTGACCATTCGAACGAGCTTATTGTAAACGTTACACTATCCATTAACAATTTTTCTTCAAAGCCTGATTTGTACAAGGAATCTTCCATTTGGGCTGGCAGAGGAAGTCGAACCAGGCTGTCAGGATTAAAATTGGCAATCCATAATTGGTTAAAACTATATTCCTGGTCTTCAACTGCGTATCCGCCATACTTTTCTTTTCTCTTTTTCTCCTTTTTCGAATTGTCCTCTGTTTGCATAAATGCGATCTTTTTTCCATCGGGAGACCAATCAAAACCGAAAATATTCTTTTTGGTATGTGTTACCTGGAAAGATTCACCACCAGCCAGCCTAATTATTTGAATCTGAGTATTATCAGTTTTTTTCGAGACAAAAGCAATCCATTTGCCATCCGGTGACCATTTTGGGTTGCTGCTGCTCCCTGTAAGGTTGTTTGTTAACTGAAAGGGAGTCTCTCCGTTTTTTGAAATCCATATTTCTGTGTCGTACCTGTTTTCCTTCCAGTCGACAGAATTGGCTTGATAAACTACATGATTTCCATCAGGAGAGATTTGAGGATTTGATACTGATTTCAGCGAAATTACTTCTTCAAAAGAAGGTGATAACTTTTGATTGTGCAAATACAATTGCTGTCACGAGGAGTAAAATTGTTAGTACCCATAATTTTTTCATTTCCAGTTGTTTTTATGATTTATTATTTCTTTAAATATATTTTAAAATTCATATTTACCAGATTCTGGCTATTTCGTGAAACTCCATTGAAACCAATGTAATATCTCCATCGCTAACCATTTGAATGTCATTCCTCTCAGGAGTGAATCCAAATTGCTCTGTAAAGGAGAAAATACCTTCATTTGCAAAAACCTCAAGCTGTCCCCAGTCCACCAGAATTCTGATTTTCAATCGGTTTGATTTATCAGGAGCCAGTTTTTTAGATAAAAGGGTTTGCTGAGAGATGTCGTAAAGAATGGTTTTATTGGCAATCTTAAAGCCAAATTTTGTGGCTGTTGTCTCTGACAGATCAAATTCAGCGACAAGGTCAAACTTTTTTGATTTAACATTCGAAAGCAGGTTTGAATTGGCTTTAATTATTTGCCGCTCCCAGGTTTTTGTTTTTTCATAAAGTTTTTCAATTTCATCGATCGGATACCGGCATAAACTTTTCTGACCATTGTAGGTTACCAGGTTTAAAGAAACCGGAAAAGTAGCATTGCGTTCCCACACAGTTTCACCCAGACCTCCATTCCAATGATCCATCCATGCAATCTGGATTACCCGTTGATCTCCATTGGGTAAGTTGCCCATGGGAAAAGTTTGGGCTGCATAGAAATCTGGTCCAACATCCATTACCAGTGTATCCTGGCCCTCATCCAGGCTAAAAGTCGTGCCATCAAATTCACCTACCAAATAGGAGCCATTGGCATCCTGAAGGATCCATTTCTTTTCATTTTCATTTCCATCAAGAGGGAGTTGGAATAAGTCCGGGCATTCAAATCCAAAATTCACATTGCTCAGAAACTCCCACTTAATAAGATCTTTCGAGCCATAAAAGGTGGTGCCGTTTTCGTACAGAGCCATCACCCATTTTGAACTTGGATTGTGCCATATAACACATGGATCGCGCGGATATGCCTCGTCAGTTTGATTGGCTACAGGGTTGTTTTTATAATCGTGCCAGCTAAGGCCATTGTCATTGCTAAATGCCAGGCAGGTTCCTTCAGCAGTCCCTGTATAAATTGCAATAATTGCTTCTTTGTTTGATCCTGTTATTTTTTTAGCTGTTTTGCCGGAAACAACTACTGCACTTCCGGAATAAACCTCATCCCCGGCAACATTTCGGATGGCTTCTGAGGGCAAGAAGGATTTCTGTGGAATGAGGGCAACACCTTCATCTTTCCAGTACAATAAATCAGTACTTGTGGCATACCCTCCATGGCGTTTGGATTTACCCCATTGATATATCATATGGTATTTCCCTCCCTGGTAAACCAGGCCGTTTATATCATTCATCCATTCTGATTTTGGGCTGAAATGATATTGGCCACGGTAGTTTTCCATGTAGTCAATATTATCAGGATGTGGATTGAATTGTCCCTGGGCTATACTGAAAAGATGAAAGTGCAATAACAGAGTAGCAATACAATTTGTAATTCCCTTCATGGCAGTTATTGTATTATTTGAAAAAAACTAAATTACTAATTTTCCATCTAATTTAATTTCAGGAATAATAATAAAGGAAAAGTTATAATTTTTGGATGGGATAGTATATTGCTTATGCACCATCCGGCCCCATGATGTATCCCCACCCACACCCATTTGCAGGTGATCGATGTTCCATTGAACTACATCTCCGGTTTGAATATCAGCTCCATGCCTGGAAGTTACCGGAACCAATCCTGAGGCGGACTCTCCACCGGCTTTACCAGGCTGAAATTCTAATTCAGATGAAGTAAATGGCCAAACACTTGTATTTAATAGCTTATTGTCAATCGAATATGCAGTTAATTTTACCTGGCCGGAATAAAGGGATACCCATCTAACATCTGATTTATTTCCGGTTTCCTGTGGCCTGGGATATCGATGAAACTGATTGATAATTAAATCATTATATATTCCCAGCTTTCCTGAAGTTTTCCTGTCCCAATATGTTTCATGTGGGCCTCTTCCATACCAGGATACTTTTTCAAATGCATTGGGTAATATCAGAGATAAACCCAGTCTTGGAATAACAGGAAGGTTTTCTTCTTGAGGGGAAAATTTATATTCTACCTTCAAGGCGCCATCCATGGTAAGTGTGTAGCTGATAAGCAGCAAAGCTATGTTATCCGGGAATTCATATTTTACTTCATAACTTACTCCATTTTCTGAATTATAAGGTAATTTCAATAAACTTGACCTGTAGTTTTTAGTAGCATTTTGCCAGACTTTGGCCCAGTTGTGCATTCCATTGCCCAGGTCGTTGTCGGTAGGGGGCCTCCAGAAGTTGGGCTGGACAGGATTACCGGTAATCTCTATTCCATTGTATATCCAGGATTCTATTGCTCCGGATGAATGGTGGAGGATCAATTTTACTTTATCATTTTCAATAATTATTTGATCCTCATTTTTTTGAATGATAAGATCCGTACTACCAGATGATGATAATTTTTTAGACTTAAATGGCTGAAGAATAAATTGTTCAAAGGCAATCTTCATAGTTCGCATCAATCAGTTCAACCTGACTGTTTGTTACCAGGCTGGCTATTAGTATATATTCTTTCTCTGCCTTGAAGGGAGGTATTTGCAAATGGTAGGTTTTTGCTTCACCCGGGTTTATAAAAACTGTATCAATTGTTCCCTGTTGAACTTCAAATCCATCTTCAAATAGCTTCCATTCTAATCTGAAGTTTTCAAATGAGGCGAAAAGATTCTTATTAATCACCTTCAATAATTGTCTATCATTTTCCCATTCAAAATTTGCCGGTTGGTACACTTTTTTCACTTCAAACAAATGCGGATGAGGTTCCCGATATGGATTGACAAGCCCATTGTTCAAGAAATTTCCGTCTGTAGGTAAATCAGGGTGATAATCGTGTCCGTAAGCTAAATATGGCTGCCCGTTTTCATCTTTATATTCAAGGGATTGATCTACCCAATCCCAGATAAACCCTCCCTGCAATACGGGATACTTTTCTATAATATCCCAATAGTCCTGGAGATTGCCAACCGAATTTCCCATAGCATGGCAGTATTCAATCATGATACCGGGTTTGTTTGGATTATTCATGGCATATGAAACCAAAGACTCAGGCCTGGGATACATAGGGCAATAAATATCTGTATAGTCTTCAAGACCAGCAGGTTCATATTGTATCGGTCGGGTGCGATCATTTTCCTTTAACCAGTCCATAAGCATGTTTAAATATTTCTCCATGACCTGCTTCATTACCAAGCGACCATATAATTATGGATGGGTGATTTCTATCCCTGTAGAACATTCGTTTTATGCGCTCAAGATGTGCAGGAAGCCATGACATTTCATTTCCCAGCTGGGTAGAATCTTCAAGCGCAAGGGGATGGCTCTCAATATTAGCTTCGTCAATAACATACAGGCCATATTTATCACAAAGGTCATACCAGTAAGGATGGTTTGGGTAATGACTGCTTCGTACAGCATTAATGTTATTTCGCTTCATCAGCTGAATATCTCTTTCCATTGACTCTTTGGAAACTACATGGCCTGAAAACGGATCAGTTTCATGGCGGTTTACTCCTTTAATGAAAATCGCTTTTCCGTTTACCAGAAGTTGATTGTTTTCAATCCTGATATTCCGGAAGCCTATATTTTTTTCGATGTATTGATCATTGCCTGAATCTCTAATATCCAAAAGATTGATTGATATTTGATAGCAATTTGGTATCTCAGCAGACCACGCTTTTATATCTGGAATTGCGGTTTCAAGATGCACTGAAAGAGTATCATTTGTTCGAAGCTTTACTTTATTTTCAAAGGAATACAGTTCATTTTTATCATCCAGGATTTTAACTTTAAGTAATCTTTTGCCACCTCTCCGGCTGGAATTAGAGATCTTTATTTCAGCCTGGAAGAGACCGGAAGAATATGTATCATCCAGATCGGTAACAAGCTTAAAATCAACTACAGCAATTTTGGGTTTGGAATATATATATACCTCCCGCTCGATACCACTCATTCGCAACATATCCTGACTTTCAAGGTAGCTGGCATCACTCCAGCGATACATCTGCATGGCTATATGGTTAATTCCAGCCTTTACAAACTGACTGATATCAAATTCTGCGGGAGTTTTTGATCCCTGGGAATATCCAACAAACTTCCCGTTTACATATAAATACATTGCCGACTTTGCTCCGGCAAAATGAAGAATAATGTCATTTTCCAACCAGCTTTCTGGAATTTGAAATGATCGGCGATAGGTGCCCACCGGATTATAGTCTTCAGGAACATTTGGCCATTTAGTTGTGAAAGGATATCGCTCATCGAGATAAATTGGATAACCAAATCCCTCCACTTCCCAATTAGCAGGAACCGGAATAGAATCCCATTGGCTATCGTCCAGGCCCGGTTCAAAGTAATTGGAGAATTCTTTCTTTGGGTGACCGGGCCCATTTAAACTTCCATATTCCATTTAAGGAAAGGAATCTTTTTGAGGATTCTGGCATATTTTGATCCATCAAAACCGCTGATTCAAAACCAAAAAAATCAGCATGGGGCTTTAACTTATTTAACTGGAAAACTGTATGATCACTGTGAAAATTTTGTTCAATAGCCTGGCTGAAAGCGGGAGGATTTGCTAAGAGGAAAAGAAGGATTAAACAAAGATAATTTCTCATGAAAAGCCGATTTTAGGGCCTTGCAATCTATAGATTTATTTTCCAGACCCTTACTTCTCCCCAGACACCTGCAACAACAGATTTCCCATCAGGGGAAAAATGAACAAATTTTGGTGTTTCATTTCTAACAGCTGTCTTACAATCCTGGAATTCTCCTGATTTAACCTCCCATATCCTTACATGGCCATAAACCCCTGCTGCAATATATTTTCCATCGGGAGAAAAACTAACTGAGACAGGAATTTCATTTTTAGATATTGCATCATAATCTTTAAAATCACCGGAACTGATTTCCCAGATCCTTACCCCTCCATTTATTCCTGCAGCTATAAGCTTACCGTCAGGGGAGAAATTTACAAATAAGGGTGTTGTATTTTTGAGTTTTACCTTGTAATCCTTGTATTCACCATTGGGTATTTTCCATATCCTGGCAGCCCCATAAACCCCTGCGGCAATATACTTTCCATCCGGAGAAAAGGATACACTATTTGGAGTTTCATTTTTCGATTTTACTGTAAAGCTTAAACCTTCATCCTGTGCCATGGCATAAGCCGAGAAAACAGGGAGGAGGATGCAAATAATTATTACACCTCGTATTATTTGATGTTTAAGCAAGAAGAATCCATTAAGAATATTTTTGACTGCTTTCATCTTTTTAAATTTTGGCAATTATATCATTACTGTAAATGACAATAATTAAGTTTCATTATTTCAATGTATTATCAATTTCAATAAACCAATCGTACAATTCGTTCCCCGGGTATATTAAATGATGAATCGAGTGCCCTTCATCGGGATAAGGGGTAAATTTAAGCTTATTGTTAATCTTCTTCAACTTGTTAACAAGGCTTTCTGTTTCTTCGAATGGCACATTTTTGTCCAATTCTCCATGAAATGCCCAGACTGGCATATCCTTCAAACGATAAATATTATTGTGAATATAATCCATGTGATTTGTAAATCCGGATATGGGAGCAATAGCAGCAAATTTTTCAGGGTACTTTACAGCCAGGTACCATGTTCCGGAACCACCAAGGCTGACACCGGTTAAATATATCCTGTTTGTATCGATATTGTACTTTGAGATTAGCTCACTATAGAAATTTTCAAACCAGTTTTCAGTCGACCAACGGATGTGTTTGGGGCATTGGGGGGCCACAATAATAAATGGAAATTCCCTACCCCGGTATGTTTGATCGAAAGGGCCATAATCATATAAGTCAAGTGTATCGGTGCCTCTCCCTGACCCGCCGTGTAAAAATATTAGCAGTGGCCATTTATTTAAAGTATCGCTTTTATATCCTTGAGGTAAATATTTTATATAATGGTAGTTAACCTCTTCTGGATTTTGATTTATTCCGTTTTCAAATGTCAGGTCAAATTGTAATTCTCCCTGTGCGTTCCAATATTTACAATTCCCATTTAACTGACCTTTGCTCCAGGTTTTATCAGATTCCTTTTGGCCATTTTCATACCAGGAGGTACAAAGTCCTTCTCTGAGTCCATTTTTATAGGATCCGGAGTATTCTAACTGTCCATTCCTGAACCATTTTTTATATAAACCCTCTTTTGTATTTGTTTTATAGTTGCACCAATGCCCCTCTTTTATATTTTTATCCAGAGCACTATAGCTGGCCTCCATCTCTATTTGTCCATTTTCGTAATAATCTTCAACATGGAATAGTGTGCTTTCCTGATCAAACTTTATAATTCGCTTATAGAGTATTGTATCGTATTTCGAAATGGGATATTTCAGGAAAAGAGTTTCTATGTCCTGGGCCGGGGCAGCACCAGAAATGACCATCATTGTTAGGATAGTAAGAAAATATTTCATTCCTGAGAATGAACTTAACAAAAAGCTTAATTTAATTCCTGTATAATGCGCAAAGCCTCATCGATGTGTTTGGTTACCTCTGTTTGAGAATTAAACATATAGTTTACTTTACCGGTTTTATCTACAACATATGTTACCCTGCCAGGCAGCAATCCCAGGAAATTTGTGGGTACGCCAAATTGTTTTCTTATTTTGTTTCCTTCATCGCTCAATAAGGTAAATGTTAGCCTGTTTTTGTCGGCAAATTTTTTGTGGCTTTCAACCGATTGCCCGCTTATTCCAATAACTTCTGCATCAGCCTCCTTGAACACTTCAAACATATCCTGGAAATAACAGGCTTCCTTTGTGCAGCCTGGGGTATCATCCTTAGGGTAAAAATAGATAACTAATTTCTTTTTCCCCAGAACATCCTTAAGCGAATAAGTATTTCCATTCTGGTCGGGCAAACTAAAAACCGGCACTTCACTGCCTACTTGAATTTTATCCATGGTATTAATTTTTTGATCGTTGTTTTTAAATGAAAAGTATAAGACAAATAATATCAGGTAAATCACCAGGTAAAAGCGGTAAAAATTCCTGAATTTAATGTATGATTTATTTTCCGGGTATATATTCCCAAATATGGCTCTGAGTTCTTTACCAAAAACGGGTTTAATGTTGATGACCCAGCTATCGGTTTGATATACCAGTTTACGGAATTTACTGCGATAATAGGTTAGAGGTAAACCCCAGAGGAAGAATAAAATAAGCCATATATTTTTATAAAAAGGCATGTTGAGGTCTACTTAGTTTGTTTTTTTGGAAACCAGGGGAAAAATGAACTTGTACTTTCAATATATTCCCGGTATTGGGGTTTGGAGTTTTTAAGTGTTTTTTCGAGCAAGGATACACCTGAAACTTTGATGATTAACAAAGTCATTAAAAGCGACCCGATAATTGGGATGTAGCAACCTGCTGCTATTGAAAAAAGTCCATATCCCCACCACAGGGTGGCATCACCAAAATAATTTGGATGACGGGTATATTTCCAGAATCCTTTATTTAGGACTTTGCCCTTGTTTTCAGGATTTCTTTTAAACCGTGCCAGCTGAAAGTCTCCCCCGGCTTCAAAAGCAAATCCTACAATCCAAACAAGGATGGCCAGATAGTCAAAAAGGTTTAGCTGGCTGTCTCCCTTAAAATACATTGCACCCAGCAGGGGAACTGAAATAAGCCACATGAGAACACCCTGCAGCAGGAAGGTCTGAAAAAAGCTAACCCACCAATAGCGATGCTCGCCATAGTCTTTTCTGAAATTCTGGTATCGAAAATCTTCACCCTTGCCATGGTTTCGCCATGTAATGTATACGAAAAGCCTTAATCCCCATATAGTTAGTAAAGAAATCAGAATGAGTTTTCGAAGCGCAAATCCTTCTGTATTCAAAAAATAGACAAATCCTGCCAGCACAAATCCAGGCCCCCAGAAAAGATCTACTATGCTTACATTTTTAATAAATATACTGATTATCCAAAGTGCACTCATCAAAATCATAATGAAAAGAAATGCCTGGATATAGATTTGAAAAAAACTCATATTATAAGTATTTAATTGTACATAAAAGCAACTGATGCTGCACCCAGGCCCGCGTTGGCCCCAATAACCGGTGAAATATTTACAACTGCGACAGGCTCTTTGGCTGTATATGCCTTCATTTCCTTTTCATACCAGCCGGCTGCCTCTTTATTGTTTGCATGTAAAACAATATAATTCCAGATTTGTTTACCCTCGCTGGTATTTTTGATATGTTTCATAACCTTTTGCATATTTGATTTCTGCGTGTAGGTTTTTCCAAATATTATTGATTTCCCATTTTTATCCATGGAGACAATAGGATTAATATTCAGCATTTTTGCAATAAATCCTTTAAATGGAGAAACCCTACCGCCACGAACCATGTATTTTAATGTTTTTACACTTACAAATATGCGTGATTCGGAAATCCACTTTTCTGTATCTTTGATAATCTTATCCAATGGTTCTTCTTTTTCAATGGCTTCTGCTATGCGCAATACAACAAGTCCCAATGCCCCTGAAAGGCTTTTTGAATCGAATACATGAATGGGCTTATTAAACTCTTTGCTAACTTTTTCTGCAGCCTTTTGACTGTTATAAAAAGTTCCGCTGAATTTACCTGTTAAATGAACAGATATTACCGCATCGTAATGAGAGCATAGTTGAGAATATAAATTATTGAAGGCTTTTTCATTGATCTGGGCAGTTTTTGGGTAATCGCCCTCCTTATCCAGCCTGTCATAAAATTGGTCAGATTGGATGGTTACTTTATCCAGGTAATGATTTTCGCCAAAATATATGTTTATAGGCAACAAATGAATATGAAATTTATCAAATAGTTCCTGTGGCAGGTCACATGCTGAATCTGTTACCAGTGCAATATTCCATTTACGGTTGTAAACTGCCTGATTTTGTCGAAGCATATCATCCACTTTCTGATATGAAATGATTCCATATTGCTGAAGTTGCTCAAATAGCATGGGAGGATCATTTGTATGTACGTGAAAGCGACTGGTTTTCCCCCCTCCTGCAACTACGACTGAATTTCCCTTTTCCTGTAAAAACTTTGAAAGAGTCTTTTGATCAATATTCAGATTTTTAACCAAAGCTTCTGTACAGTACCTGAAATCAATATGTTCAGGCACATGTTCTTCAATATTAATGGAGCTGTCAATTTCGGATTTTATCTGGATCAGTTGCCTGATATTTTTCGTGTGAATAAACTCTATTATACCTTTAATAAAATATACAAATGCATTTGCTCCGGCATCAACCACATTTGCTTTCCTCAAGATTTCAAGTTTCGTCTTTGTTTCGGCAAGAGCTTTTTCGAGGATGGCTTCAGAGCTTATAAACAATTGATTAAAGTCACTAAACTTTGTTTTGTTTTCTGAGATATAATTTGCCCAGGAACTAATTACCGTCAACATGGTTCCTTCTACCGGTTGAGCAACAGCATTATAAATATAAGTAACAGATTTTTTAACACTTTCAATAAATTGTTCAAGTGTAATTGATTTTAATTCTGATGTTTCATTGCTTATTCCGTAAAGGAACTGGGCAAAAATAATACCTGAATTACCCCGGGCATTTACCAGGGTTGTCTCAGCAATCAGATCAGCCATTATTTTATAGGACCTGTCGGGTTTTACCAATTCAATTACAGGCTGAACAGTAGAGGCCATATTTGAACCAGTATCTCCATCATTTACTGGAAATACGTTTATCTTATTTAGTTTAACCTGGTTTTCTATGATTTTCTTAGCTCCGGCAATAAATAAATAATACAACCTCTTTCCATCAATTTCCCTGTATGATTCTTTTAATGAATTCATGTACTAAGTTTATATAAGTACTAAAAACCTATTTGTGTGATTGATCTTGCTATTAATAAATATCGAAATGCAATTTAATTAATCAACAGACACAAATTGGAATTGTTCACTTAAAGATAATGGTTTTAATGCGGAACCATGATTTTTGTAGCCGAATCTTATAAAATTAAGTCTATGATAGATCTATTTCACCTTAGCTTGTATTAATATATATATAGCCGCTTCTTAATATATCCGAATAAAAAATTATTAAAGATAAAAAATATTATTTTTTATTAGGACTTAACAGCCAGATTAATAGAATGTTAGTAATAAATACAAAGATAATGTTTAATAAAATATAGAAATAAATGAACAAAATATTGTTTGGCCTGTTTACCCCTTAAGTTAAACAAATAAAATATTTATCATGAAAAATTTAAAAAATCAATTTGAAAAGTATCCAAGATTCTTTTTTATGGCTCTTGTAGTCAGCCTGACTTTATTTGCTACAAGCTGTGAAAAGGATGATGATACAGAACCAGCTCCAACCAATGACATAATGCAGATTGTGGATTTGAACGCTGGTGTTTCTACATTAAAAGCTGCTATTGATGCGGCAAGTCTAAGAGCAACTCTTAAAGGGGAAGGTCCTTTTACTGTATTTGCTCCAACCAATGATGCTTTTGCGGCATTGGATCCAACAGTTGTGGCTTATTTATTAGCTACTCCTGCAGAATTAACAAAGGTGCTTACATACCATGTAGTTAGTGGAAAAGTTATGTCAGGTGACCTTACTGCAGGCACCGTAGGAACTTTAAATGGCGAGAATGTTACTGTTGATTTATCAAATGGTGTTAAAATAAATGATGCCACTGTTACAGCAGCAGACGTTGAAGCAAAGAATGGTGTCATTCACCTTATTGACAAAGTTCTCCTCCCGGAAAATTTGGATTTGAGTGGAATGCAAATGTCAATTGCTGAACTCGCTATTGGAAATGCAAATTTATCTTCATTGGTAGCTATTTTGTCCTTGCCGGGATTAAGTGATATTCTGGCAGCTGCAGCTGATGAAAATGCTAATCTAACAGTTTTTGCTCCAACCAATGATGCTTTTAGTGCCGTTCTGAATGCACTCGGTCTTTCAAGTATAGATGAAATTCCAGAGAATGTTTTACTGGATATCGTAAAATATCATATTCTAGGTTCTGCAGCAAAAAGTACCGACCTTGAATCCACAGGATATGAAACTCTTAATGGAGAATCCGTAACAGTTGATTTAAGTAGTGGTGTTAAAATTGACGATGCAAATGTTGCCTTGGCTGACATTGAAGCTACAAATGGGGTTGTTCATGTGATTGATGCAGTTCTTTTGCCCTCTCTTTATAAGAGTGCTCTGGGAACTATTGTTGAGGTTCCTTTATTCAGGAAAAGTTATTCTACTTTAACAGCTGCTTTAGTAAAAGCTGAATTGGTTAGTACATTATTAACTGATGGCCCTTTCACAGTATTTGCACCGGATAATGATGCATTTGAAGCTGCTGGAATTACTTCACTTGAAGGTCTTTCAAAAGAAGATTTAACTCCTATTTTGCTTTATCATGTTCTTGGCGCAAAAGTTATGTCAAGTGGATTGCCAGCTGATGGTATTGTAACTACATTGAACAGTGGTGGATTTGATAAATTCTATCTGAGCCTTGGTACGAACGTATACATCAATGGTTCTTCAATGATCACAGCTGTAGATATTGAAAAATCAAATGGTGTAATTCATACCATTAACAGAACTTTGATGCCTCCTTCACAAACGGTTGTAGAAATAGCTGCTGCACTTTCACAAGCCAGTAATGCAGAATTTACAACACTGGTTTCACTGCTTACTGATCCTAGTCAGCAAGCTGTTTTGGATGCAATTTCAAATGAAAATGGAAGCTTCACGATTTTTGCTCCGACTGATGCTGCATTTGCCGAAATATCTGCGGTAACTTCAACATTAACAAGTGCACAAATTTCAGAAGTATTGAAATATCACGTAATTGGTTCAAGAATATATTCTACTGATTTATCTGATGGTGTTGAGCCTGCTACAGTAAATGGCCAGACTTTGAAAGTAAATCTTGCTGAGAGTGGGGTTACTATTTCAGATCAGGATATGACCAATACGGATGCAACTGTAATCCAGGTTAACGTAAATGGAACAAATGGTGTGATCCATGTAATTGATAAGGTACTCATCCCTAGTTTATAAGATTTAAGGTTTTGTTTACTTAAGTTGGGTAGGTTTGAGCCGGTGACTCTGTGGGGTTACCGGCTCTTTTTTTTATTGAGCAGTCATCCTCTTTTAGACTTTAGAAATGATGGAGAATATAGGATTTAAAATGGATAAATTTATGCTAACTTATCTGCCAGGAACGTGGATTTGGATAGATAAATTGAGCCCAGATTTGATCTTCAAAAAAATGTTGAAAAAAAATGTTGAAAAACTGAACAAAAAGTATTGCAAAATGTTTTATTTTTAAAGACTAAATTATGAATATGGCGCAATACTCAATTAAAGACCTTGAGCACCTTACCGGTATAAAAGCACATACTATACGAATCTGGGAGAAACGTTACAGTATCCTCAATCCGAAAAGAACCTCAACTAATATCCGGTATTATGATGATGAAGATGTAAGGAGAATAATAAATATTTCTATTCTAAATGATAAGGGATTTAAAATATCCCATATTTCAGGGTTCTCAGAAACTGAAATCCAGGAGAAGGTTGAATATTTATCACTGGATGCAGGTGAGTTTAAAACGCAAATTGAATCTCTTGTACTGGCCATGATCACTATGAGTGAGTCTAAATTTAATGACATTCTCTCAAAATCAATTATGGTCCAGGGCTTTGAAAAATCTTTTCTAAATATCGTCTTTCCTTTTTTACAAAGAATTGGATTGCTCTGGCAAACGGGTGCAGTTAATCCTGGTCAGGAGCATTTTGTTTCCAATCTAATCCGTCAAAAGCTTATAGCAAATATAGATGCCCAGAATCATCCGGTATCCATTCACAGTAAACGATTTATACTGTTTTTGCCAGAGGGGGAGCTTCACGAATTGGGAATATTGTTCCTGGCTTACCTTATTAAAAAGAGAGGCCACGAGCTTATGTATTTAGGCCAGTTCACACCCCTTCAGTCCGTTATTGAAACAGATCGGATCTGGAATTCAGATATCTTGATTACATCTTTTATATCTGCCATTTCCGGAGTCATTCCAAAGGAATATGCAGAGAAAATGGCGAGGACATTTATGAATAAGAAAGTAATCTTTACCGGTCAGCTGTCGAAGGAGGTATCTGAATTAAAATATAAAAATATAATGACCTTTCCTGAAAACACAGGAATCATTAACTATTTGGATAATCTCAATAATGTTTAGCTAAATGCGCTATTAGTTAAACAGAAATTCAATAATTTATATAATTTATATCTAATAGAGCCTAAATTGCCTCTATTGCCTTATTAATGGAGCTTATTGTAAAATCACTATTTAGAATTAGGTGTAAAAATTCGCTGTCTATTCATGATTGGATTTGGAAAAGTGTTTAATAAAGTATTATATTTGTTGAACAAAAAACTAGAAATCATGACAACATTAGAATTCAATAATCAAATATTAAGTTACGAAAACAACCTTCGTAAATTTGCGTATAGCCTTACATCAAATTTTGATGATTCTTATGATCTTGTGCAGGAAACTTACCTCAAAGCTTTTTCTTACAAGGACCGTTTATCAGATTATTCTAATTTGAAAAGCTGGATGCTTTCCATAATGAAGAATACTTTTATAAATAACTATCACAAAGCTTCTCGTAAGTATTCTGCAATGGACAGTGATGCTCAGGAACAAATTATGAGCAGATCAAATGATGAAGGGAAACTTGGACCTGAGGCAATATATACAGAATGTGAAATTCTGGCTGCTGTTGAAGGGCTTTCACCAGAATACAGAGATCCTTTTAAAATGCACCTTAAGGGTTATAAGTATAAGGAAATTGCAGAAGAGATGGAACTGAATATAGGAACTGTAAAAAGTCGTATTTTCAATGCTCGTCAGACCTTAATGGAAGTTCTTAAAGATTTGAGCAACTAGCGGCCTGTTTCCTATAAGTTAATCATTTCCTTGTTATTTTAGATTATTCTTTATTTCCTGGTATGAATTAACAAAAGCTTAATTATAGATTGAAACATATTTATTCCTGTTTCAATCAACTCATCGGGAAAATCATATTCAGGATTATGTAGGGCCGGAGAGTTTACTCCGGCTCCTAGCCCAAACATGGCTGCCTTATAATCATGGGAAAACCAACCAAAATCTTCCCCAAACTTAAACGGGATGTCCATTTCTTTTAGCTCAAAATTATTTTCTTTAGCTGCATGTGAAATTGTGTTATTGCAGAATGAATCATTTATTACTCTTGGAAAATAGTCAAACCAGTCTATTTCAAATTTTACATTCCTGGTTCCACACACCGTGGCAATAATATTGTGAATTTCTGCTTTTAAACCATTCATTTCCTCTTCACTCCAGGTCCTAACAGTGTAATTCAATTCCCCGGAACCGGCAGAGATGCCGTATGCTTTTTGTCCCAAATTCATATGAATGGGTGTAATCAGCGCAAATTTGTCACTTCGGGGAACTATGTTGTTCAGGCTTTCAAATTCCTTTATTATTTCAGCCATCTCCATTGCTGGATTTATGCCTTGCTCGGGCTCAGAAGCATGTGACTCTTTTCCCGTTAAATATATGGCCAGACTTTGAACTGTTGCAGTGTAACTATTTTCCTTTGTAAGGATGCTATGCAATGGTTCACCAGGAATATTGTGGAGGGCAAAGATATAATCGGGTTTTAATTCCCTGAATTTAGGATCATTCAGCACATCATTTGCTCCTTTGCCTGTCTCTTCCGAAGGTTGGAACAAAAGAATGATTTTACCATGTTTGAATGATTGCTCTTTAATCCAGAAAATTAGCCCCGCAACAATGGCCATATGGCCGTCGTGTCCACAGGAATGTGAAACTCCTTTCTGCAAGGATTTGTATTCTGCACTGCTTTTTTCCTGTATTGGCAGAGCATCCAGTTCACATCGGATCATGATAACCGGTCCTTGACCTGAAAAACTATAAACCACAGCAAGGCCATAGCCTCCAATTCCTTCAACTATTTCAGTTTTGTTGTGGATCTCTACAAAACTTTTGATGCGTTTTGCCGTCTCCTTTTCCTGTCCTGATAATTCAGGGAATTTATGAAGATCCCTTCTTAGTTCCTTTATTTTGTTTATCACAAATAAATCAGTCTATAGTATTCAGAATAAATTATGCGCCATGTGGTTTCCAGTGCACAAAATTATTAATTGATATAAAATTAAGAATATACAATAAACAATAAAAATACTCTGGTTTTCACATGGCGCACAACCATATTCTCATACAGCTTAATTATTCTTTTAATTTGAAGCTCAATGGCATTTCTCCATTTTCAAAAATTGATACCAGGCGGTTCACTTCTGAGGTTGAAAAGTCTCCTGTAATCTGACACTTGCCATGCTCAATTGCAGCTCTAACCAGTGGAGCGGAATAGACTTCATTATCTACTACAATGGCGATTTGACTGTTTACGTTTCGGGAAGTCATTTCTTTCCATAGTATGGAGCCCTTGTCTGAAAACGTGAGCATTACACTCTCACCATCAGCGCTGGGAGCAGATTCGTTTACATATTTGCCACTCAGGTTATTTTCCTTATTTAGCAAGAATAAAGACCAGGCTGTTTCCTCTGCTGGAAATTTGCTCCAGGCAAATTTTAATTCAGCCTTATCCAGTTTATCTTTAAGAGAAGTGGCAATGTATTTGTCAATTCTGGCTTTGTTTTCTTCTGTAGAATAACCCAAAACAGCATCTGTTCCTTTCCCCTCATTAGAAAGTAGAGAAAACAGTTTATCCTCTTTTCCAAGTCGGGAAATAAGCTGATCCTTACTCAAAGTCTCACAAAACTCCAATTTACCTTTTGATGTCAACAGGGGTTTGATTTCATTTACTTCTGTATCATTTGTAAGGGAAACCAGAATGGCCATTTTTTTCATCTTTCCTTCTACCTCAAATCCTTGCAGGCCAAAGCTTTTTAACCGTTTTGTAATAATTTCAACAGATTGGTTGAATTGTTCATCAGAAGGTTTTTCGATACAAAGCAGAGTAATGGCCTTTGAACTTTCAATCTTTGGTTTGGGAAAGGCAGATAATAAAATGGTACTAATAAATACGGCAATTAATATATATACTATTGATTTCATAATTTTAAATTTTTGGATGAATATTAACCACTTCAGATTTTTTAGAAATTTGAAGTAATTGTTATAATAAACTAAATAAATTAAGAAATCGTGAAATCCTCATCCATACTCCCTGAAGAATATCTGGGCATGGTAAAGGATTTTTCTAGAATATGTTTATGATTTAAAAATAATGCATCCCATTCCTTTTGTAAAACAGTTGTTTCCATGTCTTTACAAGCAAGAAAGTGATAATAATTTGGGGCATAATGCGGCAAGTTATAATCAGAGGAGATTCTAAGTGTGATAGACGAAAAGAAATCCGCCGTGGGGGCAAGTATGGCTGAATTTATTGAAAATGAGCTAGATGAAGCACTTGCAGTATTGTCCTCAAATATATCACTTCTGTTCCCGGAACTATTGAAGGCAAAGAATACAAACAAGGCAAAGCTGAATACAAAAACTCTTAAAATCCAGAATTCCCTATTTTCGTAGTTTCGATTCATTTGTAAACCAAAGGTAATGAATAATTTTAGGCCTTATCAATATTCTTCATAAAAGATCCCAATTTAATTTTATCAAGCTTACCATCAATCCTGACTCCACTGCATACATCCAGGCCAAATGGTTCAACTTCCTGAATGGCCTGTTTTACATTCTCAGGATTCAAACCACCAGCCAGGAAGACCGGAATTTGAATGCTTTCCCTTATTTTTCTGCTTAATTTCCAATTGTGAACCCTGCCGGTTCCACCCAGTTCTTTGATTTTTAAATTGGGATTTCCGCTATCCAGCAGGATGGCATCAACATATTCTGATATCTGAATCGCTTCAGCGACTGATTCTTCATCAATAACATGGATAACCTGTACCAATTTTACTCCGGGTAAGGCAATTCTGATTTTTTTTAAGACTTCAATTGAAATGGCATCCACCAATTGAATGGTATTGGTTTGCGCAATTATATGGTGCTCAAGGATATTTTCAAAGCTAGTTTCACTGGTAAGCAAAAATGTTCCAATAGGTGGTGGGACATTTCTTGCTATTTCATAAATAAGTTTGTCATTAATTACACCCGGGCCACTGGGCATTTTACCAACCAGTCCAATTGCTGATGCACCAAATTGAATTGCAGTCTGCGCCTCTTCTATGCTACTTATACAACAAACTTTAACCCTGGGCTTCATTATTTACTAATTCCTTTCTTATATTGTTATTCTTCAAAAGCATTTTTTAGTGCTTCCTTACCACCAACAATAGGTATGGCGATATTCGTAGCATCCAGGTCAATAGTCAATTCAGTTCCTGGATCGGGCCTGAGGGTAAATTCCCTGTCGCTTGAAAAAATCATGAGGCCTATTTGCTGTCCGGCCGGAATTATCTGGTCATCTGGCTGCAGATTGAAAGAAAATTCATAAAACTTTCCAGGTTTTAAAGGCTCACTTTCAGTAAGGGATTTGTGATTTTGCGGATCGGCCCAGCCACGGGTAATAATATTATCGGTTATTTTGGAATTTCTTCTTTCATTCCATGGCAATGATACCAGCCATACTGAAAGGTTGGCTGCAGGCTTGCTGCAAGCCAGTTTAATAGCTAATTTTTGAAGTACCGGAAATATGAACAGCTTCAGCAAGCTTAGGTGTAAGATAAATCAAACGGTGATTGGTAATTTCAGCCTTAGCCAAAGTCGAACCATCGAAAGAAAAATTATCAACCAGGGTCTCTTTTCCCTGCCCTGTTTGAGGAGTTGAACTAAGTTTTCCGATAGAAGGGGCTCCAGCTGAGAGATAAAACTTCACCATGGATGCATCAGGATTTGGATAGTCTTTATAAGGAGTAGGATTTTTCCTATCGTCGTTTTCACGAACAATCCATGCCCTGGGATCATTCTCCACTCCATTCTCAATTCCATGGAGGTAGCGGGTAAACCATCTGTTCATGATTTTCATTGGGGGAGGTCCGCCATGCCCACCCTGATGGTAGAATATTTGTACGGGAAGGCCTTTTTCTTTTGCAGCTTCATATATTCTCAGGCTATGTTCCGGAACAACATTCCAATCGTTAAAACCATGTGACATCAATAAAGCTGCTTTCATAGGTTTCATATCATTCAAATAATCCCTGCCTGCCCAGAAATCATTGTAATCTCCAGTAATTCTATCTCTTCCCTCTGCCATTTCTTTGTCCCTTATAACAGAGTTGCTGTAAGCTCTTTTTGATTCATCACCACTGTGAATAAAGTCGTAAAGAACATCTATATCCTCACCCAGCCATCCACCAGGGCTACGTACCAATCCGTTGGAGCGATAATAATGGTAGTAAGAAGTATTTGGAGCAATAGGAATAATTGCTTCGAGTCCTTCCACTCCGGTAGTTGCGGCTGCAACGGGTAGTGTGCCATTGTATGAAGTCCCTGTCATGCCAACTTTACCTGTAGACCAGAAAGCTTCCACTTTTACATTTCCATCACGCTCGGTGTACCCGTTTGCACGCCCACATAGCCAGTCGATTACTGCCTTGGGTGCAAGGGATTCATTATCGCCTCCAACAGTAGGAGATCCGTCAGAAAGACCTGTTCCGGGCGAAGAAGAATGAACCACAATATAGCCACGAGGTACCCAGGTCTTAATATGTGAATTTGAAATTATGGGTCGTTTACCTCTTCTTACAATTTCGGGTTGGTGTACCCGTGGAGTAGGAACAGCATTTAATTCTTGCCGTACATTCCAGAAATATTCCAGGGAACCGGATGCAGTACCTGCAAAATAGGGGCTTGAGACATAAACCACTGGTAATTTAAGCCCTTTATCAGTTTGATATGGTCGGGTTACTGCTACGTGCATGCGATCTGGTTTGCCATCACCATCGGTATCGAATTCGGTTTCCACCCATAGGTCATGACGGATCCATTTTTCAGAATCTTCAAAAGCAGGAACAATCTGGGCTTCCCCATCTTTAAAAATGGGTACGGCTTTGTCGTCTTCAGGATTTTTATTTTCCTGCGAATTTGCAGCTTGTATAAATATGCAGGAAAAAGCAACAATAATCAGAACATACTGAAAACGGAATTTTCTTTTCATAATATAGATTTTTATAAATTGGTTTAATAATTAATATATAATAATTTAATAGGTTTACTTAAAGTAATTATTTAAAATGATATAAGAATATTAATACTGCATCCAAAGCGGGTTTTTTATTGTCCTTTATTTCAAGAATCACATTGATTTCAGCTTTGGTAATCCCTCTTAAATCCTTTAATGAGTTCAATTTTGCCCTTATTCTTACTTCAGTGTCCACTAAAACGGGCTGGCTAAATTTTAGTTTTTCAATACCATAATTAACCAGCATTTTTATATTATTTACTTCAATAACCTGATCCCATAAATAGGGTAGTATTGAGAGATTTAAATACCCATGAGCAATTGTTGTCCCATATGGACTTTCCTTTTTGACCCTTTCGGTATCAACATGTATCCATTGATGATCTAAAGTCGCATCTGCGAACATATTGATTTGCTCCTGGCTTATCTTATGGTAGTTTGAAACGCCCAGTTCTTTTCCAACATATTGTTCAAATTCTGAGTAACTATTTATGATCAATTTCCCCATGATATCTTATTTGATAGAGAGTTTTTTGAAGAGCTAATTTTTATAAATGTTAATCCTGTCTAATTCTCAACTTTTATGGATAGAAAGCGAAGATATTAAAAAAAGAAAGAAATGGATACAATATATTTTTTACTTTTATCTAAACTTAAAAGAATAAAATATGTTCACAAGATTATTCCTAATTGCGTTGCCCGTATTTTTTATCATTGATATGATATGGCTGGTACTGGTGGCAAAGAATTTCTATCAGGAGCAAATTGGCTTCCTCATGAAACCAGATGTCAATTGGCTTGCGGCAATAATTTTTTACCTGCTTTTTATAGTGGGCCTTGTAGTATTTGTTATCTCACCAGCAGTTGAAAAGAACTCCTGGATACACGCATTGTTGTATGGTGCTTTCTTTGGCCTTATAACCTATGCAACCTATGATTTAACAAACCTGGCCACTTTAAAGGACTGGCCAATTCTGGTAACTGTTGTGGATTTAATCTGGGGGTCCGTGTTGGCCGCTTCAGTATCTGTAATAAGTTATTTCATTGCGATGAAAATTTAGGCTTTTGTAACTGAATTTTGACATCATATTTTGTTTTTAATAACAGCTTGCTGGAATTGAAATATATGGATTAATGGGTAATCTTTATGCCCATAATTACTACCATAAGTATAAAATTACCGTCTACTCTATCGATGATTCCACAGTTTTCATCTTAGATTGATTTTTCTATCTTTAAACCCATTATTTATTAAGCCAAATTCCTTCTAAAAATGAAAAAGCAAGATCTTTTGTTGTCCCTGTTTCTTACATTTTTCTTAACATTTAGCTATAGCCTGCAGGCCCAGGATGACATTCTTGAACAGCTAAATGAAATAGCCATTGTTGAACAGAAAGTTATGATGCCCATGCGGGATGGCATTCGGCTGGCAACAGATATATACCGCCCAAAAACTGATAAAAAGGTGCCCATTATTTTTATAAGAACTCCTTATAATTTTAATTCCTGGGGAGATGGAAAAGAAAGAACCGGAACAGCCCGCAGAGCCTATGAAGCTGTGAAAAGGGGATATGCTTTTGTCATTCAAAATGAGCGCGGTCGGTACTACTCTGAGGGTGAATGGGATATATTAGGCGTACCCTTAACAGATGGATATGATGCATTTACATGGATGAAGGACCAAACCTGGTCAAATGGTAAAATAGGAACCTACGGTTGTTCATCAACAGCTGAATGGCAAATGGCTGTGGCTGCCCTGGACCATCCTTCCTTTGCAGCTATGGTACCTCAGGCATATGGTGCAGGAGTTGGTCGGGTAGGAGATTATTACGAGCAGGGAAACTGGTATCGTGGGGGTGCCGAACAAATGTTGTTCTTCTCCTGGTTATATGGGGTTGAACACGATAAATTTAAACCAAGAATACCTGCAGGAGCGACTCAGGAGGACTTAATACGTATATCAAGGTATTATGATTTGGCTCCTGAAAATCCAAGGGTTGATATGTCAGAGGCTTTAAAGCATCTTCCTATCCAGGATATTCTTCAAAACATCCATGGGAAACGGGAAGTTTTCGATAAAATGGTTCGCCGTACACCCAATCACGAAGATTGGTACACTGGTGGACTGTATCATGATGATAAGGATATAAATGTACCTGGATTCTGGTTTGCGTCCTGGTATGATGTATCTATAAGTCCCAATCTGGCTCTTTTTAATCATGTACGAAACAATTCAAAAGATCCTGAGACCAGAGAAAATCAGTACCTGGTAATTGCTCCCACGACTCATTGTGGGTTTACAAGAGCAAGCGAAAATACCATGGTTGGAGAACGAAATGTGGGGGATGCAAGACTGAATTATAACGAACAAATATACTCATGGTTTGATCTCTGGCTCAAGGGTGAGCAAAACGACTTCAAAGAAAAAACTCCCAGGGTTCAATACTATACAATGGGAAGTAATATTTGGCAGGCCTCAGAAACATGGCCCCCGGGAAATACTGAAATGACTACCTATTATATAAATAGCGATGGCCATGCAAATTCCATAAACGGAACCGGGGAATTGTCTACTTCAAAACCAAGGAAGAGGGACAATCCTGATAGCTTTGTTTATGACCCAATGAATCCTGTTCCTTCCTATGGGGGAAATGTTTGTTGTATGGGGAATGCTGTTAGAGCAGGTTCACTAGATCAACAGGAATTGGAAAAACGGGAAGATATTTTGATATTCTCTACCGAACCATTGAAAGAAGGAGTGGAAGTTTCCGGCTTTATTGAAGCTACTTTGTTTGTTTCATCAGATGTAAAGGATACAGATTTTACCCTCAAACTAATTGATGTTTACCCTGACGGCACTGCCTACAATTTGGATGAAACCATTCAGCGGGTTCGGTATAGGGAAGGTTATGATAAAGAGGTTTTTATGGAAGAAGGCAAGATTTATCAGGTTGATTTAACACCTTTATCCACAAGTAATTACTTTGAAAAAGGACATCGTATCCGGATTGAGGTATCTAGTAGTAATTTCCCACGTTTTGCCAGAAACCTGAACACAGGTGGAACAAATTATGATGAAAAAGAAGGAGTTATTGCCAATAACAAAGTGCATCACTCTAAAGATTACCCTTCTCAAATAAGGTTACCAATAGTTAAATAGGAGGAGAGGAAATAGTTCTTATCTTTTCTTCTTTTTTGGCAAATACTCTTTTGGAATTGGATTCTCCGGTGATTCTTGTGTCCAGTATATATTAATGATCCACCACCTTGTGCCATCATTTAATAACTGAATGCTGTTGATTCCACGCATAAATGGTTCCTCATCTGCCTCACTTCTAAAGGATTCATAACTGCTAAAAACCTGGACAATATTTCCAAATTCATTAACAACTCTATGAATTTCCTTTTCAAAAAATCCGTTTTCTACCAGCCATTTTCCTGAACCTGTAATATATTCATCAACAGTCATATAGCGGGCCTGATAGAGACCTTCTTTGTTTTTTCCGGCTGGAATTAATTTAGCATCGGGATGGAATAAAAATCTCATAAGTTCCCAATCCCGAGCCTCACCTTTTTCTCCTGAAATTACACCATATAGATTTTCAAGGGTAGAGTCCAAAGTTTGCACTTTTTCCAAATACTCCGCCTTTTGTTCCTGAGCCTGTAAGACAATTGAAACGGCCAGGAATGTGCCAATAAGTACCATTAACTTTTTCATAAAGATTCTTTTAAAAAATATGTTCGTTTGACTAAGATGTTGAAAAGCAAGGGATAAAGTGAATTTCCTGTTTTTGCTATTCACAAATTTAAAGTTCTTCAAGTAGAATTACCAACTTAATAATCGAATAAAATTCCTCCAGCCTGTCTTTGACACCACAAAATTTCCTATCCTTTATTGTTTATACCCCAGAATTTTAAACATATCATTTACAGATTGCTCCTTCCAATAAACACTATCAATTATATCACCATTGTTATCGCGATCTACAATTACATATTTTGGAGATGGTATCAGACAATGTTTGATCCCTCCATATCCACTGATAGAATCCTGGTATGCCCCGGTATGAAAGAACCCAAGGTAAAGAGGTTCCTTGTCAGTTTCATTGTATTTGGGCAATAGTACTTCCTGATTTAAATCTTCAGAATTGTAATAGTCGGAATGGTCACAACTTATTCCCCCGATATTGGCACGTCCATATTCATTTCCCCATTTATTTACGGGCAATAGAATAAACTTTTCATGTATTGACCATGCATCCGGAATGGTATTCATTAAACTGTTGTTAATTATGTACCATTTTTCTGTATCGTTTTGTTGTTTTTGTTCGAGCACTTCAAATATTATAGCACCTGCTTCGCCAACAGTGTATTTCCCAAATTCGGTATAAATATCAGGGTCAGGAACATCTTCCTTTGAACAAGCCTTTTTTATATTTTTAATAATTTCGTTTATCATAAATTTATAATCGTACTCAAAACCCAGATGATTTCGAATAGGAAAACCTCCACCTAAATTGAATGAACTTAAATTCTTGCTTTCTTTTTTTAATTCGATATATAATTTAAGCGCTTTTTGAAATTCACCCCAGAAATACAGTGTATCTTTTATGCCCGAATCAACAAAGAAATGCAGCATTTTGAGCTCAACTTTATCGTTGTCTCTGATATTTTTAATAAAGAATTCAGGAATATCGGTGTGTGGAATACCCAGTCGCGATGTATAATACGCAGATTGTGCCTCTTCATTAATTGCCATCCGAAGTCCAATCTTTATCGGATCTTTGGATTTGATTTTAAGAATTCTGTCCAGCTCTTTCTTACTGTCAAGGATTATTATTGAATTTTCAAAACCTTCTTCCTGTAAAGTGATTATTTTCTTAAGATAGTCATCGGTTTTATATCCATTGTGAATAACTATGCATGACTTATCAAGCTTCTTTTCTTTGTAAAGATTAAGTATTAAATCAATATCATAACTTGATGATGTTTCAAGGTTTACCTTGTGTTTTAAGGCTTCCTGAATCACATGGTGAAAATGATTGCATTTGGTGCAATAGCAAAAATGATACTTTCCTTTATACGCATTGTTCTTGATTGCCCTGTTAAACAGGTTACGGGTTTTCTTTATCTGGTCACCTATTTTAGGAAGGTATATAAACCTGAAAGGGGTACCATACTTTTCTATTAAATACTTTAAAGATACACCATGAAAAGTAAGATAATCATCTCTTAAGTCAAATCCTTCCTGTGGGAAATAATAACTTTGCTCAATCAGGTCAAAGTATGTGTTTTTCATTCATTTAGTTTCAGGAGAAGTTTTAAAATCAGATACAAGTTTAGGAAAAAGATACTTGAATTCAGTAAATTTTTCCTAGTTGTAATTTTATGAATTTAATTGATAATTCGCAATATCAAAATCACAATTTTTCTTTAGACATTTTCTAATGAGTGGAGTTTTATTTTCGGGGATTTAAATCAGGTATTTTTGAAAGATTTTAGAGCAATGACTTAAATTCATATCTATGTTTACGGAGAATTCTTTGGTTGAAAGGAGACATAAAGATTTTGCACTTTAGGTATATTCTCAGGACTAAGTGTAAAAAAGATGGTGAGTGAACCATTTTCGGTCTGGTACTTAAAATTCCCCCGAAGCTGATTATAAGGTTCCTCCTCGATAAGATTCTGAATAGTACCGGCTTTATTTAAAGTTTCCTGTATTTCATTCATTCGATCTTCCTTTGACATATCCAGATAGAAGTTTTCTGCCAGAATTTCTGCTTCCAGGTCTTTATCCCAGTTTTGAATCAGTTGTACCACTTGTTCCAATCTTTCCATTAGAATATCGGAAACAGGAAGCTCCCGGGATTGAATATTGATAGAATCAAAAAGTAAATGCCCAATCTTTTTTGCAGGGTAGGGGGAAGTATAAGTTAAATTACAAAAAGCCATGTAGCCTACACCGTATTCAGGAAAGAAAATATAATTGCTTCCAAATCCAGGGAGCGCTCCCCCGTGTGAAATCAATTTATTTCCATTGCAATCGACAGAAATACCCAGGCCGAAACCATATCCTGAAATGGAAGCACAGGGATCTCCATTCCAGTCAGTACCATTTGCATTTAGCCTACTGAATTGAGGAGTATGCATTTCACGGAGTGAGCCTCGTTTAATGGGCCCTTCATCCGGATCATTTCTTGGAGGCCAGGCAGACAGATGAAAACTTACATATTTGCTAAAGTCTTCAATTGTGGTGATCAGGCCCCCCATTGCACCATATGAGCCGTCATGCAACATGGGTTCCAGTTTCCATTGCTCATCTTCCCACCGGTATCCGATTGCTAGTTTCTCATTGGGAACGCTGTCGTATTCCCATACGGTTTGATACATCCCAAGAGGATGTAAAATGTTTTCGGTAATATATTCCTGGTATGGCTTTCCAGACACTACTGATATGATCTTCCCTAGAATTGCATAACCCGTATTGCTGTATTCAAAATTATAAGATGTTGTATTTGAGAAAGAGATTCCATCTGAAATCAGATCAATCAACATCTGATCTGGTTCATTCAATTGCCGATCTCCCCACGGATTGTCTTCCGGGAAACCGGCAGTCATAGTAAGCAGGTGCTTAATATTGATTATGGGGGCATCACTTGTGAGATATTCCAGTCCAGACATTTGAGGAATGTATTTTTCTGCCGGATCACTTAGTGATATTTTACCCTGGTCCCTTAGCTTCATTATGGCCATAGCAGTAAAACTTTTTGTCATGGAAGCTATTCTAAAACTGGAAAGAGGTGAGGCAGGTTTTTTATCATTAATGTTTATCAAGCCAGTTGCATTACTTATAACAAGCTCATTGTCAACTACAATTCCATAGGCTATGCCTGGGATATTTCTGTTTTTAGCGTGTTCTTCAATTAACTTGTGGATCTGGGGTGCAATGTCCTTGATTTTTTCAGCACGTTCATCATTGGTAAAAACCGGAGGCTTATAAAAAGTTGAGGCAGCATGGGAGGGACTCTCTGCTACTTTTTTATTTAGTGTTGTTTGATTACAGGAGATTATGAATATGAGTAATGTACATATAGCAATACAAGTTTTTTTTGAATTCATAGCTTGAAAGGTTTAGGTTGTACCAGGACTCATATAGCTTCATACTTCTAAATGAATCATTCCATACTACAATTCTAAGGATTTTCTTGATAAAAACAATCTAAACATCCTGATTATTGACCACTTATAGAATTGCCGGTATAATATTTTTTTCAAGAATATTAAACACCTTTACCCTCGATTGGTAATTGCCTCCGGTGAAAACAACTACTGTATTTAATTCAGGGATTACGATTATTTCCTGTCCTCCCCAACCTCCGGCATTATACAAATCGATTTTTTTTCCGGCAATTAAGTACGTTTTTATCCACCACGAATAGGAATAGCCATTTTTCCCTGAGCCTACTCCAGGGATATTAATCCCAAGGTTCCTTTTATATGGAGCGGCACTTTTTTCAACCCATTGCTCTGAAATGATTCGTTTTCCATTCCATTCCCCTTTATTTAAAAAGGTTACACCAATTTTAGCCATATCTCTTGGTGTTAATTCCAGTCCTCCGGCTGCTTCAATCACACCACCTTCAAAACGCAAGGCCCAGTTTGATGAATCAATATCCAGTGGTTCAAATAAATATTTTCTGGAAAACGTGTCGATGGATGTATTTGTAGCATTTTTCAGGATTTCGCCCAGTACAATCATATTCCCACCGGAGTAGGTGAAGCTTGTTCCCGGTTCGTTTACCAGTGGCCTTTCTAAAATGCTGGTTACCGGATCCTTATCCTGAAACCACAAACCAACAATATCGTTTGAAGAGCTACTTAACGGGGCTCCCCACTCATCCCATTTTAATCCGGAAGTCATTGTGAGCAAATGTTCGATGGTTATTTTATCCTTCCCATCATTTTTGAGGTGCTGATGCTCGGGGAGGTATTCAAAAATGGATTGATGAACACTTTCTATAAAACCTTGATCCACTGCAATTCCAATACAGGTTGAAGTAATACTTTTAGTAACAGATTTAGCTCCATGTAACATTGTATTATCCCATTGCACTAGTTTTCCATGGTGGTAGGGAGCATCCCATTGATAAACATGGCCTGGGAAATACTCTTCAAATACAAGTTTGCCATCCTTATAAATTAGCATGGAATGTACTTCCTTGTATTTTCCTTTATAAATATCATTCACAGCATCAACTATATACCTTGAATCAACATTTACTTCCTCTAAAGAGCCAACCTCGAAGCTGTCATTAATTTTTTCAGGTATTCGATAGTTGTACTGACTTGAAGTTTCAACAGTGCAACCGGCATTAATTATTGAAAGAGTAAAAAGTACAAGTATTATTTTCCTCAGATCGGATATTTTAAACTTTTTCATTTGTTTTTATTTCTGATTGCTGGATTACAGGAACTTTCTTAAGTCCAAATAGGGGTCTTAAGAAACGTATTCTCCTGATTATTAATTCATAAAATGCAAAGCAACCTGCAAATGTAAATATTAAAACCAGGATGAACTTTAAAATTACAGGCATATCAATTGGCATGATAAAGTATGAGCCTAGGTATAGAAAAATCATATGTATGATATATACAGGATAGGCTGCCTGCGTCAGGTAGCTTAATGCTTTACCCGGGCGATCCAGATTTTTATAAGCAAAACCAAATACAGTGAAGATCCAGGCGTTCGATTCAATTGACATGAGATAATAAGGTGCTTTAAGTTCAAATACAATAAATCGTACTAAAAAAAGTATTACAGCAACTGATAAAAGAATCCATTTCCATGCACTGAGTTTCTGCCAGAAAGTTTTTCCACTATGTACGATTAGGAAACCGAATAAAAATGCAAGAAGTCCTAAAAAGAATCCATGTATGGTCAATGCATATGTTTCATATAATTCAGGCCTGACAATAACAGCTTCAAGGATAAATGAAACTACTATTAGTAACAAGCCCAATGGATTACTAAATATTTGTTTTATCCATTTATTGATTTTTCCATCTTCATTTCTTTTCAGGTAATAGAAAATTGGTGACAGGAGAACAACATAGATAAATATATTTCCAAGAAACCATAAATGATAGGGATGAGGGGAATAGGTAAGATCCTGGCTATAGTATTTTTGCCAAATGAAAATGTGAACAGGAACAATGAAGAAGATTCCAAATACAAATGGCACAAGAATTCGCTGTGTTCTCTCAACTATTAACTGTTTCCAGGTCCTTTTCCTCATGGCAAAACAAACCCCCATTCCAGATACAAAAAACAGCAAAGGAATCCGCCATATATTCAGCATAGACAGGGGTACCCATAATGCTTCCAAAGATTTGTCATTTTGTATAAAGCCTATAAATACACCCCAGGGCTGAAAACCTATACCTATGTGGTAAAATAGCAGCAATCCAATGGCTATTACACGTAACCAATCGATATCATATCTTCTAATTGAACTTGACATTTTCCTGTTATTAATTGAAATTTGTTTATTTCAACATTTCGGCAATTACAGGCCTATTTGTTTCAAGCTGCTCGTAGTCCAGCTTTAATCCAAGTGGTCCCAAATCCTTACTAAACTGTTCATAGATAGCCTTGACATCTTTATAAGGACCACTGACAGATTCTAGTGGAGTAGATCCGAAATTGTTCCTAATGTTCTTGTCAGCGCCATTTTCAAGCAGAGCTTCAACGATCTCATTGTAGCATAAAAAGGCTGCGGAGTGCAATGCAGTTCCCCCATCGTTGTTTGTAACGTTTAAATCAGCCCCACCTTTGATCAGTGCTTTTGCCACTTCAGTTTTGCCAAATGTTGATGCTATAATCAGGGGAGTAGAACCATAATCATCTTTTTGATTCAGGTCTGTACCTGCATTGATGTGCTGGTTAATGGCTTTTATGTCTCCAAATAGAGCGGCAGTATAAATATCCATACTCGGAGGTTTTATACTTTCCTGAGATTCAGGAATCTTACTCTTTTCCTCGCCTGAGTTCTGCTTTTCTCCTCCGCAAGCTGTTATAATAAGTATTGTTGTGACCAACATTAAAATGCTTATTTTTTTCATTGAATTAATCTTTTGAGTTTTCATAATTTATTTGATTTAGAATTTGACACTTTTTCTTTGGTATAAAGGTCTGACAAAGAATGATGCAACACCAATCAAAAAAAAACCAAAGGATGTAAAGTTTGGAGGAGCTGTTTAAATTATGATGAATGGATATAAATTATGACGCATCTAATGATGCAATGAATTATATGGAGTTGATTTAGAGTGGTTTTCACCACCTGAAAAAAACGCTGAATTAATTATTAGAAATCAGCAAATTCTTAATGGATATTGGTTTCTCCCAATTATATGCCTGAAGTAGTTTTTAGTACAAGGTGGATTGCAAGCTTATTCATTATTCGTATCTTTTGAAAAAGTTTCCTAATTTCGGTCAAACTATTTTTTGCCATGCCAGATTCTCATTCCATGGAAAATGATTTCTTAAATAAAGTCACAGAAATTATTGAAGAGAACCTTTCAGATGAAAGATTTGGCGTTTCTGAGCTTGCAGGTAAAATAGGGATGAGCCGTTCGAACTTGCTTCGTAAGGTTAAAAGCCTGACCAAATTATCTGTGAGTCAGTTTATACGACAGGTTCGACTAAAACATTCAATGGAAATGTTGAAACAGACCTCCTTAACTGTTTCAGAAATTTCATATAAGGTTGGATTTGGCAGCACATCATATTTCATAAAATGTTTCCACGATTTTTATGGTTACCCTCCCGGGGAGGTTGGAAAAAGGGAGGATGATGAAAGCGATACCAGGCAAATTGTTGATTCCGGTAAGAAAAGAAATTTTATTGTTTTTGTTTCCTTCTTTTTTGTGATTGTACTGGCAACGATGTTTTATATTGTATTTAAACCTGCCCCCTCTGAACAAACCCAACCTGAAAAAATCAATTGCTGTTTTGCCCTTCAAAAATGACAGCAATGATTCCACCAACGTTCATATTATAAACGGGTTAATGGAGTCCATACTGAATGACCTGCAGAAAATTGAGGATTTAAGGGTAATTAGCAGGACATCGGTTGAGAAATATAGAAACAATCCTAAGACAATTCCGGAACTTGCCAAAGAGTTGGATGTAAATTATTTTGTGGAAGGCAGTGGTCAAAAAATTGGCGATCAGATTTTGCTGAATATTCAATTAATTGAAGCCAAAAGTGATAATCACCTATGGTCAGAGCAATATACAAGGGAGGCAAAGGATATATTCGAGCTTCAGAAAGAGGTTGCAAAAAATATTGCTGATAAAATAGAGGCAATAATTACCCCTGAGGAAGAAGAAAGGATAAATAGAAAGCCCACAGATGATCTGATCGCTTATGATTATTTTTTGAAAGGGCTTGATTTATTGAATGTTCCAAATAAGGAGAACCTGGAGAATTCAATTCCATTTTTTGAGAAAGCAATAGAACAGGATAATGAATTTGCCCGTGCCTATGCGGCTATTGCAATGGCATATTATTTTTTGGATGAGAACAAATCAACCAGACATTATTCTGCTAAGATCAACTATTATGCTGATAAGGCCTTATTATTTGATTCGCAATTGCCTCAAAGTTTAATTGCAAAAGCATTGTCTTACATGGATGAGGGTGAGTACAAGTTGGCTGTTCCCTATCTTGAAAAAGCCCTGGAATATAATCCCAACTACGACCTGGTTTTTGTATTCCTGGTTAAACTTTATGTGAATTATCTCCCTGACACTGAAAAATATCTTGAATATGCCCTTAGAGGTCTTAAAGTTGATATTTCAGCTTACGATTCAATTGTAACAAGTTTAAATTATTTGCATATAAGCAATGCCTTTATACAATCAGGATTTGTTAATGAAGCGGAAAAGTACATTAACAAATCATTGGAGTATCAACAAGAAAATTTGTATTCAGTATATGTAAAAGCCTTCATTTTATATGCCAGGGACAGGGACCTTCAGCTAATCAAAGTGCGTTTGCTTGAAGCACTGGATAAAGATTCAACCCGATTGGATATTCTGCAGGAAGTTGGGAAAATCTATTATTACTTAAGGGATTATGAGAATTCTTTTTATTACTACAATAAATATATTCAGATAAAGGATGCCTTAAGCCTGGATATTTATAGGTCAGAAAATGCAAAAATAGGATTGGTATTGGCCGAAATGGGGCTTAAAGAGGAATCTGAAAAATATTTGAAGAAAATTTAAAGAAGATGCCGAAAACGATCAATCCATCTATAAAAATTATAATCTGGCGGCCTATTATTCCTATATGGGTGAAAAAGAAATGGCCATTGAACATCTTAAGCTTTTCTCAGAACAGGAAAATTATCATTATTGGATAGTTATTTTTACAGAAATAGATCCTTTAATGGATAACATTAAAGACCTTCCTGAGTTCAAGGAGATAATGAATGATATAGAAACCAAATTCTCTAATTACCACAATCGAATTAAGGCCTCACTTAAAAAGAAAGATCTAATTTAAAACTAAATAAGAGACAGAAGTATATACTGGCAGACTTTGATTACCAGGCGTTTTGGCTCAAATTAAATTAATATAGATTTAAGATTGGGCGAGTACATTTATTAGTTTTTCGCAGCCACCGTTTTTAACGAATTCCGTATGCTCATCTACTGTTTTAAAGCTCTTCCCTGTTATTTTACAGCATTGCATTTCATAATCTGTTTCCTGGTAAAATGACAACAATAGTTTTTCAGTAATTGGATTCGAAAAACTTATTTTATCGTTTCCCTTTTTTATTTCGGCAAGCGTTTTCATCCATATGGCAGCACTAAGGGCACCACATCCACCACCGCTCAAACCGAGGCCACCTGCAAATCCGGCAACCATAACCATTTCCTCCTCACTGGCTCCCATTTTTTTGGCTACAACAGAAGCACAACTTATTGGCTTTTGAGGAATAGCAGCCTGATCAATTGACAATCCTTCTACCGCAGATTCAAACGCTTCAGGAGCCCATTTTTCAGCAAGTTTGAGACAGGAATAAAATCTGCCGGTGAAAAAGAGCTTAGCGACACTAAATTTTTTAGAAAAGTCACAATTTGTTATATCCAGGCAGTCAGCACTTTTTGCCCTTTTTACAAAGGATTTCATAACATGTTGGGTAGCTATTATACTTAAACCGATGGCCTGGTCAGGCTTTTCACACTTGCGATAGGATTCAGCACCAAGAGCCAGTGAAGCCCCCCAGAGCATTCCGCATTGATATCCCTGTTGCAATATCCCGCCAGCCAATGGATCAGCAGCGTGCTCTTCCATTTCACGCGGAGACTCATATTCTCGGTTCAGGAGGTAAAAGAAGGTTCGAGAACAGGTGCCTAATTTAAAGAATACCCTTTTTGTATCTCGCCTGACTTTAATTGACTTGTAAGTTTTCATGAATTTCAATAATCGGAATATTCAGTTGGATAAAGAAGATACCTGTCAATATGTGAAACGGTATTTTTGTATTTACTTACCTCTTTTAATTCCATCCATTGAGGTGAGTTTCTAAAAGCATCCCAATGAGTTTGTTGACTTTCCTCATCTGAAAATGTGGTCATATACATAAGGTTGGGCATTTTTGATCCTGAGATCACCTTTGCATAAAATACAGCATTGAATTCTAAGCTGGCAAATAGATTAATTTCACCACCTGCATTGAACATATCTACCTTTTTATTGTGATAATCTTCAGTTGCCGATTCATAACTCCTTAGTTCATAAACCCGGTTCGATCTGGGGCCGTCCAAAGCCGGAATTTTCATAAAAGGCATGTCTTCAAATGCCTGAAGCAAGGTAGTTTCAATTCTGCGATAGGGTGGATTATCATAGGCAGCATTCAAATATTCTGCTCCGGCGGCTAAATAATTTTCATCTTCTGTCAGCCCTGCCTCAATACTTTGGAATTGGTTTAATGAAGAAAATGGGATCAAGACAAAAATTATTCTTAAAGTGTCATTCTCAGATGGCCTGGGTTTGAACACTCCGATATTCTTAATACCAAGTTTTTTTAAACCCGGGAGAAAGGCTTGATCAAGATATTTTTCGGTAGTTAATACTTGTTCTTCAGTATCAAATGTATAGGTTTTAAGCTGGTAGTATTCAAATTGGTGCTCCACGGAAATTTCATTCTCTGAACTTTCAGAGGCTTTTTCTATGCAGCTTATCAGGCTGAGGAGTAATGTAATAATCAGAACAATTGGCGTTTTCATTTTTTAAATTTATTGAACTAGTTTAAATATTAATGTGGAATTCCTTTATTTGTATTCTTCAGGTAGTTTTCTCATCCGGGTTGCCTGCTCAAATGCATATCCAATTTTCAGTAGTTTATCTTCTTCAAATGGTCTGCAAATAAAAGTAAGACCAGCTGGTTGCCCTGATGTTGAATAGCCCATCGGGATGGTAAGGCATGGGTACATAGCTGCAGCGGCATAACCTGCATTCCGGTTATTGAGGGATAAAATGGCATCCAGTTGATGTTCAGTCATTGGAATTTCGAAATAGCGTATTCCTTCTTCATGTAGTTTGGCCTTTAATTGAATCAGATCTTCCTGGCTGATATCTTCAGTTAAGATAGCTTCAAACCGAGCTTGTCCATATGGAATCCTCAATAAAGTATCCTCCGTGTTGTAGTCAACAATATCTGCTACAGTAAGGGATTTCAAATCATCAGAAGCATATTCTTTAAGATAATTGGGGAGATCAACATTCATGTCGGCCCTAAGCACGGAACTAAAACCATTAAAGCTGATTTTTTCGGGTTCAAATTCAATGACAATGCTTCCCATGGCTTTTAGTTTATCAACAGTAAGTCTGTAAATTGAATCTCTAAGAAGACTTTTGTTGGCCCCAAATCTCAATCCTTTCAGGCTTTGAGTTTTTAGATCTTCCAGATATCTTTTGTTCTTAGGATTGTCTTTTGTAGCTGGATCAGTGGCATCTTCACCTGCCATGGCTGATAGGAGAATAGCATTATCTGTTACACTTTTTGTCATGGGGCCGGGCGTATCGAGGGTACTTGAAAGCGGAACAATACCACTTCGGCTTAGCAAACCTATGGTTGGTTTAAGTCCAACAATCGAATTATTACTTGAAGGGGATAGGATAGATCCTGATGTTTCTGTTCCAACTGCACCTGCTGCAAAATTTGCTGCTATTGCCGCACCACTTCCTGAGCTGGATCCGCCTGTATCAAATATTTTGCGTCCATAAGGATTCAATGTTTGACCTCCAACAGCGCTGAAACCATTGGGACCTCCTAAAAAAAGGAAATTCGCCCATTCACTCAGGTTTGTTTTCCCCAGAATAATTGCCCCATTCTCTTTTAGCCTTTCTACAATAAATGCATCCCTGGCTATATTATTTCTTAAGAACATGTGCCCCTGCAGTTGTAGGTAAACCATCCAGATTAATATTATCTTTTAGAAGAATTGGCATGCCATATATTGGGTGGTCAGAAGTTGATCTAAGTTTATCTTTTTCCCGGGCTTCGTTAACGGCATCAGGGTTGATATTTATTACGGTGTTCAATATTTTATCCTTGTCGTTTTCATATTTTACAATTCTGAAGAGATACCATTGTGTTAGCGTTTCATAGCTAAGATCACCTGATAGGATATGTGACTGGATTGTTGGAATGTCTTGCTCTAAAATGAAAGGTTTTAGTGTTTGGTAATCTTCTTCAGAGAAATCACTTATCTGGTCCGATATCTTTTCCCATAATTCATTTTTATCCAGAACTTTTGACTGGATAAGTTTGAATTGCATTTTTATGGATTTGTTTTCTGCACATTGAGCTAATTCTTCAGATTCATCGTATGGTGTCCAAGGGGTAATAACTGTTTTTGGTTGTTGTTTGCAAGCAAAAGTCAGAGGGACAAGAAGCAAAAGGAAGATTATTTTTTTCATATTATAGGTTTACAATCAGTATGTGGTAGTGCCATTCAACGCTTGGCTATAACTTTAAAAATCTGAATTGTGACGATTTTTAATCCCTAGCCATTCAGCTTTCAATATTTCAAAATAGTTTTTCAAGATACGGAAATTTCATTTTAACTTCAAGTCCGCATACTAATATTAGAAGGTAGATATCAGGCTTTCACCTTTCTTGTGTTTTCCATTGTAATCTTTTAACCTGATTTGTTGCAAATAGGATTAAACCAATTTATAAAGGATAGTCATAAAAGTATTGTAGTTGGAAAACACTATAACCAGATTCCTGGTTGAAAACATTGATCCAATAGCTGCTTAAATTAATGGCAATGATGAGAAAAGTTTTTATACTGAAAACGAGGTGTTTCAGATGCTTGGAAATGAATCTATTTCAGTTAATTTATTTGTGTGTATACCAGGTCAAGATGAAAATTTTAATTTTCATCTTCCTCCTCATAGTTCTCATTTTCAGAAAGGTAATCAATATCTGAATATTTTATTTCATAATCTTCTTTTGCCTCATCCATTAGTGATCCATCGTCGTCATAGTCAGAGTCGGCTTCAATTATATCGATGGCCTGCTCCATAGTCATTCGAATCAGATAAACTTTTTCATCCGTTTCAAAACGAAGGGCACTTACTTTTTTCCCATCTTTATTGAAATAGCTAATAAGATGCTCACTGAATCCATTGGGGTAAACAAGCTTAAGTTGTTCCTTGATGGTATCACTTAATTTTTCATAGTCTTGAGTTACTCTTATTTTATTCATTTCATCTAGAAGACTAAGCGTGAATTTATTACAACGTGCTTATCAAAGAAAAGTTGCAAGTTTCCAAAGCAATTTTCCAGAATAATTTATGGGATAAATATAATTTATTTTTATAATTCTGCACTATAAAGATTATTTTGTTTCTTTAATTTAAGCAATGAAATTTAGAAATCTATAAATTCAGCACCATTAGTCTATTTAAATATACGGGTTCAAAGTTATTTTTTAAACTTTGTCTATTCCGTCTCTGCCAAATCCGCAAATAATTTTTTGAATATTGATTTTAAGAACTAAAAATAAAAATCAATCCTAGTGAATTAATTTAATACTCGTTTCCATATCATATTTCAATTGAAAAACTGCATCCTCAAACTTCGGAGGCCCCTTTTTCCCCCTCGCATCATTTGAAAATCCATATGGTTCTTTAGGAATTCCAAACATGTTATTATTTAGCACGCCATCTTCATCATAGTCCTGATAAACAGAAATGGCATAAATGTCTGTAGAAACATCTTTTATTATATAGGTAAACTCCTTTTTATCAACAGGAATACTTTTCGCAAGAAAATACTGATCTCCATTTGGAAATCCATCTGCACTTTTAAATATGGCAAAGTTGATATTCCCTTTAACCTCTTTTATATTAGTAACTTTCAGAGTTATGTTGGCGGTTTGTCCATGACTGAATAGTAACAAGGACGAGAAAGAAAATATTAATAAAATTGTTTTCATAGTTTTAGTGTTTTAGCGGTTAAGTTTTCATAGCCAATTAATGGACTAGAATATCTTCTACATCAAAAGGCAAAATCACCGGCTTTAAGTCTAAATTTCTTCATTGCAATTGTAAATAACGAAACCTATCCTATTACAAATATAATATTGTTAAGGCGACAAAGCCTGAAATATTCAACGGTACTAGATTACAGGTTCGTTAACTAACTTTTTTGGTTAATAAGTAATCAATGGAGAATTTGCGACTTCCTATTATAAAAAGGGTTAAATAAACTAATAAGTACAATATTGCCAGTTCTTTTTTGCCAATTGGATCAGATCCATGAATAATAAATGCTGCAACGATCATAGTTATTATTGGTGGGATTGTGGCCAATCTTGTTCCCAAACCAATAGCAATAAAAATTGAGCAGAAAAATTCTGCAAAAACAACAAGAGCTAAAGAAAAAGCAGTTCCCATACCAAAGGGGTCGGCAAATTGAATATCACCTCCCTCCAGCAATTTGCTTAATTTTGGAAAACCATGTGTAATCATTAAACCTGCGACTGATACCCGTAAAATAAGTACAATTATGTTCAGATAATTCTCTTTAGTTTCTGATAGAAATAATCTTTTCATGATGTTATATGATTAGTTAGTGTCAACGGGCTCCATTCTTATCAAATTGAATAGAATATAAAATGGAAGAAATCCTTGAACCTGCCAGCCAATTGGTGAGTTATTTCAACACAATGCTCATTCCCTTTCATATTTTATATACATGGTGGATTTATCTTCCTGAAGTAGTTTCTGGCGTGTTTTTCTGAAGAGTTTTATCATTTGAAGCTTGTGTGTTAAAATGGAGTATAACTGATGTTATGGGCTGTGCTTTATTTTTTCTTGATTATAACTCCTGCTTTCAATAATGGATCCAACAGATTGGCAGCACCTCCGTGTTCAATTATTTTACCATCCTTAATGCGATCTACATTTACTCCTGTAAATGTAATTGGTTTTCCGGTTGGCTCCATACCAAACCATTCATCTTTGAATGTGCCGGTAACTGAGTAGATGGTCACAACCCATTCACCTTCGGATATTTGATTTTCGATGGTCAGTTTTAGATCAGGATAGACCCGTCTTACACCGAGAACGTGATCTATTGCTCCATTTATTCCGATTTCGTAGCGTTCACCTTCATGCACCTCAACATAGTCTTCTGATATGAATTCCCGGATGTTCGATACATCTCCAGTATTTTCTATTTCCTCGATAAATCGGCGAATAATTGTTTTGTTATCAGATTTTTCCATACCGATCGCAATGATTTATTTGCATTGTTGGCATATTAAATTCAATTCATCAATTCAGCATAACGGTTTGTATAAATGCCTGTTTTAATAGGGTTTATTTTTTGTTGTAAATAGATACTAATTATGATTTATAATGTTCTATTCTAATTCTATCTTGTCTATCAGTAGTTTAAATTTTTCCACTTTTTCGTTTCCTATTAAAAAACTTAATTCTTCAATGTAATCATTAGAAAAATTGGATTGATCAAGTTTCCTTCCCCTGAACGAAGGATACATATCCTTTAAAGGAATTTCTATTTCTTGCCACTCCCCAGAGGTTGAAAAAGTTGATATATAAGAATAATAATCCACAGAGTTTGATTTAATTCTAAATTGATAGCTTTTGCCGTCACCACGGAGTTTAATACTAATCTTAGTATATCCCTTTACTTCTAATTTTCCGAATCGATAGCGCACAGAGGAGAATCCTCCATTGTTTTCCAATGATACACTACCTTCGAAAACACCATATCCATCAGCATTTAATTTAAAAGTTCCTGAGGATTCTCCCCCCATCACAACGTCGTCGACAACTATCCAGTCCTGGATATCAGATTTGGTAGTGAAATCAAAAATTGTCTGTGAACTCATTGCCGAAATCAAAACCATCATATATAATAAGTATTTCATGACTACCTCCCTATTAATTATTTACAATGCTTTGCCAATATGAAAAGAAGCGATTCTAAAAGCATTTTGATGTCAATATACAAAATAGTTTGAGTAAATATATCTAAACCAATCAAACCTTTATCCTAGCTATTTTTTATTTTGTTTGTTGTATTTTGTTGTATTCCTTTTTTGTACGTTTCTATTGCTCTTTCTCTAGCCAATTTATGATCTACCATTGGAGAAGGATAACTCAAGGAATTTATTTCGGGTATCCATTTTTTGATATAGATCATTTTTGAATCGAATTTCTTCGCCTGCACAGAAGGGTTAAACACTCTAAAATATGGTGCAGCATCACAACCTGTTCCTGCAGCCCATTGCCAATTACCATTGTTTGAAGAAAGCTCATAATCCAAAAGCTTGCTGGCGAAGTAAGCTTCCCCCCATCTCCAGTCAATCAGTAAGTGTTTACATAAAAATCCAGCAACTATCATTCTAACTCTGTTATGCATGTAGCCAGTGGCATTTAATTCCCTCATTCCTGCATCTACCATAGGATATCCGGTTTCTCCATTTTTCCATTTTTCAAATTCTCCTAAGTTATTTCGCCATTCAATATGATCGTATTTTCTTTTGAAATTTGAAAGAATTACCTCCGGAAAGTGGTAGAGTATCTGCATGAAAAATTCTCGCCAAATCAGTTCAGATAAAAAGGTTTGGTTGTATTCTGTTTGCTTAACAACTCTGCGAATACTTACTGTTCCAAATCTTAGATGTGGAGACAGAAAACTGGTTTGATTTAGGGCGGGGAAATTCCTTACTTCGCTATAGTTGTCAAGATTGTCAATATTGTAATCACGGACTTTTAAGGAGGATGGTTTAAACCCTAATTCTTTAAGACTTGGGAATTTAAACTGAATTTGTGCATAGTTGTTTGCGTTCTTGGTGGATTGACTTAAGTTCGTCTCATTGCTCTTCAGCTTATTTATCCATTTGTTTTTATATGGAGTGAAAACAGTGTACGGGGTATGATCATTCTTTAAAATGTCATTTTTAGCAAAGATAACTTGATCTTTGAAATGCTTAATTTCGACTCCATTAGTCAGTAGAAGTTTCCTAATTATTTCATCACGTGTAATGGCATATGGCTCATAATCTTCGTTGGTATAAACAGCCTGGACGCTAAATTCATCAAGGATGCTTCTCCACACTTTATCTGGGGTACCTTTTTTAAGCAAAGGGAGCTTGAACTATTTTTCAGTTTAGATGATAAGTTACAGAGCTGGTCATATATGAATGAAATTCGTGGGTCAGTCTCATCTAATTCATCGGTAATATTTTCATCAAATATAAAAATAGGTAAAACCGGAAATTGACCATTCAAGGCTTCATGCAATCCTCGATTATCGTCCAGGCGTAAATCCCTTCTGAACCAAAAAATTGTAACCTTTTCTTTGTGCATATTGTAGAAGTTTTCTTGCAGACGAAACTTTATTCAGCCTATTTTCTTTAGATTGTTAAGATCAATTGAATCATTTTGTAAATCGTGCATTAAGTTTTTCAGATATTTTTTTATCCTGTGCAGACACAAAAGTAAATGTAATATTTGACAAATATACCTGATAAGTCAACGTGTATGTTTACATAAAAATGAAAGTTAACGACTTGGAACGAAAATCGAAACGTTTCATATACAATTTGTTGTATGCAGTTTTTAATATTTTTTCACATTCCTAAAGTTGGTAACTGTTTTACTCTATGATATGTTAAAGCAGCTGTAATACACTTTTTTACTTCTGGTTCTGGAATAGTATCATTCATATGAAATATTATGGCTCGATTTCCCTCATACTTAAATAAATCATTAAAAATCATTTTGAAGGCAGGGACCAGCTTGCTTGTGCACTTAAAATAAATAGCATACTGATCAGGTTTCGTTTCCTTCCAGTCAATTCGTATAGTACTTCCTTTCTTTACCAGAAAGCTCGGCTCCCCCCATTTAAGGGTCTCGTCTAAACTTGTTATTTCCTCTATTTCATTTGCTACTTCTATAATTAAGTTTCGAAGGTTTAATAATCTCTTCCGAACTGAGTCTGGATAATTATTAAAAACCAATTCAACTTCAGGAGTTGTATTAATTTGTAATTCTTTCATTCTTCTTCTTGGTTTTAAATTGCATACCATGAGGAACTATGTTTAGCTCCTCATTTAGTACCATTTCTTTTGGATAGGGAATCCGCTATTTAGCGGATGAAGATACAAAAGTCCACCTTGCCTGCCAATTGGCAGGTTTATTGGAACCGAAGGCCAACAGGCTGGCCGAGCACAGCGAAGCTAATGCTACTGAACCGGCTGTTATTCTTATAGATTGTTAACTGCTGGCTTTCCATTAGGCTTAGTTGATAATTTACTTCGGTACTATTTTTTTTTCTTGTAAAATCTTGATGAATTTGGTCTATTTTGCTTTTTATTCTTTGCAGCAAAGAATTCTTGTTTTTTTCTCTGTTTCTCTTTTTCCCATTCCTTTTTTTCCTTTTCTGTCATTGGGTTTTCTGTTTGTGGGAAGGGGTTTTCTCTAACAAGTTGGATCTTCTGGTTTATCAGTTTCTCAATATCTTTTATAAAAGCATTTTCTTCCGGTTCACAAATGGAAATTGCAGTACCTTCTTCTCCTGCTCTACCAGATCTACCTATTCTATGGACATAAGTTTCGGCTATATTCGGTATATCATAATTTATAACATACTTCAATTTATCAATGTCAATACCTCTTGCAGCAATATCCGTTGCTACCAACACCCTGGTTTCTCCGGTTTTAAACTGCATCAACGCTCTTTGTCTTTGATTTTGAGCTTTGTCACCATGTATCGCTGCTGTTTTGATCTTTCTTTTTTTCAGGTTACGAGCTATTTTGTCAGCACCATGTTTTGTTCTGGAAAATAACAATACCTGATCGATATTTTGATCCTGAAGTATATAAAAAAGCAAATCTTTCTTACTTGATTTATTAGTATAATACAGATATTGCTTTATAGTTTCAGCAGTAGAAGAAACCGGACTTACTTCTACTTTCTTAGGATCCTTCAGAATTTTTCTCGAAAGTTCTACAATATTTTTTGGCATTGTTGCTGAAAAAAATAATGACTGTCGTTTAACTGGTAATTTGGCGATAATCTTTCGAATGTCATGTATGAAACCCATATCGAGCATCCGGTCAGCTTCGTCCAGTACGAAATATTCAATATTCTTCAATCTAATGAAACCCTGATCCATAAGATCCAGAAGCCTTCCGGGCGTTGCAACGAGGACATCGACACCTCTGCGAAGGGCATCCGTTTGTGCACCCTGAGTCACTCCTCCGAAAATGACGGTATTTTTTATTCCTGTGAATTTTCCATAAGTCGTAAAGCTCTCTGCAATTTGAATTGCCAGTTCACGTGTTGGAGTTATGATTAGTGCATGAATTTGGCGTGGTCTATTATTCTTCATACGGTCAAGAAAAAGGTGCTGCAGGATTGGAATAGCAAAAGCAGCAGTTTTACCTGTCCCGGTTTGAGCACTACCAAGAACGTCATTTCTATTTAGTATAAGAGGAATCGCTTTTTCCTGAATTGATGTAGGCTCAACATATTTTTCTTCTCTTAGAGCCTTAATGAGAGGTTCAATAATTTCCAGATCTTCAAATCGCATTATTTGCTAATTTTTATTCCCGTAATATAAAAGATTGATAGAGATTTTGTGGGATTATATATAATGAAGGCTCAAAGGTAAGTAATATAATAATACTCCATATAGGTCTATATTTGATCCATCATACATATTTGTCAATTCTGTTCCACATGTTTTTTTAGCTTGTAGGTGATGTTTTGAATAAACTGCGTTTTTTATGCTGCGTACTTTTTGTTGTAGCCAGTTGGGTTTTGGTTAGACCACGCATTAAGTAAATGAATTATTAAAGTAATGCTGGATTCGTTCCGGTATCCCATAAAAAACAGACTAAGGAGACTTGCCAATAAACTTCCCTGTTTTGAACAGTTTTATTTTACTTTATCTAATATTACGCCTACTTCCATGGCAAAATTTAATGGATCGTTAGGCATGTTGTGTTCTATTAAATAAGTGTAAGTGCCTGTTTCTTCATATTTCTTGTTAGGCTCTACTAAGTGTTCACTATCCCAAATATCATAACCCGGATCTCCAATGTAATCACCATTGTCTTTTCGTACTTTTAAATCGTATTGTTTTACCATTTCTTTACCGCTTGGACTTGTTTCGGTTACTTTCACTTTTGCAACTTGATACTGATAACCATTGGCATATCGAAACGATAAACTCATGTTATATGCAATACTATTGTCTATAATGGGCACCTTAAATTCTCGTATATCTTTCTTTAACCATTCTACCATAGGGGACAATTTTTGATGTTTTACATAAATTCGTCCTTTCGGTTGACAGGCGATTAAGCATATCGTAATTGCCAATACTGATAATAATTGTTTCATTTTATATATTTTATTTTTTCTAAATTTAAGTAAAAATTCTTACGCTAAACGCAGTTTACAATCCAAATTTGGTTTCTTTAACTGGCTAAAACGTTGGTGTAAGTTTAGTAACGGGTTTACGAGCGAATATCCGTCCAATAGGAACAAATAATTGGGCATGAATATGCTGTTAGTACACCACCGTACCCGCTATTAAATTTGCACTGTGTTACAGCCTTTTTATTTTAGAGGTAGAATTAGATACCATCCTTATATTGAATGTTATTTGATAAATGAATAATGTGTTGAAGTTGCTGTGTTGAATCAAAATTTCCACTAAGATGCTTTTTAAAGACTTCAATTATACTTGCTTTGTCCAGCTCAATTTTAGTTTCGGTTTTTATATCACTTAAATCAATAAAGAAGCTGGAAAAGAGATTGGGTATATCTGTAACAACATCAGTATTCAGCAGGCTGGACGCATTATATACTCTATGATAGTTTCCTTTTGTTTTCTCGATAATGAAAGTCTCTTTTTTCAAATTTGTAATGGTTGAATACTTCGCGCATTGTTGAATACAGCTATCATCCATTTTATCTTTTTCACATCCGGTTACCTGATGAAACAAACATTGCCTGCTCGTCATGAGTACCATAGGCTGATAGATGCTGCAGTATAGTTTGAAATCCTCAGGCTTTTTAACAGACATCATCTGATGTTTACTTAATTCATTTGAAAGAAATGAACCACAACAGTTGAAATTCTCTTTTAAGCATAATAAGCTATAGGAATTAGCAATGTTGAGGTTGGGTCCTGCGATCCAGGGTATTTCTTTTTTATAGGCTTCAAAAGCTATTCCTGTATTATTTGTTACAATACGTTTTGGTTGAAGCTGTTCAAGAAATTCCACTGCAGCAAAATAGTCATCACCTATTAAAATGGAAGGAAACCAGGGGATTAGATTTTTATTCTTTTTGAAGAGATCTGTCAACACAGCATCTTCCATTTTGAAACTATTCGGAAGTTGAAAATAAATATCTACAGAGGCATCATTACAAATGTCAATATCTTTATGTGAGGATATTAATACTGAAAGAGCAGGCTTGTTTTTTGGGGTGTTATGCTTCTTTAAAACGGGAACATTAACGGGGGCAACCATTTCCTTTGAGCCATTCAAGATGAACAATATTCTTTTCTTTATTGAATTGAGTTCCTTAAAGGGCAGATAAAGCTCGGTGTCAAGATTAAGCTCCATATCCTTTATGAAATATTCAGTATCATTTATTGCTTTCAGTCTTTTTAGTACCATCTTGAGGTTTAAGGCCTCTGTTCCAACATCTACCAGATTAACTCCTGAGAGCATATCGAATGATGTCTCCGGAGTATTTACAGATACTTTTAATGGAGTCCCACATGCCCCCGAAACACTTAATGTTAAAGGGATTTTGGTTGTGCTAAATTGTTCTATTTCATTTTTAATATAAGTTCTGAGTTTTTCTTTTTCTTCATAAAGTTCCATTTGTCCCTTTATCATTTTATCACTCGAAGAATAATTATTGACCTCAGAAAGATGTTTAGTTGAATGACTCATAGGATTATCAATAAACATATCTTTATTAATATCTCCCTTTAAGAATGAATTTGAGAAATCGCGGTTAAATACTTTGTAAAGGTCACTATTGTCATTGATCAGACTGTTTTTATCATTAAAATGATGAATCTGTTGTTTCCATGCATTCACCACAGTATAGACGTATTCATACTCCTTAATTCGCCCTTCAATCTTTAGTGAGTCAACCCCCGCATCATATAGTTCCTTTAAATCGTAATATGCCGAATTATCTTTAAGATTAAGAGGGTAATCATTACCCTCAGAAGTCTTTATATATTTGTCTCTGCATGGCTGACTGCATCTACCACGATTTCCCGAGTTGCCTCCATGAACAGAACTCATATAACAGATGCCTGAAAAAGAGATACAATAGGAACCATGAACAAATACTTCTGTTAAGACACTGTTTTTATGTGCAACAGCGGTTAACGTTTTTATCTCATTAATATTCAACTCTCTTGACAGGTTAACCCGCTGAGCATTCAGTTTGCTTAAAAACTCAATCTGACCTTTGTTATGAGTGGTAAGTTGTGTAGATGCATGTATTTTAAGACCTTTAAAATATTCAGACAACAGATAGAACATGCCTAGATCCTGAACTATCACACCATCGATGTGAGTATTAACCAATCTGTTCAGCAACTTTATAAGGGCCGGAATTTCACTGTCGAGTATAATGATATTAAGTGTTAGAAATACCTCGCAACTGTTTTTATGTGCCAATCTTACGATGCCCTGTAGATCTTCAAAGCTTATGTTTGATGCCCGGTTTCTCGCATTAAATTTATTCAACCCACAGTAAACGGCATCGGCCCCTGCAAGAATTGCAGCTTTTATGGAATCATTATCTCCACCAGGTGCCAGTAATTCAATTTTTCTTTTCATTATTCTTTGGGTGAAGTAATTCCGACTACCGGTAGGGTAGAATTAGATACCATCTATATATTGAATGTTATTTGATGGATGAATAATGTGTTGAAGTTGCTGTGTTGAATCAGAATCTCCACTAAGATGCTTTTTAAAGACTTAATTATACTTGCTTTGTCCAGCTCAATTTTAGTTTCGGTTTTTATATCACTTAAATCAATAAAGAAGCTGGAAAAGAGATCGGGCATATCTGTAACAACATCAGTATTCAGCAGGTTGGACGCATTATATACTCTATGATAGTTTCCTTTTGTTTTCTCGATAATGAAAGTCTCATTTTTCAAATTTGTAATGGTTGAATACTTCTCGCATTGTTGAATACAGCTATCATCCATTTTATCTTTTTCACATCCGGTTACCTGATGAAACAAACATTGCCTGCTCGTCATGAGTACCATAGGCTGATAGATGCTGCAGTATAGTTTGAAATCCTCAGGCTTTTTAACAGACATCATCTGCTGTTTACTTAATTCATTTGAAAGAAATGAACCATAACAGTTGAAATTCTCTTTTAAGCATAATAAGCTATAGGAATTAGCAATGTTTAGGTTGGGTCCTGCGATCCAGGGTATTTCTTTTTTATAGGCTTCAAAAGCTATTCCTGTATTATTTGTTACAATACGTTTTGGTTGAAGCTGTTCAAGAAATTCCACTGCAGCCATATAGTCATCACCTATTAAAATGGAAGGAAACCAGGGTATTAGGTTTTTATTCTTTTTGAAGAGATCTGTCAACACAGCATCTTCCATTTTGAAACTATTCGGAAGTTGAAAATAAACATCTACAGAGGCATCATTACAAATGTCAATATCTTTATGTGAGGATATTAATACTGAAAGAGCAGGCTTGTTTTTTTGGGTGTTATGCTTCTTTAAAACGGGAACATTAACGGGGGCAACCATTTCCTTTGAGCCATTCAAGATGAACAATATTCTTTTCTTTATTGAAGTGAGTTCCTTAAAGGGCAGATAAAGCTCGGTGTCAAGATTAAGCTCCATATCCTTTATGAAATATTCAGTATCATTTATTGCTTTCAGTCTTTTTAGTACCATCTTGAGGTTTAAGGCCTCTGTTCCAACATCTGCCAGATTAACTCCTGAGAGCATATCGAATGATGTGTCCGGAGTTTTTACAGATACTTTTAATGGAGTCCCACATGCCCCGGAAACACTTAATGTTAAAGGGATTTTGGTTGTGCTAAATTGTTCTATTTCATTTTTAATATAAGTTCTGAGTTTTTCTTTTTCTTCATAAAGTTCCATTTGTCCCTTTATCATTTTATCACTCGAAGAATAATTATTGATCTCAGAAAGATGTTTGGTTGAATGACTCATGGGATTATCAATAAACATATCTTTATTAATATCTCCCTTTAAGAATGAATTTGAGAAATCGCGGTTAAATACCTTGTAAAGGTCACTATTGTCATTGATCAGACTGTTTTTATCATTAAAATGATGAATCTGTTGTTTCCATGCATTCACCACAGTATAGACATATTCATACTCCTTAATTCGCCCTTCAATCTTTAGTGAGTCAACCCCTGCATCATATAGTTCCTTTAAATCAAAATATGCCGAATTATCTTTAAGATTAAGAGGGTAATCATTACCCTCAGCAGTCCTTATATATTTGTCTCTGCATGGCTGACTACATCTACCACGATTTCCTGAGTTGCCTCCATGAACAGAACTCATATAACAGATGCCTGAAAAAGAGATACAATAGGAACCATGAACAAATACTTCTGTTAAGACACTGTTTTTATGTGCAACAGCAGTTAATGTTTTTATCTCATTAATATTCAACTCTCTTGACAGGTTAACCCGCTGAGCATTCAGTTTGCTTAAAAACTGAATCTGACCTTTGTTATGGGTGGTAAGTTGTGTAGATGCATGTATTTTAAGGCCTTTAAAATATTCAGACAACAGATAGAACATGCCTATATCCTGAACGATCACACCATCGATGTGAGTATTAACCAATCTGTTCAGTAACTTTATAAGGGCCGGAATTTCACTGTCGAGAATAATGATATTAAGGGTTAGAAATACCTCGCAACTGTTTTTATGTGCCAATCTTACGATGCCCTGTAGATCTTCAAAGCTTATGTTTGATGCCCGGTTTCTCGCATTAAATTTATTCAACCCACAGTAAACGGCATCGGCCCCTGCAAGAATTGCAGCTTTTATGGAATCAATATCTCCACCAGGTGCCAGTAATTCAATTTTTCTTTTCATTATTCTTTGGGTGAAGTAATTCCGACTACCGTTAAAATCTCACAAGGTCGCGAAATTGGCTGTAACGTCTCGAATAAAACACAGTTTAATGTGTGTTATTTATTGTTGTAGCTTTTTTTTACTAGTCTTTTATACTTTAAAAGACAGAGAATGCTAATTCTATTATCTTCTAAAAGACCAATCAATAAAGGATTATTTAATTTACCTTATCCAAGATTACACCTATTTCCATTGCAAAATTCAATATGTCAACAGGCATGTTGTGTTCTATTAGGTAAGAATATATCCCTGTTTCTTCATATTTCTTATTGCTCTCTACTAAATGCTCACTATCCCAAATATCTAAAGCAGGGTCTCCGATATAATCCCCACTATCTTCTCGTACTTTTAATTCATATTCATTCACCGTTTCTATACCACTTGGGCTAGTTTCAGTTACTATAACCTTTGCAACTTGGAATTGATAACCACTTGCATAACGAAATGATAAGCTCAAATTATAAGTGAGATTATTGTCCTCAATAGGTACCTTAAATTCTCGCTTATCGACTCTTTAACCACTCCACCCGGGGTGATAACTCTTGATGTTCCACGTAAATTCGACCTTTGGGTTGACATGCAATAAGGCTTATTACAAAAAATAACATTGCTAATAATCGATTCATTTTCATAATATTAAATTATTTATATAAATTAAGAAAAAAGTATTAAACTGAGTAAAGTTTACAATCCAAATTTAGTTTCTTTAATTGACTTCAAAGGAAAATTTTTTGTGGCGTAGCATAGTGTGTATGCATTCCTGTTCTCGTACCTACTGTTTTTGGAGCGAGCTTGACTGTTTTGCACTAAGAACTGGACTTGCCCCGTAAAGTTGGACATTGAGTTAAGCAAAGCTGCGTTTATAAAATTACTATTTATTTTTTCAAATTCCTTTTTCCTGTGCTTTTGGGCTAACCATATAACTACAATTCGCAATATGGTTTCCCAAGTCGATTTGATTCGGTTTTATTATGTAGGTTCCGAGAATTGTTCCATTTTCTTCAGCAATAAAGGTTTGCATATAATCAGTGAACCAATGTTTTCTTAAGTCCGATTTGGATGTTTTTGGGTCAAAGACATATGTGTCTCCAGTTTCAATAACTCTCGAAAATATTTCCCAAACTTGGTAATAGTCTTTTTCAGTCGCTTTCCTTATTTTCAATTTATAGTTCGTTTTTAATATATCCAAGTTTTAAAAAACACCTTTAAGTCTCTGTTAGAAGATTGTTCCAATGCCAATTGAAAATCTTCAGTCGTCACCGATTTACCATAATATCTTTGAGTAAAAAACATGACTCCTTTCCAAAATGCCTCATCTCCTAGTTCTTTCCGTAATAAATGTAATACATATGCTCCTTTAAAATAAACTAAATTTCTGTCATTCTTTGTTGGGTTTGACCAATTCTTAAAAACCAAAGGTTTGTCCCCTCCATCCAACCTTATTCTATCGTACACCCTAAAATATGCATCAATGTCTTGATGGTATTTTTTCTTTCCAAACCGGTGTTCATTATATGCAGCGGACATATAAGTGGCAAATCCCTCATTTAGCCAAAAGTGATTCCAATTTTTACATGTAATCATGTTACCCCACCATTGGTGGGCAAGCTCGTGCGATATTAAATTTGTTTCCGTACTGTCCTCAAGGACCTGCTTTCCGTAGTTGGTTTTTAATATTGCAAAACCTGACATTTCTTGAAAATGATTACCAATTAAAATTTGAGAATAGGAATCTTGAGGCAATGGAATTCCTGATTTATCCTCAAAAAATGAAATCATGTCTCCTGTATATCTAAATATTTTTTCTATTTCAACAGGCTTATAATTGTCAGCATAGTAGTTTAATTGAATGGACTTATAGTTATTATGAAATTCGTTAAATGTGCCAATAGTAAAGCCATAGGTGTATGTTGGAGTTTCATAATCCTGGTTCCACGAATACAAGGTCATGTTGTTATCGCATCTGAGAGTATCGATCAAAATCCCACTACCAATACATATCAACTGATTAGGGACTAGCAAATCAAGTTGGATAGTTGCTCTATCATCAGGAGAAAAATTGCAGATCATCCAAGAACTTGTGAAGTATATAGTATATAATTGTTGTGGGGAGGCAGAGAAAACCATCCCCTTTGTAGGTTTTCCTTCATAAAATATTTGTATAGCAAATTCTAGTGAATCGTTCTTTGCTAATGATACAATAGTTTTATCATCTATTTGTTCAAAACCTTCAACATTATCACCGTCAATTCTTGTTATCGTTAAATCCCCAGAATCAAAACTTACTCTGTCAGTTTTAGAGGGTGTTTTAAATCTGATTAGCACGCTGCCTTTTATATGTTGTTCATTAATATTTGGCTCCAAATAGACATGATAATTCAAAACATCTAGATTGCTAGTTTTTATAGATTGCGCAACTATATCAATAAAAAATAACTGGCTTAATAGAATAAAAATAAGTAGCTTTTTTAGTTTCATGAATCTCATTTATTTTATGAGGGGTAACGGTAAATTGTATGAGAAGTAGCAGATTACGGGCTTTATTCCTGTCAACCGACCGAAGGGAGCCTCACGAAGCGAAGAGAGTAAACCGCTATGCAGTTTGAGCGCCTGCCCGACTGAATCGTTCAGGCGGGGGCTACAAACCTTGATATTTAGCACTTTCCCTGCCATTACTTATACAAAATGTTGTGCGTTCGCTTTTTTATTTATGGTTTGTTAATATATTTTGTTTCAGATATTCTGTTGTAACAATTGTTGCAAATTCTTCATTCAAACTAGCCAAGGCGGTTTCGTGAATTAATTCTGCCGAAAAATTTTGGCCATCAAGTCCCTTTTTGTTGAACGTTGCTGTAGCATCAGAAACAAGAAAAGTGTCAAACCCAAAATTCCCCGCCATTCTGGTAGTTGTCGAAACACAACTGTCTGTCGTTAAACCAACTATTACAAGTTTGGTTATCTTTTCATTGTCAATCTGCTCTTTTAAATTTGTCCCAATAAATGCACTATTTACATTTTTTTTAATAATTGGTTCTCCGCTAATTGGTTTCACAATATCTTTAAATTCGTTCCCTTCATTTGTTTCGTTTAATAAAGAAGTTGGTGTCGGAGAACAGTGTTTGACATGAAAAATCGGAAGTTCATTAACTCTCCAAAGTTTCAAAAGTTCACCAGCATTATCCTCAGCATTGGGGTTGTTTCTTTGACCGCCCCAATATTCTAAATTGTCGAACGCTTTTTGAATGTTTATTAAAATTAATGCAGGTCTGTCTGATTTTGAAATGTTCATTTTATTTTTTTTATGTTTCTAACTATGGCGTGTTGTGCGTTCGTATTTATTCAGTAATTAGTAATAATCCATAACAACGTATTCCCTTATTCGCGGCATATTTGATAAAGTCAGAGTAAACTTATTCCCTGATATTCTTTTAACATATTCTTTTTCCTTTAAAAAATCGTCTGCCGAATATGGTAAGCTATTGAATGCTTCTGTTTTATAATGCATTGGAAACACGATACTCTGTACTTTTAGTTGATTAATGACACTGTCAGCAGTAGCTCCTGATATTGTGAACTGACCACCGACTGGAATCATCAGTATATCTACGTTACCAATGGCTTCAATTTGGCTATCTGAAAGTGTCGTTCCTAGATCTCCCAAATGAACAATCCTGATTCCATCAAATTCAAAAACAAAAATAGCGTTCATTCCATGTCTGCCAGGATCATGATAAGAGGGGACAGTATAAATTCTTACATCTTTAATTTTCTTATCGATTGATATAACTTTTTGAATATTTGTAGTAGTTCCTTTCAGCTCCATAGGATTTCCATCAACAACATCTAACCGGTTATGATCAGGATGATTATGGGATACAGTAACTAAGTCCGGCACAATTCCATTTGGCAGATGATATCCTTTAAACGCTATAGGATCAGTTAAGATTTGAGTCTTTTGAAGTAACAATTAAAAAACAAGATTGTCCAAACCACTTAATCACAATTTCCTTCTCTGCCAAATTTAAATTACTTGTCGAATTTATGTTTAATTGATTTTTATGATTATCTCCCTGCTTCCCCTGACAACCATGAAATACTGTGATCCAAAGAAATAAAGCAACAAATTGTGTGATTCTATATATTAATTTCATATCTATATTATAATCCTAATCTACTATTGTTTTACAATCTTACATTTATAAAATATGACACAATGTTGGCGGTAGTTTAATTCAAATTAATAATCCTAAAGTATTCGTAATTAAACATTTTATAATATATCCAGTTAGGGTACCAGTAACAAAAAGGGATGAATCGTTTCAGATTTTTTTTCTCTGAAGGAGCCCAGGAAACCAGGAATCTTCTCTTATACATTGACAAAGAATCGGTAAACTGGGCATTTGAGGTGATGGCATCCCATTTCACGATCATAGATTTCTTTGGCTTTTGTGTAGACGCTTTCGTTGAAAACCTCTATTTTCTAATCAATTCTCTAATTCCCCACAAGTTCCTGAAATGATGCAGTTTTTGATAATT